>DATEGO010000115.1:0-17050 GCA_035280065.1 Candidatus Acidiferrum sp.
GGGCGCTCGGGCAAATCCTCGCGTTATACACGTTATACTAGAAGGGATGAATCCGGAAGGAATTGGCCTACCAAGGGAGTCTTTGCGCGGGGGACTTTGCGCCAAAGGATCTATCCTGTCGATCGATTATGGGCGAGAGAGGATGGGATTGGCGATTGCCGACGCGAACGTGAAGATGGCGCAGCCTCTCAGCACCATGGAACGAGTCAACCGGAATGAGGACATGCGGCGGCTGCGCGAGCTTATACGCGAACACGGCGTAAAGCAAATCGTTGTGGGATTGCCGCTTAGGCTCGACGGCACGCGCGGCGAAATGGCGGAAGAGGCGGAGGGCTTTGCACGGCGCGTCCAAAAGCAGATTGGAGTTCCAGTGGAATTAGTGGACGAGCGCCTGACGAGTTGGGAAGCAGAGCGCCTGCTGGAAGAAATGCAGGGAAGATTCATCCATGCCGAAAAATCGTTAGGCAACAGGAAGCAGAAGAGAGCGCCGGTAAGAGCGACTGTGGATTCGGTTGCTGCAGCCGTTATTTTGAAAGAGTACCTCGAGCGGCAAAGGCACCCGGCGGAACAACGTTGAGATTCGTACAATAGGTGCGGGCGAGGCGGGATTGAAATATTTCCTGATCCTAATTCTTGTTGTCGTGCTGGCTGCGGGAGCCTACGCGACGTGGATGTGGTACGGCATCACACAGCCCTACCAGGGCTTCCCGACGGAGGGCGTATTTGTTGAACTTCCTCATGGGGCATCGCCGCGGTACGCAGCGTATTTGTTGAAGCGCAGCGGCATTGTGCGCAGCAAGCTGGCTTTCGAGATATACTCGCGGCGCCATCCGAAGCGTACTTTGCAGGCCGGCGAATATTTCTTCGATCATCCGATGACGGGACGCGACGTCTTCTGGAAGATTGCTGCCGGGCAGATTTATGAGCAGCCTTTCACGGTGCGTGAAGGCGAGACCATGTTTGACGTCGCGCGCGACCTCGAAGCCGGGAAGTTCATGCCTGCTGGCGACTTCCTGTACGCGGCGAGCGATCCATCATTGATCCGTGATTTCGCGCCGGAGGCCCGGACACTCGAAGGCTTTCTCTTTCCCGCGACTTATGAACTTCCACGCCATCCGGTAGCAACGGAATTGACCGCGCAAATGGTGCACAAGTTCAAGGACGAGTGGAAGCGTATGGAGGCTTCTGATCCAAATAGCCAAACGCGCCCCAATGGACAATCGGGCACGAAAGCCCCGACCAGTGCGAAAGACCAAGCGATTTCAAATATAGAGAGTCCCCTCGCTCGATTGCGCACGGTGACGCTCGCTTCGCTAGTGGAGCGTGAAACGCCCAAACCAGAAGAGCGCCCCATGGTGGCAAGCGTTTTCGACAACCGCATCCGCAAAGGAATGCGGTTGCAATGCGATCCCACGGTGATTTACGGTCTGGAACGAATGGGCCAATACAAAGGCTCGCTCAGCGGAAAAGATTTAGCCTTCGATTCGCCGTACAATACATACGAACACTACGGCCTGCCCCCGGGCCCCATTGGGAATCCGGGAGAAGCGTCGTTGCGCGCGGCGCTGCGTCCGGCGGAGACGAGTTTCCTATATTTTGTGGCGAACACACAGGGGGGGCATTTTTTCAGCTCCACTCTGGAGGAACATAACCGGAATGTTTTGAAGTACCGCCGGCTGCTAGCGGGGCTTCCGGCAGACCCGCCGCCACTTCCGCCGAAGCAGCAACCCGCGAAAAAGAAACAAACGAAACCAGCGGCGACCAAAAGCAAACAGCAAAAGGGCAAAGCTCGATGAACCAGGCTCTCAAAAACAAGAAAGCGCTCATCTTGGAAACCGCGCGCGAGATTAACGCGCAGAAATGGACGCCTGCGGAGATCGAGCAATTGCGCCTGAGGCTGGTTGCGGAACACGGCGAAGCAGGCAAGACCGGCTCCGAGTACATTGCCGATGTGCTGAAGGATGCGGGTCATAAAGTCCTCCTGTCAATGCAGGAAGAAGCCGAGGAACAATACGAAGAGGAATTTGAAGACCTGCTTCATTTCAAAACTCTCGGGGACGCGGAAGTCAGCATCATGCGGCTGGATGAGCTGATGCGCAAATTTCGCGATCATGGTGAAAAGGCGGCCGTGGAGCGGGTACTGGAAGTCGCCCGGCTGGGAAAGCGCCGCGCGGAAATGATTTCGCGCAATCACAAGGTTGAGCCACAAAAGCGCGCGGAAAAAGTCGAAATTGCCGGTTGGTTCCGGATCTGGCTGGAAACTCCTGATTCCTTCTTCGACTGGCTGGACGTGCGCAAGCAGTCGCCCGAATTTCAGCAAAAATTCCCGCACTCCGTGGATGAGGAATGAGTACGCCGGCCATGGGAAGCGGCGCGCTTGAACTACCGCTCTACTCACTGGACGTAGAAGCGATGGACCTCGGCAACGAAGTGAAAGCTGTAGGGCTCGAATTAGTCGAGACGGAAAATCGTGAGCCCGTAAGCGGAATGGAGGGTGCGGAGATTTGGTCGGAGGTTTTTCCGGCGCTGGCGGCGAAGGAAGCGTTTGCTGTGGATTTCTTCAGCCACCTTGATCGCGTTCGCGGGTTTTGCAAGTCACGAAAAATCGAATGGCGGGAAGCGGCGGAGCGGTGCATCGTGATCCCTTCACCGAGCATCGAAGAGTTGCGGCAACTGCTCGAGCGTTTCGAAGGAGAAGCCTTCGGCATCCGCGCGGGAAACGTCGCTCAAACTCCAGATGCATCGCTTGAGGGAGACCTTTCCAAGCGCGGCCTGGATGCCTACCAGCAGGCTTACGCACGCTATACTTTTTGCGCGGTCTGCGAGCCGGAGGACGGCTGGGTGACAGTTCTGAGCCAGACGCTCTGGCCCAGCGAAATCATCCGGCGGGTACGCCCGGCAGTGCAAAAGTTTGACGTCCATATTGCGCGGCCCAATTGAACATATTTTCGTGTTTCGGGCTGCCTTGATTGACGGACCTCCAACTGGTTGTTAGATTGCTTAATTCAATTGTGAAAGCGCGGAACTTATTGATGCGATGTGTGCACACATGCCTGCTCTCGGCGACACTGGCGGCTATTTCTTGCGGCTGCCACAGCCATGCCATCACCGGACGCACCGTCGTTCCGCAGGCGGAGAGGCTTGTGGCGAAAGATGCCACGCGCGAGGAGCTGCTCGCCGCATACAATGCCATTGCGCGGAATATGAAAACCCTGAACGCTACGGCGGAGCTTAAACCCACCGCCGGCTCGAAGTATAGCGGCGTCATCGAGGAGTATCACGAGGTGAAAGCCTTTTTGCTCGCGGAACGTCCCGCCGAAATTCGCATGATCGGGCAGGCCCCGGTGATTGGAAAAACCGTATTCGACATGGCCAGCGACGGAGAGACTTTCCGCGTCTCGATTCCCTCGAAGAACAAATTCTTGGTTGGCTCGGTGGCGGGTGAACGGAATAGCGCAAAGCCCATCGAAAATCTGCGCCCGCAGCATTTGCTGGACGCCTTGCTTTGGCCCGAAATCCGCAAGGAAGAAGCGGTAACCATGCGCGAATTCAACAACGAACAAGGCCGCTATTACGTGCTGACTGTTCTGCGCGGCGGTTACCAACTCGAAGTGCTGCGCGAAATCTGGTTTGATCGCGCAAATCTTCAAGTGGCGCGCATCCAGAAATTCGGCCCGAAGGGCACGCTGCTCTCGGACGTTTCCTTTTCCGATTGGGAGCCTCTCGATAACTCGGCGACGGTTCAAGGCAGCGCGCCTAATGGTTCCTCTAACTCTACGGTCCCTGCACCCACGCAAGCGCCCAGCATAACTTCTTTCCCGCGCGCCATCCTGATTTACCGACCGCACGACGACTACAAACTGGAATTGCAAGTAGCCAAGATTGCCGTCAACGAAGAGATTCCTACGGACCGCTTCAAGCTCGAGCAACCCGTCGGCTCAGAATTAGTCCACGTCGGTGAAACCGCGGACGGCAAGCCTGCGACGGAGAGCAAACCCTAATGATGGGCGAACTCATCCTTCGCAACCTGCTGCATCGCCCAATGCGCACGCTTATCGCGTTGACGGGCATCGGCTTTGAAGTAATGCTGATCATAATCATTGTTGGCCTCACCAGTGGCCTGCTTACGGAAACCGCCAAGAGGATTGAAGGCATCGGTGCTGATGTCATGCTTCAGCCGCCCGCCGCATCGCCACTCCTCAGCTTCAGTGGCGCGCCTATGCCCGCAAAAATCGGCGAAAAAGTTGCCGAACTGAAATATGTGCGGGATGTCGCTCCTGCCCTGCTTCAATTCAACTCCAGCGGCGCTGTGGAAACGATTTGGGGCATCGACAAAGATAGCTTCCGCGCGGTTTCCGGAGGATTTGTTTTCATCGCTGGTCACGATATGGAGGGTCCCGACGATCTGCTGGTTGACGACTGGGCCGCCAAAGCCAAGAACCTGAAAGTCGGCGATATGTACAACGTCCTGAATCATGACTGGCACATCGCCGGCATTGTCGAGCACGGAAAGGGCGCGCGGCTTTTTGTACCCTTGGCTACTCTGCAGGGACTCGTCGGCGCGCGCGACAAAGCCTCCATCTTTCTCATCAAATGCACGCGCCCCGAGCATACCGACGCCGTCATGGATGAGATGCGCAGCCTTTTGCCCGGCTACACCGTCCGTCCATTGAGAGATTTCCTTTCTCTGATGACTTCCACGAATATACCCGGCCTGAACTCATTCATTAATGCCATGATCGCCCTGGCGGTTAGCATTGGCCTGCTGGTAATTTTCCTTACTATGTACACGTCGGTGGTAGAGCGCACGCGCGACATCGGCGTGCTGAAATCCTTGGGCGCCAATCATTGGTTCGTCATCCGCTCCTTGCTATCCGAATCCGCGGCCCTTTGCTTGCTCGGTGTCGCAGCAGGAGTCGGACTGAGTTATCTCGTGCGCGCGGGATTTCTCTGGAAATTCCCCACGCTCTCAATCTTGATTACCCCGAATTGGATCTTCAACGCGGGCATGATTGCCCTGGCCGGAGCGATGCTGGGCGCAACCTATCCCGCGTGGATGGCCAGCCGGAAAGACGCGGTGGAGGCTTTGTCCTACGATTAAGTAAGACAAACAAGATTTAATAAGGTCGGTCAGAAATATAGGGTTCGCAGGTTACGTCAAATCGAGAAAGGACCGCCCATCGGGCCATCGGGCGGCGCGGCTAGGCACGAATGGCAATCGCAGTTACAATAACGGAACCTGCGGAACGCCGGATTCTCCAGGGAAAAACGAGCGTGGAGCCGATACTCAGGACCGAAAACCTATGGAAGCTTTACCGCGCGGGCAAAGTGGAAGTGCCGGCGCTACGCGGTGTCAATTTCGAAGTCTTGCCTGGAGAGTCCGTCGCGGTCATGGGGCCGTCCGGGTGCGGCAAATCTTCGCTCCTCTATGTGATCGGCGGGCTCGCGCAAGCGACGCGCGGCAAGGTCCTCGTTGATGGCAATGATCTCACGGCTCTGACCGACTCCGCGCGCACCAAGCTTCGCCGCAGCAAAATCGGTTTCGTTTTTCAGCGCTTCAATCTGCTTCCCACGCTCACGGCAAAGGGCAACATCGCCATCGCGCAGTTCATTCATGGCGACGGCTTCGATCCGCACCGCTTCGACGTGGTGACCCAAATGCTCGGATTGGCCGGCCGCCTTCAGCATAAGCCGTCCGAACTCTCCGGCGGCGAACAGCAGCGCGTGGCCATCGCGCGTGCCATAATCAACGAACCGAAAATCCTTCTGGCCGACGAGCCTACCGGCAACCTCGACTCCAAGAACTCCGAGGTCGTCCTCCAGATGCTTCGTCAATTGAACAAAGAGCTTGGCCAAACCATCGTGATGATCACGCATAATCCGGAAGCGACCACTTATTTTGATCGCGTGGTGCACATGCGCGACGGCGTCATCGTTGACGGCGTCCCCGCGGACTGACATGGCAGGCCTCGGGCGGATTTTCTCGAAGACGTTTTTCTGGTCCTATGAGCGCGGCACGTGGCAATACGACGTCGCAGTCATTCTCATTTTGGTGTTCGTGCTGCTCACGCCCCGAAACTGGTTCCGCGATCAGCCCGAAGCCTCCGGGCCCGCCGCAGCGGGTCAGGTGCAGCTCCTCTCGAATGACGGAAACCGCCAGACTTATCGCGTGGACGCGCGCGTCCTGACGCCGCCCAAGTTCGCATTGCAGAGTGATCTCCACACGGCGCTGCAGCAAGCGTTGCCGGAGTTGCGCAATAGCAACTTTTCGATTTCCAAAATCGAGCCTCTTCGCGACGAACAAGGCATGGTGGTTGCCTATCAGGTGGAGATCCGGCACTAAGCTTGCAACGCTGGTACGTATCACTAGCCCGGCATGCGCGTCTTTTTCGTTCAAACCGGGTCTACACGGTGCTTCGAGTTGCGTTGCGCGACATCCGTTGAGGGACTGCGCCATATACGATAAAAAGGGCTTCGCGAAACGACGCCGTTCGTCATCCTGAACCGCGGCAAGCTCTGCGAAACCGCTCTGCAGGTTCGCGCATCTCTTTATATATGTTAGGATTGCGGGACCCTTTATGAGGCACACGGTATTGCGTCCTTCGAGGATGCGTTGGTGTAATCCGCTGCTCCTTTGTGCGTTAGCAGCGGTCGGCCCCCTTGTGGGCCCTTACCCCACCCTTCACGCGCAGGCGAACGCAAAATGGACCATTAAAGGCGTGATGGGCATGATGGACAAGGCCTCGCAGGACTTCCACACGCTGACCGCCGATCTCGAGCACGTCAAGTACACCGCGGTGGTAAAAGACACGTCCACAGAAACAGGCCACATCTTCGTGCGCCGAGACGAAAAGATGCGCATCGAAATCACAAAACCGGATCCACGCACGATTCTGCGTGAGGGCGACAACCTATTTCTCTTCAACCCAAAAATCAATCGCGTCGAAGAATACAACCTTGGAAAAAACCGCCAGTTAGTGGATCAGTACGTGCTGCTGGGCTTTGGCACGAAAGGTGAGAACCTCGAAAAAGGCTACTTAGTCTCCATCATCGGCGAGGAAGATTTCGACAACAAAAAGACCGTGGTCCTCGAGCTAACGCCCAAGGCCGATTCGGTGCGTGATCAGATTAGCAAAATTCAAATGTGGGTGGACGAAGCATCCTGGCTGCCCGTGCAGCAAAAATTCTTCGAAGCCGGTTCCGGCGATTATTTCCTATTCCACTACACCAACGAGATGAAGAACCTCAAGGTTGCCGACAACGAGTTCAAGCAAGACTGGCCGAAAGGCGTCACCCGAGTCAAACCCCGCGGCTGACTTTCATCAATCCTAGGAGCCAACGTAGCGGCGGGCTTTAGCCCGGTCGAAGCAGACCCCGCACGCAACGGCGGGCTTCAGCGCAGCCCGCAAAAACTCTCGGCCTGCGCCTATCGCCGAATGCTGACGTCCGCGACCTCCGCCTCGTAGCCTTCCTCCTGAATCGTCTTCTTGGCCACGGAGCGCAGCGTCTCTTCATCCGCATCCTTCGGCGCTTTGCAATGACGCCGGATTACTTCCTCCCCGGTCACGATCCTCACTAGCCAATTTGATTTGGTCTGGTCCCAGGAGACTTCCACTCGGTCGGCACGCATAGCTTTCCTCCATGCCAATCAAAGTGGATTCTACTCTTGGAAGCGCCCTTGCGAAAGCCGCCTTTCTGTCCTGGAACCGGCTAACTCGCAGTTCGTTCGGTGGCCAGCAGCTGTTCTTTGCGCGACAGGCCCCAGCGGTAGCCGGCCAGCGCGCCGTTCTGGCGAACCACACGATGGCAAGGCACAACGATCGACACGGGGTTCGTGGCGCAGGCGCGAGCCACGGCGCGAACGGCCTTTGGCTGCCCAAGAGAGAGCGCCACCTGGGAATACGTCCGTGTTCGTCCGCGCGGAATGCGCTGCAATTCCTTCCACACGCGCCGCTGAAACGCAGTTGCTTTCAGATCAAGCGGAAGCTCGATGTGCGGCGGCCGCCCCTCGATGCGCAAGAGCACTTCTTTCACCCAGCGTTCGAATTTGTCCGAAGCGGCTGAAATTTCCGCGCCCGGGTATTCGTCGCGCAGCTCAGCAACGAGCTTGCTTTCTTTGTCGCCAAGATATACCGCCGAGACGCCGCGCTCCGTGGCCGCCACAAGAACTCTTCCGAGTGCTGACTTTGCGATGGTGTACCCGAGCCTCATGCCCAATCCTCCCTTTCGATAGGTCGCAGGTGTCATGCCCAGTTGTGCATTGCTGCGTTCATATACGCGGCTCGACGAGCCGTATCCGGTTTCGTAAAGGGCTTCGGTAATGTTCTTGCCCGCACGCATCAGCGCTTTGAAGCGTTTGAGGCGAAGGGCTTCGGCCAGTTCGCGCGGCTTGAGGCCAGTGACCTGGAGGAAGGCGCGCCGTAGCAAGGATTGCGTGGAGCCGAGCATCTGCGCAAGCTGGCGCAAGCTCAGGTTCTCGTCGGTGGATTGCGCGAGTAATTCTGCGGCTCGCTGAACCAGAGCCACCGGTGCGGAAATCTCGTTGGGACGGCAGCGCAGGCAAGGCCGGTAGCCGTGCTGCTCCGCCTCTTCCCGCGTGCGAAAGAACGTGACATTGCGCCGCAGCGGCCGCCGCGCCGGGCATGACGGCTTGCAATAGATGTGCGTGGAGCGCACGGCGAGGAAGAAGGTACCATCAGCTTGAGAATCGCGCGCCCGCGTAGCACGCCAATACCGCGCCGCCGTATTTGGCGTGATGGCTTGCGAGAGATTGCTTCGTGTTTGTGTCATGTTCGTCGTCCCGTACATGAACACAAAATAGAACAGGCCGAAAAACCATTCTATCCGGAAAAGCGCGGCAAAGTGAATTCGATGTCGTCGCCCGGCCTGGCAGTACGGCTGCTCCCCACCTCGCCGCGCCCTATTTCAAGGAGGAACAAGAGCCTGTAGGCCAAAATCAGACTTCGCCGGGGGAAGGACCTGGCCCCTGAGCACGTTCATGGGGACGATGCGGCGCAGTAATGACCAGGACCACTGCCGTTAGGATGATGACAGCCGCAACGACCGTGCGCAGCGAGATGATTTCGTCTGCGGCGAGCCAGCCGAGAAACAGCGCCACGACCGGATTCACCAGGGCATACGTGGCCACGCGCGCGGCTGTGCTCTTCTGCAGAATATAAAGGTACGCGCTGAGCCCGATGCCCGAACCGAATACCACGAGGTAGGCCAGCGCCGCCCAGGAACGCCACGAGACCGCAGCGAAATGGAACCGATGAAACTCCCCGCTAACCAGACCGGCGAAAAGTAGCACGACGCCGCCCGCAAGGCTTTGCATGGCCACTCCGAGCAGGGCCGAGTTGGGCATTCCGCCATGCTTCGCGTAGATGGAGCCGCAGGCCCAAGAAAAGCATGCGATGACCAGAACCGCCACACCTCCGAGGTCCACGCGCTCAGATCCCCCCAGGTGCGCCGGACCAACCAGCAGCGCGACGCCCGCAAAGCCCAGGACCAGGCCGAGGAAAACCTTGGGAACCGGCCTGTGACCGCCAGGACGCAGCCAGTCCACGATCACAAGCCAGAGGGAAACCATCGTGACCAACAAAGCCGTAATTCCCGAGGGCACAACTTGTTCAGACCAGCTCACGCCGCCATTTCCAATAAACAGGAGCAGGCAGCCGGTCACCACAGCGGTTTTCCAATGGGTGGCGGTAGGCCGGACGCAAGTTTTCCAGCGCAACAGCGGATAGAGCAGCACTCCAACGGTAAAGTGGCGAAGCCCCGCCAGCATCAGCGGTGGGACGGTCTCGACTCCGATCCGAATGGCCAAATAGGTCGAGCCCCAAATCACGTATACGGCGGCAAAAGAAGCCAAGAGCAGGGTCCGGGAGCCTGTGGACGCGGGCGACGCCGGCACATGCCTCTGGGTGGTCTCCGGGGACGGCACAAATGACGAGGTAGATGTCGTGGACATAGATTGCGCCGACTCTTACGAGTAGCCGGGACCGGAGGCCAAAATCCATCCGAAAAGGATTGCCAAAAAAAGATCAACAAACCGTCCACAATCCGAAGACGGATCCAACCTATTAGGAATAGCGCGTGAAGCTGGAACTGTCGAGCACCATATTGGTTGGGCTCTTGCCGATGTAATCCACAGAATGTAGTGGGGGAGTTTACGTACCATTACTGTGTGTTAGAGGATAAGACACTTCCATTGTTTTCCACAGGTTGACTTTGACTTTTTGGAGTGCCATCTTAACGACCCACACTGGACGGGCGGTGGGGGCAATTTCCAGAAGGTTAAAATAGCAATAGCTTGTTGGGCCAAAGCCAGCACGTCTAGAGTTTCGTCTCTGAGGGGCGAAATGAGCGCGACGAAACGCGCATTCCCAGTCGAACCTTGGCTAGGCAAGACGGCCGCGGAGCCGCGAGACGCGGCCTCGAAGTCGCAGGTTGCGCTTGCACCAGTGAATTTTGCCGCGGCTGTACAGCCTGTGATTACAAAGTCGCCTCGGCCTCCGGCCCTACGTGTCGTTCCCTTGTTGCGATCTTCCCTTACCCGACAATTTGTTCGCGTTCCGACCCATGCGGTAGGTGTGCACCCTGAGCAGCGTCAGTATCCCCGGGCCAAGCTCAAGCTGCCGCTGCGCCTAAGTGCGGTGAGTGGAGTGCCGGAGGAGCACCCCATCACTCTGGTCATGCGCAACATCAGCTCGACCGGCGTTTATTTTCTGTGCCCGAAGTACTTGGGGATTGGGACGCGGATCATGTTGGAAGTGGTGCTGGTGAGCAAACCCATGGGGCTCGGCAGTGTCATCATGACCACCATGGCACATGTTTGCCGCACCGAAGCGGCGGCTATGCCGGGATGGTACGGCATGGCCGCGTGTTTCGATGACGTGCAGTTTGATCACGATGACGACTTGCCTTCTCGCTTTTTGAAACCTTAGCTCGAACGTCTTCTCAGTGTTGTTCCCACGGTTCGTCGCTTCTCGAAATCTCTTGGAACAAAACCAAAGCGCGACTCGCTAGAAACTTTTCTGTTACCCTGATGCGCGATGGCAGCGAAACAGAAACCGTGTTTGCAAGGTGTCCTCTTTGATTGGGATGGCACGCTGATTGATTCCTATCATGCAGATACTTCGGCGTACCTGGCAATGTTCAAGGAAATGGGCATTCCCTGGGGAATCAAAGAATTGGAGAGGCACTATTCTCCAAATTGGTATCAAGTGTATCGCGCCGCGAAGTTGCCGCGCAAACTGTGGAACGACGCCGACCGTGCATGGCGGGCTCACTATGCAAAGCACCGGCCCCGGTTAATCCAGGGAGCACGGCGCGTGCTCGAGGCAATAGGTCGACGGCACCACCTCGGCCTGGTGACCAGCGGGGATAATGACCGCGTGGCCCGTCAATTGCGCGAGTTTCGCATGACGCGGCTTTTTTCGGCGCGCGTGTGCAGTGGAGATACGTTAAAGAAAAAGCCGCATCCCGCGCCTCTTCGGCTCGCATTGAAGAAAATGGAGCTGGAGCCCCGTTGCTGCGTGTACGTCGGCGACGCACCGCAGGACGTGGAGATGGCGCAGAGCGCGGGAGTCCTGGCAATCGGCGTGTTGGGTCCCTATCCAACGGAGCAGCGGCTACGTGCGGCGCGCCCGGAATTCCTTCTTAGCTCGCTCGGAGAGTTGCCGGACGTTTTGGACCGTTTGCGCAACGGTTCAAAGTAAGTCTGCAGTTTGCCAAACACACAGATTATGGCTTTGCCGGAGCCGATGGGTTGGCCGCGGCGGCTTGTGGGGCGAGTGGAAGCGGTTTGAAGTCCGTCCACTTAATGACAATGCGCACCGGAATCTGCTGGCCTTTCAACTCCGCGGTGTCGTCGGAGCGCGAATAGTTCGGGAACCAATACTTCCCCTCGACATTTTCGCGGTAAGTCTCGAACAAACTGAAAGGCAAGTCCTTGATGACATGCATGGGACCGAGATCGGTCATCCACTGGCCGTAGGTCTTAACCACTTCCAGGTATTTCGCGTCGACCCAAACGACGCCTTCGAAATAAGCCTTCTGGCGGTCGACCGTTTTTGGCTTCACCTGAAAAATGTAGCATTCGACTTCGTCCACTTGTTCCTTGCCCAGATACTTCAAGTTGTAATTCGCAAGCTGCTTCGTGGTCAGCGGAAAGGCGGGGATGCGCTCGAGACCTTCCAGGTCTTCCGAGCGCAGAAAGAAATGATGCATTGTAGACTGCGGCCGCTGAGCAACTTTTTCGTGGAGTTTCCCGTCCTCGTCGCGCGCAGGCTCCATCACCAGCACAAATTCGCCGGAGGGCTTGCCGTCTGGGCCGAACTCCTCGATGCGAATGGTCTTCTTGTAGGTGAAATGCGCGCGCGTGGCGAGATACTCGTCTTCCTTCTGCGAAAAGCGCCGGATGATCTCGGCCTCAGGAAGCGAAGGCGGCGCGGGTGGCTCAGGCTCGTTGCTAAGCCGCACAACGTGATGGTCGGGTGGCGGAGCGATCGGGCCTTGCGGTGCGTCCTGAGCGAGGAGCGATGATGCACCAAGAGTCAGTGCAGAAAGGAAAACAAGTGCGGCGAGTAAGTGCGAATTGCCAAGATCGCCGTAATGTGGTCTGGCCTCGGTCATATATATGTTGGATGCGCCAAGCATGCCTGCGGCGGCCTGGCGAGATAACGCAGCTCCATGCTAGCGTATCGGTTCACAGTGTAACGCAAGGGAGAACCAAGTCCACTCATAGGGCAATCTTCCTCGCCGCAAGAGGAAGAAACGGTTCGGCTCTGCTACAATTTTGCGGTTCGTGAGCGAAACCAGGTCAGCGAAACGTTATTTTGTGTCCGGCATGGTGCAAGGCGTGGGCTTCCGTTTCTTTACGCAACACGCCGCGGAAAAGCTGCACGTCAGCGGCTTCGTGAGAAACTTGTGCGACGGGCGCGTAGAGGTGTTTGTCATAGGTACCGCGGAGCAGCACAGCGAACTGCGTAGGCTTCTGGAACGCGGGCCGCTCGGCTCCGACGTGACCGAGGTGCTGGAAGAACCGGCGCCAGTGGAGACGCATTACGACGGCAGCTTTGTGATCAATCCAACTGCTTGATGACGGCACAAAAGATTCGATTCGAACCCAAACAAACAGGAGAACGCGTGAATGAATGATTTGAAGAAGCTGATACGCGAAGTGCCGGACTACCCCAAGCCGGGAATTCTTTTCTACGACCTGACCACGCTGCTGAAGGACAAGCAAGGCTTTCACACGCTGATCGACCGCCTCTGCGAACATTACAACGGCCACACGATTGACCTCGTGGCAGGCATCGAGGCGCGCGGATTTATCTTCGCGCCGGCGCTCGCGTACCGGCTTGGCGCGGGCTTTGTCCCCGTTCGCAAACCGAAGAAACTGCCAGCGAAAACAGCGAGCATCTCGTACGCGCTGGAATACGGCACAGACGCGCTGGAGATCCACGAGGACGCGGTGAAACCGGGACAGCGGGTGATCATTTGCGACGACCTGCTGGCAACCGGTGGAACTGCCTCGGCGACCGCGAAGCTTGTCGAGAAGTTAGGCGGCAAAGTGGAGGGCGCGGCGTTTGCCGTAGAACTCACCTTTCTCGGTGGCCGCAAGAAGCTCAACGGCGTCGATGTTTTTTCCCTGATTCAGTACGACAAATAAGCACCTACAGGCCTGGACCTTTTAGTTCAATTCCGTCAGCGCCGGAAGGTTTGGCAACAAGGAGCCATCGTACAACTTCCGGCGGCGTTGAAAGCCATTCCCTCACAGAACCATTTCTGAAAGATTGTGCCGCGAGTGTTTTGCGAAATAGGGTGCCACGCTTTAATAGAATCTGAAGGCGATCGGAAGTACTCCAAGTAATGGAACTTATCGCGTCCCAAGGCAGAAACTGCATTTTGAAATAATGCCTAAAATAAATTCCTGGCTCTATAGCATGTCCATACGCGAGTTCATCGTTGCTGATGAGCATGATTGCCCACACGATAAAAAGAGAGCCAAGGCGCACTGGTCCCTTAAGATCGGTCCTCGTCAAAGCTACCAACGAACCAACGATGAGAACGAAGGCTGTTGAAACCTTCCATACGAACCAAAATCCAAAGGAACCTACAAAGACTTCGTCCTTCGCATCGCTCGACATCAGTTTCCCAGACTCCGCTGGCGGAGGACTTCGAACAATACGACGCCTGCGGCCACGGAAACGTTAAGAGACTTCACAGGACCAGTCGTAGGCAGCGACACAACAAAATCGCAGCGCTTGCGCGTCAATTCGTGCAGACCTTGGCCCTCGCTTCCCAGAACGATGCCCACCGGCGAGGTGTAGTCCACTTCCACATACATTTTGTCCGCGCGCTCATCCAGTCCAACGAGCCAGTAGCCCGCTTCTTTTAGTTCTTCCATCGCGCGGGCGAGATTCGTTACTTTCGCAACAGGGAGATGTGCGAGCGCCCCGGCCGAAGAACGCGCGACGGTGTCCGTCAGCCCAGCGGCGCGGCGCTCGGGAACCACCACGCCATGCGCGCCCGCCGCAAGCGCCGTTCGAACGATCGCGCCCAAGTTGTGCGGATCTTCGACGCCATCGAGAAGCACGATGAGCCCCTTCTGACCGCCGGCCGCATTCGCGCTCGCGAGAATACCCTCCAGAGTTGCCGCGGCGCGAGCCGCAGCCACGGCGACGACCCCCTGATGATCCTTCGAATTCGCCAAACGGTCGAGTTGCCCTCGGTCTTCAAAGCGCACCGGTATGCTTTGCTTCCGCGCGAGCTGCACGATTTCTTCGATGCGCGTGTCCTGCCGGCCTTTGGCGACGGCGATGCGGTCAATCGGCCGTCGCGCTTCCAGCGCCTCTTTCACCGCGTGAATCCCGGTTAATTTGTCCATGGAAGCAAAGTGTACAGGGGAGTCTATCTTCTTTGTAGGGGCCGCACTGCTGCGCCCCTTTCTTGCGGCCAGAGTCAGTCTAATGCGGCGCAGAATTCGAGGATGCGAGCACGCGTGGATTCTACGGGAACTGCAAACGGCAATGCTGCTGCTTCATCGAGCAGCAAAATGACGCGATCTAAGGACCCGTCTCCCGGGCGGCCCGCGAGCGCCAAACGCATCGGATAGAGCATCTCGCGTCCTGGCAATTTCAATTGCTCTTTCAACGCCGCAAAGATTTCCTTGAATCGCTCAGAATTCAGCGGGGCTCCATCCAGAAGCAGCAGCGCCAGGTGCCGCAACACATCGCGCGCAGCGTAACGCGCCAGCACCTCGTGCGATTCCACACGCGCAAGGATTTCCTGCGCATCATAACGAAAGACCAGTCCCAGCAATTCGGCAAGGGCGCGGCGGTCCGCAGCATGAGCGCCAAGAATAGTTGCGGCGTGACCGCACCAAGCCTCCACTTCCGGCGCAATATCAGCATCAGCCGCCAACCAACCGCGCTCGCACAAAATCCCAGTCACATCCGCCGACGTCCACGGATTCACCGCGGCCGCTGGTCCATTCGCTTTTTCCTCGGAAGGCATCTGTGTGGCGGTCATTGCCGCTGTCCATTGTCGCACGCTATACTCCTCTCTTGTGTTTGGCGCGTGGAGGCTGCGATGACCGTCCGCATGCGCGTTCTGCCCCTTTTGGTCCTTCTCTCCGCTTCGCTAATGCTCGCCGGCGGCAAGAAAAAAATCTTGCTGCCCGCCTACGTTCTTCAAGCCCACACGGTTTGTGTCTTGATCGATCCCACCGCGGGCACTTCCATGACCGCTCCTCTCGCAAACAGAACGGCCCAGGAAGATGTGGAGAAAGCCTTGGCGAAATGGGGGCGCTTCTCTCCGGTCCTGGACACGCAGACCGCCGACCTGGTCATCACCGTGCGCAAGGGTTCCGGCAAAATCGTGCATCCGACGATTGGGGGCCTGCCCACCAACGACCGTCCCGTGATCATTCAGCCGAGAGACAATGGCGGCAGCGTTGCAGTCCAACAAGGCCATCCGCCCGGGACCACACAAACCGGCCCTCAAGACACAAAATCGCACCCGCAGATGGAGGCTGGCCCACCGGATGACATGTTTGTCGTGTACGAGGGGCACATCGACGGTCCAGAGGGTCGCGCGCCCGTCTGGCAATACGAGCAGAACGACGCGCTGAAATCGCCCGACGTTCCCGCCGTTGCCGAATTTCGAAAGTTGATTGACGAAGCAGAAAAGCAGCAGAAACCTAGGCCTTAGAAAGATCCCACTCTAGCGGCTGGAAAGCGTCGCCACGACATGCGCAGCGATGGCTTCGCCGCGCCCAACGGCATCCACTCCTTCGTTCGTTTTGGCTTTCAGATGGATTCTGTCCGCGGAAACTCCGAGCGCCTTAGCAAGAGCCTCGCGCATCTTCGGAAAATGCGGGCCAAGCTTTGGCTTTTCTGTGATGACCACCGCGTCGACATGCTCAATGACGAAATTCTTGTCTGCAAGCAACTTTTTGGCATGTTCGAGGAAAAGCAGGCTATTCGCGCCTTTCCATCTCGGGTCAGTGTCTGGAAAATGCGTGCCGATATCGCCAAGCCCCGCCGCGCCAAGCAGCGCATCGCAAAGTGCATGCGCGAGCACGTCGCCGTCCGAGTGTCCGACCGGTCCCTTATCAAACGGCAATTCAATCCCGCCGACGATGAGCTTTCGCCCTTCAGCCAGCCGGTGCAAATCGTACCCAATCCCGCAGCGCGCGCTCATGCTTTTTTCGTCTCGTGGTCGAGGTAGAAGCGGGCCAGCTCCATGTCAGCCGGCTTGGTGATTTTCATGTTGCGTTCGGAGCCCAGCACGACATGCACGTCGTGGCCCAGGCGCTCGACAAGCCCGGCCTCGTCCGAAGCGTTCACGCCGTCCGCTTGCGCGCGGGCAAACGCCTCTTTCAGGAGCTTCGTCGCAAACACCTGCGGCGTCTGCGCCAGCACCAAGCGTTCGCGCGGAATCGTGCCGGTGATCAGCGCCACGTCTTCCGGCAGGCTGGCGCGCTTCACTTCTTTCACCGTGTCCATCGCGGGGATGCCCAGAATCGCGGCTTGGCAGCGCC
>DATEGO010000116.1:0-20796 GCA_035280065.1 Candidatus Acidiferrum sp.
CACGTAAGGAAGCCAAGACTCCGGCCGTGGCAGGCTCCCCCAAGAAGCGCGGAGAATTGCGCCGAGTCCTCCGAGCCGACCGTAGGCGGGACGCAAATAGCTGCCCTCCGAAGAGTAACGTAGTCGAGCGCAGGATCGGCACCGCCAACTGATATTCCTGACTCCATTCGACCATCCCGACCAACTATCCCATTCCCAACCGTAGACGTGACGGCGCGGCGTTTCGCAATAGGGACAACGTAGGAGCAGCGCACGCCCGCCGTTGCGTGGCAGCGTCCGCCAGACAATCTGCAAAATCGTAGTGCTCCCGTTAGTGCGTTTCAGCTCAATGTATTCGTGCGGGTCGGCTCGGTTCAACTCCTCACACTCAAAAGGCTTTTGGCGTGCCAGTCGCACGGCCTCCATGATCTCTCCACCATGCCTCTCGTCTTTCCAGACCAACAGGTACGGAATTTTGCGCGGATCGTTGAGATTGCTTCGCACAAGCCAAGCGGACGAGCCGTGGTCGTCGATGCAGAGGTCAACGAAACGAACAAGACCACTCCGGGGAGTGAACGGAAGAGTCTGTTCAAAAAAGGAGTTGACAGGGTCGGCATTGTTAGAGATGCCGGTTTATCCCGGCGCTCTCCGGTTGGCCGACGATTCATCCAGAATCGTCCAGCCAAGCGTGCTAGGATTCCCTCGGAAAAGGAGAGTCTATCTCATGGCACGCAAAGTAACTTATTGGGTCACCACGATTCTGCTGGCCGCGCTGTCGTTCCTTGCCGCTTACGGTTACCTCTTAGGTGGTCCACAATCAGCTCAGGGATTTGCGCACGTGGGCTATCCCCAGCAGCTCCGCATTATTCTGGGGATCGCCAAACCTCTTGGCGGGATCGCCCTCATCGTTCCCGGCATGGTCAAACTCAAGGAGTGGGCTTATGCCGGATTCACATTTGCTTGGATCTCTGCATTTATTGCGCACTATCTCGCCAAAGATGGCGCCACGGCATTCGCTCCTCTGGTATGTCTCCTGGTCCTCGCCATTTCGTACCTAACGCGCCCGGCAAACCGCCGGTGCCAGGCGATGGTCACACCGTCGTCAAGTCAGAGATTTTAACTGGCAAGGTGCTTCTGGGCGGATGACGCGCAAACCTTCTGTTATGTGTTTTAGGGAAGGATTGCCGAGGACTCGCCAAGTCACAATTTTGTCTCCTCCACCCGGTCGACCGCAAATCGTAAGAACGCCACGGCATCAGTTTGCCGCTTCATCTCGTCGCCATACGCCCATCTCTCCGCTTCTTCGATCAAGTCTTGCCACTGCGGATATGCTGCCTTGGCCCACTGACCGGCAACCTTCTTAGAACCCGGCTCGCCACGGATAACTGTGCGCAGGATGCGGCACAGATTCAATACAAGATAAGACTGATAATGGCTATTCGAGAGCCACGCGGCGTTATCAATTTTCGGCACCCATTCTTGGAACAGATCTCTCGCACTAGCTTGCCGCACGTCATGTATGCCGATCGGCAGTATCAGTGGCAGGCCCCTCAAGCGCAATGCCATGCTGGGCCAGAAGGTAATGATTGATGATCCATTTATTCCCAGCTGGCGCCTCGGCATACAAAGTGCCAAATCCCCACCAGGGCCGCGATTTTGCAGGAGGTGTCAATTCGCGCACGAGTTCGAGAGGAACATAGGAGCACTCAATTCGGTCTGCCCCATTGCGGAGAGCGTCGCTCTATTTCTCTGTGTAAGTGTTCAACCGATCTGAGTTCATTTTTGGTTAGTCGACTCCGAACAACCGCCTGCAAATCTATATCGCTCCTTTCCGGCACAAAATCTCCATACGCCAGTGAGCCGGATAGATACAGCCCAACAATCTTTTTGCCGAGCAAGTGGTTCAGTCCCTCTTCCCACTCGGTCAGTACAGTATTGATCCCGGGATAGGGGGTTACTTCTTTAATTCGCTACCTCTAGAGAAGCGCGGCGTGGCTGTACCGCGTTCCGGAACTCAGCCACCTAAGGATTTTAGCCGCGCGGAATCGAACATCAAATGACGCGAACAAGCGTTTGAGCTCACGACAACGGGCCTGTCTGGTCCGGCTCCCGGTCGTATCACGGGCTATCCTTCCAAAAACCAGTTTTCGAAGAGGTGGCGACAACGCAGACAGAATTGGTGTTTGCGACAGTACGTCATGCGTAGTGCGTTCCTAGCTGAAGTGCTGTGGCGTTTAGGCGGGCTACTCTCTTTGTCCCGGAGTCTATATAGTGGTTGACTGCTCCGCGAGGAGAATCTAATGATGACTAGGACCCGCAGAGTGAATTCGGCAGCCGCCGTGCTCGCCACACTGCTCTTGCCGCGAATCCTCCCCGCACAGAGTCAAAACGCTGACCTTCTCCTGCTGCACGGCCACATTCTCACCTTAGATCCCAAAGACTCGGTAGCCCAGGCTCTCGCGATTCGTCGCGGCCTTATCGTGAAAGTTGGGACTGACGCAGAGATTCTGGCGTTCGCATCGAATGCTCCCAACACCCGCGTCATTGACCTACACGGGCTTACCGCTACCCCCGGCCTCATTGATACACACGCCCACATTGCGGACGGAGGCGTCCAAGAACTATACGGCATCAAGCTCTCGGATGCCATTTCGGTCGCAGAAATTGTCGCTCGTGTGAAGGCCAAGATCGCTCTGGCCAAGCCCGGGGAATGGGTCACTGGCTCCGGCTGGGACGAGGGCAAGCTCGCGGAAAAACGCTATGTCACCGCGGCCGATCTTGACGCCGTCGCTCCGGACAATCCGGTCTGGCTTGTCCATACCACCGGCCATTACGGGGTGGCCAATTCGCGGGCGCTCAAACTTGCCCACATCACAGGGGCCACACCTGATCCGGCTGCGGGGACCATCGACCGCGACTTCCACGGGAACCCCTCGGGCGTCCTCAAAGAAGAATCCGCCATGCAGCCCGTCACGCGTCTCATCCCGCCCACAACGCTCGAACAGGTGCGGCAGGGCATCCTCTATATTCAAAACGTGCTACACAGCGAAGGCATGACCTCTATCAAGGATCCTGACATTGAAAAGTTGCACTGGGATGCGTATAAGTCTCTCGCCGAGCAGGGACAGCTCAACGAGCGCATCTGCGTCCTGTGGCACGCGGGTTCAACACTCGAATCGGCTCGCAAGGCGCTGGCCGAAATCAACGCCGTTCCTCGTTTGCCAAACAGTCTCGGCGAGGACCGCTTGCTTTCCTGCGGAGCAAAAATCTATATGGATGGCTCAGGCGGCGCCCGCACGGGCTGGGTCTATGACGACTGGCTGCGTAATGGCACGACTCCTGACGTTACAAGTTCGGGCGAGGGCAATCGGGGCTATCCGCAAATCGACCCCGCTGTTTATCGAGAGATGGTCCGGCTCCTCCACCAAAACAGCGTGCCGGTCGGGACGCACGCCGTCGGCGACCGCGCCATGGACTGGGTCGTCGATACCTACGCTTTGGTTGAGCAGGAGCAACCGCATCCCGGCTTGCGCCACAGCATCATCCACGCCAACCTGCCTACCCCGCACGCGCTCGACGTGATGGCAACTTTGCAAAAGAAATATGATGCCGGTTACCCGGAGATGCAGGCTGAATTCCTCTGGTGGATCGGCGACATCTATGCGGCCAGCTATGGTCCCAAACGGGGCCAGCACCTCGAACCTTTCAAAACGCTGCAATCCCGGGGCATCCTATGGTCCGGCGGGTCAGACTACTTCGTTACGCCGGTTGCGGCGCGCTACGGCCTGTGGGCCTCCGCAGCGCGCCAAACCGCCAAAGGCACCTACGGCCTGCACCCTTTCGGGATGGCAGAAGCCGTGGACTTGCACACCGCCTTGCGCAGCTATACTTCGTGGGCCTCGCGCCAGATGTTCCTGGAAGACAAAATTGGCACTCTCGAGGCAGGCAAGAAAGCTGACATGGCGATCTGGGACCGCGACCTCTACGCGGTCCCCACCGACCAGATCAAAGACTTGAAATGCCTAATGACGCTGCTTGATGGCGAAGTGGTGTACACCGCGCCTAGCTCTCCTGTAACCGTATCATTCCGCTAACCTAATCGATCCAGGTCGGACGCAGGTCAGACCCATAAACCGCGGCCAGCCCTAGGGTGACTGGCAATCCTGAAACGAACCCCCGCGAATCGCTTTGACGATTGGTCGATGGCGTGGAGGCCATTGATCATGACGCACCGACCAACCTCTAGAAGGCGGCGCACGACAAAACCCGTGCTGCGCCTACTAGACCTCGAACATGTAGTTTTGATCCCGCAACAAAGTTGAATTCAACACGATCGCGATCTCCTGCTTGTGCCCTGCTCTAGCACCGACGGTAATCCCTAAGAGCGCCTCCTAGAGGCGCCTTGAGATGCCTGGAACTCCGATTCTCGGATGTTAGCGATCGGAAGAAAACGTCCCACACAGGCGGCGACGCCAGTACGGCATAGTACCACCTCAGGCGTGTGGTACCCAATAGTACCATGCGCAGCCGAGACTCGCGTGCCATCTGAATTTCTTTGTAACCATCGATAAGATGCCGCGTCTAAGTTAATGCGTGGTACCCATTGGTACCAACACAAAAAGAGGGTCGTGCTCGTTTAGGATCGCACGAACCAGAGTGAATCGAAAGGATAACCCGATGAAATTTATGATCCCTTTTCCTATGACAATGCTTCCCGCGGCGTCGTCCCTAGCTCAATCACAGGCCGGGAGCGGCTCGGGCGTGCCCAGCATAGCTATACCTAAAACCACCGAAGTGCTGGTCATTGAGACCCCCAAGCAGGGCGTAACTCCTCAACAAATCATGGCCGTTATACCGGAAGAGATTCGGGCGACTGTGAAGCTCTACCTCGACGGAAAAATCCGTCAGTGGTATTCGCGTGGCGATGGCAAAGGCGTCGTCTTCCTGGTTGACGCGAAGACTGAGGACGAGGCACGCGCCATTATGGAAACGCTGCCGCTCGCAAAGGAACACTTGATGGATCACCAGTACATTCCCGTCGGGCCCTTGATGCCGCTACGGGCATTGAACCCAGGAGCGCTGCAGTGACTCTCCTCGCGATAGTCTGCCGCAGGAAGGAAACCTTAGAAGGAGACGATCATGATCAAGCCAAGAATCATCGTTACTGGCGCGACCGGTAAGACCGGGAGCGTCGTCGTTAGCGAACTACGGAAAGCAGGCTATCCCGTTCGCGCCATGGTGCACCGAGAAGACGCCCGCAGCGCCCGGCTGAAAGCGCAAGGGGCCGAGATCGCGGTCGCTGACATGAGCGATGTCGAGCGCGTGGCCGACGCGCTGAAGGACGTCCAGCGCGGCTACTATTGTCCACCTTTCGATCCACGCTGGAGCCGTAGATGCACCCGGTGTTGTTCGATACATCGATTTATATCATGGCCTTGCGGATGGGAGATGACGCAGCCCTGGGTTTGCGGCGGATAGCAGGCGGTAGCGCCGTATGGTTGAGTTCGGTCGTCCTCGAAGAACTCTACGCTGGGGTGAGCATGCGCAATCGGCACGTTGTGGAGCGTCTTGAGGGACTTCAACAGAGCCGGACGGATCTCGGTTCCAAATCTCATGGACTGGACACAGACGGGCAAAGTGCTCGCTCTCCTAACCGCCAAGTACGATTACGAGCAGATCGGGAGGGGGCGCTTGACTAACGAAGCGCTGATTGCAATGAGCGCTGGCCGTTTGGGAATAACAGTGATAACGGCCAATGCACGAGATTTTGAGAAGCTAGCAGAGTTCCGGCCCTTTCAGTGGCGAGTTGAAAATCGGTGCACAAACTAAGAGCGTCGGCGGTGCTGGCGCATCGACCGAATTAACGCAATAGCATCGAGTGATGCGCTTTCTTCCGCAGCAGTCGAATTCTGGAAATAACCTCCCTTTTGGGCTTTGTCAGTTGAAATTACGAGGGCTAAAATCTACCATCAGCATTGAGAATTTCATAGGCTGGCGGGATTGAATCCCACCCTCTCCGCCACTCATATTCCGGAAGGCTGCGGACGACGACTTTCCCCAAACCTTAATGTTCCTCCATACGGTCAAACAAGTTCGCCGCATCTTTCTGATCGTCGCCGGGTTCACTCTTCTGCTCCTGGGCATGGCAATGATTTTCACACCAGGCCCGGGCACGCCTGTAATCCTGCTGGGCCTCGGTTTGCTGGCAGTGGAGTTTGTCTGGGCGCGGCGACTAATGGAGCGCATCAAGCGCGAAACGGCGCGGCTGAAAGACGCTCTGATCGGCCCCGAGAAGTAAATCCTTTGATTGGCCTGGGCCATTGCTCGAAGAAATGTGGGGAGCGATTGGCGGGTGCCGCGGCGCATCGCCGTGGAAGATGCGGGGCTTGCTGCGAACCGCTAGAATGAACAATTCCAACGGACGCTCGCTGTTGACGGAGGAACGATGGCCGCCGAATGGCAGGGTAAATGGGCACTGGTGACAGGAGCCAGCGCGGGGATCGGAGTAGCTCTTGCGGAGGAGCTGGCTGCAGGCGGAACTAACCTAGTGCTCACGGGGCGGCGCAAAGACCGCCTCGACGCGCTCGCGCAACGGCTGGCCACAACTTACAAAATACAAGCGCAGGTGTTCCCTGCAGACCTGGTCGACCCAGCTGCCCCCGAAGCCATTTTTGCCTTCACGGGCGACAAGGGGATCGAAGTCGGCCTGCTCATCAATAACGCCGGCTTCGGCAAATACGGGGAATTTCATTCCGTAGCGAGGGAGCGTTTGCTCGAAATGGTTCAAGTGAATTGCTCCGCGGTCGTTCACCTGACACATCTTTTCGTGCAAGGTATGGTGGCACGGCGCCGCGGCGACATTCTTATTCTTGCCTCCACCGCATCTTTCCAGGCCGTTCCCTACATTTCCACATACGCGGCGACCAAAGCTTTCGACTTACTATTTGCGGAAGGGCTCGCGGAAGAATTGAAACCCTATGGCATCCGTGTGTGCGCTTTGTGCCCGGGCTCGACCGAATCTGAATTTCATGTTGTGGCGGGACAGGACAAATTCATACATCGGGCGGAGACGGCGCAAAAAGTGGCGCGAACGGGGCTAAGGGCTCTTGCCGCAGGGAAAAGCTATGTCATCTCCGGACTAGGGAATTATCTTGGCGCGCATGGCGAACGTTTGGTTCCGCGCCAGTTTGTCACCCGCATCGCTGCTCGGATGTTCAAGCCTAAAGCCTAACCCATTCTTACAAACGGACTTAGTGCCGTTTGAGGGTCCGGCTCTCTCGTGGGAACTTATCCTCTTCGATTGCGGAATGTACATCTAGAGCCGGGCAAAACGTCTTATCAGGGGAGATGAGCATCGAGGACCAGGAACGAGACGACGTGCTGCTCCGGCGCGCCGGGAAAGGCGACGAGGAGGCGTTTACGCTCCTCTATCGGCGCCATCAGGCGGCGCTCTATCGCTTCGCGCTGCGCATGAGCCGAAACGCGTGGGTCGCCGAGGAAATTGTGCAGGATGTTTTTATGACTTTGATGCGAGATCCCAAAAAATACGACCCGGCTCGTGGCACACTGGGCGGTTTCCTTTATGGCGTGACGCGTAATCGTGTCCTGAAGCATATCGAGCGTTCGCCGCAACGCGAGGTTCCGCTGGAAGAGAAAAATGAAAACGGCGCAGGCCCGGGAGTTGTCTTAATGGATGCTACCACGCCGGCAATTCAGGCGGAGAAGCGAGAGCGCGCGGAGCATGTTTGGGCCGCGGTGCTGGATTTGCCCGCGGAGTTTCGTGAAGCGGTGGTGCTGTGCGCGCTCGAAGAACGGAGTTACGAAGAAGCGGCCCAAAGGATTGGCTGCCCGATTGGCACGATTCGCTCGCGGCTACATCGCGGGAGGGCCTTGCTGATGGCGCGGCTCGAAATTCTGCGCGACGCGCCCCGGCGCAAGACCCTGCCGCCGCAGGCAAGCGTGGCAAAGTGAACGGCTTTTGCTGGACGAAGGACTCGTAAAATGACGTGCAATGAATTCGAAGAGATGGGGTTGGATGCGGAGCGCGACGCCTCGTTGAGAGATACGCAACGCGCTGCCGCGGCAGCTCATGTGGCTTCCTGTCCTCGCTGTGCGGCGCTTCGCGATTCGTGGGAGGCTACGCGGCTCGAGCTGCGTTTACTCGCGCAAGCAACAGCCACGCTGGACGCTCCCGCGCGGGTTGAGATGCGCCTTCGCCAGCAGTTTCGCACGCAATATCACACGCCCAAGATGCGACGCGCCTCCATGGCGGCAGCCTGGGGCTTGGCTGCGGCGGCCGTGCTTGTAGGCGCGGTGAGCTGGGTGAAATGGCACAACAATCGGCAAAACCCTGTGGCTCTTCGACCGAATACGACTGTTCCGAATCAGGGTTCGCCCGATCCGCATGCCGGCGGCGACCCGCAGACGCTCATGGCCGACAATGAACTGGGCGATTTCACTTTGTTACCTGGAGTCTTGCCGGCCGAGACCGATGGTTCCGCGATTCTGAATGTTCGCATGCAGCGTGGCGCGCTCGGAGCGCTCGGCCTGCCGGTCAACGAAGACCGCGCCAGCGAATGGATTCAGGTGGACTTGCTGGTCGGGAACGACGGATTGCCGCAGGCTGTGCGCCTGCCCGAATGAAGACAAACGGATATTTTTGCAGGTCGGGAGAGAAGAGGAGAAGAAAAGAATGAATCGCAACCTAATCGGGGGCTTGATCCTCGGGTGTTTGCTCGTCCTCTACACGGGAATCGCAGGGGCCCAGCAGGCTCCGCCACCCCACGCGGCAGGTATGATGCAGGCGGGTCCTGAAGGAGACTTTCCGCCGCCTCCCTTCGGCGAACGCATGGAGCTGCTGGGTTTTGGTGGAATGCACGGTGGAAAAGTGGTGACCGGGGCACCGTTTAGCGCAATCGCAGTCTCGGAAACCACGCAAACTCTCGCGGACGGCAATCACATCACGCGGAAGACGCAGACCAACGTTTTCCGTGACAGTCAGGGCCGCATCCGCAAGGAAATTACGCTTTCAGGATTTGGCCCTCTTTCGACTTCCGATCAACCGAAATCGTTTGTTGTCATAAATGATCCCGTGGCGGGCACGACTCTCGTGCTGCATCCGGATCTAAAGACAGCCGAGAAAGTGGGAAAGCCTTTCGGCGATATGAAAGGCGCCGCCAGACGGGCAATGAGAGACAAGATGGAATTGCGCCCAGGGGAAAAAACGGGGGTCAACTTGACAAGAGAAGACCTTGGCACGCAAACCATGGCGGGAGTGACCGCGCAAGGGACTCGCGTAACGAAAACGATTCCGGCCGGACAAATCGGAAATGAGAAACCGATTACCATCGTTCGCGAGGTTTGGTATTCCAACGATCTACAAATGGTGGTGATGAGCAAGCGAAGCGACCCCTGGTCCGGGGAGACTACCTATTCCCTGACAAATATCCAGCGCGCGGAGCCGGATGCAGCGCTCTTTGCAGCTCCGTCCGACTACACCGTGACGCAGGGCCGGTCTAGGGCAGGCGAAAGGATGCGCAGGCGTCAGGCGCCGCCCCCGGCAGACAACTGATCGTCGTGAGGTGATTTCGCTCGACGGGATTTCGTAAACCCGACCTTCTCTCCTGAAGACGGCACGCCCTTTTCGCGGCAACCCCCATCGCCGCGGGAAGGGCGCAGCCGTTTTTGGAGCACATACCAAGCGAGTACCCGCTGCGATGTTCCTGCAGGAACGGTGCACTCGGCAAAGATGGGACCACTGGGTTGCTGCTATTTGATTGGCGAGCGGTAACGAGCGCAAGTCTATGATCCCGCGGCAACGATGCGGAGCCTCTCGTTTCGCTCACAATGATGTCGTTCCTCCCACCAGCGCCCGGTCGAGAAGCTCGATGACGTGAAGCACATTCTGATTCGTCTTATGAAAGGCCACCCCCGCGCGAAGCTGGAGGATGCAGCCCGGGTTGGCAGTGACGATGGTTTGCGCGCCGGTCGATTGGACGTGGCGCATCTTCTCGGCGAGTAATTGCAACGACGTTTCGGTCTGCGTAACGTTGTAGGTTCCCGCCGAGCCGCAGCAGATTTCCGAGTATGGCAATTCCATGAAATCGAGATTTGGAATGCCACGCAACAGTTTGCGCGGGGCTTCGCGGATTTTCTGTCCATGCAGCAGGTGGCAGGAATCCTGATAAGTGACGCGGTTGCGCAGGGCATGGAGTTTCGCGGCTAAACCGAGGTCCGCGAGAAATTCCGTAACGTCGCGTGTTTTTGCTGCGAACGCGCGGGCTTGTGCATGTTCGGGCTCGTCTGCCGAAAAAAGATGATCGTACTCCTTCAATGTGGAGCCACAGCCGGCGGCGTTGGTTACGATAACGTCAAAGTCGTCCAAGCGAAATGCCTGCAGGTTCTTTCGGGCGAATTCGCGCGCGGCATCGCGAAAACCCGCGTGCGCGGAAAGCGCCCCGCAGCAAGACTGCTCCTTCGGAACGACCACTTCGCAGCCATTGGCGGTGAGTACGCGGACGGTGGCTTCGTTCAGTTCGGAAAACGTGACATTCGCGATGCAGCCCGCGAAAAATGCTACACGCGCCCGACGGGGACCTACCGGAGCAAAAGTCGAGCCGAAGCGGTTAAAGAAAAATTCGCGGTCAATTTGCGGGAGAAGGCGGTCGCGCTCCACCAATCCGAACAACTTGAGGATGCCAATTCCCCGCGCGACGGCCTGCACGCCCGAACGCTGGTAAATGCGAAAAACTCTCGCGGCATCCTCGATGAAGTGGGAAGCGGAAAGAAAATCACGGAAAAAGAAACTCCGCGCAACGTGAGAAAACCAGGAACGCTCGTAGCCGCGCTCAATACGGACACGCGCATGCTCGACCAGCTTTCCGTATTCAACGCCAGAAGGACATGCAGTTTCACAGGCGCGGCAGTCGAGGCACTTATCAATGTGATCTACGAATCCGTCGGTGATCCGCGTTTCCGGCTGCGCCTGGTTGCTCCCTTCGCTTTGAAAAACGTGGAACATCTGCTGGATGCGGCCCCGGGGCGAATCCGCTTCGAGATTCCAGAGGCGATAAGTGGGACAAGCGTTCAGACACAGACCACAATGGATGCAGCGCGTGTAGTCCTCGTAGACAGGTGAAGAGCCGAGGGTCGAGGTATGTGCCAATGGCTTGCCTGCTGATCAGGATGATTCTACGGAAGTTCCACGGAGGTGACGAGAGGTGATTCAAGCACAGCGGGGCGGAAAAAAAATCCAGCCGTTATTGCTGCTGAGGATTCTGAGGCTGCTGAGGATTTTGGGGATTCGCCGGGTTCTGACCAGGCTGCTGCCCTATCGGATTCTGACTTGGCTGCTGGCCAAACGGGCTTTGTCCTGCCGGCTGACCAATCGGCTGCCCCCCGAGACCTGTTCCTGTCTGCATACTGGGCTGGCCAATGCCAAACGTATCTTTCGACGGATCCCAAATAAACTCGAAGAGGCGGTAATTCTTGGCCTTATCGTAGACCTTTATCGACTTTTCGTTGATTTTGCTTCCCACTCCGATGATGTTTCCTCCCAGGATAGTTGGAGTGTCGCCCCCGGGAATTGGGGCGTCGGCACTTGTTCCTGTCGACTGATCGGCGGAAACCGCGGGGCCGGTCGGGGCCGTGGGATTCTGGGAACTCGAATTCGTAGGATTGGACCCGGAACCTGGGGACGTTGCCGTCTGTGCTCCTGGTAGCCCTTGTGCTTGATTGAATCCGCCAACTTGTCCTATCGCCTGCCCCAGCACGGACCCGAAACCACTGTTTGGAGCGCTAAAGCCCGGGCCGCCGGACACACCGCCCGTGGAGCCGGCGGGGGTGCCAATTCCCACGGGCACTTGGCCAAATTGAAGACTCTGGGGCTGCGGCTTCAGGCTTCCGATAAGCTGTCCCGCCCGGCCAACATAAATGAGCCTCCAGGAACCATCCTGGGCGTTCATCGGATCCTTGTAAGCCTGCCGCATGAAACGCAGTGAGCCGACTTTGGGCTTAGTCATGTCATCGATACTCGTAGGGAATCGCCCCAATTTTCGGTAATACAGCTTGATTCCCCGCGCGTATTGTTGGCCGCGCCAAATCATCTCTTTCTCTTTTTCGCGCCGCCCCTGAGTCTGGATGTTCGGAGCCGCCATTGTGGCAAGGAGGAGCAGCATCGTGGCCATAAAGATCACCATCAGCAAGGCGTATCCCTGCTCGTTGCGCTTCCTCGAATTTACCTTGCGATGCGCGATCATTGGGGTGGACCTGGGGCTGGTGCTTGTTCCTCGAGCGGAGCCGTGCCGATGCAGCCCCTGGTTATATCCTCAAATTCGAGATTGGCGTTGCCGATTCTTATAATACGGAAGTGCTTCAATAGGATGTCGCCTTCACCCAAAATATGCACGTCGTCGCCGTCATGGACGAAGGCCCGGCGAGAGGTGCCATTGGGCACTGTCCCGAAACCATAGAATTTTACGTTCGCGGAAAGAGTGCATGGAGGCGGAGGGGCAGGCGGCGGCGGAAGCTGCGGGCCGTAATTCTGATTTTTTTTCTCAGCTTGAGCAATCCTCGCCGCAGGGGCAGGGGCTGCTGCGGGGCTGAAGGGGTTGCGCCCTGAACCTTTATACTCGGCGCTTCGGGCGCGCTCCATTTGCTCCATGCGAATATGCGGATTCTGAACTTCGACAATAGGCGTGTCCTGCAGGTTCGGACTGGCATCGGCGGTCACTACGCGCTTGCCGCGAAAGTTCCACGCCCACACGATGGCCGCAGCCACTATCAATATAGACAGAATGCCGATCTGTCGCTTCTGCTTCATGCCCCCGCCCGAAAGTACGTCTTGAGATGTAGCCCGACTTTGATGACGTTGGCAGGCCCTTTATTGTCCTTTTGCGGTGCCAGCGCCAAAGACTCTACCTCATAAATATTGGCGGAACGTTGCAATCCGTTCAAGAAAAGAATTACGTTCTTGTAGTCACCCTCGATGGTCGATTCCATGACCACTTCCGTCAGTCCGCGCTCTGGAACGGGAGTCGTCTTGAAGCCCACGCCTTGCACGTTGACACCACTCTTTTTGGCGATTTCACTGAGCTCGGAGGAGACCGAAGAATACCCGGAACTGGCCGGCAGAAGCATGCGCTCGAACTTCTCGCAATCCCGCTGGGTATTCGGCATGTCTTCGCGGATTTGCTCCGCTCTTGCGACTGAGGCCTTCAATTTCTTGAGGTAGTCTTCCTGCCTGACAAACACAGGGGCCGTCGTCAGAGGCTGGGATGAGAGCTGGTAACTATAGCCAGCCAGGACCAAGTCTGCCGCCACCAGACAAATCACCCCGCCCAGGATCGTCCGTTTGCGAGTTGTGAAATCGCGCGCCATTAAGTCCCCGAATAATACGTAGATAACTGCACGACGCTTTGGTCGTTGATCGGACCGGTAGGCGTCGTTGGCTTCACGTCACTATGAATCTGTATTTCCGAGAATTCCTTGGAGGTTTCCAGTGCCCGCTCGAACCGGAACTTGGCGTCATCGCCAGCAGCACCGAACGTCAAACTAAGCTCCACATGCCCGGAGACCTGCTTGGGCTCAATGCTGATGATGCGTACGCCCCCAGGCAAAAGGCGCTCCAGGTCCATGAACATCTTCGTCCAATTGAAGCTGCGCATGGCGATGATGCCGTTAATGAAAGCAGCGCGGTCGTGGATGTCCGCAACGCTCTTTTGCTTGAAATAGCGCTCAAGTTCTCGCCGCTGTGCCTCGTACTCGGTCCGCTCATCGTTTATCTTTGCTTGGCGCGCAAATACTTCGGTCGCCGCCTTGCGCACGGAATAGACGTGCCATCCCAGAGCGACCAACACCACAGCCGCGACGAACGCAGAAAGGCTCGCCCCCGCCAGGAAACGCCTGTGCGATTCCAGTGGCTTCGTCGCTAAATTGAGCCGAACTTCCATCTCCTGCTTATCTCCTGAACGTCGAAGTTAATCTTCAGCTTCGATGCAACATCCAGCCCACCAGTCCATCCAAGTCACGGTCGGCAAGCTGCCGCGCTTCGTCTTTGATGATTCCTTCCGAGTGCGCAGAATTCAATAAGGACTTTACCTCACAATGAAATTCCCGCTCCATCAGGCCAGAAAACTCACCGAGCCTTATGCCGAGCCCGGCAATGCGAACCGAAGAAATCGCCTCATTCCAGGTGTCTTGGTAATAGGCCGCAACCGGGAAAATCTCCTCGAGCAGCATCTGGGGAGTAAGGCTGGCGCCTTGAGCGGGAAGTTCCGTGCAGCGATAGCCGCAAAGTAAGCCGGAGCGCACGATGGCCGTGGTCAGCGCAGCGGCCGAAATGCGAGCCATTAAAACGGGCCGGCTTCCATTAAGCAACGAAAGCGCCGCCAGCGAAGAGCTTAACACTGCGCCTGGTTGCAGCCCGACTCCTTCGGCGAGCGATTCATATTCCCGGACAATGCGCAGCCGCGCCAGCGCCGTGACGATATCCACACCCGCCTCTCGCGGCGCCTGGCGAAAATACGAGATAATGGTTTCGTCAGCCTCGAAAGGGACGCTCCTCTTCAGTTTCCACCGCAACAATGGAATTGCTTCTTCCGGTGAGCGCGGGAAATCCTCAAAGTGCTGCACAAAAACGCGGATCACGGGATCGGGAAGAATTAAAGCCACGTCCTCTGCCTTCGTGCGAAGCCGATCACAGGCCTTAGCCACGGCGTTCTTCGCCGCTCCCGAGTTCACCAGATTGGTCTCGACGGCTGACGGAATTACCGCTCCCGGCGGAAGCAATTCGATCGCAAAGGCATCGAGCGATCCCGAATGCCCCCATCGCGCCACGGCAACTCGGTCCGCAGCAATCTCCATGGCCAATGGAGGATGCGGAGTGGCATCCAGCCAGCGCGCCACGCGGCGGGCGAGCCCGCTCCTATAAATGCCTTCACGAACTGCTGTTGCGCTACCCATCGACGAATGTCACCTTGTTAATTTCTTTAATCGTGGTCATGCCGGCTTTTACCTTGCCCAATCCGCTTTCGCGCAGAGTGGCCATTCCTTCTTCGCGCGCGGCTCGCTTAATCTCAGAGGTCGGGCGGCGATCCACAATCATTTCCCGGATGCGGTCAGTCAGGTCCATCAATTCGCAAATTGCTGTACGTCCGTGGTAGCCCGTGCCGGAGCATTCCAGGCATCCGACGCCTTCCTGCAAACTGCCGTTTCCCCAAACGGCGGGATCCAAGCCCCATTCTTTGAGTTCCTCTGGAGCGTAATTCTTGGGGCGTTTGCAACTCGGGCAGATGACGCGCACCAGCCGTTGCGCCAGGATACAATTCAGCGCGGAAACGAAGTTATATGGCTCGACGCCCATATTGACGAACCGCCCGATCACGTCCGTCACGTTGTTAGCGTGAACGGTCGTAAAAACCAGGTGGCCGGTAAGCGCCGACTGAATGGCGATTTGCGCCGTTTCCTGGTCGCGAATCTCGCCGACCATGATTTTGTCTGGGTCGTGCCGCAGAATCGATCGCAAGCCACGTGCAAAAGTCAGGCCCTTCTTCTCATTCACGGGAATCTGCGTAATGCCGCGCACCTGATACTCGACAGGATCTTCAATCGTGATGAACTTGTCGTCGTCGCTTTTGATTTCGTTGATGGCCGCGTACAGCGTAGTCGTCTTGCCGGAACCCGTCGGCCCCGTGACCAGCACCATGCCGTAAGGCTCATGGATGTATCTGCGAAAGCGATAGAGTTCTTCCGCCGAAAAACCGACGACGTCCAAAGTCAGGTTTGCAAACTTCTCGGAAAGCGTCTCCTTATCGAGCACGCGCAAAACCGCGTCTTCCCCGTGGCTCGCAGGCATGATCGACACACGCAAGTCTATGTAACGCCCCTTGTACTTCACGCGGAACCGGCCGTCCTGTGGAACACGGCGCTCGGCGATATCCAGTTCACTCAAAACTTTTATGCGCGAAAGCACAGACGAATGATGCTCTTTGGCGATCGGCTGCATGGCGTGCTGCAGAACCCCGTCAATGCGGTATTTCACCGCCACTTCCGTATCGCGCGCTTCAATATGAATATCGCTCGCGCGCCGTTCCAGCGCGGTGAAGATGATCGTTTCTACCAGACGAACCACGGGACTCGCCGTGCTATCCCGCGTCAGGCGATCGCCCGAAATCGTTTCTTCGGTTTCCTCCTCTGCCTTGGATGCCTGGAGAGCAAACGCTTCCGTGGCCTGTTCGAGAACGCGCTGCGACTGCTCGGTTCGCTTCAGCACATCGGCGATTTGGCGCGCAGTGGCGACCCGAATTTGGAGTTTCTTGCCTAGCAACAACGTGAGTTCGTCACTGCTCTGCACCAAGCCAGGATCAGCTGCGGCAATGGTTAAAACGTTGTCATGCGCTTCGAGGGGCACGAAGTTATAGCGGAACATCATTTCTGCTGAAATCGTGCGAATCAACTCCGGATCAATACGCTGCTCGCGCAGATCGATGAACGTGTATCTATACCTTTCCGCCAGCCTGCGCGCGTATTCCTGGTCCTGCAGCTCCTCAGCAGCCGAGGCTCCTCCGGCGATTACGTTGGTCTGTTGATCCGTTGTAGCCATAACTCCTACTTTGACCCGTTAATGGAGAATGAAAAGATTGGCAGATACAGGGAAATCAAAATAAACGCAACGAACAATCCCATGATGATGAGCAAAACAGGCTCGATCACGGCCACCAGGGCGCCGAGGCGCAAATTCACTTCTTCTTCGTAAAACTCCGCCACGCTGTTCAACATCGGCGAAATCGCTCCGCTGGACTCGCCGACTTCGATCATGTCCACAGCCATCTGCGGCATCACAGCTTGCGAAGAAAGCGAACTGGCCAATGATTCCCCTTCGCGGACCATCTTGGTGGCTTGCGCGACCGTAGCCTGCAGCAACTTGCTAGTAATGGCTTCCGTGGCCGTTTGCAGACCGGCCACCAGCGGAGTGCCGCCGGTCAACAGCGTCGCCAGCGTCCGGCAAAATTGCGCCACCTGAAACTTCAGCAGCGTGTCTCCGATTAACGGCAAGCGAAACTTGAACCGGTCGAATGCCGTGCCGCCCTGCTCCGTGCGTGACCATAGAAAAACGCCGGCGGCCGTAACAGCCAGCGCAGCCACGAACCCCAAGAAGTACATCCGGTAATCCACAGTCAGCGCAATCAGGATTTTTGTGGGCGTCGGAAGTTCCACATTCAAATCCTTGTAGAGGAGCGCGAACTTTGGAATGACGCCGGTAACAAGGTACGTCACAATGACGATAGCTACGCAAATCAGCAAAGTTGGATAAACAAGAGTGGCGATAATTTTCTTTTTCGCGCCTGTGCTGACGCGCTGATAGCCGATGTAATAGTCCAGTACTCCCGGCAGATTGCCGCTCTTTTCGCCGGCGAGAATCGCCGTAGAGTAAACCTTGGAGAATACGCCTGCTTCGTCTACCGCTTCGGAGAGCGACTTCCCTTCCCGCACGTGATCCCGAATTTGCGCGACGACGGGCCTGAGTTTCGGAGAAGTGGCCCGTGTGGCCAGAAGGTCCAGCGCCTTCAGAATCGGCAACCCCGCCTTGATTAACGTATTGAGCTGCTGGTTCAGAATCAGAAAGTCCGAGCCGCCCACTTGGCGTCCGGTTTTCCGGCGAACCAGGCTGCCAATGCGTCCCCCGCGTGACTCGACGGAGTAGACGTAGAGCCCGCGATCCGCCAGCTTCTGGCGCGCCTCATCCCGAGTGTTCGCTGCCTCGACGTGCGAGAAGACACGCCCGTCGGCATCCGCTACGCGACAGACAAATTCACCCATAGACTTTCAGTTTACCTCATCTACCTGATATGCGTAGGGGGGTCCTGGGGTTGGCCGTTCCTGACTGATAAGGGAGCCATTCCTACGGGGAAGTTTATGGACTTGCCGATTTCTGGGCCACCCCCAGTTCCCCGTTGACTATCGCTACACCGCGAGGAACCTGGAAGCGAAAAAACGAATCGTCCACGTTGGGATTGAAATGCCAATTCGCGAAACGAAACTCGATTCCTACGCCTCCTGAATCATTGACTAAGACGCGGACGAGTTCCCCGGAGCTTTCAGCTACTTCCAGATACGCAACATCCTGCACTCCAGCAGCAGGCTGACCGTCGGCGTCCCTTCCTTCATCTGACTTAGAGGCACCACGTAGCTCACAGTAGAGCACGACATCCGCAGAATTTTCCGGAGCCCGTTCCGGCGCGTATCCTATTTTATTACAAATTCGCGAAAGCTTCACCTCCCCCGCAAGCAGCGCCAGGGGGGTCCGCCAGTCCGTGCTTTTCTTAGCGGGCACACGCGTAACCGTGTGGTCTGCGGGCACATAAAACCAGGCCGTCTTGCCATCCATCAGGAACACGTTCTTTTCGGGCGCTTCATATTCCCAGCGCATTTTGCCCGGGCGTTCGAAGTAAGCTTTCCCCGCCTCCGTGCGAACCAGCCTGCCGCTTTCGGAGTACCGCTCTAGAAACGTAACTTCCAAGCGCGTTGCGCTTCGATACTTCTGTTCGAACCGTCGCTGAATCGTGGCCACACTCGGCTTATCTTTGGCTTCTTGCGAATCTGGGTTCTGTTTTCCCCAAAGCAGCCACAGAGGAAGAAATAGGAAGACGCAGCAATCGAGTTGAAGCGTTGCTCGCAAGCCCACAAGTATACCAGTGGCGGAACGACTCAGATGACAAGGACTATGCAGTTCTCAAGTGAGATTCTTTCTGTCGCCGAGCGGAGGTCAGTTGCCAACCGGACCCGAGGTTCCCGGAACTGTTGCAACTGCGGCGCAAGATCCCGCCCCCAAGCCGATGGGCCCTGCACCGGGTGTCACGTACTTGATAACGCCTGAAGCGTCGGAGCAGAAAGCACGCACGCCTGTCGTCTGCACCGTATTTGCCGTGGCGTTGACCTCATAACCGTTGTATACGCCACCCACCAGGTTCGTTCCGCCGGCTGCAAATGTGTAACCGCTTTTGCTAAACGGTGCGACGCTGATCAGGTCGTCTAGGAGACAGGCGTTGGCTGCCGTGGCCCCTGCCGCGCAAGCTGGTCGTGGGCCACCAAGATTCGACAAGGCTGCAGCGTACCCGCTGCCCCAACTTGACGAATAGGTCCCTTCGGCTGTGTTGATTTGCCGAACGGAAGAAACAGCGCTGGACTCATTCGCGGCTATCTTCGACCTGAACAGGTTCGGAATTGCAATCGCGGAAATAATAAGAATGATGAAGACCACTATCAGAAGCTCGATTAGCGAAAACCCCTCGGTAGCTGGCTTTCCCATCCTGTGGTTCGACTGACGCTGGGGTGTACTCATGGTCCACTCCTTGCCTCGCGCCCATGCGGTGCCAGAGGCTCGCCGCCGGTAAAAAGTCGCGCTAGCTTACTCCGGTCACATGGGAGAGGGCAATGAATTTAAAGGGCAGGGTAATATTTTCATTTGATACCAATCCCCGCGGACAGCCGAAGCGAGGCCCTGGATTTAGGCGAGTAAGGGGAGCAAAACCCATCCCAAAAAGAACGGGGAGGAATGGCTTCCTCCCCGAACACACCCTGAAGCTATGTCGAAACTAGTTGCCGACTAGCAGCGTCAGAACTGTGGCACAAGCTCCTGCGCCCGTTCCGATGGCCACGCCCGTGGTGTTGGCGCGAAGCACGCCAGTCTGGTCCGAACAGAATGCGCGCTTTCCGGTTACGTCCACAACAGTCGGCGTTGCGTTCGTTTCAAATCCATTGTTGACGCCACCAGCTGGAGTATTTCCCACCGCAACAAAACTGTAGCCGCTCTTTGAATACGGCGCGGTACTCAAACCCTGATCAATAATACAAGCCGCAGCCGCCGTGCCAACCAGGCATGGCGCTGCTCCGCCGAGATTATCTATCGCGGCAGCGTAACCTGCCCCCCAGCTCGAAGAGTACGTCACTTCCGCAGTGTTGATCGTTCGGAGTGAGGCAACGGCGGACGATTCGTTGGCTGCGATTTTCGAGCGCAGCAAATTCGGGATGGCTATCGCTGCGATGATCAGGATGATAGCCACTACGATCAGCAACTCTATGAGAGAAAAACCTCGCTGCTTGTTCATAGCCTCACCTAAGACCGCTGGCCTCCTAATGGGACTTCTTGCATACATCTCCCTGCTTCTGGATAAGCACGCAGGTTGCCAAGAGAATAGCCGTCCGTACTGTCCCGTTTCGGGACTTCTAGCGTTCTTTAGCCTTCCTAAAATGAGACATTCGAGTTTTTTCCGGGCACAAAAAAAGGGAGGAAGCGAACTTCCTCCCTTTTCGAGAGAAATACTAGCTAAGCGCTAGTTGCCGACTGGACCGGATTGCCCGGGAGCCGTCGGAACCAATTGGCAAGTGCCAGCGCCAAGGCCGATCGCTGCGCCGTTCACGTTGAACTTCAACACGCCCGTCTGATCGTCGCAGAACGCGCGTACACCGGTCGTCTGGAACGTGGTCGGAGTGGCATTGACTTCGAAGCCGTTGTTAATGCCGGCCACCGGCAGCGTGCCCGCGGCGGCGAACTGATAGCCGCTCTTGGTGTTCGGAGCCGTACTCAACAGCGAGTCGATCAAGCAAGCTGCCGCTGCAGTCGCGACGTTGCATGGCGCTCCGCCGCCGAGTTCGGCAATAGTTGGGGCGAAACCGCTGCCCCAGCTCGAGGAATACGTTACTTCTGCGGTGCCGATCGTACGCACGGAGCCTACGGCCGATGATTCGTTAGCCGCAATCTTCGAGCGCAGCAAGTTCGGGATGGCGATGGCCGCGATGATCAGAATGATCGCCACGACG
>DATEGO010000117.1:0-54843 GCA_035280065.1 Candidatus Acidiferrum sp.
TCATTCTTCCCATCGGACCTGTGTTTTCAAACGCGACGACATGAACTCCTTCCGCACGGACGATGGGCAATGGCCGGAAGAGCAAAGCGTCAATCAGCCGGAAAGCGGACGTACACGCGCCGATGGCAAGAGCCAACGACAAAATCGCCGCCGCGGAAGTCACCTTGTGCTTTTTCAGTTGCCGGCAGCCGTAGATGGCGTCAGCGCGCAGCGACTCCAGCCACGCAACCACTCGGACATCCCGGCTTTCTTCGCGATGCCGGAGCATGGAACCAAATGCTCCGCGTACCTCGGCAGGGTCGCGGCCGTTTTCGATCGCCTCCTGTATGTGAGATTCGAGTTCTTCGTCGATTTCGCGATGCAGGCGATCGTTGCGAAACACATTGGCTATCCGCGACCACAGTGACATCTCAGGCCTCCCGAAGAACGCGATTCACTGCCAGAGTCACCGCGCGCCAGCGCGACTCTTCAGCGCCAAGCTGCTTCCTGCCCGCTGCCGTCAACTCGTACTGCCGTGCGCGCCGTCCTGTGTCCTTGGTGATCCATCCCGCGCGAATCCAACCGGCCTCTTCCATCCGGTGCAGCGCCGGATAGAGCGATCCTTCCTCGACCTGCAGCACCGCGCCGGAAATCTCCTTAATGGCGGACATGATTGCGTACCCATGGAGGCCTGGCCGCCGCGCGAGAATCGTAAGCACCAGGAGATCCAGCGAGCCCTGGAGAGAATCCGGTTTCTGCATACTAAGACCTCTTAATATATAGACGTCTGAGCAGCCTAAAAAGTCTCAAAGAGTTGATTGTGGGCACTAATCGTTAGAACGATCATTCATATCGTAGTGCGACTGTCGGATCGACACCAACCGCGCGGATCGCAGGAATAAGGCAAGCGAGCAAGGCAATGACTGCGAGAAGAATTGCGACAGACACGAAAGTGAGTGGATCAGTCGGCTTGACGCCGTAGAGAAGGACTCTGATGAGCTGCGTGAGGCCAAGAGCCAGCGCGCTGCCAACGGCGATACCAATCGCGGCCATCTTCAGCCCGAGGGTCACGATCATCGCGAGAACGTCGGCTCGTTGCGCACCGAGAGCCATACGAATGCCAATCTCACGAGTGCGCTGGTTCACGAAGTAGGACATGACGCCATAGATCCCAATGACGGCCAACAACAAAGCGATTGCGGCGAAACTGCCCAGTAGGCGTAGATAAAACCGCCAGTCGCTAATGGAGGCAGCCAACGCGTGCTGCATCGTCATAATATCAGTGACGGGCTGATCAGGATCGAGGTGGGTGACAATTTGTTTGATTGATCGCGTCAGATCGGCCTCGTGCGCGCCGAGATTGGAACTTGTGCGTATTACGACTGTGCCCATGAGATGAGGCATTACGTTGCCTCCCGGGAACACGGCCTGCTGCTGGAGGAAAGAGGTATACAGGAATGGCGGAGCTGACTGACCCAGACCGAATTGCTTGACGTCCGCGATAACCCCCACAATTTGACGAGGCCGGTCCTCATTTAGCGGGTAACCAGGAAATCCGAGAAGCAATTGATGCCCGATCGGGTCCTCGTCGGGGAAGTACCGGAGGGCCAAAGCCTCCGTGATCACCACGACCCAGGGCGAACTTAGAGTATCGCTTTCTCTCAAATAGCGGCCGCGCTTAAGGGGTATCCTCATCGTCTGGAAGAAGCCCGGACTGACTTCGCTGAATGCGCTCTCGGGCTTGTCATTGGGCGTCGGAGCCGGGCGCCCCAGGATTGTGAAGGTGCGGCCCTCGAAACCGCGTATGGGAAGAGTGGTGCTCATTCCGACGGACTCAACGCCGGGCAAGGCAGCAATCTGTTCGAGAAGCTCCTGACGGAAAGTGGCAACGAGCGGTGATGCTTTTTCCATGTCTCCGCCGGGAACTCTTTGGAGATATTTGCCGCCCTCGGGCAAATCGATGCGCATCGTCAGCAGATTGCTCGAATCAAATCCGGGATTGACGCGCTGCAGGCGAAGGAAGGTATTGATCATCAGGCCGGCGCCAACTAGCAGGACCATGGCCAAAGCGATTTCGGAAATTGCGAGAATGTGACGAGAACGCGTGCCAGAGCCGCTGGAAGCCCAACGACCGCCTTCGCGAAGCACCGCATTGAGGTCCACTCGAGAAGCATTTATTGACGGCGCGAGGCCAAACAAAACAGTAGTTGCGAGCGAAACAAGGAGCGTGAAAAGGAGCACGTGGGCATCTATCCGAATGCTGTCCGCGTTAGGAAAATCGCCAGCGAGCTTACGGATCAGTTGAATCCCCCAAATAGTGATGATGATGCCCAAACCGCCTCCGAAAAGGGACAGGAGCCCGCACTCAACGAGCAACTGTTCAAATACTCGCCGACGGCTGGCCCCCATAGAGGCGCGGATAGCGAATTCCTTGTGGCGAATTTCGGTGCGGGACTGCAAGAGATTGCCGACGTTCACGCAAGCAATCAATAGAACGAATCCGACAGCGCCCAAAAGCGGATAGAGTATCTGCCCGAACCCTTGATGGAGTTCTTGATGCAATGGAACGACTCTTTCGCCGATACCCTTGTTCGAGGCGGGGTAGTCATTTTCAAGCTGCTTTGCAACCACGTTCATATCCAGCTGGGCTTGTGCAATCGTGACACCACGCTTCAGGCGAGCCACAGACATTAGCCAATGATCCTGGCGGGATGAATACCGCGCACTGGCAGCATTGATGGGTACCCACAAATCTATGACGCCCCCGTAGAAAGGCGCAAAGCCCGGCGGCATGACTCCAACGATCGTGGAAACGACACGCTCGACGTTGACTGATTTTCCAAGGACGTTTGGATCGCGATTAAATTTGCGCTTCCAAAAGGCATCACTGATGACGATGGTCTGAAACTCATCTTGAATCTCGTCGATGCGAGGCACTCGCCCCAGGGCCGGCTGAACGCCCAGCAAGCCAAAAAAGTTGGGAGTGGCGAACTGGACCCCAATGGGTTCCGGTTCACCGATACCGGACAGAGTGTTGGATTCAGTGCCACTGGTCAAAGCAATGTCGTCGAAGACGTTGTTTCGCGTTTTCCAATCAATGAGCTCGGCAATAGGAGGTGCGATGCGCCAATCAGGGTGGCCGGCCTCGGTGGCCCAGATAACCGTTAGCCGGTCAGGGTCGTGATAAGGCAGAGTGCGAGACATCATTGCATCGACGACGCTAAAGATAGTGCTATTCGCGCCGATGCCTAATGCAAGGGAAAGGACAACGATTGAAAGGAACCCCGGATTCTTAGCCAGGCTCCGCAAGGCGTACCGAACATCGCGGATGAAGGTGTCCATCGGAGAGCTGCCTCCGGATGGGAATTCTATCTCGGGGCTAGCGAAGACCATAACGTGACAAGCTTGAGCCGCACGTGAACCCTGATGTCCTCGAATGCCATGGCGCTCCTCCCTGTTGTGATAGAGCCGCTTAGTCTCGCAGGACAGAATCCGTTGCTTTGCCGCGGGCGCAACGGATTGCCCTTCGTTTCTGTCCCATTGGCCGCGTTTATTGCAATCTGTGAGGGACCAAAATATCGGCCCTTACCGGACGGATTGTCGGCAATCCAGAAATAATCGAGGGTCAGACCCCAAAAGGTTGTCATGTCTGCGGCCAAAACTTGATGACGAATGAAGGGCGCGGAGCTGGGGGACGGAAAAGAAATACCTGGACATTTTGCGCACACCGGCCTAGCAGAGAGGCACGAACCTAAGCCTTACCCACCTCGGAGGTGCAAATTCTCGCCAAAATTCTCGCCAGCGCTTGACACCGGCTGCGCGCGGGTGTAGCGTCCGCGCCAATCCCCTCCCCGGTATGTCTTGGAAATAAGGAGGCACCATGTTGAGGAGAGCCATTTGGGCCTTGGTCGTCGTGGTGTGTTTTGCGGCGCCCGTGGCCGTTCGCGCTCAAGGCGACTATCTTGATGTATACGTCGTCAAAGTGAAGCCGGAGAAACTCACCGACTTCCAGGCACTCACAAAGAAATTTGTGGATGCGAATCGCAAACACAACGGCGACCAGTGGATCGCCTTAGAAACCGTCTACGGAGAAGGCAACGTATATCAATTCACCAGCAGCCGCAAGGACTACGCAGACATTGAGAAGGCCAACGAAGCGGAGATGGGTGCGGTCAACAAAGCCCTTGGCAAGGAACTTGCCGAAAAAATGGGGCACGACTTTCATAATTGCCTGGTGTGGTCGCGCGCAGAACTGCGCCGCCGGCGCTGGGACCTCAGCAGCAAAGCTCCCACGGACGCTGCAGCGTACGCGAAATTCATCGGCGAGTCCCGCGTGCTGCGCACCACTGCGGTGCACATTCGTCCCGGCCATGTCCCCGAATTCGAAGCGTTCCTGAAGGAAATCAAAGAAGCAAGCGAAAAGAACGCCAATACGCAGCCACTCTTTGTTTCTCAAGTCGTCGAAGGAACGAAGGGCGCGACCTTCTACGTCTCCTCCTTGCGCACTTCGTTGGGGGGCTATGACAAGAATCCCACACTCCCTGACATCTTGGGCGAGGAAGGTTTCAAGAAATTCCAGCACATGAATGCCGAGGCCGTGGAGCAAGCCGAATCGACGCTCCTCCGATTCTCACCCGAACTCAGCAATCCACCGGAAGAGGTTGCGTCCGCATCAGCCGATTTCTGGCATCCGAAAGCAATGATGGCCTCAGCCGCAAAACCCAAAGCCGCAACCGCCAAGACCGCGGAAGTGAAACCAGCAGCGGAGAAGAAGCCGTAGCAGTACTGCTTGGCGACACTCAAAGAAGCTAGTTTTGGACCGACCCATCCTTGAGCGGAAATCGAGAGGATGGGTGTTTCTCTTTCGTGATGGTTACGGCGTCTTCCTGTGCAAAAGCGCCGGGCGAATGGCTTAGTGTAATCGCTCGACTTCAGATTGCTGATCGATCCAGACGGGTTGGGACCTGTTATAAATTCTACGAACGACAACATTACTCTCTTTGAATTTCCTTTTCGGTTCTATTTCCATGGGAAGACGTGAACTGCAAGAATCTGGCGTCACATTCTATGCACCTATAGAACCAAACTAGTAATGCTCCAAGAATCCTTTTCTCCTGGAGCGACTCACATATGTTTCTGTTTAGCGCAATTATGGAGGGCATGCGGAAGCGTTTAGTCTCCGAGGTCCGAAGAACTGTCTCACGATAAGCTCCTCACTGTGGTTTCCCTAGGTCGTACCTGTCAAAACTTACAGTTGGCTACTTTCGGGGTCGTTAGTAGAAAGGCGTTATCCCTGCTAGTACTTCTGCAGGCGGCCCTGCAATGAATTTTCTTCGGGGTGTTCAGACGTGACGGCGCTCGAAACTGTTCTGTGTCAAGGCCTGTTGGTCTCGGGCCCCCCCAGATTCTTCTCATGAGGTAAGCAAATGAAAACGGAATTTTCGAAAGCATGCGAAATGTTGACTCGCTACTGCGCGCTTCTTTCGCTTTTTTGCCAGCTTCCGCTTTTGCTGGGAGCTCCCGTTACCACGTACGCCCAGGTGGTAACTGCAGCCGTCCGCGGGGTGGTTGTTGATGAACAAGGCTCGGCAATCGTAGGTGCCGAGGTTGTCATTACCAATGTGGAAACCTCGTTTAGCAGAACGACAAAAACGGGCCCCAACGGCGAGTACAACCTTCCAGACCTTACTTTAGGTCTCTTCAAAATTCGCGCTTCGCATGACGGATTCAAGAGCACGGAGCAGACTGGGCTCACGCTTCACGCCAACGACAGCCTTGTCGTCAACATTTCCTTAAAAGTAGGGCCCGTGAGCGAGTCCGTCACCGTGGAGGCTTCACCAATCGCCGTGCAGACGACCAGCGGGTCGCTCTCCAGCCTTATTCAGAGTAACCAGCTTGGAGCACTGCCATTGAACGGCCGAAACTTTATGCAACTTTTGACCTTGGTTCCCGGTGTGGCGCCAGCGGAGGCCTTCAGTATTACAAACAAAGGACTAAAGGGCGCTTCGGATGTTTCTATCAGCGGCGGAGCTTCCAATGCAAACCAATGGCTCGTCGATGGCGCAAACAATAACGACACGGGGTCACAGCGCACGATCCTTATCTACCCTTCGGTTGACTCCATTGAGGAATTCAAGATCGAGCGCAACAGCTACGGCCCCGAATTCGGCCTTGCCGCAGGCGCACAGATCAGTATCATCACCAAGAGCGGCTCCAATGATTTTCACGGCGGCGTTTTCTATTCCGGCCGCAACGACGCACTGAATGCGTACGACACGCAACTCAAAGCTGGCTGCCCGACACCTCTTAGCTCTGCAAGCTGCCCAAAGAATAAGTTCCGAGGTAACGACTTCGGTTTTAACGTAGGCGGACCCGTTGTCAAAAACAAGGCATTCTTCTTCTATTCCGAAGAGTGGAACAGGCGCATCGAAGGGTTGGTTCGGTCTGCGCGCGTTCCCACTGCTGCAGAGCGAACTGGTGATTTCACAGCCATTGCGACGTGCCCTGCCTCTGCGGCGAATAGGGCTGCCGGCCACAACAACATCGGTTTCCCGATCGATCCAGTCACAGGAGCCCCCGCACTTCACGATCCCGCCGGCGCGGTCGGCAATGCCTCTTTCGGCGCCACGCTTCCTCAAGTCAGGCAAATCCCACAAAACCTAAGCACCTCGCTCATGGGAATGTTTCCTTTGCCGACAAGCTCCGACCCATGCGCATCTACGAACTGGACCGAATCTTTGAACGTACCCACACCGTGGCGCGAGGAGAATGTTCGAGGAGATGTCAATCTACCTAAGAGCATGACACTGATGCTGCGCTATGCGCATGATTCCTGGCAGCTTGGACCGCCGTCGGCTGGGTTTGCCTGGGGCAGCAATCCGCTAGGCGTGATTGATCAAGACTGGATTCAACCTGGCACCATTGCGGTTGGCCGTTTGAGCAAGACGTTCGGCTCCAACATCGTCAACGATTTTCAATTCAGTTTTTCCCAGAACAAAATCACTATTCAACCCACGAACGTGGCGCTCATGCAGCAACTGAACACTCAAATCCCCTACTTCTTCCCAATCTCCGGAAAGAAATACGGGGACAAGGGTCCGAGCGTTTGGTTCCAAGGCGCTACGAACCTGCCCAACGTCTGGACGATTTCTCCGTGGGCCAACGAACAGGACTTGTACACCTGGCAAGACGATCTTTCCATGGTCAAATCTCGCCATACCATGAAGTTCGGAGCTTCTATCAGCAGGAACATGAAGGATGAGCAGCAATCCAACCTGGAATATGGAAATTTCGGTGGACCAACTGGCTACAACGGATGTAACGGACAGATTATCGCTGGAGTTTGCCCCAACAGCACTGGCAACACAACCGGCTACAATCCCGCAGACCTCCTCCTGAAAAACATGGCTTTTGGCATGGGGGAGGCGAGCACCATCTTCGACGGCAAACAGCGCTGGCGCAACTACGAATTTTACGCCGGGGATACATTCCGCCTGAACGCCAAATTGACTGTCGTGTATGGGGTTCGCTACTCCCTCTTGCCAAACCCGTTCCTGGCCGATAATCGCTATACCACGTTCAATCCGGTCGCCTTCAATTCAAGCCTCGGACGAACGGCCTGCAACGGATTGCTGTATGCTCCCGGCCTAGGGTCGAACCCGTGCCCGGCTGGCACCGGTGGCATGGCCGGTCCAAACAATGCGCTGTGGAACAACAACAACCACATGATTGCCCCGCGCTTGAGTCTTGCTTATGATCCGACTGGAAGAGGCAAGTGGGCTATCCGGGCCGGGGCCGGACAGTTCTTCAATCGTGACCGTTTGTATTCGCTGCAGATTTCTGGCCAGAACCCACCATTCATCGGGAATTTCAGTTCAACGAACGGCCGGTTCCTGGACACCCTGACTCAGCCGACTGCGTGCGCCCCCAATTGTTTCAGTACGGGCCTTGGCTTCCCTGGCATCGGGAACGAAACCGGCAATCAGATGCCGAACAGCTGGCAGTTCAACCTTAGTGTGCAAAGAGAGCTCTGGAAGGACGCTGTATTGGAAGCCGGCTACGTCGGCAATACCAACGTTCACTGGGAAATTCGCTCCAATATCAACGATGTCGCTCCAGCCAACCGGTTGGCTTATTTCCAAGCGACCGGAGACTCCACGACACGCGCATCCCTTCGACCCTATGGAGCGCTTACACAGGACAATGGCATCAACTACTACAGCCGCTCCGGACAATCTAACTACAATGCGTTCCAGTCGTCATTTAAGACGCGTTTCTCGCACAATTCAATGTTCCAGCTAGCATACACGTTTTCGAAGCTGATTTCGGACACGGTGTTGATTGACTCACCGACTTACAATGTTGATTTCTACAATCCGCGCGCAAGCAGGGGGCCAGACCTGCTCAACCGACCGCACATCTTTGTGGCAAACCTAATCTATAACCTCCCCACCCTGGACAAGCAGAACGCTTTCATTCGGAATGCCGCAGGAAGCTGGGAAGTCAGTTCAATTCTAAACTTCGCCTCCGGTCCTTCGTTGACACCTGTCATCGGCACCGATTACGCAGGCATCGGTCATTCCGGGGCGCAATATCTCATGCGCGTACCGGGGCAGTCTTGCCGGGCCAGCGGAAGCAATGGGCGCCAGTGGTTCAATCCAAACGCCTTTACCGTGAATGACTTGAAGATTGGAGTGCTTGGCAACTCCGGCGCTGGGATTTGTACGGGCCCCGGAAACAGCGAGGTCGACCTGTCCTTGCGGAAGAACTTCAAGCTGATGGAGCGCGTGAACATGCAGTTCCAGTTTGATTTCTTCAACCTGTTCAACCATCCGCAATACCAGGCCAGCGCCATCAACATGAACTGGGGTTTCAACACGCCAACTCGGGTCCCTGGATCTGCGGCGTCCGCCCTGTACGCGGACAAGAACGGCAATCCTATTTTCCCGCCCGCGAATGCGAATTCGGTCAACGGATTTACAGGATGCAATGGCGCAACGCACCTGGCCAATCCTACCGGCACAAGCGCAGAGACAATGTGCGCAGCATCCATCATCAACACCACTTACAACCCTGGCAGCAATTTCGGTCTTGCCACGCAGTCTCGCGAGAACGGTTGGCGCCAGCTTCAGTATGGTTTGAAGTTTACTTTCTGACCGGGCTGACACATTTCGATGAATTCTTTGTGTTCCACCGCGAGCAGAGACCGCGCAATGGGCGCGGAGCCGGAATTTGAAGAAGACTTCAATGAATATGGGCCCCGTCAGTGACAAGAGGAGCCGCGAGGGGCTCGGACAAAAGCCGTGAGCACTCGAACCGCCATCTGGCGATAAGGACCACGCATTCTTCAAAGATCACTCGTTAAACTTTGGAATTGAACTCATCTGGAAGCCTTGGCAGCGACCGTATCGGGCGCGTGCTCTGTATCACTCGTACCCAGGCGGTGTTCCTTGGTGCCCTCTGGGCTGGTGGCATGTCGATGTTGTGGTAATCATTAATTCCCCGTTGCTGCGCTATATCGCGTGCCGGTGCGTGCTGGCTTTGGTTCGTCTCTTCCCCGATGTCCGCAGCGGTGACTGGCAATGAGTCCTTCGATCTTCTCGCGAAAGCCCTGACGCTGGTGGCGCGCTCTCTGAGTCTGCTCTACAGCCGCCCATGATTTGCTGCCGGGCCGCGCTTATGACGAAGTTAGTCGTACCGCTCACGAACTCCAGCGGATCGGGCCGCAAATTGTCGACCTCCGCATCAAGAATCAGGTTGCGATCCTATATAGCCGCGATTCGTACTTTGGTATCGAGTTCATGAAGTTCAGCGATCGCGCCAATTACACGACCATTCTTCATCAAATGCATAGGGTTCTGTTCCATGCCAACGTCGGCGTCGATTTCATCTTCCCCGATAGCACGAATCTTCCGGATTACAAGGTCATCGTCGTGCCGCCGCTTTATATTGCCCGCGACACGCTACTGGTTCGCCTTAAGGACTTCGTGAAAAACGGCGGACACCTTGTTGTGGCGTTCAAGAGTGGTTTCTGCAATGAATACTTGACCGTCCGATGGGAGATGATGCCCGGACCGCTGAAAGGAGCCGCAGGATTTCACTATCAGGAATTTTCTTCTTTGCGGCAGCCTTTGCCGCTCAAGAGCGATCCTTTCCATGCTGGCACCGACAACACAGTCTCCGAATGGGCGGAAATGATTGTGCCGGACACCGCAAAGGGTTTGGCGTATTACGACCATCCCTTCTTCGGAAAATACGCCGCAATCACGAGGAATGAGTGCGGCAAGGGGTCACTCACGTATGAAGGAACCGTACTGAGCGAAAAACTGTAAAAGGCCGTACTGCTCGGAGTTTTGAACGAAGCCGGCCTCACAAGTCCCGATCAGAATCTCCCGGCTACCGTCCATGTGAAACATGCCCAGAATCGCCAGGGGAAGACTCTCCACTTTTATTTGAATTATTCGAGCTCTCCGCAAGAAGTTCCGTATCCTTACGCCTCGGGGATGAACCTGCTTTCACAGAGGTCCGTAACCCACGACCAGTCGTTCGTTCTCCAGCCGTGGGACGCCGCGATCGTGGAAGAAAAGTAGGAACGGAAAATGCGTCCGCAAATCGACAACGCTTGTGGAAAGTCGAAGGTCGAGGCTTCTTGCATTGTGGCCTCAAAGCTGGTTTATTTTGGCCATCGGTTAGCCGTTCTGGCCAATGTCGGCTACTCCATTGCCAGTTCGAGATACGTTGAAGGATGTCAAGACGAATCTATAACTATCAGTAGTAGCAGGGGAACGACTACTCGTATCTCAAGGCAACCATGGGATCGACATTCGTTGCACGTCGCGCAGGAATCAAGCATGCCGCAAGGGCAACCAGCAACAGCAACGCACTGACAACCACAATGGTAAAGGGATCATAGGCGCTCACGTCGTACAACATGGACTTCAAGTAATGTGTCACGCCAAGCGCCACTCCGATACCGGCAACGGCACCCACGACCGCCACCAAAAGTCCCTGCTTCACTACAAGCCGCAGAACATCGCCTCTTTGGGCGCCAAGCGCTGAGCGAATGCCAATTTCGCGCGTGCGCCGCGTAACCTCATACGCCAACAAACCGTAGAGCCCGATGCACGCCAGCACAAGCGCCAATAAACCAAAGAATCCGGAGAGCCGTGCCACAAGCCGTTCCTGAAACAGCAGCCGGTCAATTTGCTGCGACTCCGTTGTCACGTCCCGCAGCGGCAAATTGCGACTGATATCCGCTACCACCTTGCGGATCGCAGGAACCAAAGCTTGCGGATCACCTGCCGTGCGCACCTCGAAAGATGCGCCCTGCATGGTCTGCGGCGTGTACATCATCGGACTGATTTCCCGCCGCAGATCGCTGTATTTCGTGTCGTGGACAACCCCAATGATTTCGTAGCCCGGACTGGCCGGTCCATCTTGGGTTGCCTCGGATTGGCCATAGTGTTTTCCCAAAGGATTTTCTTTCCCAAAAAACTTTGCAACAAAGGCCTGGTCCACAATTACAGGCGTCGGCACCGTGTGTGGTGCCGACGGGTTAGCCGCATTTGCCGCAATCTCATAGTCGGAGGCCGTGAAATTGCGGCCGGCAACGAAAGGAATCTGCATCGTATTGAAAAAATTCGGGCCAATCTCCAACACGTCGGACTCAGACGGCCGGTCCTGGGGAGTTCCCGGCCAATGGAACATCGTGGCCATCAGCGAGCCGCTCAACAGAGGAACCATGGAGTAGCTTGCCGACCTAACGCCCGGTGTTTCCGTTAGCCGGCCCTGCAAGTCCTGGTAAAAGCTACGCATCTGCGCGTCCTTATAGCCCGCAAGTGATGGGTTAATTCCGAAAATCACGAGGTTGTGAGAATCAAAGCCCACGTCGATGCTGCGCAGGTTTTGCAGCGTTCGCACCAGCAGGCCAGCCCCCACCAGCACGACAATGGCCAGCGCCACTTGGGTCACCACCAGCGCGTTGCCGATGCTTAACCTTCTTGCGCCGCCGCGGGAAATTTTCGTCGATGCGCTGAATCCTTCCTTCAATGCAGGAGTTACATCTACTCTCACGCTGCGAAAAGCTGGAGCAAGGCCGAACAGGATTCCTGTGAAAAGTGAAATTACTAGTGTGAACCCCAGCACGCGAAGATCAAGGCCCGTTGCAAACGTAAGTGGCCGGGGCTGATTGTTCGAAACGAACGAAACAATCGCGTGCGAGCCCCACGACGCAAAAACGATTCCCAAAATGCCGCCCGTGGCCGCGAGAAGCAAACTTTCCGTCAAAAGCTGCCGCACGATTCGCATCCGCCCCGCACCGAGCGCTAGCCGCAACCCGATTTCTTTTTGCCGAGCTGCTGCGCGAGCGAGCATCAATCCCGCGACGTTCGAGCAGGCGATCAGCAAAATAATCCCCACCGCGAACATCAAAACGTACAAAGGGTTCGCAAATCGTCCGCGCGATCCCGTCAATCCCGTTTGCGCGTTGACGAGGGTTACGGTCGGTTCGTCGTCAGGTTTCGAGAGAGTTCTCGGTTCGTTCGCCGCCTCGGAACGCGCTTGGCCTTGTGCAGCCGGCGCGGGCACGGCCTGCATCCTGGCCGGTCCCTGGCCACCCGCAGCGGCAGGCATGGGCCCGCCAACTACTACAGTGCCTTGGGCACCGCCACCCGGCGGCGGCACGGCTCTCGTGCCAGCAGATGGTGGACCGCCCACAACCACCTGTCTCGACGCAGGTCCGCCTCCGCCTCGCGGTTCAGGAGGGCCCGGCATCCCTCCTCCCATTTCGAACAGCGGTATGGACCCATGCAGCATCTCGTTGCGGAACATCCCGCTAATGGCGGCCTGCGCCTGCAACATCGGCATCTCAGGCTTCAGCCGTCCGAGAATCGTCAGCCACCAATACGCGACTTTGTCCTCCCGGTTGTCCCACATCCGGGGATTGCTGATCCGTGACCCGGCCGCGAGCGGCAGCCAAACATCGTAATCGCTTCCCGGCGTAACCCCAGTAAATCGCTGCTCGACGACTCCAACGATGGTGAAAGCCACTCCATTCAACTCAATCGTGCGCCCAACTGCATCGCGCGCGCCGCCGAAGGAGCTTTGCCAGTAGCCATAATTGAGCACTGCCACGGGAGCCGCCGTCAGCGAATCGTCGCTCAAGCCCAGCACGCGCCCCGCGGCAGCTTTCAAACCCAGCGTATGAAAGAAATCTCCGGAAACCAGTTGGCCGCTAATCATGCTCGCGGGACCATTCCCGGTCAGTGCGAGCGGACCAGAATTAGCAAACGCCGCCACGCCCGAAAACTGATTCGAATTCCTGATCTCGCGAAAGATCGGCTCGGAAAACGAGCAGCCAGAAGGATTCGCTGCGCCGAACCGCAAATTGCTCGGGCAATCGCCCGAAGACATGTAACCGAAAATCCTCGGCGCCTTGCGCGCGCTCCATCGCAGCACCACCAGCTCCGACGGCTTGTTCACCGGAAGGGACCGCAGCATCACCCCATTAATCAGGCTGAAAATCGCCGTGTTCGCCCCAATCCCCAGCGCCAGCGTGAGAACGGCCACTGCTGCGAACCCCGGAGAATTGCGCAGCATGCGCAACCCGTACCGAATGTCTAGCCACAGATCTTCGATCCAGGCGATTCTCCACACGTCGCGCGTGTCTTCCTTCACCCGTGTTACGTTCCCGAATTTTCGTACCGCCGCATAGCGCGCTTCCTCCGGAGTCATCCCGCGCTCGATGTTGTCCTGCGTCTCCCGCTCAATATGCTCGCGAATGTCCGCGTCAAGCTCATCCAACATACGTTTGCTGCGCCACATGACTCGCCCTCCTACCCTGCCGGCCGGAGGATCCGCGCAATCGCTCCCGCCAGTTTGTCCCACTTGTTCGTTTCCACTTTCAGTTGCTTCCGGCCCTCGCGCGTCAGCCGGTAAAACTTGGCGCGCCGGTTGTTTTCCGAAATGCCTTCTTCCACCGAAATCCATCTCCGCTTGATGAGCCGGTGCAACGCCGGATACAGCGATCCCTGCTCCACCTGCAGCACTTCGTCGGAGTTGAATTCGATGGCTTTGGCGATAGCGTGGCCGTGTGCCGGCCCCAGCCGCAGCGTCCGGAGAATCAGCAAGTCCAGTGTTCCCTGGAGCAGCTCGATGCGTTCGCGCTCTTCTTTAGTAGACATTCTAGGTGAGCATGAAGAACTTCCAGTAGAATGTCAAGGGGAATGCCTCGGCCTCCTATTGACACTCTATAGGTAGAAGCGCATACTCCTATCGATTTTCGATAGGAGTTTGGAAGAAGAAGGCTGGAGCTCTTCCTTTTGGGGGAACTCCGAAAACAATCGCCGCGCGAAATACTATCGCCTGACCAAAGCAGGAAGGAAGCAACTCGAAGCCGAATCCAAACGCTGGGGCAGAATTTCCTGGGTCATCGCCCAAGCTTTGGAAGCGTCCTAAGTAAACAGTTTAGAGGTGTGGCATGCCGCTCCTTGCCAAAGCTAGAAGTCTCCTGCACAATCTCTTCCTGACTCGCCGTGTGGAGCGCGACCTCGACCTGGAAGTCCGCCCCCACCTCCGGCTCTTGATTGACGAAAACCTTCGCGCCGGGATGTCGCTTCAGGAAGCGCAACGTGCCGCGCGCATGGGACTCGGCGGCGCCGAACTGGTGAAACAACAAGTTCGCGAACAGCGCCTCGGCGATTCGCTGCATTCCTGGATCACCGATTTCCGTTTCGGCGCGCGTCAGCTCCACAAGAATCCCAGCTTCACGCTTACGGTTGTTCTCACCCTGGCACTCTCCGTCGGTGCAAACACCGCGATTTTCTCTTTGGTGAACGTGCTCCTGCTCAAGAGCTTACCCTACGCGCATCCCGAACGCATGGGCACGATTTACGCCCACGTGACCGGCCCCCGAGGTTCCAACGACGCGCAAACCGGCATTGACGGTGAAAAATGGGAACTGCTCCGCGACAACGCGCCTGCATTAATCTCCGCTGTTTCCTCGGGAGGAGCCTCCGGCGTGAACCTCAAGGCCGGTTCGCGCGTCCAGTATGCGCGCAATAGCCGCGTCTCCGCCCATTATTTCGATGTGCTGGCCCTTCAGCCCGTCTTGGGCCGCAATTTTTCTGAGGACGAAGACCGACCCCACGGGCCCAAGACCGCAATTCTCAGCTACAGTTTGTGGCGCAACGTCTTCGGCGCAGACCCTGCCATCCTTGGCCAAGCGGTTTTGCTGAAGGGCGAGCCTCATACAGTCGTCGGCGTGCTTCCCCAGGGCGCCATCACTCCCTCGAACGCTGATGTATTCACGCCGCTCCAGCCCAGCCGAGAGGGCGAAGGAGGGGGAACAAACTTCCATGCCATCAGCCGTCTTCGTGATGGCGCTACCTGGCAGGAGGCCAACGCCCAGGTCAACCGCGCTTGGGCTATTCGCGCCCAACAGATTGAAAAGAGTATCCCCGGCGCGAAAGTGACGTACTATTCCGTGCCTCTCCAGAAAGGCCAAACGGACTCGCTGCGTCCCAAAGTGCTCGCGCTCATGCTAGCCGCTGGTTTCATTCTCCTCATTGCTTGCGCCAACCTGGCCGGCTTGACCCTCGTCCGCATGCTTCGCCGCACTTCGGAAGTAGCCACGCGCCTCGCTCTTGGCGCTTCGAGCTGGCAGATTCAGCGGCAGTTCTGGATCGAGAACCTCCTCCTTGCACTGATTGGCGGAGCCGTTGGAACTTGCGTCGGCTTTCTTGGACTACGCGGCCTCTTGTTGCTACTACCCGACGATTATCTACCCGTCGCCAGCGTTCCCCTCGACGCGCGCGTGATGACTTTTACCCTCACGGTCTCCGTGCTGACCAGCGTTCTCTTTGGCATGCTCCCCGCTCTCGTCGCGCGAAAGGTGGACCTGCGCTCCTCAATGGCCGATCGAACTGTGTCCCGACGCGGCAGCCTTCGCCTCCGCCAAGCGCTTCTTGCCGGGGAGGTCGCTCTTACGGTTGTGTTGCTCGCCGGTTCCGGCCTGCTTATCCGCAGCCTTATCCACCTGGAGACGCTGCCGCCGGGGTTTAATCCGAAGGGCGTTTTCGTCGCCAAAGCCTCGCTGGACGACGCCGGCTATCACGACCCGGCAGCTTTCCGTAAGTTGTTGAACGAAAGCACTGCTGCCATGCGCCAGATTCCCGGCGTTGCGAATGCTGCCGTTGGATTGAGCTTGCCTTACGAAACCGTCCTGAACGACGGCGTCACTTTCAGCGACGGCAAAGATGCCGGTCGGCAGGATATAACCGATTTGGTCTACGCCACACCCGGCTATTTCGAAACCTTGAAAATCCCTTTGCTTTCCGGCCGCTTCATCACTGAGGCAGATAGTCCCGATGCGCAGCACGTAGCCGTCGTGAACCAGGCTTTCGCGCGAAAGTTCTACGGCGGCACCAATCCCGTGGGACGCTACCTCAACAAAGACACGGTGATTGTCGGCGAAGTGGCTGACGTTCAGATTTCCTCCAATATAGAGCGCCCCGCTCCCCTACTGAGCGAGCAGATCATGTACATCCCTGCCGCGCAGGTGGATTCCCATTTCCTAGTGCTCGTTCACACCTGGTATCAGCCGGATTGGATCGTCCGCACTGCGGGCCCGGTCGAGGGACTCACCGGTGAAATGCAACGCGCGCTCGCCAAAGCTGATGCGAATCTGCCCGCGTCGGGCTTTTACGCCATGAAAGATCTTCAGGCCCGGACGCTGACCCAAGAACGAATAGAGGTGGCATTGCTTGGCGCAATGGCCGCTCTTGCGTTACTGCTCAGCGCAGTCGGCATCTTCGCCTTGGTGTCCAATATGGTGGCGCAGCGGACGCGTGAAATCGGCATCCGCATGGCCTTGGGCTCCACCGTCGGCCAGGTCATGATGCAAATCGGCCGCTCCGGAGTGAACGCCTCGCTTCTCGGCGTTGTTCTAGGTCTCGCGCTATCGGCCGGCGCCCTTCGTCTCATGAGCAGCGTGATCTACGGCGTCGGCGTCTACGACGCCACGACCATCCTCGTCGTAATCCTCACCATCTCCGGGGTGACGCTGCTCGCAACCGTCGTGCCTGCGCTTAGAATCGCCAGCATCGATCCGGCCAGGACTCTCCGCGAAGAATGAGAGCCGGCCAACCTTGGCGCTTTCTCAATCAGAGCGGAATCCGCCTGGAAGTTGGAAGCGCATAAATGGCCGCTGCTCCGGCCATGCCAAGGATTGCCACGATTTTCCACGCCAAATCATAGCTATGCTGCGCATCAAACATTTTCCCCACAAACCAGGGTGCCGCCCATTGCCCTATGGAATACCCCATGATGATCAGCGCAAGCAGCTTGCCCAGAGCAGCCGTACCAAAACATTCCGCAGTTACCAGCGGAATCAGCATGTAGTCGGCGCCCATCGCAAAGCCGAAGAGGATGGCGAACCCGCACAACACGGCCTGCGAGTGCGGATATGCCAGCAAAAATACAGAAGCCCCAATCACAAAATAGAAAAGCGCCATCAGGTGCGATTTCCGGAAGCGATCCGCGAGGTAGCCGACAATCACCCGTCCTCCCAGGCTGGCGGTTAGGAGGATCGTCGAATACTGGGTAGCAGCCGCGACCGAATAACCGGCGTCCTTCAAAAACAAAATAAAATGTTGAATGACCGCCCCGATGGTTCCAATGGCCAAAGCCGATCCCGTGACGATGAGCCAAAAAGCGGCCGTGCTGACGGCTTGGGTCACGCCCGCGGAATTCGCGGACGGCATTGCTTCTCCGAATGCTTCTGGATCAACGCCGATGTCCTTAGGCGACGATCGCGTCACGCAAATCCCAAGCGGAAAAAGCACCACCAGAATGATTGCTCCCAGCAACTCCAGTCCGTGGCGCCAGCCTAAACTCTGCGCCAGAAAATTTACCAGCTTCGGGGCGGCCACCCCTCCCAAACCCAGCCCGAGATATGCATATCCCATCGCGCGGCCTCGGTGGCAACCAAACCATCGTGAAATCAACACTTGATTAGCGATAGGCCCCGCCAGAACGTAACCGATCACTTCCACAATGCAGAGAAGTTCGAATTGCCAGAAGTGGCTCATCCTTCCCATGAGCAATAGAGGCAGTCCGACCAGCCCAACACCTGCAAGAATCACAACTCGCGCGCCGATCCGATCAATGAGCGTGCCCGCCAATATTCCAAACGGAAGGCCAGCGAAAAGGAATCCCAGCAGGAAGCCTTGCGTTACCTGCGCCCTTGTAAAGCCCAGCGACTCCACAAAGTACGGATAAAAAACCGGGAAGCCGTAAAAAAGAATTCCGACCACGAAGAAAAGATTTAGAAAAGCCGCAACGACGATCCACCAGCCGTAGTAAATGGGATTTGAGGAGTTACTCGAGTCGCTGAGCGCCATCCGTCTCCTGAGCGTCGTGTTTTATCGCAGCGGATGCGAAGCTTACCCCGCCTTTGAAACGATTTCATCCAAATTCGGGGCCAAGGATCGCGCAAAACGGTTCAGGCCCGCCCGGGTATGCATTTGGACCGCGGACCATGCGCGTCAGCGGTCGCGATGGCGCAAAGCCACCGCCACGCAACAATTCAACTGCCACGGAATTCGACTTCATGCAATCGACGATGGCAGTTTCTCGTGATGATTTGGCCAAAAACTCCCGAAGAATCTTTTCACCTGCCGCCCGCGTCCTCGCCATCCACGGCCCAAGATGATCTGCGAACAGGCCGCGTCGCCCGAAGGCATAACCTTGCAACAACTCCTCTTCCCAAACTGCCATCGCAAATCCTGGCGCTTCTTCGCACAAGGCGCGAAGCAGGAAGCTGCGGTCCGCGCCAAACAATTCTTTATCCAAACGGAAAATCTGCTCTCCCTGCATTTCATTGAGTGGCGCACAGGTGGACGCGGGCGTTGTCGAAATCGCTCCAAGCGGCCTCTCCAGAATCCATCGCTCAATCTCATATTCCTCGACAAATCCCAGCTTTGCGTAAATCGGTTTCCCCTGCGGTGTAGCGTCGAGCTTTATCGTGGCAATATGCAAGCTATCAAGATACGCGATAGCTTTTTTCAAGAGGGCAGTCCCTATCCCTTGTTTTCGGTGCTTAGGGTCTACCAAAACCATGCCAATCCAGGCGAAACGGTTCTCATAACAGATAGTCGTCGCCGTTCCCACGACTTTCCTGTCGTGATCCATTACAAAGCATCCGCGCGGACCGTTCTCTAGAAAGCGGCGCCAATCAGCCGCAGTTTGATTCCATCCAGAAAGAGTATTCAGGCGCAGTCCGCCGGAAATATCCTGTTCGGTCATTACGCGGAGGCCCATCCGAAAAGCTCCTCGGCTCCAAAGACTGCCGGAAAGAATACCTGAAGCAGAGACGGGCCATAAACAATTCAAGTACAATCGCGCGGCGGCACGCGAACGTGTTTGGAGAAACCAAGCCTCATGTCGGCTAGCCTGACTTCCATTCAAGACGTAGCGCAATTGGAAGATCTTCTCAGCGAACCAACCAAAGGTGTAATTCGCACTCTGGGCAGCCTCGACGGCGACATTGTCATCCTCGGCGTAGCTGGCAAGATGGGACCGACTCTGGCTCGCATGGCGAAAAGGGCCTCGGAAGCGGCCGGAGTCAAGCGGCGCGTTATCGGCCTTTCGCGGTTCTCATCTCCCTCGCTAGAAAATCAATTACACACCTGGGGCGTCGAGACTGTCCGTTGCGACTTGCTCGACCCAGCTTCGCTCGCCAAACTTCCCGACGCGATCAACGTTGTTTTCATGGCCGGAATGAAATTTGGTTGCGTGGGGCAGGAGTGGCTCACCTGGGCCATCAATTCGTTTTTGCCTGGACTCGTTGCCGATCGCTATCGAGAGAGTCGAATCGCTATCTTCTCGACGGGAAATGTTTATGGGCTTTCGCCTGTCACCAAGGGGGGCTCCTGCGAAGAGGATGCGCTGAATCCTTCCGGTGAGTATGCGATGAGTTGCGTCGGCCGTGAGCGTGTTTTTGAGCATTTCAGCCGTGCAAAACAAACGAAAATGACCATTCTCCGCTTGAATTATGCCAGCGAGCTTCGCTATGGCGTTCTTCTCGACATCGCGCTGCGCGTTCATACCGGGCAGCCTGTGACGCTGTCCATGGGCTATCTAAACACCATCTGGCAGGCCGATGCCTCAGCGATGAGTTTGGAGTCGCTGCGTTGCGCATCATCGCCACCCAATGCAATCAATATTACGGGGCCGGAATTGCTCAGTGTGCGAAGCGTCGCGGAAGAATTTGGCAAGAAGCTCGGCAAGCCCGTTCGCTTTGAAGGAGCAGAGTCCACCGACGCCCTCCTAAGCAATGCTGCTAAGTCGTACGAGCTTTTTGGCCGTCCTCGCGTGAGTGCCCAACAAATCATCGATTGGATAGCGGATTGGGTTCGCAGAGGCGGCTCTACTTTGGCAAAGCCAACTCACTTTGAGGAGCGTGCCGGTAATTTTTGAATGGCGTGGAACGCAAGTTTCGAGGGAAACGCGATGCAGAAACTGGACCCCAGAATTCATCAGGTCCTCAAAACAGGAATCGTCATTCCAGCGCATCCGCTTGCTCTGACCGCAGAACGCCAACTAGACGAGCGACGCCAGCGGGCTCTTTCCCGCTACTACATCGCGGCTGGAGCAGGCGGCCTCGCCCTGGGGGTTCACACAACCCAGTTTGCAATCCGTGAACCACACGTTGGACTGTTTGAGCCTGTTTTGCGTTTGGCTGCCGAGGAAATGGACCGCGCCGACAGAACTCGCGATGTGCCGCTTGTGCGCGTCGGCGGAATCTGTGGAGAAACCGCACAAGCAGTGGCCGAAACGGGCGTGTTGCGTGGTCTGAAATACAGTGTGGGCCTCTTGAGCTTGGCCGCCGTAAAAGACTTGGACGACGAAGCCCTCATCATCCATTGCAAGGAGGTTGCCGCGATCTTGCCGATCATGGGCTTCTATCTTCAGCCGGCCGTCGGTGGCCGCGTTCTCTCCTACAACTTCTGGCGTAGATTTGTCGAAATCGAGAATGTCGTGGCGATCAAGGTTGCGCCCTTCAACCGCTACCACACCTTGGACGTCGTTCGCGCAGTCGCCGAATCAGGCCGCGAGGTCGCGCTGTACACCGGGAACGACGACAACATCTTGATGGACCTGCTTACGCCTTATAGTTTCCAGATCAACAGCGTGCCCAAAGAATTTCGCATAGTGGGCGGCTTGCTGGGCCATTGGGCGGTGTGGACCAAGCGTGCCGCTGAATTGCTCGCCGACTGTCATCGGTTGGCGAGTGCCGGTCAGCCCGTTCCGCAATCGTTGCTGAAGAAGAGTCTTCAAGTCACCGATTGCAACGCCGCATTCTTCGATTCAGTAAACAACTTCGCCGGCTGCATCGCCGGTTTGCACGAAGTCCTGCGCCGCCAAGGCTTGCTCGAAGGCGTCTGGTGCCTGGATCCAAACGAGACCATCAGTCCCGGCCAAAAAGAAAGCATCGACCGCGTCTATCGCGCCTATCCCGAACTGAATGACGACGAATTCGTGCGCGAAGGCCGCGATACCTGGCTGAAGCCTTAGCCCTTCGCCTATTTTGTTCCATTGGGCAGCCAGGACATGCCATCTACGCCCGCTGTCAACTCGATCGGCTGGCGCAGTTCCCAGGTGTGCAAATCCAGAACGTCAATCTTTCCCGCGCCCGTTCCGCTCAAGTACGCGACATCTCCCCCCGGGCGAATCAAAATCTCTGACGCTCCATCAGAAATCTTGTAGTGATGCACCACTTTCATCGACTGCAGGTCAATCACGTACGCGTGGCTGCTTCGATCCAATGTCACCAGCCAGCGCCCATCCGGCGTCGGCTCCGACGCATACACGGGACTCGGCACTTCAATCCAATTCGCAATCTTGTTCGTCGCCGTATCAATCACCGCGATTCGCGGTGCATCTTGATCGTGTGTGTACACCTGTTTGCCATCCGGCGAAATCGAAATCCGCTGCACCATCTTCGCCAGCGGAATCGTCGTGATCAGGCTGCGCTTCGCCACGTCCAACACGCTAACGCTGCCCGCACCCACGTTTGCTGTGTATGCGTGCCGCCCGTCCGGCGAGATCACCAGCATGTGCGATTCTTTCTGCCCCGTGGGAATCTCTGCAACAATCTTCCGCATGCTCGGGTCCAATACGTCTACGGCGTTTCCCAGTTCCGCGGTCACATAAAGCATTCCATCCGGCCCCCACTCCGCGCGATGCGGCCGCAGTGGCTTCCCTAGATCAATCGTGGCCGCCAGTTTTCGCTCCTTTAAATCCACCACGTCAATCGTGCTGCCGTCCGTCCCCGGCCTGCCCACGCCAGAATTCCCGTAAATGGGCACGTACGCGTACCGTCCGTCCTTCGAGACCATCACTTCGTGTCCGTTCACGCCAACGACGACTCTCGCCAGCTCCTTCCGCTCATCGGGGTCCACCACCAGCACCGTGTGCTCTTTCTGATTCGCGATTACCAATAATCCACCGCCAGCCGGCCCTGCCTTGACGTTCCGCAAAACGCCCAAGCCCACCATAATCACAATCGCCGCAAATATCACTCGACCTCTAAACACAACGCACCTCATTCCAAAGTTTCTAACGTCTCGCCTTTTTCTTTTTGCCTGAAGCCATCTTCTTCGCCACTCCCCGTCTTCGCACTTTCTTTTTTCGCCCAACTCCGCTTCTAGCGCCACTCCCTGCACTCTTTCCGCTCGCGATCGCTTCTTGCATTCTCTTCGGCAACTTCGCGAAAATCATTTCGTACGATTCGCGCAGCAGCCCCGCCAATTCTTCGCGCCCCACCGCGTCCCGCGTTTGCAGCGCCACCCACTGCGCCCGCGCCAGGTACGGCGCCGGAATAATGCTTTGCCGCTCCGTCAACTCCGCGAACTTCTCCGGCGAAGCCTTAAACGAAAGACACACCGGCGCGGGCTCGAGGGGCGTGATCGCAAACATCTTCCCGCCGACCTTGAACAGCAAATCGTAGCCCCACTGGATTTGTTCCGTGGTTCCCGGAAACGACAGGCACACCTTGCGCAGCCATTCGGCGTCCATCCGCCGAGTTTAAGCCACAATCCCATCCACCTCAATCCTTCAATTTGAGCAAAAAAGGCCGGAGGAATGCTCCTCCGGCCTCTGCTTTTCGAAGCCTTTCGCGTCTACCAGGTCGTATCTTTGGAGTCAAAAGTTGTACGGCTTAGAAGGTATAGACCACGCCGGCGGTAATTCGCGCGTTGTTCTGCGTGGCGCCACCCAGGTGCGTGTAGAGGTATTCCACCTGGATCGCGCGAACATAGAAGTGGTCGTTGTATTTGTAATCGACACCGCCGCCCAAGGTCATCGCAAAGCTGTTAAAGGACGTGCCGCTGACTCCCAGGTGGTGTCCGCCAAAAAGCACCTGGCCGAACGGGTTCCACTTTCCGTAGCTCCGGTAAGTGACCCGCGGCCCAAACAAGTAATTGAAGTTGTTCGCGCCCGACTCGTGGCAATAGCCGAAGTCGCCCACCGCGCTCAGCCAGTCGTTCAAGTTATAAGCCAGGTTCGTGTCGAAGCCGTTGCAGCTTCTGCCCCCGGGATTCAGGTGTTCGTATTCGTATCCCGCGAAGAACTCCGCTTTCGGAGCAGTTCCCTGGGCCATCGCCGGAGCTGCGATGAACAGGGCGAGCACGATCAGAATGATGAAGTTACGCATTTCTCCTCCTGTATGGAAATAGGGCTGGCAAGAAAGTGCAATGGTTCAAGGAATTGCGGCTGGACCTCCAGCATAGCACATTCCCTAATTCCTCCTGCCCACAACGGGATACGTTTTGACCCCGCCAAAGTTCAAAATTTGCCGGCATCCAGAACGACGGGAGTCCTTGGGGCGGCTTCGATTTTCCAGGCGGCAATGCGCAGGCGCCGGTAGTCCAGCACCCAGTTGCCATCGCGGAACAGCTCGCCCCGGCACTGGCGCTCCACTTCGCGTATCCACTTTGTCGCGCTATCGTCGCCCATCTTTTCGACGAAAGTCTTCCGGAAGACGCGGATCCAGTTTTCAAGGCCGCGCTCGCCCTCTTCCAGCACCGTTGGCCGGTCGAAGAGCGATGCTTCTCGCACTTCCAGTCCATGCTTTTCGAGCATTTGGGCGTATTCCGCCACGCTTGGGTAAAACCACGGACCCACTTCGTCAGGTGGCGGCATGCCTAGTGTCGCAAGGGCCCGGTGAAATCCCGCAACGAGCCTTTGGATGTTGCCTTTGCCGCCGAATTCTGCGACGAACCGCCCCCCGCGCTTCAGCGCGCCCGCCATTCCGGCGATGACTTCTTCGGCTTCGGGAATCCAGTGCAGCACCGCATTGGAAAACACGGCGTCAAAGCACTCGTCGTTTTTCTTGCTCGTCCCAGGCGGCCTGTCTGCTCCGCCTAGCTCGTCCATGCTAAATCGCAGCCGCCGGGCATCCATCACCTCAAACCGCAGCGCGGGGAACTTCTTGCGCGCTTGCGCGATCATTTCCTCGGAGCGGTCTACGCCCAGCACGTCCGCGCCGCGTGCGGCAATTTCGACGGTCAACGCGCCCGTCCCGCATCCCAAGTCCAGAATCCGCTCGCCCGGCTTCGGCGCCAGCAGTTCCACCACTCCCTTGGCCTTCTCGTACACGAAAGAGTGCTTCGCGTCATACTCCGCCGCATTCCATTGATTGGTTGTTTGATTGATCATGGAGGGCTCCAGTGTAGTACAGGCGGAAAATGGAAAAAGGAAAATGGGGAGAAGCGGCGGGCTGGAATGCCGCCAAGGGAGCCCATTGGTACTACTCACCGCTGGCGGTGCTCTTTTTCTGCGGCTTCAGGAAGGTGCCCTGCTCCAGTTCGCGGAAGGCTTGGCGCAATTGCTCCTGCGTGTTCATCACGATGGGGCCATACCAAGCCACCGGCTCTTCGAGCGGCTTGCCGGACACCAGCAGGAAGCGGATGCCTTCGTCGCCCGCCTGGACCATCAGCTCATCGCCGCGGTCGAAGAGCACCAGCGAACGGTTGTCCACTTCCGAAGGCGGGGGCACGGTTTCCAGCCAGCCCACCGGCTCCGTGGGCACCTCGAGTGGCTCCGACGCATTGCAGAATTTTCCTGCTCCCGCGAACACGTACGCAAAGGCGTGGCGCGTTACTCCCACTGGGAGCGTTTTGCGCCTACCGGGCGGCACGCTTACGTCAATGTAAACTGGGTCGGCTGCAATGCCTTCGACCGGACCGCGCTTGCCCCAGAAGTTGCCGCACACGACGCGGACCTGCGTTCCGTCGTCGTCGGTAATGTCAGGAATCTCTGGCCCTTTGACTTCCTGGTAACGCGGCACGGTCATCTTTAGTGAGGAGGGCAGGTTGGCCCACAACTGGAAACCGTGCATGCGCCCGGCTTGGTCGCCCTTTGGCATTTCCTGGTGAATGATGCCGCTGCCCGCAGTCATCCACTGGACGTCGCCCGCAGCGATTGTGCCGCGATTGCCCATACTGTCTCCGTGTTCCACGGTACCGGAAAGTACGTACGTAATCGTCTCGATGCCGCGGTGCGGGTGCCAGGGAAAGCCCGCCAGGTAGTCGGCCGGGACGTCATTGCGAAAATCATCCAGCAGCAGGAAGGGATCGAACTCCGTGGTATTGCCGAAGCCAAACGCCCGCCGCAAATGGACGCCCGCGCCTTCGATGGTGGGCTTAGACCGGATCAGCTTCTTCACCGGACGTAGTGACATGATAGCCTCCTTCTCTTAAGGCTCTTAAGGCTCGGAGACGAGTTGCTTCCATATGTGGGACTCGTAAGGACGGGCTGGCGGATGGCCCTTTGCACAAGCAGCGTCATGAGTGGCCCAATTCTTACGGATGTGCGCCGCCAAATCCGCTTCGCGGAATGTGTTCTTCACCGGCGCGAGCACGATTACGGGAGATTCACAGCCAGATTTCTCGCATTTGAGAAACACAACATATGTTGTCAGATCGCCATGGCATTTCGCAGAATCCACCTTGGGAAGAGTCGTGACCGACTCCACGAGGGAACGAGTGAGCTTGCCGCATGTGGGGCAGGCGTAATTGATGTAAATGCCGTCCTCCGACGCCAGGGCCTGCAGCCAAAGGATCGGTTCGAGTGTGGAAAGCCGCTGACTCGTCCGGCACGAGCATTGGAGACAAATCACTTCGCGGATTCGCACATCAGGCATGCAGGAGATAGTAGCAGATAGGATGCTTGATGGGCTCAGGCGTAAACGGGAACGCAGGGAGTGGCGCGCCTACCGCGTTCGGCCTGGCACGGATGGCCTTAGAGACATTTGGCGGGGACGGGTTGATTCAGCAGGGCAACGACTTCTTCCACCTGCTTGCACGTCAGACAGGGGAGTTCCACTTTGTATCGCAAATCTTCTGGATCCTCGGTTTCCCAGTCTTCGTCGACCGCAACGATCCCGCTGATCCTGCAAGTTTCCAACTTCTTGCTCAGCTTCTCGGCGCGATCGAACCATTCCTGCCACAAGTCCGCTCGCATTTGAGCGAACCATTTTTTTACTCTTGCCATGGTTGCTTGCCTCCCTTCGGGTGGGAACAAGATGAGGCTCGCAATATGTCCGTATAATAATCCCCGCGCGCATTCACTGCAACACAACCTCTCGAGGACGATACGCGTACAACACTCAGAATCAACTTTCGACACCTGCAACGATGGAAACGCGTTCGCCGGTTTCCTTGTTGTAAATGATGTACTGGCCCGGCTTTAACTCTGCCAGCGCTTCAATCCGTTGCCTTGCATCCTCGAGAGTTTGCAGAGCTTCCACGAAATGGAGTTCTCCGCCGTCGAGCAAATCGCCGAGCACAGTCAGGACGCAATACTGGGAACGCATCCGCCAAACTCCGTTCTGACTCGAAACCATTGGTGAATAGTGCAGGAAGAGTCCAAAACGTTTCATGTGAAGGGGGCGCGGACGCCTCATTTGATAGCGGTCGTTCAGTGTGCGTCAGTGTGGGCTTGGCCGCATGCAAAAAGGGGCACGATGTCTCGTGCCCCAGGGGCTCAAAATGCGGTGCTTGGGTCAGTTAAAACCTGTGCCCTGAATGGATTCAGGGCCGGTTGTTCTCAGTTCACGCCAAAGAACACGGTGTGCAGAACAGGGTCGCCTGTGGCCGTGAACTGCAACGCGTAAGTACCTGTCGTCATGCCGTTCGTGCTCAGGTTGAAGATGTATCCAGCGTTCTGACCCGCGCCGCCGACATTGCGAAAATCATTGTCCGGGTTGGCGTTGCCAGAGTCCTGGACGGGGCCGGCGACACCAGACGCGGCGATGATTGCTGTCGCGTGGAGAACGATAGAAGGAGAGGAGAGGTTGTTCCCGGAGCCGTCACAGACCTGGACCTTAATCGGGAACGTCGCTCCGCCTTGCACCGAGCGGGTCTGATCATACTGAGCGCAGATTGCGTATTGCACGCTCTGCGTCATGCTTCCAGAGCTGCCGATGAAGTTGGCGTCACCACCGTAGACTGCGGTGACGGAGTGCGAATTCACCGCCAGCGCGGAAGTGGTGAGAGTGGCGGTGCCGTTCGAGTTGAGGGTCACGGTTGCCAGCGCATTCGCGCCGTCGTTAAAGGTGACTGAGCCGGTGGGCGTCCCAGCGCTTGGCGTTACAGCGCTGACGTTCGCGGTGAGGGTCACGGACTGGTTGACGGTGGAAGGATTCATGGATGAACTGAGTGTCGTCGCCGTTGAGGCCTTGTTCACCGTCTGGGTCATTGTCGAGGAACTCGAATTGAAGTTTGCGTCGCCTGCGTAGCTTGCCGTGATCGAGTGCGAACCAAGCGCGAGGGGGGAAAGAGTGAAGGAGGCTTGGCCATTCGCGAGATTCGCGGAGCCGAGACTCGTTTCGCCGTCTGTGAAAGTGATCGTGCCGGCAGGGGTTCCTGCTCCTGGGACGGAAGCGCTCACTGTAGCCGTCAGCACCACGGACTGGCCGAACACCGAAGGATCCGCAGAAGAGCTGAGCGTCAGCGAGCTCGCGTCTTTGGTTACAGTTTGCGAGAGCGCTGCGGACGCCGCGTTGAAGCTGGCGTCGCCATTGTAAGCAGCAGTGATGGAATGAGAGCCAACGGGCAGCGAGGAAGTGGTGAAGGATATCTGCCCGCTGACCAGAGCGAGCGTGCTCAATGTGCCGCCACCATCCTGCAGCATGACTGTGCCTGTCGGTGTGCCCGAGCCAGATGCCGCCACCGCCGTGATGGTGAAGGTTACGCTCTGGCCGAAGACGCTGGGGTTCGCCGAGGAGCTCAGCGTCACTGTTGCAGCATTCTTCCCGATGATTTGCGTCAGCGTCGAGCTGCTCGGGTTGAAATTGCCGTCTCCCGGATAGGACGCGGTGATAGTGTGCGCGCCCCCGGCAAGAGTGGAAGTTGTGAACGAGGCCGCGCCTGTCGAGTCCAACGGGGCAGAGCCAAGGCTCGTCGCGCCGTCGCTAAAGGTGACGCTGCCTATAGGTGTGCCCACTCCAGGAGCCACGACGCTGACGGTCGCGGCGAAAGTTACCGCTTGATTGAAGTTCGAGGGGCTGGCCGATGAAATTACGGAGAGGGTCGTCGAAGCTTTGTTTACGGTTAGACCGGTAGAGGAGGAGTTTTGGCTGAAGCTTCCGTCGCCTGCGTACGTTGCCATGATGGAATGCAGGCCCGGGGTAAGCGCGGAGATGCTGAAGGACGCTTGCCCGTTGACGAGATTCGCGGTGCCGAGACTGGTGAGTCCATCCAGGAACGTCACAGTGCCGGTGGGCGTCCCTGATCCCGGTGCGGTGGCGCTTACCGTGGCGGTAACTATCACCGATTGTCCAAAGACACTCGGATTCGGCGAGGCGTTTACTGAGAGCGTCGGCACATCGAGATTCACGATTTGCATAAACGACGAAGAGGTGCTCGCGTTGAAATTGCTGTCACCCGAATAGGATGCAGTAATACCGTGATTGCCCACGGCAAGCGCAGCGGTCGTGAACGTGGCTGCGGCTGTTGAGTCTAGCGTCGCTGTGCCGATGGTCGAGGCGCCGTCGAGGAACGTTACCGTGCCGGTCGGCGTGCCCGCAATTGCGCTGACGGTTGCTGTGAATGTGACCGCTTGTCCGAACACCGACGGGTTCTTGGCAGAGGCCACGGCGGTTGCTGCCGCAGCGGTGTTTACGGTCAGCGTCGCTGCGCTCGACGTGACGGAGCCCGATGCGTTGGTAAACACGGCGCGGTAAAGATTGCCGTTTTGTGACATGCTGGCAGTGAACGTCAGCGGGGTGGAATTCGCTCCGGGGATGTCGATGAACGTGGCTCCGCCGTCCGTGCTAACTTGCCACTGAACGGTTGGCGCGGGAGAACCCGTTGCCGCTGCACCAAAGGACGCGGACTGTCCCGAAGTGACGGTGAGATTGGATGGCGAGGATGTTACCGTCAACGTCGGACATGAAGACGTCGAAGTAGATGTGGAAGCGGGCGCACTCCCGCCTGTTGAGTTCGTGACGGTAAAATCCTGGGGCAGAGCGGTCACAATGATCGCTGTTCTAGCGGTGCAGCCCTGGCTGTCGGTTAGGGTTACTGTGAAACTGTCCGTCGCGGGCCCGATTAGGCTGTGGAGTTGCGATTCGTCAACTTGATAGTTCCAAAGGACTACGCCGCCCGAGCCGCTGCCCGTGCTGTCTTTCGATACGCTGGCCGTGACCGTCCCGAGATCGCCGGCCTGGGCTATCACTGAAGCGGTGTGCGAGTCACTCGTGTCCGCATCAGAAAACGCCAGCTGGCCCGCCGTGGACAAACTCGTTGCGAAGGAACTGTCCGCCACGGCCCCGGAAGCGGTGAAGATGGAGCGAACGAAAATCTGGGACGTGAAATTGGTGACGCCGAAATTGCCCGAGCCGGATTGAAACGCCAAAGCGAGATGGTTCGGCGAAAAAGTGGGCATGCTGCTGTTGCCATTACCAATAACTCCGTTGGCGTTGGCCGATGCCAGAGTTACGGAGCCGGTCAGCAGGTCCTTGACGAAGGCCTGGCTCGCCCCGTTTGCGCCCGCCACAAGGTTGGTGGACGCCGATTGGAATGCGATTTTCGTGCCATCCGGCGAGAATGCGCCGAGTTGGGTTGAGTTGCCATTGGCAGGCACGCCGTTCGGATCCGCTGAAACCAGCGTGATTGTTCCCGCTGCAAGGTCCTTGACGTAAACCTCAGAGTTGATGCTAGGCACGTTGGGAGCAAGGTTGGTGGAAATGGAATTGAACGCGAGTTTCGAGCCGTCGGGAGAGAACATCGGATAAAGGCTGTCGTTGTTGGCCTCGTTGGCGTTGGCGTCGGATGAAACTACGGCGGTGGCACCGGACTGCAGATTTTTGACATAGATTTGAGAATGCGTATTCGTTGCGCCGGCTGCGAGGTTGGTGGAAGTAGAGACGAACGCTACTAGAGCGCCGTCCGGTGAAAACACTGGCAACGAGCTTGAACCGTTGCCGGCTACACCGTTTGAATCTGCGGACACGAAAGTTGCCACGCCGGTCGTTAGATCCTTAACGAAAACTTGATTACCAGTGGTACCTCCGGCGATTAAGTTGGTGGAAGCGGAGTCGAAGGCGACTTTTGTGCCATCCGGTGAGAAGGTGAAATTAGCGCTGTTGCCATTTCCCTGGATTCCGTTGGCGTCTACAGACACGAGCGTGACTGCATTCGTTGTCAGATCCTTGATGAAAATCTGCTGGTGCCCGTTGGCGCCGGCAACGAGGTTCGTCGCGGCGGACTCAAACACAACTTTCGTGCCATCCGGCGAGAACATGAGAATCTGACTGGAATTATTCGGATTGGTGCTTTCGTTGTTTCCTTCGACGCCGTTGGCATCCGCCGACACGACCGAGACCGCGCCTGACGTCAAATCCTTGATATAGAGCTGAGATAAGACGCTCGTGGCACCGGGAGCAAGGTTGGTGGACCTGGACCAAAACAAGAGATGCGTGCCGTCGGGAGAGAAACTGCCCTGCAGGCTGAAGCCGTTTGAGGGGACGCCGCCGGCGCTCGAGGACGCAGCTAGCGGAGCGGCCAAAGTCCATTGAGTAGAAGTAGCAATGACCGGTGGTTGACTGGTGCCGCTCTGAGCTTTGCCGAGTTCGCTGGCCAATGTGAGGCCAAGCAAAACACAAACGATCCACACGAAGCGTTTCTTACCGCGAGAATGCTTCCCAAACGCCCCTTCCAGAAAAACGGTAAGGCGCGATGCCATAAACATACCCTCCCGATCCCGTTACTGCTGCACTTCCCACGCTCAGGAAATGGTCGGCTCGGCATATGCGGCTGGCTATAGTACACGCGTACTGCAAGCAATTTTTGTCTTAGTACCTTGGTAGGGTTGCCCTCAAGTTCCATTCTGTTCGTTGGAGCAGGCCGCGATTTTTCAAGCGATGGCGAGTTCTTTCAGCAGAGCTTTGCCTTTCCGGAACCAGGGGCGCTCGCGGCGCTGCATGTAGCGCGGGAGCGTGCGCTTTTTTGCGAGGAGTCTCTCCGCCCATTCGCGCGCTTCTTCGCGGCGGTTGGAGGTCTTCAGAAAACTGGCGTAGTTGTAGAGCGTTTCGGGCGTGGTGGAGATTTGCGTTACTTCGCCGAAGAGCGATTCAGCGCGGTCCAATTGCCCAGTGCGCGCATAACCGTCAGCGAGCAGCCCCGCAGCGCGGTAGTAATCGAATTTGCGGTCGCCGGCGACGACGTGCTCGAGGTCCGGAATCGCGGCTGGGAGATCATTGAGCGCCAGCGAACACAACGCGCGCGAATAAAAAGTGTAGATGGAATCGCCGCGCGCGGAAATCGCGTGAGTGAAGGCTTCGCGGCCTTTGCCGTATTCATGCTGATCCTTGTAGAGCTCGCCCAGCTCTTCGTAGTTTGCGGCGGAAGGATTGTCGAGGATGTTTGTTTCAACTTTTTGGATGCGAGAACGCCGGCCAAATCCTTGCATTGTGTCGCGGAGAAGCCCCAGGTCTGGAATGACTTCCGCAACGATGTAGACGGCGGCCCCAAGCCAACCGAAAAACAGGATAACGAAGAACCAGTAGCCTTCCGGACGCCGGCGCAGGAAATGAATGAGCGCGAAGGCCTGCACCAGAAGTCCCCAAGAGAGATAGAAGTGACCCAGACCGTGCATGGATAGCCACCTTCGGGCAAACAGCATCGCTTGTCCGCGGCGGGTTGGTCAAATGGAAGTTGGCAGGAGTTGGGCCAGTAACGGGCCTCGCCGATGAGAGGCTGCTATGATGGTCGTTAGTGAATCCCATTCAGACGTTAAGCTTGGCACTTGGCGCCGGATTTTCCTCCGGACTGAACCTTTACGCCACGGTGGCCACGCTTGGGCTGCTGCAGCGCTTTGGGGTTGTGCATCTGCCCGCGTCGCTTGAGGTACTTGCGCACCCGTGGGTGATTGGCATTGCCGCTGGGCTGTACCTCGTCGAATTTTTCGCGGATAAGCTTCCTTACTTCGATACGATCTGGGATTTTATCCACACGTTCATACGTCCGCCGGCCGCGGCGCTGCTTGCTTACGCGGCGGCCGCTGGCGCAGGAGCAGAGTGGCGCTGGGGAGCTGCTTTGCTTGCCGGTGGTGTGGCGCTGACTTCGCACGGCACGAAGGCGAGCGCGCGGGCCGCGGTCAATACCAGTCCGGAGCCGTTCACCAATTGGACGTTGAGTTTGGGAGAGGATGTGCTGGCAGTTTGGCTGTCGTGGATGGCCAATACTCATCCAATCGCCACAACGATAATAGTCGTTGCACTCTTGGCCCTTTGCGTGTTTTTGCTCTACCACCTGTTCCGCTTTGCGCGGCGGGCGATTCGGAAATTGCTGACGTCCTGAAACACGTTTTATTTCAGATAGAGTGCGAGCCAGTCGAGAAACGTTCTGTACCAAAATTGCGAATTTTGCGGCTTCAGCACCCAGTGGCCTTCATCCGGAAAGACGACGAGCTTCGAGGGCACGCCTTGGCGCTGGAGAGCGTTGAAGAATTCAAGCGATTGCGTATAAGGGACGCGGTAGTCGCGCTCGCCGCAGATAACGAGCGTGGGCGTTTTGAATCTTCCGAGTTCTCCCGCGTACGTGACGGGAGCCCACTTGTGGTAGCTTTCCGGATTCGACCAGGGCGTGCCCTGCATGTCGTGCTCTTCGAACCAGAGTTCTTCGGTCGCGTACATGGAGACTTTATCGTACACGCCTGCGTGGCTGATGATGGCTTTGAAGCGGCCTGTGTGCGCGGCGATCCAGTCGGCCATGTAACCGCCGTAAGAACCGCCGGCCGCTGCCATTTTTGTGCTGTCGATGAAGGGATACTTCTTTAGCGCGAAATCCACGCCATCCATCACGTCCACGTAGGCTTTGCCACCCCAGTCGTTGGTGATTTCGTGGGTAAATTTTTGTCCGTAACCTGTCGAACCGCGGCGATTGATCATCAGAGTGACATAGCCGGGCGCAGAGAAAACTTCCGCGTTCCAGCGGTAGCCCCAGGCGTTCGACCACATGGTTTGCGGCCCGCCGTGGAGCAGCACGAGAAGAGGATATTTTTTCGCGGCGTCGAATTTCGGTGGGCGGATCAGCATGGCCTGGACTTTTGTACCTTCGGCGCCGTCAAACCAAAACGTTTCCGGAGGATTCATTTCGAGGGGGGCAAGAATCGACTGGTTGTGATGGGTGAGCTGACGCGCGTTGGAGCCGTCGCTTGCGGCGACAAAAACTTCGGCGGGCATGGTTAAACTCGCGCGCTCGAACGCCAGCGTCTTCCCATCGCGGCTGAAGGAAATCGCAGCGTTGTAGGTGCCGGCGAGAATTTTCTTAGGTTCCGCTCCGTGGCGAGGGGCTATTTCGTACAGAGGCTTTTGCGTCTCATTTTCGGCGGTGAAATAAATCGTCTTGCTGTCGGCGGACCACGCGAGTTCATCGGCGCTGCGGTCGAAGGCTTCGGAAAGATTTTCGATCTTGCCGCTTTGCCGGTCGTAGAGCATCACGCGCCAGCGGTCGGCCTCATATTCCGGGGTCAGTTGGGCGTGATAGGCGATGTATTTACCATCAGGAGAATACACGGGCTGACCGTCGAAGCCGGGTTGCTTAGTGAGGCGCTTGATTTCGCCTCCCGCAACGGGAACGGTAAACAAATCACCGTTGGTGCTGATGGCTTCCATCTTGTCGGTAACCGCGGTAAAACAAAGCTCTTTGCTGTCGGGAGAAAAACTGATGTCGCCAGGGCCCCCGCGCTCATCGGGAGGAACGTCGTAGTCCGCGCCTGGAGCGAGGTCGCGCGGGGCGGCGCTGCCATCGACGGGAACGACAAACAAGTGGGCGCGTTTGCCTTCGTTCCAGTGGCTCCAGTGGCGATAGAGAAGGTGCTCGGCGACATGGGCCTTCACTTTATTCTTTTCCTTCTCGGCGTCAAGCTTGCTGTTGCAATCGTCGTCTTTGCAATCCGGATAGACGGAAGAGGTGAAGGCAATGGTTTTTCCGTCGGGCGACCATTTCACGATGTCAGCGCCAGTCGACAATTTTGTAAGCTTTTGCGCTTCGCCTCCTTCGAGCGAAAGCAAATAGACCTGAGAATCGCCGCTGCGGGAAGAGAGAAACGCGATTGCTTTCCCGTCCGGCGACCAGAGAGGCGAGGAATCGTGCCCGCTTTGAGTGAGTTGCTGCTGAGCGCCGCCAGTCGTGGAAACCATCCAGATGTTGCTGGCGTTGCGGTTGACATCCACGTCTGGCGTGGCCACGGTGTAGACAACCCATTTTCCGTCCGGGGAGATTTGCGGTTCGGCTACGCGGTGCATTTTGATCATGTCGTCGAAGGTAATGGGATGCTTCGCCGCCTCCTGGGCGCCGATTTCAAGTCCGCATGCGAGAGTCAGCGTGCAAATCAAGGCACTTCGTAGAAAAAATCGTTCCATGCTCTCTCCCTTGAAGTTACGAGTGCGCAAGCGTAGAAGGTCTTGCAGAACTTCGGATGATGTCACGTTTCCGGCGCGAATCCAATAGTGCGCCTTCGCGCCCAGAGCCAATTGGCGAAAGCGAGAGCGGCAGTGGCAGCGATTACAAGAAATTCACCCTTATGCATCCGCGCTACGAGTAGGGATATAAGAAGAAGCGCGAGTGCGGAGAAGAAAATTCCGCCAGGGAGGCGGAATGCATTTGCGGTCGGATGTTTTTTCCGGAGAACGGGCAAGGCTGCAGCGATTGCGCCATAGACAAACAAGCGCGAAACGATGGACAGCATGGCGTTGCCGGGGAAGTCTCCTGCGGTGGAGAAGATCAGGAGCAGCGCGGCAAAAATCGCGATGGAGACATACGGCGTGCGAAAGCGGGGATGAATCCTGGCGAAGAACTCGGGAAAATCGCCGCGCTCACCCATGGCGAAGGTGACGCGCGGAGTGTGCAGCATGTTGGCGCTGAGATAACCGTAGGCCGAGATCAGCGTTCCGGCGGCCACGATGCGCACGGCCGAATGCGGAAGAAAACGCCGCGCAGAATCGACGACGGGAGCTACGGACGCGCCCGCGTCAGGGATGGTGTGGATGACGAGGTATTGCACGGCGATGTAGAGCTGCGTAGTTGCGGCGATCGCGAAGAAAAGCGCAACAGGAACGTCTTTGCGCACGTCGCGTGTTTCGCCCGAAGCGATGAGCGCGGCGTCAAATCCCGCGTAGGAATACATCATGAGAAGGACCGCTTCGAACCAGGCGGAGGGTGATGCATTGATGGGGGCCGGAATTACACGAATGCCGGGCCGAAACGCCAGCGCGGCAAGGCCCGCAACAACGAAGAAGGCGAGCAAGCTCACCTTCGTGACGGTAAAGATGTTGCTCAGCCGGTTGCCACCGGCGACCCCACGATAGTTCACGGCGGCAAGGAATCCAATTAGAAGTACGAGAGCGGCGGCGCGTGCAAGCGGCTTAGAGATTCCAGGAAGGAATTCGCTTGAGTAGATGATGAAAAGGTTGGCCACGGCAGAGGCCGCGGTAATGCGAGAGAGCCAGGTCAGCCAGCCGTTTTGGATTGCCAAAAAGCGGCCGAATGCGGCCTTCGTATACAAATATGGACCGCCTGTGTCGCGGAATTGTGAAGCGACTTCCGCCATGCACGCGGCGATGACGGCGATGAAGGCGAAGGCTACGAGGAAACCGAAAGGGCTCCATGGACCAAGCCGGGCGGCGATTAGCGCAGGAAGACCGAAAATGCTCGCGCCGACCATGGTGTTGACCATGAGCGCGGCGAGGCTCCAACGGCCAATAGTGCGAACGAGGCCGCCATGAGATTTGATCAAGCGCGGTTCCATTTTGTCTTCTTTGCGCAAGGGCGCTGTGCGTCTTAAGAACCGCGTCAGCCTAACACAAGAGGCTCCTGATGCTTACGGGTCTGCTACAATCTTTGCCCGGACGATCATGCCGACGAGCGGACTTTTCTCCCGAAATCTCAAAAAGACGTTTCCCATTGCCGCGCGCGGGGAAGGCTGCTGGATTGTGGATGAAGGCGGGCGGCGCTTTCTGGACGCGGCGGGCCAAGCCGCGGTGGTGAGCATCGGCCACGGCGTCGCGGAAATCGGGCGCGCCATGGCGGAACAATCCGCGCAAATTGCTTTCGCGCACACTTCGCAATTTCACACCGAGCCTGCGGAAAAATTGGCAGCTCGGCTGCTCGCTCTGGCTCCGCCGGGCTTTCGCAATGGCGGGCGCGTTTACTTCACATCGGGCGGTTCGGAAGCGACGGAAACGGCCATCAAACTGGTTCGGCAGTATCACGTAGAAACCGGTCAGCCGGAACGCTATCGCGTGGTGTCGCGGCGGCAGAGCTATCACGGGAGCACCCTTGGCGCGATGAGCGTAAGCGGCAACGTGGCGCGGCGCGCGTCGTATGCTCCACTGATTCCCGAGTGGGGACACATTGCTCCGTGTTTCTGCTATCACTGCCCGTTCAATCGGACTTTTCCCGAGTGCGAGCTGGCTTGCGCGGAAGACCTGGAAACTTTTGTGCGCGAGCATCAGACGGAAACGGCGGCGGCTTTTATTTTCGAGCCGGTGGTTGGAGCGACCCTCGGCGCCGCCGTGCCTCCCGACGGCTACGTGGCGCACATCGCAGCAACCTGCCGCAGCCATGGCATTTTGCTAATCGCAGACGAGGTCATGACCGGGATGGGCCGCACCGGAAAACCGTTTGCGATGCAGTATTGGGGCGTTGAACCGGACATTATTCTAATAGGGAAAGGAGTGGCAAGCGGATACGCACCGCTGGGTGCCGTTCTTGCGTCGTCGCGGGTCGTCGAGGCGATTGGAGGGGGATCCGGAGTGTTCATGCACGGATTTACTTATCAGGCTCATCCCGTTTGCACAGCAGCGGGGAACGCGGTTTTGGATTATTTCGAAGCGCACGGCCTTTTGGAACGAGTGAATGCGGCGGGAAAGAGTCTGCGCGATTCGCTATCTCGAATAAAAGAGCATCAGCACGTCGGCGACATTCGAGGAATGGGTTTGCTGTTGGGGGTCGAATTTGTGAAGAACAAAGCGACGCGCGAGCCTTTTGCGAAATCCGAAAACATTGCGGAGAAAATTCGGCAGGCCGCAATGGCGGAAGGCGTGCTGACGTATCCGACGCAAGGCTGCGTGGATGGCCACCGCGGTGACCACATTCTGCTTGCCCCGCCGTTCATAATTTCCGAGGAAGAGTGCGCGCTGGTGGGGAACGCGCTGGCCTCGGCGCTTGCGAAAGTGTTTCCGTCTTGATTCCCGGATGGGTCCAGCTGATTTGAGAGGGCTAACTGCGAATGCGAAAAATTGTTTTGGCTGCGCCTGTTAGCTTTCTCGCGATCTTCGTTCTTTCTGTGGCGCTTGTTGCGCAACGCAAGGAAACCTCTTCATTTTCGACATCAACTCCGATTCTGGGCTTTGCCGCAGCGCATGCGGCCGCGGAGCATAAGCTTGAGGCGGAATTTCAGGCGATTCCGTCAGCTGAGAAAGCGCGCGAGTGGCACCGGACGTTTACCGCGGAACCTCATCCGGCAGCGTCGGAGCGCAACAACCAGCTTGCGGATTTGATCGCGGACGAATGGCGCAAGCAGGGTTGGGAAGACGTTGCGTTACGGCGCTACGAAGTGCTGCACTCGCGGCCGCGAAGCATTTCGCTGGAGATGACCGCGCCGGTGCATTACGCGGCTTCGCTGCGAGAAGATCCGGTGGACGCTGATCCCGCTACGAAAAACCCTGCGATTTCCGGCGCATACTTTGGGTATTCCCCTTCGGGGGAAGTCTCGGCGGACGTGGTCTACGCGCACAGCGGGAATCCAGAAGATTACGAATTGCTGCGCAAACATGGAGTTAGCGTCAGGGGCAAAATTGTTCTGGTGCGCTATTCGAATCCGTACAGCTACCGCGGATTCAAAGCGCTAACCGCGGAGCGCGAAGGCGCGGTGGCGCTGCTGATCTACTCCGATCCTGCGGAAGACGGTGACGCGCGCGGCAAAGTTTTTCCCGACGGTCCGTGGGGGCCGGAGAGCCACATTCAACGCGGTGCGATTACCTACGACTACATCGTACCAGGCGATCCAACGACGCCAGGGTGGGCTTCGGTGCCGGGTGCGAAACACATCCCGCCGGAAGAAGCGTATTCGCTCCCTAAAATTCCCGCGCTTCCGCTGTCATGGCGCGACGCAAAACCCTTGCTAGAAAACATGAACGGCGCCGAAGCGCCGAAAGATTGGCAAGGCGCGCTCCCGATCAAGTATCGGTTGACGGGTGCGGTGACCGCGCACGTGAAAGCGGACATGGACACGAGCTTACAGCCCTACACGGTGGTAGAAGCGCGCATTCGCGGAAGCGAACTGCCGGATGAATGGGTTCTGATGGGAAATCACCGCGATGCCTGGGTTTTTGGCGGCGTGGATCCTTCGAGCGGCACAGCTTCGATGTTGGAGTTAACGCGGGCGTTGGGCGAAATGAAAGAGCATGGCATTCGTCCGCGACGGACGCTTGTCGTTTGCAGCTGGGATGGCGAAGAATACGCGCTAACGGGTTCGACCGAATGGGGCGAACAGTTCGCAGACGACTTGAAGAAAAAGCTGGTGGCATATTTGAACGTGGATGAGTCGGTGGCTGGCGCTGCCATGACAGCCGGGCCGGAAGGCTTGAGCTTTTCGCCTGCAGCGGTAGCTTCTCTTGCGCCGATGTTGGTGGAAGCTTCGAAAGACGTGCGCGCGCCTTCGGGAAAGTCGCTTTACGAAGCTTGGCGAGCGACGAGCAAGCGCGATGACAAAGCCAGCGCTCCGCCTCTGGATAGCGCGCTCGTGGAAACGCGCATTGGGAGCGGTTCGGACCATACGGTATTCCTCAATCACTTGGGACGGCCAGTGATCAACCTGGGCTTCAGCGGCGATTATGGCGTGTATCACTCGATGTATGACGATCACTACTGGATGGAGAATATCGGCGATCCTTCGTTCGAATATCACATCGCGTTGACTCGCATCTGGGGACTGGTTGCACTCAGACTGGCCAACGCAGACGTGTTGCCTTATGACTTCGGCTTCAACGCGATGGCGCTGGAGCATTTTCTGACCGCGATGGAACTAAGGAACAAAATCGATCCACACAAACTGAAATTGAAAAAACTTCACGAGCTCATAGGGAACTTATTGAGAGCGGGGGAGGGGCTGCGAGAGGCAGTGTTGCACGCTCCTGCTTGGGGCGGAAACTCTGCCGAAAAGGAAGAGCGGCTCAATCAGCAGCTTCTACAAGTAGAGTCGAACTGGCTCAATCCCGATGGGATTCCAGGGCGGCCGTGGTTCCAGCATTTGATTTACGCGTCGAGGTATACCTATGCGCATTTGGAATTTCCCGGGCTGACCGAGGCAGTTGAAAAGGGAGACTGGAAGCTGGCGTCCGAGCAAGAGTTGCTGATTGAGCGGGCGCTCACGAAGAACATCGAGTTGTTGCGCAATGCCAAGGCTTCTTGGGAGAAAGAAAACTGATGATTCGTTTTCGAGCTTCTTTTGGGCTCGCCGTTGTGGGTTTGATTTTTGCGGCCGCGGCGTTCGCGCAGCAAGAAGCGCATCCAAAGCCGCGGGCGCGCGATCTCGGGGTTCCGTTTGACGGGACGCCGGGCCCCCAGAATGCGATTACAGATGTAGCTGGGGTCACTGTCGGGCATAAGACCCTAATTTCCGGCGAAGGCAAACTACAAATCGGAAAAGGCCCCGTTCGAACGGGAGTCACCGCAGTGATGCCGCGCGGGAAAGATTCGATGAACAATCCGGTGTTTGCCGGATGGTGGTCGCTCAACGGCAACGGGGAAATGACCGGCACGACGTGGGTGGAAGAGTCGGGCTTTCTGGAAGGCCCGGTGATGATTACGAATACGCACAGCGTGGGCGTGGTGCGCGACGCGGTGATTCAATGGCGCGTGCAGCACGGCCAGCCCGATCCGACGGGATATTGGTGGTCGCTGCCAGTGGTGGCGGAAACCTGGGACGGCTGGCTGAACGACATTAACGGCTTTCACGTGAAGCCCGAAGACGCGTGGCATGCAATCGATTCCGCGCGCGGTGGGCCGGTGGCAGAAGGCAACGTCGGTGGCGGTACGGGAATGATTTGCAATGGGTTCAAGGGCGGTATCGGGACATCGTCGAGGAAAGTGGACGCGAAGCTTGGGGCTTACACCGTCGGCGTTCTGGTGCAATGCAATTACGGATCGCGCAAGAATTTGCGAATCGCGGGAGTTCCCGTGGGCTTGGAGATCCCGGATGATGCCGCTTACGCAAATACCTCGTTTGCTCAAGAGGACCGCGGCTCAATCATTGTGGTCGTAGCAACGGATGCTCCGCTGCTGGCGCATCAGCTGAAGCGGCTGGCGCACCGTGCTTCCCTTGGCTTGGGACGGACCGGCAGCATTTCCGGCAATGGCTCTGGCGATATTTTCATTGCGTTTTCAACGGCAAACTTAGGTGCATCGAAGCCCGATAACCTGGCTCAACTTACGATGCTGCCCAACGATCAGATGAATCCTGTGTTTAGTGCAACAGTAGAAGCCACGGAAGAAGCCGTCATCAACGCCATGGTTGCTGCGGAAACGATGACGGGGATCGAGAATCACAAGGTGATCGCGCTCCCGCACGACAAGCTGCGCGAAGTGCTGAAAAAATATAGTCGTTTGACAAAATAAAATCGCCACGCACGACTTGCTAGAGAATAGGAAGGGCGGTTTTGCGCGGCGGGTTGAAGAAGGGTAGAGGGACGACTCTTGCGGAGACGGTGTGACGTACGGCTTCCACAGTCATTTCCATGCTAATTGACGTGCCTCGCCTTGAGCTTCCGCCGCTCACGGAAGCGAGCGCGATCATTTTCTTCAGCGTAGGTGACCAAGTGGTTGAGGTGGCTTTGCCGACCTGCCGGCCGCCGCGATAAACGGGCACGGCTACGCGCGAAGCCATGCCGGGAACCTGCGGCGCCATTTTCAGTCCATCGTAAAGCGCTTCGACTTCATTCCAATTGATTTCGAGTCCAACCAAGGCGCGATCCGGGCCTTTCTTTGCTTCCTGCGCAAGCGAGTCGCGTCCGACGAAGTTTTCCTTCTTTAAATCCACCAGTTTGCCAAGGCCTATTTCAAAGGGCGAATATTTTTGCGATTCGATCAGCGCCTTTTTGCTGGAGATATAGTCGACCTCAAGCAAGATGAGTCCCGCCTCGATGCGCGCAATGTCCAGCGCGATCATGCCGGCCGGATGAATGTCGAAGGCTTTGCCTTTGGCAATGAGCGCGTCCCACACCTTGATGGCGTCGATCCAGGGCATCCAGACTTCAAAGCCTAGATCCCCGGTGTAGCCGGTGCGGGAAATATCCACGGGAACGCCCGCGATCTTGCCGCGCGTCACGCGAAAGTATTTCAAGTTGTCGATAGGAGCATCGGTCACCGTACGCAGGAGACGGCCTGACATAGGCCCTTGGAGCGCGAGCGCCGCAGTTTGCTCCGAAATGTCTTCAATGGCCACATCCAGCGCCAGAGCGTTTTGCTGAAACCATCGCAGGCTGCGATCGGCGGCGGTCCAGCGATATTCGTTTTCGCCAAGCCGTGTGATGGTACCGTCGTCAATCACTTTGCCTTCGGGATCGCACCAGCAACAGTAAATGACTTGGTCGACGGCGACTTTGTTGATGTCGCGGCAGATGACACGATTGACAAACTTCGTGGCATCCCGGCCGGTGACGTGGTATTTGAAGAGCGGAGAAATATCAATGAGCGCTGCGGAATTGCGGATGGCATTGTACTCGTGCTCATGGTGCATCTCATAGACGCTGACGGTGTAGTAGCCCGACCATTCGCGGTAGTTCAGGCTCTCGCACAGCGCCAAGGTGCGCTCATGAAAAGCAGTTCCGACCGGCACGATCCCTCCGTTGCAAACGCCGCAAAAGATGATTGCAGGAAGCGAAATTATAGGGGCGAATTCAGCGCCCCGCAAGGCGCGGTGAATGAAGGACTGCGTGACGATTGTGATTGGGATGAGTCGATCAGGCTCATCTGCTCGCCGGAGCCAACCGTGAGTCACAACAGACTCCTAAGCTTTCCATTTTGCCGGCAAGTTCGAGATGCTCGGGCACGCGGAGGATATTGATTGTCTGCCCAAGTCATTGGGGACTGATTGCAAAGGACTTAGGGATGTTTCAACGATGGATGCGGACCAAGATGGAACTGACAAGGCTCCATTTTGGGACAGTCCTGCGCCCTTGTGCCTCCTTCCGGGTGTCAGTAGAATGTTGAGTCTTTTGTTCCCACATTTTTCTTATTGAGTCATACCGGAGCCAAACTGCATGGGGCAGCACTACGACGCTATCGTCATCGGCGGCGGCCATAATGGGCTAGTCAACGCGGCGTACCTTGCTAAAGCCGGCAAGAAAGTCGTCGTTCTGGAGCGGCGGCATGTGCTGGGCGGCGCGGCGGTAACCGAAGAAATCTTCCCGGGCTTCTTTTTTTCTGAATGTTCCTATGTGGTCTCGTTGCTGCGGCCCGAAATTATCCGGGAACTCGATCTGCCCCGGCACGGCCTGGAAATCCTTCCGCTCGATGGCACGTTCACGCCGATGCCGAACGGGGATCACCTCTGGCGCGTAAATGATCACGCCAAAACGATCCGCGAAATTCGCCGGCACTCGCTTGTGGATGCGGAAGCGTACGAAGAATTTTCCAAGATGATGGTGCCGATGTGCCGCTTCGTAAAGCCCATCCTCTCGATGATTCCGCCGGACCCGACTACACTGAACCCGCGCGACCTAAAACAGCTTCATTCTCTTCTGCAACGCTTCCGCGACCTTTCTTCCGACGAGCGCTACACGCTTGTGCAGCTGATGACGATGAGCGCCGCCGATTTTCTCGATCAGTGGTTCGAAACCGACGTGCTGAAGGCAACAATGTCGGCGTCGGGAATCATCGGCACTTTTTTGGGGATTCGTTCGCCGGGAACGGCTTACGTCTTACTACACCACTACATGGGCGAAATTGACGGAGCATTTCGCTCCTGGGGCTTCAGCCGCGGGGGGACCGGAGCGATTTCCAACGCGATTGCTTCTGCTGCCCGCGAACTCGGCGCAGAAATTCGAACGAAAGCGCCTGTTGCGAAAATCCTGACGAAAAGTGGGCGAGCTTGCGGAGTGGCGCTGCAATCGGGCGAGGAAATCTCTGCCGACGTGGTCTCTTCGAGTGTCGACCCACATCTCACTTTTGAAAAATTCCTTGAGCCCAGCGAATTACCTTCGGACTTTGTGGAAAGTGTAAAGCACTACAAATTCCGAGGCTCTTCGGGCAAAGTGAATCTCGCGCTCGATGCACTTCCGAACTTCAAATGTTTACCGGCCCCGGGCGCGCATCTTCGCGGAGCCATTTCCATCTCCCCCGGCATGGATTACATGGAGCGCGCGTACGATGACGCCAAGTACGGTCACTATTCGCGCCGCCCGTACATCGACATGGTAATTCCGAGCCTGACGGACCCCAGCGTGGCGCCGCCGGGGAAGCATGTTCTTTCGTGCTTTGTGCAGTACGCGCCGTACAAACTTGCTGCCGGCACGTGGGATGAGCAGCGCGAAGCCTTCGGCAACAACGTCATCGAAGCGATTGCCGAGTATGCGCCAAACATGAAAGACATCATCATCGGCAAACAAGTGCTGACGCCGCTCGACCTGGAGCGCGAATTTGGCCTCACGCAGGGGAATATTTTTCAGGGCGAGCTTTCTCTCGAACAACTTTTCTTCCTGCGTCCAGTCGCGGGATGGGCGTATTACCGGACGCCAATCGACAACCTCTATATGTGCGGATCGGCTACGCATCCGGGCGGCGGCATTATGGGGGCAAACGGCCGCCTGGCGAGCCAGGTCATCCTGAAAAACTGGAAGTCTCGCGCATTTCGCACGAAGGCGGCGACCTGACATGCCGCTCGGACAGCGCGTCGTTCTCATCGGCGGCGGCCACAATGCGCTGGTCACCGCTTTTTATTTGGCCAAAGGCGGATTCAAGCCCCTCGTTCTTGAACGCCGCGAAATGGTTGGCGGCGGAGCCATCACCGAGGAGTTTTATCCCGGTTTTCGCGCTTCCACTCTGGCGCACACAGTAGGGCCGCTGCGCGCGGATATTATCCGCGACATGCAACTGCAGAAGTTTAGCTGTGAGATTCTTTCTCCCGACCCGCGCGTTTTCGCTCCCACGCCGGAGGGCAACGCGTTGTTTTTCTATAACGACACGACGAAGACGGCGAAAGGTATCGCACAGTTTTCGGCAAAGGACGCCGCAAAATACGTGCAATTCGCGGAATCGCTCGAATCCATTAGCGAAGTTCTCACGCAGCTTGTTTCGATGACTCCTCCTGCCATCGACAAGCCGAGCCCGGAAGACTTTTGGAATCTTTTTCAGACGGGACGTGGCGTGCGGCGGCTCGGCAAAGAAGGCATCTTTAATTTATTTCGCTGGTCGCCCATGGCTGTTGCGGATTTTGTTGCCGAGTTCTTTGAAACCGAGTTGTTGCGCGCGGCGATTGCTGCCCGTGGCATTTTTGGAAATGCCTTAGGCCCATGGTCCGCTGGATCGACGGCGGTGCTGCTTCTTCGCGCTGCTGCCGATGCTCATCCCGTTGGTTCTGCCGCTTTTCCGCGCGGCGGCCTCGGCTCACTGACTCGAGCGCTTGCCGAATCCGCTAAAGAAGCAGGCGCGGAAATCCGCACCGATGCGGAAGTCGCGCGGGTTCGCATCAAGGACGGCTCGGTCGCGGGAGTAGCTCTCAAAGACGGCGAAGAAATTTCATCGGAAGCAGTGGTTTCCGGAGTCGATCCAAAGCGAACCTTCTTTCATCTCATCGATCCATCGCAGTTTGATCCGGTGTTCGCGAACCGCATCAAGAATTTCCGAGCAGCGGGAAACGTTGCGAAAGTCAATCTCGCGCTTGGCGGCCTGCCCGGTTTTTCCGCGTTGGAGGCGGATGAGCGGGCTCTGCGCGCGCTCTCGGGAAGAATTCATATCGGGCCAGACATCGATTACCTAGAGCGCGCCTTCGACGATTCCAAGTATGGCGAATTGTCGAGGGCGCCCTATCTGGACGTCAGGATCCCGACGATTCTCGATCCGGCGCTCGCGCCCGACGGCAAGCACGTGCTCTCTGCGTACGTGCAGTTCGCTCCCTACAAGCTGAAGGAAGGGAATTGGGACTCGCACCGTCGCGAACTGAGCCTCCGAGTTATCAATACGCTTGGCACTTACGCGCCAAACCTTTCCAGCCTGGTGGAAGGGGTACAAGTCATTACGCCGGCGGACCTGGAAACTTGCTACGGCTTCACCGGCGGCCATATTTTTCATGGTGAACTTGCGTTGGACCAACTCTTCACCATGCGGCCGGTGCTCGACTGGGCACGCTACAAGACGCCGATTCGCGGACTCTTCCTCTGCGGCTCCGGTACGCATCCCGGCAACGGCCTAACCGGCGCCAGCGGCGCCAATGCCGCCCGCGAAATCATCCGCGAACTTCGTTAAGACCGCTCAATGAAATACCAACTTGTCCTTCGGTGGCCGACTTCTCTATTCAGAGGCTACCACCTATTGATCGCATTAGAAGACGCAGTGATAGCAGGCATAGGCTGGGTACGGTCGATGGCCAGGACATGGGGTCCGGGGAGATGAACATCTTTATTTTCACTGATCGGGCGGACCACGCTCTTGAACGGATCAAATCAATTCCTAAGGTCGCCCGCAACCTGAAAAAAATGAAGGTCGGGTATCGCATAGCTGGGGAGGATGAGTACACGCCCATTTGTCCGGAGGGTCAGGAGCATTTTTCTGTCATATGTACTGATGACGACGATTGGCTTAAGTAATGATCCATCAAGGTTTGCGCCCGCGGGCACCGGATTGCCAAGCATCCCAATAGCCGAGCGTTTTCATTTGCTGGTCGAGGCCGGTTTCTATCATCTGCCTTTCAATTTCGGACCGTGTGAGGCGCTTGCCAAGTGGTTCTGTGCGGTCGGCGATGCCCCAGGCAGTGAGGGCGGCGAGCACGGCGTGCAGCTTCAGTTCGCGCACATCTACTTTGTCGAGCGTATCCGAGGCGGCGTGATAGTTCGGCAGGTAGTTGGCCTCTTCCTGATTGGCCACGAGCGTGGGGACGCCCTCAAGCAGAAAATCAAGATTATCCGTGCCAAAGGAAGAGTCGTACGTGTGGTTGTTCGCGCCCAAGGATTCGAGGGGTTTGAGGACTTCGCGCACGCCGGCTTCAATGTCACGGCGGCCGCCGAGGGAATAGCCGGTAACGCGGCCGATTCCTGAATCAAACACGATCACTGCGCGGATTTTATCGAGCTCCACGCGATGCGCTTTAACGTATTCGTAGGAGCCAATCGTGCCTTGCTCTTCGCCGCTGAAAAGAACGAATCGGATGGTGCGGCGCGGAAGAAGCCCGGTGGCCTTAATAGCGCGCGCAGCTTCAATCACCAGCGCTGCGTTGCAGCCGTTGTCGAGCGCGCCCGTCCCGAGTTCCCAGGAATCCAGATGCGCGGCCAAGATTACAACCTCGTCGGGCTTTTCGTAGCCGCGGAGCTCGCCGACAACGTTCTGCTGCTCGACCGGACCGCCGATTTTGTTGGGCATCTCGAAGTGCGCACGGACTTTCGCCGGATATGCCGCAATCGTGCGTGCCAGCCGCATCGCGTCTTCGCGCGCCAGGACAACTTGCGGAATCTTGTCAATTTCTCCGGTCAATGAATTCGTGTGGCGGTAGAGAAGCAAGCGTTCCCGTGCTCCCATCCATAAAAGCGCCGCCGCGCCTCCCTTCACCGCGTGGTCGATGATCGTTGGCGGTCGCAGATACTCATTGAAAAGGTCGGCCCACGTCGAACCAATGTCCGTGTGGACTAGTACGATTGCTCCTTTTAGCGGCGCGGACGCCTTGGAAAAATCATCTTCCGCGCCATAGCCCACGTCTATGACGTTCGCATCGATTCCGCCCTGGGGCGTCGACGGCGACCAGCCCGTCGATTTCAGCCGAATCGGGAATTTGACAGGGCCGAGCAGGTCAAGCCGTGTGCCGCCTTCGCTCCAAGTGGTCGGCAATGTGTACTTCTCGCTGTGCACGTCGATGTTCGCCGCTCGAAATGCCGCGACTGCCCACTCCACTGCTTTGGCCATTTCGGGGGAGCCAGTCACTCGCCCGCCGATTTCGTCGGTCAGTCGGCGAAGATTTTCTTCCATCGGCGATGGACCCAAAATGATGGGCAAAAGCTTCGCGGCGACTTGCGCGCAACTCGAAGCGTCGGTGATAGAGCAGCCAGCGGCTGGATTTTGTCCAGGGGCTAGGGGATTCTTGATGGGCGGTAGTTGAGCGAGCCCATTCGACGCAAAGAAAAAAAGGAGTAATGAAGTAACGAGAAAGAGCTTTCGCTGCATGGATCGGGCTCCGTCAAGAGATCGCTGCGCTAGGTTGGAATCTGCTAGAAGCACACCGGGATTATATAGAAGTAGCGGACAAAAGACTTTTAGCGCAGTGCGCGGCGAAGACGCGGATTTGCGAGGCAATCGGCCACACGCGCGACCTGAACCATTTCGGCGACGTCGTGGACACGCACGATGTGGGCGCCGCCCAGAATCGAAGCGGTGACCGTGGCCGCTGTGCCCCAGGTGCGGTCCTCTGGCGGAGCAGGCTTGCCGTCACGAGCCAAGGTCGCTCCAAGGAAACCCTTGCGGGAAGTGCCGACGAGCAGGGGATAGCCCAGCTTCGCAAGCTGCGGAAGCTTTTCGAGCAACTCGTAATTTTGCGCAAAGCTTTTGCCGAAACCGATGCCCGGATCGAGACTGATTTGAGATTTTGCAATACCGGCTTTACGCGCAATCGAGACTGATTCGCGCAAACCTTGTGTCACGTCGCGCAGAACATCTCGCGCGAAACAGGATTTCTGCATTGTTCGCGGCTCGCCGCGCATGTGCATCAGTATGAGCGGCACCCGCTGCCGCGCGGCAACGTCGGCAATGCGCGGATCGTTCCTAAGCCCGGAAACATCGTTGATGATTTCCGCGCCCGCGTGCAAAGCAAGTTCGGCCACCGCTGCCCTGCGAGTATCCACCGAAATGGGAATCGTAAGCCGTCCACGGAGTGCTTCGAGAACGGGAAGAATGCGGTCCAGTTCCTCAGAAGCTTGCACTTCCTCCGACCCAGGACGCGTGGACTCGCCACCGATGTCCAAAAGGTCGGCGCCAGCGGCTTCCATGACAACGGCATGTTCGATGGCCCGCGCGGGATCGAGAAAATTGCCGCCGTCGGAGAAGCTGTCCGATGTAACGTTCAGCACGCCCATGATGAGTGTGCGCTCGCCGAGCACAAGCGTTCGCGAATGCAGCTTTAAGCGAAAGGTCTTTCGCCGGATCATGGGGAAGCAGTTTAGCGCGTGGCGGGGGCGCGAGGTAGCGTGCGTGTCATCCTGAGCGAAGGATCTCAATTGTCTCGTGTCTACACTCGCCAGTCACTAATGCGGAATTGTGGAATTCTAGTCCAGGTCGAAGTCGCGGATGGGTTTGCCGGCGGGGGCATCTTTGGCTTTTTTCATGGCTTCTTCGAATTTCTTGGCGAGGATGTCTTCCTTGTGCGTTTCCTGGAAGAAGGAGTCCGCAAACTTGTCCTCGCGCTGCCGCTTTTGCTCCTCGAGGATATCCGATGCCTTGGTGAGATCCACGTTAGGTCCGGGCTTCGCGTGCGCTTCATGGGAAAGCACTGCGCCAAACACCGAATCAATCACCAGCTTGGCCTGGCAGCATGGACACGTCACGTGGAGGTTTTCACTGGAGCGATTTCCCATGAAGGCATTCTACACCGCTTCGCGCTCTGTGCGTAGGAGCGCAGGGCACGCTAGGCCTATAGCGGACGGAAAATGCCGTGCCCCGGTTTAAATTCAAGCTACAAGTCATTTTTTTGCAAGTGACAGGCTTGCTTCGGGAAGAGATTCTATAGGAACAACAGCTTGCCTGAGGTGCATTCATGTTCATGTCATCCCCTCGAAACACGTTTCGATATACATTCACATGGCTTATCGTGTCGGCCTTGGTGTTTGTTCCTCTGCTTGTTTGGGCGGCCTACGACTATTCTCAAACCCGCCAGGTGCAGCCAGTCTTGGCTTTTTTCACTGTCATTTCTGGGTTGCTGTGTGCCTACGCCTGGTGGTGGACGAAAACGAGAGTGAACGTCCACGACGAAGGAATCAGTTATAAGTCTCCCTTTAGGGAGAAGGATCTTCGTTGGGAGGAAATTACGGAAACGCGCTATGGCCAGCAGCCCATCAACGCAGGGGCACACTTCGGGCTCCTTGGATGGCTCATAGCCTCCATGGCGAGCAGCAGCAACAAGATGATCAGGTCGTTTGAATTGATCGGCCCGCAGAAAATCACGATAAATTCGAATATTCGCGATGTCGAGGAAATCGTGCGGCTGGCCCTGGCAGCTGTGAATCCCCGGTTGAAGCAGGATGCCGAACGTATTCTCAACTCCGGCGGAACGGTTGCGTTCGGGAAGATTTCGCTGTCGCCCACCGGTGTAATCTGGAAGTCGAAAGAGCCGATTCCTTACGCGGCGCTTATGAAGTGCAAGATTGATGGGGCCATGTTGCGCATTAAAGCCGAAGGGAAATGGCTGGACAACATAGCCGTGACGGCCAAGAAGGTTCCCAACATATTTATTTTGCTGGATCTGATCGAGGCCAAACGTTCCGCGATGACGGGAAAGCCCGCGCTCGCCGTAGCGGGTTCCTCAGCGAATCAATATTTGTAATTCGGGGCCATACTGGCGCTACGCACGAACGCCTCAAGCCTTAGCTGGGTTTTCGCCGCGGGTAAAGCCGGGCGCGGGCCGCAACTCCGGCCGCACTGTCTTGGGATCCACGCTCGGCGCTGGCGGAGCCTGCGGTGGCGGGGTGCGAGGCTTTTCCGGAAGCGGCTTGCCTTCCATGAGCAGCTTCACTTCGGCGGCGTCAATGACTTCGCGTTCAAGCAAAGCCTGCGCGATGCGCTCGAGCACATCTTTATTGCTGGAAAGAAGGTTGCGGGCTCTTTCGTAGCCGCCGTTGACGATGCGCTTTACTTCTTTGTCAATTTGAATAGCGGTGTCCTCGGAATAGTCGCGGTGCTGGGCGATTTCGCGGCCAAGGAAGATGGCCTCGTCTTTCTTGCCAAAGGCGAGCGGGCCGAGTTCGCTCATGCCCCATTCACAAACCATGTTGCGGGCGAGATCGGTGGCGCGCTCGATGTCGTTGCCAGCGCCTGTGGTGATGTGGCCGAGGAAAATCTCTTCGGCGGAGCGGCCGCCCATCAAGACGGCAAGCATAGCCTCAAGATATTCGCGCGTGTAGGTGTGCTTGTCAGCTTCGGGCAACTGCATTGTTAGCCCGAGCGCCATGCCGCGCGGAATGATGGTGACTTTGTGCACAGGGTCGGCGCCCGGAGTCATAGCCGCAACGAGCGCGTGCCCGGCTTCGTGATACGCGGTGTTCTTTTTCTCCTCGTCGGAGAGAATCATGGACTTGCGCTCGACGCCCATCAGGACTTTGTCCTTGGACATTTCAAAATCCGCCATGGTGACAAACTTGCGGTTTTGGCGCGCTGCCCAGAGTGCGGCTTCGTTGACGAGATTCGCGAGGTCAGCGCCAGAGAAGCCCGGAGTACCGCGGGCGATAATGGAGAGATCCACGTCATCGCCGATAGGCACTTTGCGTGTATGGACGCGGAGAATTTCTTCGCGGCCCTTCACATCCGGACGCGCGACCACCACGCGGCGGTCAAAGCGGCCGGGGCGAAGCAGCGCTGGGTCGAGAACATCGGGCCGGTTGGTTGCGGCGATTAAGATCACCCCTTCGTTGGATTCAAAGCCGTCCATTTCAACGAGCAGCGCGTTCAAAGTCTGTTCGCGCTCGTCGTGTCCGCCGCCCAAGCCTGCGCCGCGATGGCGGCCCACAGCGTCAATTTCATCAATGAAGATAATGCAAGGCGCATTCTTCTTGCCCTGTTCGAAAAGATCGCGGACGCGACTAGCGCCGACGCCCACAAACATTTCCACGAAGTCCGAACCGGATATCGAGAAAAAAGGAACGTTAGCTTCCCCGGCAATTGCGCGCGCAAGAAGAGTCTTGCCCGTGCCCGGAGGGCCAACCAGCAAAACGCCCTTGGGAATGCGTCCGCCAAGTTTTTGGAATTTCTGCGGGTCTTTCAGGAACTCAATAATCTCTTGAAGCTCTTCTTTGGCTTCATCGGTTCCCGCAACGTCCTTGAAAGTGGCTTTCTTCTGTTGAGCGGAAAGCAAACGCGCGCGGGACTTCCCGAAGCTGAGAGCCTTGTTTCCTCCGGCTTGCATCTGCCGCATCAGGAACAAGCAAAACCCGACGAGCAGGAGAAGGGGGAGACCGTTGAGGAGGAGAAGGACCCAGTCGGCGCTGCGGACTTCCTTGACCTTAATCTGCACTGCCTTGTCGCGCAATTCCTTGGTGACTGTGGGGGAGTCTTCTTTGGCGATGGTCACCTGGAACTTGCGGTTGGCCGGATTCTTGTACTCGCCCTGAAGGTCGTAGCTGACCTGGCCGAGATACATGGTGACTTCTTTTACGTCACCCGCTTCGACTTTTGCCATGAACTCGCTGTAGCTTGGCTGCTCTTCGCGGGCCTGGCCGCCGTTGGCTGACACCAGTTTCCAGAGCATCACGCCCAGCAAGACAATGGACATCCAGAAGAGAATTGTTTTTACCGTCGAGCTAGAATTCACGTTTCCCTCTCTGATTCCGGAAGCCGCACGCTGCCTCTATCATGCTTTCTTTTTTCGCCCTTTTCCACTCTTTCGGGAGGAATCGTTCGTTCCCAAAGAAAGCTGTTTGTGATTGATCCCCGTGCCATTGTGGGCGGCTAAGCCGTACCCTACCCATACTTGGTTAGATGCAGCGCGGAACCCAAAGTAATCGGGCTCGAGTGCCACGCGGCGTTTGCCGGGCTTGTCCAGAAGAATCGCCAGCCGGATCGAGCGCGGCCGGCTTTCGCCCAGGCGTCGCAGAAGAAAATCCTGCGTGACGCCGCTTTCAAGCACTGCATCCACAGCCAAGACGTCTCGCCCCTTCAACTCGGGATTCGAGCCAAACAAAACTTCGCGCCGCGCATGGCCATCGTGGTCCACATCGCGAACATCTTCGCGCACAAAGTGGCAAACCGCGGGCGCGTCAATGTGACGGATCAAGTCGGCCGCAAAAACAAAGCCGCGATCTATGGTCACGACCACGTCCAGCTTCCGGTTGCCGAAATCCCGCGAGATCTCTTTGCCCAAAGCCACAACGCGAGAAGCGATGCGGGCTGCGGAATAGGTCGCGCCTTCTGCTTGCTCAAAGGTGTTCCTCGGCAATCACGATCCCCGTCCGGGTCTTTTCATCGGCTGCAAAATCCGCGGCCACCGGAAAGCCGCGGGCCCAAACGAGAACTTCGCCACTAGCCAGCACTGGCCAACCCTCCCGTTCCCAGCGGCTGATGTGCCTTTCGTTCAGTAAGCGTTTCAGCTTGTGGGCGTTCTGATGGCCGGAAGGGCGCAACCGATCTCCGGGACGCCAGTTGCGCAGGACTAGGGGTGTACGCAGGCGCTCGCGGTCTAGGACCATCTCCCTTTTATTATTTTCCTCTCCCTTAGAGGGCCAGTCAATCACTCTGAGGCGGAAGACACAACTCAATTCAGGGACGCGCAAGTCCTGCGTGCCGTGAGCCAAATCGATGTTATACGCGTAGCTGTGATTCGCTGCGCGTGCTGTGATCGCGTCTGTCTTTGGGACCGCACGAAAGAATAGAGTTCCCCGGTCTTTTCGCACTTCCACGCCCCCAGGCAGCATGAGCGTGCTACCGTTACGTCCGGTTCGTGCGAGTTCAATCACTGCATTAACATGTTTGAACCCCAGTTGCCCGGCGTGTTTTTTCACACGCCCCACGAGTCCCCGAATCATGCGCTTGCTGAGTGCCAGCAAGTCATTCTTCTCTGCGTCCTCCGTGAACTCTGTGTTGCATCCACCTTTCAATCGCGCTCCCAACAAATCCGCAACAGCAATGCTGGAGCCGCTAGCGCGTTCCTCAGCAGCCAAGGCGGTCCGCTCTTTCAACAAACGATCGAAATACATTTCGTCTTCACGTGCGAGATCCGCGAGCGTCGTCAAATGTTCGACGATGGCGGGTTGGAATTGTTTCTCGAGCAGGGGAAGCAGCTTCTTTCGAATGCGCGCACGCAGCCGCGTGGTATCTCGGTTGGTTGAATCCTCGCGCCAGTTCTGTTTCTTGCGTCGAAGATAAGCGCGCAGTTCGGCGCGGCGGATAGCCAGAAGTGGCCGAAAAACGGGGACAGCCACAGGATGAATCCCGCCAATCCCGGCGAGTCCGGTTCCACGAAGGATGTGCGCGAGCACGGTTTCGGCCTGGTCGTCCGCCGTGTGCGCCACAGCGATGCGAGTGAGGGTTCCCGAAGCAACTAGGGAACGAAAGTAGTCATAACGGGCGCGGCGCGCGGCGTCTTCAAGGTTCGCGCGCTCGTTCTTGGCTTTCTTGGCAATGTCAGCTGAAGTGGAATGAAATTCTAGTTTATGTTTGCCGGCCAGCTTGGCGGCGAATTCTTCGTCAGCGTCAGAAGCTTTCCCGCGCAATTCATGGTTAAAGTGCACTACGCTGAGAACGATTCCGAGTTTCTCGCGCAACTCCAGCAGCAAGAGAAGCAACGCCACAGAATCCGCGCCCCCCGACACCGCGACTCCCACACGTTCGCCCGGACGCACAGACTCCTGCGCCTTCAAGCGTTGCAGCAGCCGTTGGCTCAAAGAAGCGTGCACGGCAGAAGGATTCCGCACCTCTTCCGTCATCCTAGCAGCCGCGCCCCCAAAACTCACGCGGGGCTCGACACTGGGGGGGGGCGGTTGTACACTTTTGGTCGAGCTAGTGCTTATCCCCAGATTTCGGTCGGGAATTCCTCTCGCTCTGTGCAACCGTATCCTCCTCCTGGCCAACCGTCGCCACGCCAATGCCTGACGGCACTTACTTGAAGCCAGAGCCTCATGATACGGTCACGATCCCTCGGCTCGGCCAGCACTTTATGGGCGCATTTTGGGGGGCGCGAAAAGCACGAGCCACTTGAGGAGCCCTGTGGAAAACGCGAAAAACGCCGCGAAACACTGTTGACAAGAATACGCGGCTTTGGCATACTCATTCGGCTGTGGTAGTGCCTTTCTGCTGGACAGGGGGGTACGCTCTTTGACAACCGATACGATGTGCCAGAATCTGTTCGAAACCATCCGGGTTTTCGAGCGCGGATGGATTGAGTAATTCGAGCGAT
>DATEGO010000118.1:0-13284 GCA_035280065.1 Candidatus Acidiferrum sp.
ATAAACGCCGCCCTCAGCGAACTCTGGTGGAGGCATAGGCGAGTTCTCGGCAAACTCGCGCTCTGCCGCAAGCAGAGTGTCCAGCTTATCGTCGATTTCCTTCTTTCTTGCAGCGTCGAGAAGCTTTTCCGCAGTCAAGAATTTCTCATACAGGGCAATCGGATCCCGCCCCTCCCAGTAGGCGCGCATTTCCTTCGGAACGTATTCTGCGGGATCGTGCTGCGCGTGACCCAGCCGGCGAAACGTTTTGGCTTCGATAAGAATCGGCCCTTCCCCCGCGCGCGCCCGCTCGACGGCTTCGCGGGCGGTGTTGTACACGGCCACCACGTTGTTGCCATCAACGATGTAGCTATCAATTCCGTACGCCTTGGCGCGATCCGCTAAATTCTCGAGCGGGACTTGCCTGCGCACAGGCGTCGAATACGCCCAAAGGTTGTTTTCGAGAATTAGAACGAAAGGCGCCTTTTGCGTAGCCGCGAAATTCAGCCCTTCGTGAAACACACCGGTGGAACTGCCGCCGTCTCCAATCCAGGTCATGGTTACGATTTTTTGTCCGAGGTAGCGACTTCCGATGGCCACGCCGGTCATTACCGGAATCAAATCGCCGAGCATGGAAATCGGCGAAACAATATGCAGGTTGTCCAGGTCGCCAAAATGGCTCGTGCCGTCTCTCCCTTTGGTCGGCGAGTCGTACTTGGCCATGTGCTGCATGAAAATGTCGCGCGGCGACACGCCCTTCACCAGAAGCGCCCCGATATTTCGAATCATCGGAGCGATCCAGTCTTTCGTTTCCAACGAGTAACACGTCCCAACGGAAATCGCTTCCTGGCCCAGGCTGGAGTAAAGCCCGCCGACAATTTTGTTCTGCCGGAAGAGCTTCACCATGGTCTCTTCGACGGCGCGGTTCAGCCGCATGTAGTAATACAGGTCCAGGTACTGCTGCCGCGTCAATTCCCTGGGCATCTGCTTGGTCATTACTGTTCCCATTTCCTGTTCCTACGCCGAAACCATAACCGTTTGTTCGGCCGACTCGAGCTTCTTAAGCAACTCTTCTCTCGAAGTCTCTTTCAACTCGCGGTCGAACAGTTCCCCGAGATGCCGGGCAATGCGCGGCGCGACTTCTGCTTTCTTCACAGAGCGCCCCAGCAATTTTTCAAGAGACGTAGCTTTCCGATCCGCAATTCCACACGGCACGATCAAATTGAAAAACCGCAAATCCGGCGAAACGTTGTACGCAAATCCATGTGACGTGACCCAGCGGCTGATGTGCACGCCTATCGCGCCCAGCTTTTCTTCTTTGTTGTCGTCCCCCACCCAGATTCCTGTCTTTCTTGCGATGCGCTTCGCCGTAACTTCAAATTCCGCGGTAGCTCGCATCATCGCCTCTTCCAGCATACGCACGTACCAAACCACGTCGCGCCGGATTGCGCCCAGATTCAAGATCGGATAGCCCACAATCTGCCCTGGTCCATGATAAGTGATGTCGCCACCGCGGCTGGTTTCGTAAAACTCCACGCCCTTTTGTCGCAAGATGTGTTCCCCAACCAGCAAATGCTCGCGCTTCCCGTTCCGGCCCTGCGTAATCACGTGCGGATGCTCACAAAGCAACAAAACATCTTCAATGGCGTCCGCTTTTCGCGCGGCGACAATGCGCTTCTGCAACGCATACGCCTCGGCGTAACCAATTAACCCCAGATCGATGGTGTGACAGATTTTCACCGGTCACCAATCACAAGTCACCAGTCACTACACATTAATCTGCAATCCTCGCACGCTCGCGAACGCATCACCCAGGCCTTCCCAAACCGTGGGATGCGCGTGAATCATGTTCATCATGTCGTCGATGGTGCCTTCGAGATTCAGCACCGCCGCAGCTTCCGACAAAATCTCGGTTGCCAGCGGCCCGATAATGTGAATACCCAGCACCTCGCCATAAGCCTCATCGGACACGACCTTGATGAACCCGCCATGATTCCCCAGAATTGTGGCTTTGCTGTTTCCCACAAACGGAAACTTTCCTGTCTTCACCTTGTATCCCGCGTCGCGCGCCTGTTTTTCCGTCAATCCAATCGACCCAATCTGCGGCTCGCAGTAGGTGGCGTTGGGAATGCGCGTCCTTACAATTTGATGCGCCGGCTTCCCCGCGATGTGCGTCACGGCGATGATCCCTTCCATCATGGCCGCGTGGGCCAGCTGCGGCAACCCGGCGACGATATCGCCGATGGCGTACAGCCCTTTTTCGGCCGTCTCCATGTAGTCGCCAGCGTGCACGAACCCGCGTTCCAGCTTGGCCTTCGATTTCTCCAGCCCACAGCCATCCGTCATCGGTTTGCGGCCAACCGCCAGCAGCAGTTTCTCCGCTTGCAGCGTTTGCGGCTTCCCGTCCTTATCTTTGAACGCCACCGTCACTCCTTTGGCGTCTTTCTTCGCCGACTCGACGCTGCAGTCTGTGAAAATCTGAATGCCTTTCTTCTGGAAAGCCTTCGTCAGCTCCGCAGAAATTTCTTCATCCTCCAGTGGCACCGTGCGTGGCAGGGCCTCCAGAATGGTGACTTGCGTCCCAAAAGAATTGTAAACCGAGCCAAATTCCACGCCCACCGCCCCTGCGCCAACGACAATTAGCGACTTCGGAATTTCGGGAAGCTCGAGAATCGAGCGGTTGGTGAGAATCGTCTTATGGTCCGGCTCAATTCCCGGCAGCGATTTTGCTTCGGAGCCGCTTACCATGAGAACGTTGGAAGCTTCGATTGTGGTCTTCTTGCCGTCTTTCTCCACGCTGATTTTGCCCGGTCCTTCGTACCGGCCCCAGCCTTGCACCCACTCCACCTTGTTCTTTTTGAACAAGAACTCGATGCCTTTGGCATGTTTCTTGACGATTTTGTCTTTGCGCGCCAGCACGTTGGCCCAATTAATTTTGATCCCACTGATTTCGAAGCCCAGCTCGGCTCCATTCTTGATTTGATCGTAAATATCGGCGTGATGCAGCAAGACTTTGGTGGGAATGCAGCCGACGTGCAGGCACGTGCCGCCGAGGTACGGGTCCTTCTCCACGACAATGGTCTTCAGGCCAAGTTCGCCGGCTCGAATCGCGGCAACATAACCGCCCGGACCGCTCCCGATAATCGCCACATCGTACTTAGCCACTCGTAGTCTCCCTTCCGTGGGGGCCAGAATTCGATGAGGCGAGTGCGCTCTCACCGTAGTCACGCTCGAAGAATCTCGAGGGGATCAGGCCGAAACAACCAGGCGCCAGACGGACAAACAGCCGCCGGCGCCTCCGGCGCAGACGGCCGCGTTCCAGCGAATTTTAAATTTTAGCAGCCGCGTTCCGCACTCGCAACCGCGCGCACGATGATGTTCCATCCGAGGGAATTCCCGCCTCTATCCAGACAAAATGAGCGGCCGCTGCTTGTAAGCACGCAGCTTCGTGAAACCTCCGCCGAAGCCGAAGGCAAAAATCCTCTGTGCGCGTGTGGCAGCGTGATGAAGAAACAATACGCGCCTCCGGTCTTTCAATATCTCGGTTTTCTCCGCTTTCCGGAGCCCGCCGCCGTTCTCCACGAATCGCCGGAAGATTAGGCCATGCGTGCGCCCCTACCATTGGTCGTGCGCGGTGGACTTAGGCACACCTTTGGCAGCCTCGCAGGCTTCGCGGCCCTGGGCCTTCTTTCCTTAGGAATTTCATTTGCTGGCCGACGCCTTCGCGCATCCGGCTGACGCCGGAGCGGCAGGCGTAATTGTCGCGGCCTTCGCCAGAGCCGTTGAGATGTTGCTGTTGGTTTTCATTTTCAAACCCCGGCGGTTTCAGGCGCGCGGAATCGCAGGAAGATAACTCTCTTCCAGAATCATACGATGGTGAATCTGATGTCCTGCGGTGATAAATCCAAGAGCCCGCACCGTCACTGGCTTCTGGCTGGCCACGCCGCGCCGCCCCCAGGCGGCGTCATTGAAGGAGCGAAATAGCGAAATGCTGGCGCCCCGCACCGCATCGAACTCTTCGACAAGGCCGGCAAGCGCCCGCGCGGCAAATCCTCCGTTCTTCACATAGTCATCCTGCTCGAAGCTCGCAAGCGGCGTTTCATCGCCTCTGCCAATTCGCAATGCCCGATACGTAAAAATGCGCTCGGCATCAATGACGTGGCCGAGGACTTCCTTAATCGTCCACTTGTCTGGCGCATAACGGAAATTCCCGTCACGCTCGCCGCGCCCGGCAAACAATTGCGACATCTGCAGGCGTTCGGACTCAAGGATCCCCGCCACGTCCGTGCCTGGAACCTTGTCGATGTACTTTGCATAATATTCGGCGAATTCCCCGGCTTCCGGTCTTTTCATCAAAACACCTCACTTTGAATCGCGAAATTATAACCCCGGACAGGGTCCTTACCTCACCGGCTCATCACGAAAGTTTTCCAAAGGGGCTTCCAATTTGGAGCGTGGATTTGGGCAGACAGCTGGCCCGGGCGCAGCCCGTCGCTTGTAATCTCTCATTGTTTCATGCGGCAGCGCCCGAGGGGCTTTGAGTTTCTCTAACCTTATTGCAAGATAGCGCATGACTATGACCATCACCGATCGCAAGGCCTTGCGCGTTGCCTTTCAGGGAGAACCGGGTGCCTTCAGCGAAGCCGCCGCGATTCAGCTTCTGGGCGAGTCAATAAAAGCCGTGCCCCGCCCAACTTTCGAGGGGATGTTTCGCTCCATAACCAACGAAGCCGCTGACGCCATTTTGGCTCCCGTGGAAAACTCTCTCGCAGGGTCGGTTGTGCGCGTGTTCGACCTACTTCTCGAAAGCGGGCTTGCGATGGTGGCGGAAACGATTCTGCCCATCGAGATGCAGCTCATCGCGCTTCCCGGAGCCTCGCTGGATGACATTCGCTCGGTGGCTTCCCACCCGATGGCGCTGGCCCAGTGCGAGCGTTTTTTTGCCGCGCATCCGAAATGGAAACGTGTGCCAGCCGAGGACACCGCAGGAAGCGTGCGCGAAGCACTTTCCGCCGGAGACAAATCCCGCGCCGCCATTGCTGGACGCCGGGCGGCCGAGCATTACCGCGCTGCGATTCTCGCCGAACGCATCCAGGACAACGCCGAGAACTTCACTCGTTTCGTTCTTCTCGTGCGGGAAAAAGATGCCGCTTCCTGGCTCACCGCCGAAGCCCGCAAAACCTCTCTGGCCATGCGCCTCGCCCATCGTCCGGGCGCGCTGCTCGCTTCTCTAGAGCCTTTCGCAAAACAGGGGGTCAATCTGCTCAAGATCGAAAGCCGCCCGATCCATGGCCGTCCTTGGGAGTATCAATTCTTTATTGATGTAGAAGCGGAGGATGCCGCGAATCTGGACCATGCCCTCGCCGAAGTCCGCAAAGCCACCAGCGAACTCCGCGTCCTCGGCCGCTACAAAGCCGCCACGAGATAGAAACCACTCATCGAAAGCGGGCCTCTGAAAAAAGCCAGAAGGCCGGCGGTTGGGCTTGCCGGCCTTCTTTTTTCACCACATCTTTTATTTCATTCTCTTTAGCAGTAGCTGCACTCGGCGTCGCCCATGCCTCCGCCGGTGATGCCGTCGCGCATTCGCCGCAAGCGCCGTCCCAGCCGCTCGGCAAGCTGATGCCGCGCACGCCACAACCGCGCCTTCAACGTGTTCTCGGTGACGCCCAGTTTCTTCGCGGCTTCGCCCGTCGAATAGCCTTGCACCTCGCGCAGCACAAACGCTGTGCGCAAGAGCGGCGAAAGCTGGTCGAGATTTTCGCTGAGCATCTCGCGAATTTCCGTGTTCGCGAAAACCTGTTCCGGAGTCAGCCCATCATCCGCAAACCGCTCCGTGGCCGGCAATTCATCTTCGCGCGGCTGCTCGTCCAGAGAAACCGCCGGCCGCGCCTTCGCGCTGCGCCGACGCATCAGCGCCGCGTTGATCACGATGCGCGTCAGCCACGTCGAGAATTGCGAGCGGCCTTCGAAGCGCTTCAAGTTGCGATACGCCGAAAGCAGCCCGTCTTGCAAAGCGTCCTCCGCGTCCTCTGTGTTGCCGAGCACGCGCAACGCCGTCTGGAACAGCGGCCTCTGGTAGCGGCGGAAGAGCGTTTCCACCGCTTGATGATCCCCGCGCTGCCCCGCACGAATTAGCTTCTCTTCACTTCCCTGCATCCCCACTGCTGCTTGTGTCGCCATTTTGTTCCCCCCAATCCCGTGAAACCAATTTGACGTTTGATTGCGAAAAAACTCTTTCTCAGTGCACCGGCGCGCCTCCAGCCCGCATTCTCGGCCTCTTCATCAGCACCAAAATCGGTATCACTATCAAGAACATGACTCCCAGCATTTTGAAATTGTCGAGAAACGCCAGCATCGCCGCCTGCCGCTGGATCGTCCCGTAGACCATCCCGTGGGCCTGAGCGCTGGCATTCGCCGCCGTCGCGCCCGTGGAAATCAACCTCATCTGGATGCCGTTCAACATGTTGTGATACGCCGCGCTCAAATCGTTCGCGCGTTCCGTCAGCCGCGCCATGTGAAACTGCGCTCTCCGGTCCAGCATCGTCGTCACCGTCGCAATTCCTACGCTGGCCCCGATGTTTCGCGCCAGGTTGATGATTCCCGTGCCCATGTTGGTCTTTTCCTTGGGCACATACGCAAAAGCCGCCACGTTGATCGGAATGAACAAAAACGCCAACCCGAGACTCTGGAACATGCGCGCTTCCACTGCGTGCCGGTAATCCAGCCCCAGATCCCACCCCGCCATGACGAACAGGGCTAACGAACACACGACGCAGCCAAACGCGATCAAGATCCGCGTATCCAGTTTGGACACGAGAATGCCCACGACCGGCATCATGAGCATGATCACCGCTCCGCCGGGGGAGAGGGCCATGCCTGCCAGTTGCGCTGTGTAACCCATCAACTGTTGCAGCAGCTGAGGGATCAGAACTGTCGTCGAGTACAATACGAAACCCAGGAAAAACATGGTGATCGTCGCGATCGCGAAGTTGCGGTCCTTGAGCATCTTCAAGTCCACGACCGGTTCTTTCTCGCGCCACTCCCAAACGATTCCCGCAACGATTCCCACCAGCATCAGTACAAAAAAGCCGATGATGAAGTTCGACGCAAACCAGTCGTCGCGCTGTCCTTTATCCAGGATGATTTGCATGCTGCCCAGCCCCAGGCTGATCAACCCAATTCCGATGTAATCGATCCGGAATCCCGCTTTTAAATTCGCCTTCTTCATGTACGGCGGGTCGCTGACCAAAAAGCTTGTCAGCAGCAGCGAGAGAATTCCCACCGGCACGTTGATGTAAAAAACCCATCTCCACGAAAAATTGTCGGTGATCCAACCGCCAAGCCAGGGACCGATCGTGGGCGCCACCACAACCGCGACTCCATACACGGCAAACGCCATGCCTCGCTTCTCCAGCGGAAACGTGTCGTTCAAAATCGCCTGCTCGCTCGGCTGCAATCCGCCGCCGCCCGCGCCTTGCATAATCCGAAACAGCACGAGCACGCCCAGGCTCGGCGCCAGGCCGCACAAAAACGAACTGAGCGTGAACAGCGCCACGCACGCCATATAAAACCGCTTACGCCCGAGCAGTCCGGAAAACCATCCGGAGAGCGGCAGCACGATCGCGTTGGAAACCAGGTACGAAGTCAGCACCCACGTTGACTCATCCGCTCCGGCCGACAGATTGCCGGCGATGTGGGGCAGCGCCACGTTGGCAATCGAGGTGTCCAACACCTCCATGAACGTCGCGAGAGTCACCGTCACGGCGATCACCCAGGGGTTAATCGTCCCGTCCGGTCTCCTCAGCTTGGCTAGAATTCTGTTCTTCATCGCTCGCGTTCCTGGCCCTGCCCCTGCTTCCTGCGTTCAACTGTTTCTACGTACGACCGCCCCACTCCCGTCCTTTATTCCCGCTTAGTTCGTCAGCACCGTTGCGTCCACGTTCATTCCCGGCCGCAGCACAGCCTTCTCCGAAGGAATTGGATCCAGGACGATCTTCACCGGAATGCGCTGCACCACTTTCACGTAATTCCCAGTCGCATTCTCCGGCGGCAGCAGGCTCAGCACAGATCCCGTTGCGCCCGCAATCGAATCTACGTGCCCGCTAAACGTCTTGCCGTACGTGTCCACTTTCACTTCGGCTTTCTGTCCCGGCTTCATGTTCTTCAATTGCGTTTCCCGGAAGTTTGCCGTCACCCACACACTTTGCAGTGGCACCACAACCAAAAGTCCCTGGCCCGCCTGGACAATCTGCCCGGGTTCAACCTGCTTGTGTGTCGCCACGCCGTCCACCGGCGCAGTGATTTCGGTGTAGCTCAAATTCAGTTGTGCGGCATCCAGCGCGGCGCGCGCTTGCTCCACTTTCGCGATTTTTGCCTGCGCGTCCGCGGCTTTCATGCTCACTTGCTTCACGTTCGCATGCGCCGAAGCCACTTCCGCATCGGCTTGCGCCACGCGCGCCTTCGCTGCTTCCAGTTGCGCTTTGGCTACGTCCACGCTGCGCCGCGCCTGCGCCAGCCTCTCTTGATCCGCCTTCAGGGCGCTCGCGGTCGCGTCAGCGTTGGCCTTGGCCGCGTCGTATTGCTGCTTCGAGATTTCGCCCTTCTCCATCAGCGGGAGATAACGCGCCAGGTCGGCCTTGGCGAGCTCCGCATTGGCTAAGCTCTTTTCCACATTGGCTTGCGCCCAGGCCAAATCCGCGGTCTGCGCTTGTTCATAGGTTGTTTCCGCACGCGCCCGGTCCGCTTTCGCTCCCAGAAGTTGCGCGTCGGCGCTCGTCGTGCCGCTTAGTACGTTTTCCCTCGTTCTCGGCACATCTACTCCTGCGGACTTCGCTTCGCTCTCCGCAAGCAACAATGCCGCTTTCGCCTGGTCTACCGCTGCCTGGTAATCGCGCGGATCGATCTTCACCAGCACTTGCCCCGCTCTAACGTTTTCGTTGTCGTCCACCAGCACTTCCCCCACTCGTCCGTAAACCTTGGACGCCAGTGGCGTGATGTGACCGTCGACTTGCGCGTCATCGGTTGATTCGCGGTTGTGGTAATAAAAAATCAGCCCAATCAAACCGGCCAGAAGCACTGCTCCTGCGCCCAAAAGCAGGCGTCGGATCTTCGGATTGGCCACGCCCTTGGGTGGCTCTTCCAAGGGAAGCTCATCGGTCACCTTTGGGGCCCGCGCTGCATTTTCCAGTCCAACTTCTATCTCAACGCTCATCGTTCCCCCGTGTTACTTTGCGTAAACTTTTTCCATCTGCCCGATCGACCGCGCGAAATCCGCTCGCGCTTGATTGAACCGGTAAAGCGCCGCGATCTGATTGTCGTTGGCGCGCGACAGCGAATCCTGCGCCTGGATCACTTCAATGTTGTTCGCCACGCCCGCTTTGAACCGGTCGCGCGCCTGGTCCACTTCTTCCTTGGAAAGCTGTACGCCCAGGTTCGCCACTTGCACCTCGCTGCGCGCCGAATCCAGGTTGAGCAGCGCCGTCTTCACATCCAGCGCAATCTGATTGCGCAAATCCGCGCGCTGCTCCTCGAGCTTTCGGATTTCCAGGTCGGCTCGCGCAATTTCCGCGTGAATCCTTCCGCCCGTGAAGAGCGGCAAATTCACGCTCCCTTCGTACGTGTAAGTCGGCAGCGTCGTATTCCCTGAAGTCCCCACGTACTCGAACGTCCCGTCAAACCGCACTGACGGCAGCCGTGAATCCTGCGACGCTTTCTTCTCGTTTTGCGCCGCCTTGATCTGCGAATTCAGCGCCTTCCATTCCTGTCTGTCTGCAAGAGCCGCCTCAATGCTGGCTTCCACTTCCGGTTGCGGCGTATCCGAAAAATTCAACGCGTCTCGAAGCTCGACCTTCTGCCGCGGGTCCAGATTCAGAAGACGACTCAACCCATAAAGAAAAGTCTCCCTGTCGTTCTGCGCTTGGATCAATCTCTGCTTTTCGTTTTGCAATTCCACGTTGGCGCGCAGCGTATCGATCCCCGTGCCCACGCCTTCTTTCTGCAGGTCCGCGGCTTGGTCGTAGAGCGCCTGGGCCAGTTCCACACGCGATTGCGAAGCCTGCACATCGGCCACGGCCCGCAGCGTTCCGATATATTGCGAAACCGTCAGCAGAATCACCTGTTCGCGCGTTGACAAGCTGTTGGCCTTACCGGCTTCCGCCGTGTTTCGCGCGGCTTGATACCTCTGCCACAAGGTCAAATCGAAGACAGGCGCGGTCACGCTCGGGCCGGCGGAAAAAAACTGATAGGGTCCAATTGTCTCCGGAAATCCCGGAAACGCGACCTTGCCTCCGAACTGCGCTAAGATGTTCACCTTTTCTGCTTTATCCGAAATTCGTGCGCTCGCCTGCGGCAGCAACTCTGCCCGCGCAATGTTCTTGTCCTGCTCGCTTTGCGCCGCGGTCAAAACCGCAATCTGCGCGGTCGGGTTCTGTTTGAGGGCCAGCGCTACAGCCTGATCCAATGTCAGTCGCAGCACCTCGCTCGGCGAGGCCGCGGGCAACGTCTGAGCCTTGGGGCTAGACTGCGCATGCGCCGTTGTTCCGCTCATCAAGAGACTGAACAACGCAATGTAAAAAACGATGTGAGGCCCCTTCGTGCGTTCTTTCCGGCCGTGGGTTTTTGTGTCCTTCTCACTCTTGACGATCTCCTGCACGATCGCCTGGTTCAAGCACCCTTCCGCAACCAACTCTCCGCCTTGCCGATGGATCTCCTTCAGCAACATCCGCCCCGCTGCGTCAATAAAGCTCACGCCACAAAGGTTCAAGTGCAGCTTCTCGTCCGGAGACGCCAGGCGGAGTTCCCGCCAGCACTGCTCCAGCGTCCCGATCAAGGACCCGGCCAATCTTCCCTCTATACTTAGGACCGTCTTTCCGCGCTTTTTCTGCGTTGTAATTCTTAGCATTGCCCTCTTCCGTTCTTGCGCTGATAGAAGCACACAAGCCGCCAATTGGTCCAAATTCATCAAAATGGCCGTAACATAATAAAAACAAAATACTTATTTATACTCTGCCTGGTGGAACGTAGAGCCGAGTGTGACCTTATATAGGCATACGACGAACTACAGTCCGTATGACAGTGCCATTATACGGTCACTTCGGAGTCGTGACAAGGCTCTACTGGGAAAGGAACAGACAATCCATTAGATGCGCTTAAGGGCGGGTCAGAATCAATGTTATCGCTTTACCGCGATGGCTTGCAACTCAAAATGTCCACCAAGCAACAACGACCCCGCCCCAATGAACTCCCGCGCCGGGTAATCCTTCGTCGTGAAGTAGCTTGCGTAGATCGGATTGAATTTCTGAAAAAGCGACAAATCTGAACATGCAATTTGCACATACACCAGATCGTCCATGGTCATCCCTGCCTGCGCTAAAACTTCCTTCTCTCCATCCAGTAGAAACTTAATCTCATCCTCGATCTTCTCGGGCACCTTTCCCGTCTTCGGGTCAACCCCAATCCGACCCGCCAAATAAAGCGTGTTGCCCGACAAAATCCCGTCACTAAACGGCGCCGCCACCGGTCCGCTGGCCAGCTTGATCACCTTCCTCGTCGGCTGTATCGTCGTCTGCGAAAACACGCCTTTCACTGTGAACACTGCCCCCACGATCAACACTACACCCACAATACACATCCGCCGATTCATGATTCCTCCTCGATTCAAATCACCAATTGCCAGGTCGCGCGAGTGTAGTACCTAAGTCGATCCTCGGCAAGCAAACTCATTTCTCCTTCAACTCCGGTTCTCCATTCTCCCGCCACCTTGATCGCTGTGCCTGGCTTCCGGATTGGTGAAACCCGCCATTCGCACGGGCCTCGAGGCCTGACCGCCGACGGTCTTGGCTTGCTCAAGAAATAGCCGCGCGTCATCAGCCGCTCTGCTCTCTGGCCTCGCCAAAGCCGTTTCACTTGGAATTGGCAAAGTTAGAATGAAATGAGTCCCGCATGAATGCAGTACAGCGACGTCAACCCCACGGCCAGCCACAAAAGCGCGCCTTGCAGCATCGGCCGCCATCCTACTTCCTTGCGCGTCGCTCGCGAGATGCCGCTGCCTATCAGAAAAAGCGTCGCCGTTAACCCCAGGCGCCCGATGTTGAAAAGTTGTGCGCTCATATGCGTTACCGCTCCAACATACGTGTTCAGCACCGCGGCCAAAATAAAAAGCAATATAAACCACGGAAAAGCTATGCGAGAACGGTGGTGTTTGATCGCCGCAGTCCCCAGTGCCAGCGGCACGATCCAAAGCGCGCGAGCCAGTTTTACCGTCGTCCCGACCACCAACGCCTGCGCGCCATATTTTGAGGCCGCCCCTACCACCGAACTCGTGTCGTGAATCGCCAGCGCGGCCCACAATCCGAACTGCGCCTGTGACAGATGCACCGCGCTTCCAATCGGCGGAAAAATCAGCAACGCCACAGAATTCAGAATGAACACCGTACCGAGTGACACCGCCACTTCGTGTTCATCTGCTTCCACAATGGGCGCAATAGCCGCAATCGCGCTGCCTCCGCAAATCGCTGTGCCGCTGCTGATCAAAAAGGAGCATTTGCTCTGCACCTGCAAAGCCCTGCCCAGCGCCAGCCCTATCAGCAGCGCAAACGAAATTCCCAATACCGTGTACACGAACCCGCTGCGCCCGGCTTTTAGCACTTCATGCAAATTCATCCCAAATCCCAAAACCACCACGGAACTCTGCAGCAGAATGCGCGCGACGCCCCGGCTTTCACTAATGTACGGATGCGCGAAGCTAAGTCCGAACACAATCCCCGCGGTGAGCGCTACGGGAGGGGAAACGTATCCGGAAAGGGAAAGAAGCACACCAAGAGCAAAAAGAATTTTCGCGAGCGTGGGCATCAACCGGGAGAAAGAGTATCAGGAGAGTGCGCAGGAGAGCTAGCTAAGTCGAAACCATTGCCTCACATCGCCGAGCCCAGCCGCAGCGAAAGAGAACTCGCGCGAGGCGGATTGGCCTGGTAGCACTGCGCTAGGACCGCAAGGCAATCAACGGCGCGGCTTTTCGACGGCGGGTTTCTCGGCAGCGGAGGTCGACGCGGGTTTCGTTGGCGCTGACGCGTCCGCACCTTCGTGAGGTTTGCCGGCGAGCGCAGCAATAATTTTTGTTGTGGCTTCTTTGCTCACGTTGCAGTTGCGGTCCCAGATGCGGCACTGCGCCAGCGTGTACTGGCATCCGCAACTGCAGCTTTCCGCATTGAATTTGTGCAGGGCCACCGTTTTTTGCTCCGGCGTTAGCTTTGAAAGATCCACACCCGGAAGCTGCGTGGCCCGGTCAGCGTGCTTCAAGAAAATCTG
>DATEGO010000119.1:0-25237 GCA_035280065.1 Candidatus Acidiferrum sp.
AGCCCCGCTGGAAGAGAACGGGAATTCGCCAAGCTCTCGAGCTGTTCGCGCAGCTCCGCATCTAAAACCAACGCCGCTTTCGGCCGTCCCATCGCCATAGGCACCTCCATTGTGCACCGGAGATGCCTAGATTCCCAGCAATACTAATGCCAGTTATTTATGGGACAGGACACTAGTTGGAGGTGCCGGTTGCGGCGTAACTGTCTTTGGCAGCGTCGCCGTACAGGTGCAGAAGCTGCGACGCGCGTTTTAGCAGGTCGGAAGGCATGTCCCCCGGCTGGTAGTCCACCCAGCCCGTGGTGTACGCCAGCGAGATTCGCTTTCCGGCGCATTCCAGGTCCATCGAACCCATACGATTCAATACCTGGGTCACTTCGCCAAGGTTGCACTTGGGCAGCACCAGTACGAAGTCGTCGTTGGCTAGCCGCACCGCATAGTCCGAGCCGCGGCTCACTTCCTTCAGCCGCCGGGCAAACTCTTTAAGCGCCTGGTCCACCGCTGTTTTCCCATACTGCTGCGTCAGGTCCGTCAAATCTTCCAGGTGAATCGTGGCCAGGCTCAGCGCCGAATTGTGCCTCTTCGCGCGCGCGATCTCTCTTCCCAGGTGCAACAGCGCCGAAGTGCGTGTATGCAGGCCCGTCACCGGATCCACGGCGGCCGTATCGTCGGTAGCCGCGCCGTTATCGTCGGCTCCCGGACTAGGGGTCGTCGCTTCCTTGCGCAGTTTGCGGAACGACCGCTGGCGGAACAGCATCCAGCCATTAAAAAGGAGGAGTAAAGACAGAATTCCCCAGCGCGCCTGCTCGGGCGTCAATTCGTAGAAGTGCTCTTTGTGCCGGAATAGCCGGGAGAACTGAGTGAGCAGCAATGCCGCCGCGGAAAGCATCGTCACGGTCAGCGCGGAAAACCAGAGCCACCATTCGCGCCGGCTCAGTTTCTTCAGGTCGATTGCGGCGGACTGCCCGTAATAGCTCGCGGGTCCTTCCAGGGGAGAGGGCTTGGCCGAGAGGCTTACCCGATCTCGGAACTCAGATGTTTTTGTTCTGCCAGACCGGCCAAACATATCCCCCAATTTAGGCTGCTGCCGCAAAGCGAAGCAATCCCCAAAGAGTACAGGCCATTCCTTTTCAGGAACCTGCACCAAAGTACTGCTTTTAAAAATATGCTTTGCGAGAACTCGATCGCTTGTAGGGCCTTCTCAGGACGTCCGAGTAATTGGTAGCGGACAGACTATAAGGTCTGTGCTGTGAGCCTCGGTGGCTATGGCTTCGATGGAAGTTTGCCGGAGCGGGTCCAGTCTTCTGTGGGCGGATACAGCTCGACCCCGATTTCGTAGGAGCCGTCCTTGCGCGTTTCGCAGTGTGCCACGCGGCCGCGCGAAGGCAGGCTGCCCCGGATCGGTTGGAGAAATAGATGGTGGTTCTTTTCCCAAAGGTTCTTGCTCACGATGCGCGCGCCGTGGCAGCTGACGTCAATCGTGGAAGTAATTTCAAACGTGCCTGTCGCGGGGTCAGACAGCTTCACGAACATCTTGAAGGAGATGCGGTTTTCCGCGCGGCGCAGAAGGGGAGCGTCCACAACCATGATCCTGCACAACTGTATTTTTCGGGAAAATGAAGGCGGGGGCGCTTTCACCACCATTTATCCAACGGTTAGCTCCGCGGGTCAATAGTACCGGAGTACTCTGTGAGGCTTTTTTTTTGACACGGTCATGCGTGTAAGCGTCTCCCTGATGGAGGCCGGAACGCCCTGTTTGTGGCGGGTAAACGTCCTCGCAAAAGGCGCGCCGCTACAGACTCAGCTTTCGACGAGGCGGAAGCGTTGCCCGGGCGCGAAGCGATAACCCTGAAAATATTCGTAGGCAACGCTCCACACCGCGCCTCCCGTGGACGCGAACATGAGTTCTTCGATGGGCACCCCAAGGACACGGATGCCGGAGATATTCGAAAGATTGTAGTAGCGGTCGATGAAGCCGGGATACAAAGCGAGAAAATACACGAAGAGGAGGAAATACAAAATTGTGAAAACGGCAGCGCCCATGAGCATGGTCGGGATTAAGTCGCTGCGAAGAAAGGCGACCACGATGGCGCAGACTGCAAACGCGATCGCGATGCTGTAAATGTTCTTGTTGGGATACACAAAATGCAGAATCAGGAAGACAGCCAGCATCACGATGAAAGGCGCGTAGTGTTTCTTGCGCTGTTCTTTTCGGCGCGCCGCAAGTCTTTCTCTAAGAACGATTTCGCCCACTGCGGAAGCGATACCGCCGACGGCTCCAGCCCATAGGAAGTCCTCGATCCCCACACGAATGTGAGCATCGAGGTCGAACAGCGATGGTGGCGTCCAATATTGCGGAACGAACAGGAAACTGGTGAGCGCCAAAGGAGTGGTAATCACCGTGCCCCAAATGATTTGCGGCCGATACTTCATCCCGATGAGGTAGCAGGCCAGCCAGGCGGCGTCGAAAAGAAGCGCTCCGACCAGGTATGCGAAGTTATAGTTCATCGCAACTCTCCTTGCATCAGTTGTGATTCTTTCCGTGTCTTCGTTACAAGGGTCTTTCCTGAGTGGCGGATAGATATTCGCCAATGACACAGCGCGGTACCTAACGAACTGAAGTCGTGCCGGATGCCGCAACGCCTCGAAACGCTTGGCTGTCCTGATATAGAATGCTCGCCAACCCCGCGGCAGCCTCAACCGTTTTAAGAAAGGACAATTCTTGTGCAATCCGAGCGTCCACGGGCACGCCGCTATCCCTGTGTAGCCAGCATTGAGATGACCGATGTGGAGTCGGAGGCGCAGATTATCGAGCAAACCTGCGACCTAAGCTTGTTTGGATGCGGCGTGACCACGCAGAAACCTCTGCTGGCGGGCACGCGGATGCTGATCAGGATTCAGCATGCCGGAGCAAACTTTGCCGCCATGGGAAGGGTGGCGCACGCTGGGCACGGGACGAGAATGGGAGTCGTGTTCACCAAGATTGAGCCAAATCAGCAATTGGTTTTGGAAAAGTGGATCGCGGAATTAAGGGAAGCGCGAGTTATAAAACCACTGAGAGCGTAGACAAATGCATCCACTCTCGACCGCCGAAAATTAGTTCGCGATGGTGAGTTCGATGGTTGCGGAGGCAGGGACTTTCGCGCCAGCCATAGGCGACTGGTCAATCACCGAGCCATGAGGCCACTGAGGCGCGGCAACGTAATTCACTTTGCGGCGCAACTGGGCCTGGTCCAGGCGGCGTTGCGCATCCACTTCGTTCAATCCAACCAAATGCGGCATCACATAAGAGGTTTCTTTGGGGCCTTGCGAGATGAGCACGTCCACGCGCGGGCTTGAGGCGCCGGCGCCGGGCTTGGGATTCTGGAGCACGATGGCATCAGCGGCCTCGTCAGGTATCGTTACAGCAGAGACTTCGCCGACCTGCAGGCCCTGGCGCAGCAATTCGACGCGCGAGGCCCGCAGGGAATTGCCTTCGAGCAGGGGAATCTTTAGCTGACGCTGGCCAAGAGAGAGGACGACATGGGCTTGCTGCGAGACTTTCATGAGCAGGCCGGCCGTGGGTGTTTGGCGAAGGACGACGTTTATGGGTTGGTCGCTGTAGATGCGGTCGGCCACGCGCAGCACCAAGCCACGTGATTGGAGCATCTTGCTCGCTTCGGAGACATTCTTGCCAACAAGGTTGGGCATGGTGACTTCGCGGCCGTGAATGGCGATGCGCATGGCAGTGATCGCGCTGAGGAACGCAGCGGACGCCAGGATAAAGACGAGAAGCGTCATGCGGGTGAGCCATTCGAGGCGTTCCTTCAGGGTCATAAGTCGTAAGTACTAAGTTGTAAGTGAAAGAAGCTTTGAGAACAAGAGTTTTTGAGATGAGTCTTGCGCCTTGGATATTCAGTTTTCAATCCAAGAAGAGCGAAGCATCAAGCTTCTAACCCACCCGGTTTTTGAACTCACTTCTTCGACAGCGGAGGAGCGGGATACTCCGGCAACTTGTCCTTGCTGGTGTCGGCGCGCTTTACTTCCAGTTCGTCGAAAAGCAACGAGGGGCTGATAACCGTGGTGGGCACGCCGCCCGGGCGATTGCTGACCAGCGGATCGTTGCCTGCGGCGATCACTGCGGTGCGCAGGGCGCGTGTGTCCAGCTCGTTGAATACCGCGCCCCGCACGAGTTCTTCATGACCATCGCTCGGGTAAACCCGGTACAGGAGCCGCGGCGTGTTTCCCGGCTGCCCAAGCGTTTCCACGCGATAGCCGTAGGGTTTGCCCTGCTCCTTAACCATTTCAATAACCTTCTTTTTCAGGCCCTCGGGTGGTTGCGCTTCGGAGCTCTTCAGTACGAGCACGCCGAGATTCGGGCCTGCGGCCATTCCAGCCGCGGCGCGGCCATGGCCGTTCGAAGCGGGGAAGTCGCGCAAGGGCTGGCGCCCGATGAGGTAATTCGTGAGCGTGCCTTTTTCAATCGTGCTGACTGGTTGGGCCTTCACGCCTTCGCTATCGAACATATAGCTGCCGATGAGGCTTTTGCCCTGAAAGTCTTTCAGCGTGGGATCGTCCACGACGGAGAGAAAATTCGGGAGCACACGCGCTTTGTAGCTGGTGGCGAAGGCACCGGTGGTGCGGTTCGGGCGGCCGAGCGCGGGTTTGCGGCCGACCACGTTTTGACCAATCAAGGAGGCGATGACATCGTCCGCGGCATCGGCGGAAAACAAAACCGGGCCGCGATACTCTTCTTCGACGATGGGCGCTTTGCGAAGGGCAACGATGGTGTCGAGCATGTCCTTGCTGTCGGCCATCAGCGCATCGTGCGAAGGCAATTCCTCCATACGGGCGACGACGTAAGCAGGGCTGCGGCTGAGACGCATGCCGTCGTCAGCCTGTGCGGTGCCGCTCAATTGCACGGAGTAGGTCATCTTGCCGCAGCGCGTGACGGTTCCTTCGGTGTTCACGAGGTATTCGTTGACGGCATTGAATCGTGCGGAAGCGGTCACCGATTGCACGTCGGGATATTTGCGATAGAGATCGGTAATATCCTCGAGCGTTTTCTTCCAGGAGGCTTCATCGACCTTGAGGGAAACCGTGGGCTCGACGGCGATGAGCGGCGCGGACTTGGCGAAATCGTCCACGGGACTGGCGTCGGCGCTGAAGCGCTTGAGTTCGGCCTGTTTTTCGGCGAGCGCCTGGCCGGCGGCCTTGTAAGCATCATCGGTGGCGAGCCAGATTTGATGACGAAGCGCGATGGGATCATTGTCGAGCGGGAGAATGGTGGATTCGCCTTCGCCGCGCGCGTAGAAGCTGTCTTGTTTGTAATCGCCGATGCGCACGACGGCGCGCAGGACACGATATTGTCCATGCTGGCTTTCGCGGAGCGCGCCGAAAGCGGCTTCGGCGGAGAAGTCGTCCACGTCATTGACGCGATACTCGATGAAATAAGGCGCCTGCACCTGGTCCATCTTGAGCTGCGCTTTCGAACGGTCGAGTTCAATGAGCAGGGCCTCGAGCAAGCCATCGCCTTTCGCCGCGGCGTGAGCGGCGGCCATAGCGGGATTGGGCGCGGGTTTCGAATCGCTGGATGAGACGCAACGCGCGGGAACGCTTACCGCGATCGCCAGTGCAAGAAGGAACGCAGATTCGCGGTGAAGGGCGGTGGCGCTCACGGCTTGACCTCGGTTTTTGTTTGCGAGGCAGTCTTGGAAGCAGTTGCGTTGTCCTCGAAGCCGGGCGGAGGCAAGAGCGGCGGGCGTTCATGCTGATGCGCGCGCTTCTGCACTTCCATTTCGGAGAAAAGCATCGCGGGCGCAACGGCGGCGACGGGCACCTGACCGCTTTCCGCGCCGCAGACGCCATTGAAGACGTGCGGCTGATCGCCAGTGGTAAGAATTCTGGTCAGAGCTGCGAGAGGCGTGCCAACAATGTCCACACCGCGCACCAACTCGTCGGGGCGACCGTCGGCATAAACCTTGTAAACCATCACGGGGAGTACCTGAAAGGCCTGAGGCAACTGGCGAGTGGTAATGGTGAAGCCGCCCTGAATGTCATCGAAGTACAAACCATAGGGTTTGCCCTGTTTTTTCACTTCGTCGATGAGCTTTTGGCGCATCTGGCTGTCCGGCACAGTTTGCGTGGAGGTTACGATTAGATTTCCCTGGCGGCCAGTGGGCATGAGGCCCGGTTGATTGCGGCCGTGGCCATTCGAAACGCTGAAATCCTTGATGGGCATGCGGGACATGAGAAAATTTTTGAGCACGCCGTTCTTGATGACGTCCACTTGCTGGGCCGGGGAGCCTTCGTTGTCGAAGTCGTAGGAACCGGCGAGTTTCACGCCAGCGATATCGTGAATGGTGGGATCGTCCACCACGCTGAGAAACTTCGGCAGAACTTCCTGGCCGATTTTCTTGGTGAAAGTCTGGCCCTCTTCTTCGTCACGCTGGCGGTGGCCTTCGAGTCTGTGACCGAGGACTTCGTGGAAGAAAACGGCAGCCGCGCGGCCACTGAGAAGGGCGGGGCCATCGTAGGGTTCTGCCACCGCGGCTTTGCGGAGATCGCTGAGGTCAGCTGCCATATTTTCGATTTTCGCCGTGAGTTCGGCTTCGGCAGGGAGCCCCTTCGCGTTAGGCGCCTGAAAGGTTTCAACGCGCAGAAGGTCCATGCCGTCGTCGGCGCGGGTTTGCGCTTCCATAACCAGGCGCGCGGAGGAACTGGGCGAAACGAGCGTGGTGCCCTCATTCGAAACCATGCGCGAATTGGAATTCGCGACTTGCAGCACGACGGTGGCGAAATAAACGTTCGGGTACTTGCGGAAGGCGGCGGAGAGCCGCTTGATTTCGCCTTCCCAAGCCGCGCGATCAAACGGCGCTGCGGAGGCTTCGCCGATGTGGGTTTGGGGCTTTTCTTTTGAAAAATCGGGAGACTTATCTTCTTCTTCGGCGCGCACGGCTGTATTGGTGCGAACGTTCATCAGAGCAGGAACGGCGCGCTTGTATTCGCGATCCGTCAGCTCCCACAAGACGCGCGCGATGGCGTCTGAGTCATTGCCGATGGGAAGCATGCCGGAGCTCACTCCGCTCGAGCGGCTTTGCCCGTGCGTGTTATCGAGGTCGGGGGAGCCGACGCGCATGGTGACGTCGGCGAAGCGCCTGTGTACGTTGTTGCTTCCAAGCAAGCTGCCGTAAGCGCCAGCCAGCACCACAAAATCCTGGTCATAAACCGTGTAGCCGAGGTAGTAAGGAGCCTGCTCATTTTTGCCCAGCTCCGTGACAGCGCGGGCCAGCTCCGTTTGCATGGCTTTTAAGACATGATCGTTGGTCGAAATGGGCGTTGGTACAGTGGCCGTCGTGGAGGCGGGCTTGTCGCCGGCGGTCGCCATGGGTAGGAAAGCGAGTTGCGCCGCGATGAAGCAAGCAGCGGCGGCGCGCACGAGTTTGGATTCGCCGGCGTTTTCCGAACCGCGATACTTCAAAGATGCAGAGATCGGCATGAAAGATGGACTCCCCGTACGACGGTCAATCAATTGGCCAGCCAACTCGTACCAGTCGGCAAAATATCGAAGAGTTCGAGTATGCCTTAGTGTTTTGACGCGCGCAAATCAGGGTCGCCGAAGCGTTCGTCAGGCTTAAGACGGGCGCCGTTTGCGAATTCGGCGGCGCTGACTTGCTTGCGGCCTTCCAGTTTGACGGATTGCAGGCGCAAAAGAGTTGTGTTGCCGCAGGACACGAGCCAGTGGTTCTTTACCCCAATGAGAATGCCCGGAGAGCGCGCGGAGGCGAATGATGGGCTATCCAACTGTTGGGGTGGAACGAGACTCGGATCAGCGACTGGTTCGCCCCAGAGATGGCAGGTTTGGCCGCGAAACGTGGTGTAGGCACCGGGCCAAGGGGCGAAACCGCGCATTCGGTTGTAAATCTCGTGCGCAGAGTGGTTCCAGTCGATGCGACCGTCTTCCTTCTTGAGGATAGGAGCGACCGTGGCCTCGGCGTGATTCTGCGGGCGTGAAACAATGGTGCCGGCAACGAGGCCGAGCAGCGTTTCCTCCATCAGAGGAGCACCTGCCTCGGACATTCGCGCGGCTAGTTCGGTTGCGGTTTCGCTGGGACCGATGGCCATTTCGTGCTGAAGGAGAATGTCGCCGGTGTCCATGCCAGCGTCAATGCGCATGGTGGTGAGGCCGGTCCGCGTTTCGCCGTTCACAATGGGCCAGTGGATGGGCGCGGCGCCGCGGTATTTCGGGAGCAGGGAAGCGTGGAGATTGATCCAGCCATGCTTGGGAATCGAGAGAAGGCGCGCAGGAATAATCTGGCCGTAAGCGATGATAACGATTACGTCAGGAGCTAGCTCCTCGATAAGTTGCTGCACTTCCGTAGTGCGAATTTTTTCAGGTTGATGCACCGGAAGACTCGCGGCGAGCGCGACCTCTTTTACAGAAGAAACGGAGAGTTGCTGGCCGCGTCCTCGCGGACGGTCGGGCTGCGTGATGACGGCGATAACTTCGAAATCAGATTTGGCGAGCAGATGCTTCAGCGTAGGAACAGCGAATTGAGGAGTACCACAGAAAATCAAGCGCATGAGAGCACAGTCACGCGCTCCAGATTACCATTCACCCTGCTTGCGGAGTTTCTTGATTTTGCGCTTGATCATGTCGCGCTTAAGCATGCCCAGATGCTGCAAGAAGAGAATGCCGTTGAGGTGGTCGATTTCGTGGCAGAAGGCGCGTGCCAGGAGGTTTTCGCCGCGAATTTCAAAAGGTTCGCCTTTCACGTTTTGCGCTTTGACGGTGACAAACTGCGGGCGCACGACGTAGCCGCGGAAACCGGGAATGGAAAGGCAGCCCTCTTCTTCGCGGACTTCGCCTTCGGCGTGAGTGACTTCGGGGTTCGCCAAAATAATTTTCCCTTCCGGATTTTTCCCGCTGGTTACGTCCACCACCGCGAAACGCATGCTCCTCCCGATTTGCGGGGCAGCCAGCCCTACCCCTTGGGCCGCGTACATCGAAGCGAACATGTCCTCGGCAAGCTCTTCCAGTTCGGCGTCAAATTTTTTTACGGGCGCGCCCGGTTTTTCGAGAATGGGGTTGCCGTATTTGACGATAGGATAGATTTTGCGTGGCGGCGAAGACACCTGTGGGGTTTCGGTAGCGGTGGCCGCAGGTGTCTTAGAACTCATCGATTTGTCGGACATAGTTCTCGAAATTCCGCCGCATCTCTGAAAGAGAGTCCCCACCAAATTTTTGCAGAAAAGCATCGCCTAACACAAGAGCAACCATTGCCTCGCCCGCGACGGCGCCGGCGGGGACCACGCACCAATCGGAGCGCTCATAAGCAGCCTGCACTGGTTCCTTGGTGACCAGGTTTGCAGTGTGTAGTGGCTTGCGCAACGTGGAGATGGGCTTCAGGTAGCCGCGAATCACGATGTCTTCGCCATTGGTAATGCCGCCTTCGAGTCCGCCCGCGCGGTTGGTGAAGCGGCGAAAGCGGCGAGCACTCTTGTCGTAGGAGATTTCGTCCTGCACGTCACTGCCGTGCGACGCCGCGATGGACACGCCGTCGCCGATTTCCACCGCTTTCACGGCTTGCACGCTCATCAGCGCCTGCGCCAGGCGGCCATCGAGTTTCTCGTCCCACTGGGCGTGACTGCCAAGGCCGGGGGGAACATTGTGCGCAACAATTTCGAAAATGCCCCCCACGGTATCGTTGGCTTTGAGAGCAGCATCCACTTCTTCCTTCATTTTTTCCTGAAGCGCAGCGTCCGCGCAGCGCAGCGGCGAATCCAGGTCAGCGCTGACGGCGCGGATTTTCTTCCAGGGAACGGGATGCTCCAGGCGAATGTTACCCACTTGAATGGCGTGACTCGCGATCTCCGTCCCGAATTCTTTCAGTAGGATTTTGGCAAACGCTCCTGCGGCGACGCGCGCGGCAGTTTCGCGTGCCGAAGCGCGTTCGAGGATGTAACGAGCATCGTGATAATTGAATTTCAGCGAGCCCGCCAGGTCTGCGTGGCCGGGGCGCGGCGCGACCAGTTTCTTCGCGCCGGGATCGTCTTCAGCGGGCTCCACGGGAAGAATCTTTTCCCAATTCGCCCAATCGCGGTTTTCGATGCGCAAGGCGATAGGCGCGCCGATGGTCTTGCCGTGGCGAACGCCGGCAAAAATCTCGGCTTGATCCTTCTCAATCTTCTGCCGGCCGCCGCGTCCATAGCCAAGCTGGCGGCGGTGCAGCTCTTGGTTAATGAACTTGAGATCGATTGACAATTGCGCAGGAAGCCCAGAAATATAGGCTAAAAGCGCCTGTCCATGCGATTCACCGGCGGTGTAGAACTTCAGCATCCGCGCCTCTATCCTCGCGTGTCCTTTCCGAATTCAGTCAGGAGAAGACACAGTGTAGCGACAGCCGCCCTTGCCGTCCAGCAAGGCTGGGTATTGCGGCGTGCGTGATCTTGAAGTGTTATCGGAGCAGGCCATCAAAGGAGACAATGTCCGCCTCCCCTTCGCCCACAGCGGCGAAAATGAACTTATTGCCCGGAGACCAGGCAACACGGCGAGCGATGAACGTCCCGGCGCTCCAGTGGTGCAAGGATCTCATAGGGGCCAAGCAGGTGCCTGAGGGCAAGGGCATAAGTGCGGGATCATAGCTCCAGAACGGTTTTTCAAGCTGTCGGCATCGTGGCAGTTAGCCTAGCGGACGGTTTCTTTTCCGCCCGTATACACAGGCATGAGGATTTCGACGGCGACCCCTCGGCGGCCCTGACCAAGATCATCCACACGAAGCACTTGGCCAAGCGATTCGCGATTGAGGGAGCCGGGCGCGTCGGAGTAAGGGAAGGTAATGAAGACGCGCATGCCTTCCATATACGACATGTTTTTGGATGTGAAATAAACACTGTCCCGAGTCGCGTTCACCGTGGAGAGGATCTCATCGAAGTGAAGATGCGCGTCCGAAGGCCGTACGCGAACCACTTGTGGAAGCTTGAGTCGGGCTCGTCGCCGGCGCTCTGGTGGATAACCCATAATGTCCTGTAAAGAAGATTAACGCATGGGCGCGATTGAGACACGGGTGTTGTGGCTTAAGTTGCTCAATTGACAAAGGTTCCTGGCAGCTTCCGGTGCCAGCCCTTGAGCCAGAATAAAAACTTGGCAGTTGGGTTCTGATTGGCTATTGCCGCCTGGTTGGGTTAAGAAACCTGCGCCAAATCGCTTACTTGACGACCGCCTGGGGTGCAGTTACGCTTTTCAAATATGCTGTTTCGTCGAGAAGTTAGATACAAAAGACGGGTGTGAACAGGTACTTGTGGCCGACACTCCGCTCCAGGTAACAGGCCGTACGAAACAGGAAGAAGCCCCTTCAATCGTCGAAGTGCTCGAGGCGGCGGCGAAACGGGCGGTGGCCGCGGTTCAGGACTATTCGCTGCTTTCCTTCCGGTCTCTGACCAACCTGGCAACCTCACCTCATTATTTCCAAGACACGCTCGATCAGATGGACGATGTAGGAGTTGGCTCGCTACCGATCATCCTGCTTTCGGGGTTTTTCATTGGCGGGGTCATGGTGCTGCAGACCGGAGCGCAGTTTGTGCGGTTTGGGCAAACTTCGCTGACAGGAGACGTGGTTTCCCTCGCGCTGGTGCGGGAACTTGGTCCGGCCATCACGGGGCTGCTTACTGCCGGCCGCTGCTCTTCGGGAATGGCCTCCGAGTTGGGCTCCATGTTAGTAACTGAACAAGTGGACGCGATGCGCGCTATGGGCACCGATCCGAGCCGCAAGCTGGTCACGCCGCGTGTTCTGGCGAGCATGCTGATGGTGCCTCTGCTTACGGCGTTGATGGTGTTCCTCGGTTTGCTGGGCGGATGCGTTGCTTCCGTCTTTTCGTTGCAACTCAGCGCGGTCGAGTTTTGGCGGCGCGCCGTCGATATCCTGGAGTTTCCGGACCTGATGCAAGGCTTCATGAAGTCGCTGGCCTTTGCCTTCATTCTGGCAACCGTGGGTTGCTACAAGGGATTGACGGTACGCGGCGGCACGCAAGGCGTCGGCCGCGCGACCACGCAAGCCGTCGTGATCTCCTCAGTTTTCATCATTGTGGCGGACCTGTTCTTGACCAAGCTTTCGCTCTATCTCTCGAACAAAATTTTCTAGAAGCTAGTTCCCGCCCGCGATCGATTCACCCTTGACTAGCACGCGGTCAAAGAAGTCTGCGGTCGCCTTGTAGCCGCGCACCCAGGAATGCCACAAAAGAAAATCGTGGATCTCATCGGGAAAGACAATCTGCTCAAACGGGACTTTTTGTTCGCGGAGCCGTTGGATGAGGTCCACCATCTGACTGAAATCCACGTTGCGGTCGTCATCGCCCTGGATCAACAGCACCGGCGATTTCCATGATTTGATCGACGCATTAGGAGAGGATTCGAAGGCAATGCGCATAGCCTCGGCGCGGTCGGGCGGACCCCCGCCTTCTTGTCCTCCGGGGCCGCCGCGAAAAATGCTGCGCGCAGACCAATCATGCACGCCATGAAAATCCACACCGGCGGCGAAAGTATCCGAATTGCGCGCGAGTCCCATGGCGGTCAGAAATCCGCCGTAAGAACCACCCCAAAGCCCAATTTTCTTTGCCTCCACGATGGGAAGCGTTTGGAGATATTTTGCTGCCGCAACAATGTCCTGATACTCCTCCGCACCACGCGGCCCGCCTTTCTCGCGTTCTCGGAAAGCCCGGCCGTACATGATTCCTGTGCGGTAGTTGACCGAAAGAACCACATAGCCTCGCGAAGCGAGATACTGATTTTCGGCGTAGGCGTTGTGGTAGTACTGCATGTAGTGAAAGCCGAGCATCATCTGCCGCCGCGAGCCGCCATGCATGAAGAGTAGCGCCGGGCCGGGAGAAGTGCGTCCGTGAGGAACAAAAAGCTGGCCGTGAATCTGCAACCCGTCTGCTGCGGGGAAAATAACTTGCTTCGGAGCAACGAGTTGAGAAGAAGGAAAGTCCGTGGGAAGTTGTGAACCCGCAGTCATCTCGCGCCCCGACGAAGTGAGCCGATACGGCATGGCCGGAGAAGTGGCAGTCGAGCCAAGACATACAACGGTGCGGCCATCCGCGAGTTCGGCGGGAGACCACTCCATGGTTTCGCCCTTGCTGAGAGCTTCGGGCTTACCGCCTTCAACGCGAACGCGCCATAAATGGCGGCGGTCGATATCGTCCTGATTCGAAGAGTAAATGAGCGAGTGGCCGTCGCGCGATACCGAGACGTCTTCCACTTCAAATTCGCCGGGAGTGAGAAGCGTCGGAGTGCCGCCGGTAGCAGGAATGGAATACAAATGGTTCCAGCCATCGTGCTCGGAAGCAAAGGCGATTCGGCTTCCCACAAAATGGAAGGATTTGCTTTCTGTGAGATTCGGAAGGGAACCCACGAGTTCGTCGGTGCTATGCCAGACGGCGCGTGCTTCACCGCTTGCGGCATCGGCAACGTAAATAGCCCAGGGATTGGGCCGAGTCTGCAGCAGCGGCAGGCGCTCTGCGAGACCGTGAATGCGCACAAACGCGATCTGCTTGCCGTCCGCGGACCAGCGCGGTACGGAGTCGCGATCCACCGACGGAGCCAGGTAGCGGAGGGATTGGCGCCCGAAATTGTAGACGCCAATGAAACTGTGATCGCCGCGATGAGAAACGAAAGCGATCTCCGTGCCATCAGGGGACCATTGCGGCGAGTCATTTTCGCCTCGCACGAAAGCGAGCTGATGTGCGGGCATCGCACCCGACACCGGCGCAGCCCAGAGCTGCCCGCGGGCCGCCCAAACGGCCATTGCGCCATCGGGTGACAGCTCGATGTCCTCACAGCCTTCCCGCGTGCAATTCAATTCGCCCAGCAGGCGCGGCTCGCCCTTGTCCACGTCCACGGCCCACACATGCTGGTTTGGGCGCGTGACATTGCTCGTGGGATCCGCAACTTCGCCCACGGTATTGAGTTCGCTGCCGCGCGAATAGACGACCGTGAGGCCGTCGGGCGTGAGCCGCAAGCTCGCAAGCGCCATGCCGTCGTCATCGGAATAATGAGTCACCTGACGGCCAGAAAAGCCGGGCGCGTCGGCAATCCAAACGTTGCGCACTCCCTTGGCGTCGAAAGCCCAAGCCATACGCGGTGCACGGGCTGCCACGGTCAGGCTCTCAGGGAACGGCGAACCCATGACCTGTTCGACGGTAAAACTTTGCGCTCTAGCAACGCGCGCGGCCGCAAAGGCAAGGGCGGCGCCAAATACGAAGCTGCCAAGTCTCGCGAGCGTTTGCAGTTTCGATGAGCCGGAAAACGTTTTCACGGATATCTCCTCTTGGCTTCAAAAAACGGCAGTATTGTACGCCTTTCTCTCTTACTTGTGCTTCCCGGGAAACTATTGCGCTTTGGGCGCTCTTTCCGGAAACCGGAAGCGAATTGCCGCTATAATCGGAGATATGGCAGAACACGGGTCTTTCCGCCCTTGGGAACCAAGGTCTGCTATTGCATTTGAAGACGTGCGCATAGGTTTCGACGAGGGGCAAATTCTGCGCGGGGTGTCCTTTTGCGTGCGCGAACGGGAAACTGTCGTTTTGTTGGGAGAAACGGGCACCGGAAAAACGCTTACGCTAAAGATGGCGGCGGGATTGATGCGGCCGGATAGCGGCAGTATCGACGTGTTGGGTCAAAAAGTTTCGGAAATGCCCGAGAAAGATCTCCTGACGTTCCGGCGCAAGATTGGTTTTATGTTTCAGGAAGGCGCGCTGTTCGACTCGATGACCGTAGCCGACAACGTGGCTTATCGGCTGTATGAGGACGGAGTTGCAGAAGAAGAGGTTGGGCCGCGCGTTAGAGAAGTGCTGCGTTTCGTGGAGTTGGAGCACACCATCGACCAGCTTCCTTCCGAATTGTCCGGCGGCATGAGGCGGCGCGTTTCCATCGCCCGGGCCCTGGTCAATCGTCCGCCCATCGTGCTGTATGACTCGCCGACTGCGGGGTTGGATCCAATCACTTCGCAAACCATTATCACGCTGATTTTGCGTCTCCGCGACATGTACGGAGTGACCGCGCTGCTAGCCACACACCGGTTACAAGACGGATTTGCGCTGGCCCACTTTCATTTTGACGCGGGCGCAGAGCGCGTTGTGCCGAATTCCGGGAATGGAAGCGCAGCCGCAAATATGGCGCAGACGCGCTTCCTGGTCTACAGAGATGGCGAGATTTATTTCGACGGCGAACCCGACGAGATTGCGAATTCGAAAGATCCTTATTTGGAGCGGTTTCTAGTGTGAACTGCGGTAGCGGTTTCTTGTATGGGGGAGGAAACAAGAAATGCCACAACGAAGACAACTTACCTGGACGGAGTTGCGCGTGGGGTTGTTTGTGCTGGTTGGATTGTCCGTGCTAGGCGCGGGAATCTTCTATGTCACCGGAGCAGGGCCGCTGGCGCCGAAATACCGGCTGAAGACATATCTGCCGGAAGTTTCTGGGTTGGCCAACGGTGCCCCCGTCCGCGTAGATGGCGTGGAAGTCGGTAACGTGGAGTCCATTAAGCTTTTGCCGCGCTCCACCGGAAAAGCCGTAGACAAGAATAGAAACATCGAAGTCGTGATGCGCGTGGACCGCCGATACCAGAGCTATATCCTTACAGATTCGGTGGCGAGCTTAGTGACGGAAGGGCTGCTCGGCAACCGCTATGTGAACATCACGCGAGGGATGACGGGCACCCCTATCGCCGATTCCGCCGAGATCAAGGGTGCCGAAGAGGAAGCGATGAAGGAAGTGGTGGCTCGCAGCGCCGAAGTGTTGGGAAACCTTTCGGCCTTGTCCGTGGACGTGCGCGATTTGATCAAGGGCGTGCAAGAAGGCCGCGGATCGCTGGGGAAAATGCTTACTGACGATCAGGCCTACAATCATCTAAACGGCATCCTGACCAAGGGCGATGCGATGATGATGGGCATTCGTAACGGCGAAGGTACACTCGGTAAACTGGTTTCGTCAGATGAGATGTATGCGAAAGTGGACAAAGGGCTGGACAACGTAAACGTAATGCTGGCGGACATGCGCGCCGGCAAAGGCACGCTCGGCAAATTAATCTACGACCCCACGCTCTACGATCAAACCAAGGAAACCATGACCAATGCCAACTCTATGTTGCGAGACGTCCGCGCCGGCAAGGGTTCGTTAGGGAAGTTCGTAACCGACGATACCGTGTATGACAAGTTGCGCGAAACGAGCGCGAACTTTGCGTCTGCCTCCGCCAAGCTAAACGAGAACACCACCACGGTTGGCAAGATGTTCAGCGACCCGAAACTCTACGACAACTTGGCGGCGCTGACCGGCGATATGCGTTTGCTGATTGGCGATTTCCGACAAAACCCCAAGAAATTCCTGCATATCAAGGTCACGTTATTCTAAGGGCCGGGCGCTTTGCCCGTAACGCCGCAATGTGGTGTAATGCGGCTGTAACACATGTTGCATAGGCTTGCCGTTCCCAATAACTTCTCGCTCGAGGCCCATGGAAACTCAGGATGTGGTGCAAAAACCGGTTCGGACCGAGCCGGCCAAATCTACCCTTCCGCAGCCCGGCCGGCCGGTTCCCAGCCGCGCTTATCCCGGCGCGTTGATTGTCGTTGAGGGCACGGACGGCTCCGGAAAAAGCACGCAGCTGTATTTGCTGAAACGCTGGTTGGAAATCGGCGGCTACCGCCTGCATTTCACCGAGTGGAACTCTTCACCGCTGGTAAAATCTGCAACCCGCCGCGGCAAGCAGCGGCGGCTGCTCACACCGACCACTTTTTCGCTGCTGCACGCTGCTGATTTTGCCGACCGCTGCGAGCGTCAAATCATGCCCTTGCTTCAGGGCGATTATCTGGTCCTGGCGGACCGTTACATTTACACCGCTTTTGCGCGCGACACCGCCCGCGGCTGTTCGCCGCGGTGGCTGAGGAATCTGTACCGCTTTGCCCCGGTTCCGGACATTACGTTTTATTTCCGCGCTCCCCTCGACGTGGCAGTGAACCGCATTCTAAGTGGGCGTCCTAAGCTGAAATACTACGAAGCTGGCATGGACCTGGGGATGTCCTACGATCGCGCCGAGAGTTTCCGCTTGTTCCAGGCGCGCATTCTCGAGGAATACGACAGGATGGTTGATACCGACAATTTTGTGGTCCTTGATGGGACGATGCCCGTCAACAAACTGCAAAAGCAGATGCGGGACATCGTCGCCTCCAAAATCGATCTAAAGCGCTTCGCTCCTCGCGCTGAGGCTGCGGAGTGAGCATGCTCGATCAAGAAAAAGAAAAGCCCGTGGCGACAGTGACAACGGAAACTCCGGTCACGGCGCCTGCGCCATCCAAGCCGGCCTCGCCCCCCGAAGACCCCGCGCAGCAATATTTTTTTGGCGAACCTCTCGTTGGATTCGATCCTAGCGATGTTACGGGCAGCCTCATCGTCATTGAAGGGATGGACGGCTCAGGCCGGTCCACCCAAATCGCTCTGCTCCAGGAATGGCTCGAATCGGAAGGTTTCGCCGTGCAAACCAGCGGCTTGCGCCGTTCGAACCTCGTGGGTCGCGACATTGACGAACTGCTCGCCAAAAACGCCGTGACGCGCCTTACGCTGGCGCTGATGTACGCAACGGATTTCTTCGACCAGATCGAGCACCGCATTCTTCCCGCCCTGCGTTCCGGAACCATGGTGCTCGCCGATCGTTACATTTTTACTTTGATTGGCCGTGGCGTGGTGCGCGGCATCAACCGCGATTACATGGGCGGACTTTACGCCATGGCGCTTCGCCCCCATCTCACATTTTGGCTGAACGTCCGCCCTGAAACCGCCTTCGGCCGCGAGTTTCGCAAAGCGCAGGCCATCAGCTATTGGGAAGCGGGGCGTGACATGTCTCTTTCGCACGATCTCTATTGGTCCTTCATCCGTTATCAGACTATGATTAAGCGCGAATTCGAAGTCATGGCAAAGAAACACAACTTCATCGAATTGGACGGCGAGGCCAACGTTTCCACCGTCAACAAGCTGCTGCGCCAGCGCATCGCCGAACAACTCGGAATTCGTTCGACAAAGTACACTCCTTCCTCAGCCTTATCACATCTCTGGCGGTAGAATTCGCCGATGCCAATGCCGGAGCCGGTCCACATTGCCGCCATCGACGCCGGCTCTAATGCCGTGCGCCTTTCCGTGGCGCGCGCATACTCCGCGTTGGATATCGAACCGCTGCAAGACGAACGCTACCCGCTTCGCCTTGGCGAAAACGTTTTTGTGCGGCCTCGTTTTAGTGAAGACGTCTTCAAGAAAGCCGCAAAAGCGTTTCGTTATTTTCGCGAAGTCATGGACGATTTCGGCGTAGCGCGCTACCGCGCGGTGGCTACGAGTGCCACTCGCGAGGCAGAAAATCGCGACGCCTTCGTGCGGACCATAAAAAGGAAATCCGGGGTCGTTTTGGAAGTAATCAGCGCGGCAGAGGAATCCCGCCTCGGCAGGGAAGCCGTGCTCGCGGCCCTTGGGCCAGAAGCTGTTCCTCGCTGCATCGTGGATTTGGGCGGCGGCAGCCTTGAGGTCACCATCCTTCGCGATCACTCCGTGGAGCAAGGCGCGCAATTGCCCGTAGGCACTGTTCGTTTAATGACCACCCTGGACCTTCCCGGCGTCATCAAGCCTGCGGAAAGCGAACAGGTCCGCAAGTACGTGCGCGCGCTGCTCGAGTCAAAGCTTTCGCCGCGGCCTAACCTGAACAATGGGATGGCCATCGCGCTTGGCGGGAATGCCGAAACTCTTGCCGAAATCGCCCCAGGCCCGCGCGAACATGGACTCGAGACCGTCGAGCTTTCGCTCCTGCGCGAACGCTTGCCGGACATTCTTGAGCGCGACGTGCGTGAGCGAATGAAGACTTACGGCGTGCGTCGCGACCGCGCCGACGTGATGGGCATCGCCGCCATTACGTTTGTCACCCTGGGGCGCTATTTGAATCTTCGTCTCTTTGCCGTCCCCGCCGTCGGCGTTCGCGAAGGGATTCTCCAGGAAATCGCGCACGAAACTTTTTCCCGCAAAGAGCCGCATCGTTACAATGGCGCCGCGCGTCAGTTGCTCGTTGGAACGCGCAGTTTTGCACGCAGGCTCGAATACGATCAGCAGCACGCGGAACATGTTCGCGAATTGAGCCTTCAGCTTTTTGACCAGTTGCAGCCTGTTCACCGTTTGCCGGCGCAGACTCGGGTGCTTCTCGAAGCCGGCGCTCTTTTGCACGATACCGGACACATGATTGGCCACCGCGGCCATCACAAACATGGAGAATACCTGGTGATGAATGGCGACATTCCCGGCCTCGAAGGACGCGAACGCACGATCGTCGCAGGCTTGGTGCGCTACCACAATCGCAAATCGGAGCCCGCGGCCCATCATCCGGCCTATTCTTCTCTCGACGACGCGGATAAGCCCACGTTGCGAAGGCTTGCGGCGATTTTGCGAATAGCCGAAAGTCTCGACCATTCGCACCGCCAGCGCATCGTGAGAATTCGTGCCACGTTTCAGCGCGGCGCCGTTGGTTTGGAAGTGGAGGCCCGCGGCGACGCCAGCGAAGACCTGCGCGATGCCGGCCACAGCGCGGAATGGTTTGAAAAGGAGTGTCACGTAAAGGTGTATTCCCGGCAGGCGCCCGGCATCATGAATCGAATCCGCCGGTTTCTTCGCCCCTCGTCGTCCCTGAGAAATTCTTAAGCGGCCCGCAAGTCTGTGTGTAGTTAGGATAGGAGAAGAAGATGCAGCTTTACATCGTCCGCCACGGCATCGCGATCGATCGAGAAGATCCTAAATGTCCGGCTGAGGCCGAGCGTTATCTCACCGAGGAAGGTGTTGAAAAGACAAAACAAATTGCGAAAGGCGTTGCGGCCCTGGGCGCTTCCGGAGACCTGTTCTTGACCAGCCCATACGTGCGCGCGGTGCAAACCGCCGAGATTTTTGCCGATGCCTTGGATTACTCCAAGCAGAGAATCCGCCGAAACGAAATCCTGCTGCCGGGGTCCGAACCGACCCTCCTGTTTCGCGAACTCGCCCGCGAAAAGCAGGCCTCTTCCATTTTTGTGTTTGGTCACACCCCGCAGCTCGATGACGTTATCGCCACCGCGCTCAGCTCGAAGAAGCACCTGACATCCCTGAAAAAGGCCGGGGTCGCGCTTATCGAGCTGAAGCGCATCTCTCCCCCGATGGGGGTCCTTGCCTGGCTCGCCATTCCCAAGATCCTGCGTAGGGCAGGAAAATAGCACCTAAGATTGGTCGATGGGCCAGGTTAATCGGAGGCCATAAAAAACTGCGGCGTTGGTGGCGAGGGCAGGGCCACAATTTTGCCGTGCTTGATTGCGGGTTTCAGAATCAGCGGCATTCCGACATATTCTTCCAGCAAATGCTTGCCCGCGGCCAGCCGCGCCGCGGTCTCCAGATCGTCCGTGAGCCCGCGCGCTCTAAGCACAACCGTCTCCGCCGATTTCTCCGCGCGAAGCCCCACGCCGCTCTCCACACCACACTTGCGCAGCGCTAAAGCCAAACGCAAAACGCCGCTTAATGCGCGAACGCGATCCTGCTGGTCCACGGACAATTTGGCAAACGGGCCTTTCTTTTTCGACGGCTCCGCTCCCCGGTGGTAGCGGACGACCGTTGCCAGTAGGTCCCACTCTTCGTTTTTCCATCCTGGAGCGAGCGGCAGCCCAAGAACGAATTTCCGCGCCGCCTTCTGCACCGATTTTTCCGCATTCGTCATCCCGGCTCCATGCAATCGAGCGGCAGCAAGCAGAATGCGCCGCAAAGGTGCTTCGCGAAATGCCGCTCCTGCGCCCACACGTTTCAGCGCTTCAAACAATGCCACCGCGATCCGCGAAACCTGAGATGTCCTGGTCGCGTGCGGATCGGCCGCACGAGCCGTGGCGCGCAGACGCGCTTCCGCTGCGGCCTCCACGCGCCCATTGCTCGGCAATCCGGCGCGCCAGGTATTCCACAGACTCGTTTTCCCAAGCGTCAGTTGCCGGTACGTGCGGATGCATTCTTGCCGTTCGCGCCCGATAATCTCCTCCCAAGCGGTCAGTGAATCCTCGGTCTCCACAAATTCCGATTCCTTGACAAGATCGGAAAGCACGTCGAGGTCGTGAATGTTTCCCAGCAAATCCTGAACGCGCTTTAAATTCTCGCTCCAGGCCGCGTGTTGCTCAGGAAGCAGGCTTTCTACGGTGTACCGGAATCGCTTCAGCCCGATGCGCAGCGCGTGCCAGGGCTTCGGCTTCTCTGTGCGCAGGGCCTTCGCGTGCAACTCCTTCGCGCTTTCGAATCGTTCGAACGCCAGGCATTCGGCAGCCAAGCTGCCCGCGGGCACAAGCCGGCTGCGTTTCCTAAGCGTGCGCGCGAAGTGCTTCCACGCTCTCTGGTCGAACTTCGAAACCGCATGCAGAGCTTCTTCGCGCAATTGCGGTTCTTTGGATTCAAAGGCAGCCTGCAGATGCGCGCGCACCGGATCCGTTTCCGGCCCCAGTTTCCTCAGCCATTCCTCCATTACGTGCGCATCGCGCAGCGCGCCAAGCGCGCGGAAAAGCTTACGTGCAGCCTTGCGCATCGCTGGCCACGCGGGATCCGGATCAATCTCTTCAATGGCTGCAGCCACCGAGCGGCAGCGCCGAATGGCTACGCGAAGATCATGCACCGCATCCATGCTGGCGGACGAGCGCACACACTCCAGCTCATTCAAGACTCGGTCCATCCAAAAAGACAAATCGCGGTGCTCAACGTGAGCTCCCGCTGATAAGGGAGTTACAGTCGACACGAATCGCCTTGGTGTCCGCCCAGACGTTTCCTGGTTAGGAAGGAAACCCCTGCCGAGCGGGGAACATAGCCTAGCTCTGTGTTGTGCACGAGTCCAGTCGTGCCCTGTGGAAATCCTTGGGAAGGGGAGAAACGGAACATCCATCCGTGCTCATTTGCATGTTTCACCACCAAGAAAAGCTTGCAAGGTAACGGAATGCTCCCAAGTCTGAGAAACTAGAAACTACCTGCCATTTCAATGACTGCGCCGATGTCTGTCATCAGTCCCAATGGGGTCCCTCCAAGCCCAAACAAGGTCATCCTCGCAGTTCCCAGGCTGTCATTCGCTACCTCAAATTGCCCGGAACAGTCGGTCTTGAAATAAGGAAGGTGGTGGATAAGTCCTTTCCTTCCGCGAATTTCAACCTTTGCCGCGAGAGATTTGTGGTTGGGGCAGCAAAAGCTCCAAGTAAGCTCATTCTCGTCTCGCTGCAAGTCCCGCAGATCCCGAAAAACGAACTCGCGGCCTTCGTGCCAAATCACAACTTTTCGAAAGGTCATCCCCAGCGCCATCTCATAAACGAGTGCTTCCAAAGTCGTACTGGCACCGCCCGAGCCGGGAAAATGGATGTGCGTCCAAGCCCAGAACTTGCGGTGGCGATATCCACAGTTGTGACCTTGCATCCCATAAGCCAACGGCTCGCCACGAAAAGTTTGCCCATCAAGATCAATCTCTCCCGAAAAGATTGCGTCCGAATGCGGCGTGCGCGAAAACCCAATCCATCCCTTGCTGCTCAACTCTACACGGAAAGCGGAACGATACCGCAAGTCCCAGCAAATCCGCCGGCCGTCAACTTCCAGCCGTCCGCGGCATTCATTTTCGCTGATTCGATTTTCGCCAGCCTCAAAAAGCAAAGAGCTTGCGTCGCGCGCGCTTAAGTGAAAGTCCCGCAGCGAAAATCCTTGGACCCAAGTCTGCGGTTTTCCTTGCCGCGGGAACCACGTGGCCCACACCTGCACCGGCTGCTGCCGCGAATCGCTTCCGCATCCCTCCCGTCCAGGATTCATCAGCAAATAGCGAAACCACCACGCACCGCTGCCATCGGCAAGTCCCAACCGCAAGAACCACACTTCATACCGCCGCCGCATCGACCGCTTAGAAAAGGGCTCATTGAGCGTCTTCATCGGCCTCGCAGCATAACAGAGGGGAGCGTGTCTGGGCCTATTCCAGAAACAAGGGACTTAGCTCACTGGACCACACCGAACTTCACAGACCCTCAAGGGCCGGTCATTCATAGTTAATTCATAGTGCTTGCGGGCGAGACACGCCACGTTTCGCTGTGCCTTGCTGTTCGTATGTCTCGCAACTCCGCCGTGCGCCCAGGAAATTTCCCGTACATTCCGCGATCTCATCATCGTGGCTCTAGTGCGGTTTTCGTAGGGTAGGTTTTCTTAACGGCGATCCCGGAACATGTTGGAGAAGAGCCGCAAACGAAGTTGAGTTTGGAAATGGTAGACTCCGAGCGCCAACGGGAGGCACTACAATGCAAGCAGGCGATCAGATGGGAGCAGCGATTCTGGTGCAAACGATATTTTTGAAGGACGGCCACTTACAAGGACTTCTAGGTGAGCAAGCGTCAAAGAGCCCAGAAGCAGCGGTAGAGTTCTTGAAACCTTATTACCTGGCAGCCCTTGCCATGACAATAAGAGCAACGCCGGAACAGGAGAGCTAAGGGCCAAAGAAATTACCGCGTTGACAAAACCTGTCACGATAGTTCGATGAAACACCCAAAACAACACAAACGCGTCCAGCAGACCCCATCATCCGCGTTGGCAGTACCTGCGTATCATCGCATTCTCGTTAAGCATGGCCTGATTGAAAAGACTCTGCCGATCCCTGAGGCGTATAAAGTATTTTTGAAAGTGGGCGCTGACCCAGAAGTGCAGAAACTTCGTCGCAAGGTAGCACGCGGCAACAAAATGAAACACGTACCCGCTTTATATCTCGCCACAGCGATGGCTCTGCAAGGTATGACCAAGCAAGAGCTTGAAGCTCTGAAATTGAGGATTGCAAAATCGCGGGGTTCCCCATGACCGAAGAAGGGAAACAGACGGGCTTGGCAGCCCTATCCTTGCTACAGAGCAACGACAGCTAAGAACGTGATGCCTTATAAGGCTTATCAAGGAAGGACCACTCAACGGGCGGTTTGAGTGCAAGACCGTGAGGCTGCCGCCGCTAATCAACCCCTAGCCTCATGGATTTCACTCTGTATGGGAGGGAGGCGGCGAACCCTTTCCTTTTTGGGGAGGATCGAGCGCTGGCCGCCTCCAGGTTACCTCGGATGTAGCAAGCTTAATTGTCCCGGCACGTGTGTTTGGAACTGTCAAAACCGACAGGTGACAGCTCAGCTCTCAAGTCGTAATTACCATATTCCCCAGCACCGACACAGACGCAATGGCGGTTTGAGTCGCAACAATTCGCGAGGCACCGCCAGCAAACTCGACCCCAGAGAGCGTGACCCTTTCACAGCCTCGCGTTATAAATCCCTCAGATACGGTATCCTGTAAACCCCGTTTCCGCTGGAGGACTCAAATGGATGAGCAGCGGAAATACGCAATTCTCTTTGCGGCAACAATCCTGGCGGCGCGAAAACTCAACGAGAGTGGAAACAAGCCGTGGGCTAATTGATTCGCGATCACAGACGCAATCGACAAGGCCAAACTAATCCTAGGAAAGATTGACGAACGCTGGCCGCGAGAGGAAAAGGTGGGCCAAGGCTGAGGGCGTGAGCTGTACGATGATCTTTTGCAGGATTACCGGATCCACGGCCAAGATGAGGTGTGAGCTAAGGGCCGCTGGAACGTCCACCTGAGAGACTACTTCGGAGGCATGAGGGCTTTGCGAGTAGGGACGGCGCAGATTGCCGAGTACGTGGAGAAGCGCCAGGGCGACGGGGCGGCTAAGGCGGCAATCAACAGGGAATTGGCTTTGATGCGCCGGGCCTTCTCTCTCTGGGCTTGATGCGGAGCCGCAGAGGGTTTCCCGGGCGCCGAAGTTTCGCAAGTTCATCGTTTCGGAGAATGAAACGCGGCCAGCAGCCGGAAGATTACTTGCTCACTCGCGCCAATGGCGAGCCTGTGCTGGATTCTCGCGGCACGTGGGTCGATTTTCGGCGCTCCGCTGTGCGGAACATGATTCGCCGTGGCGTGCCGCAAAAGACGGCCATGAAGGTATCAGGCCACAAGACAGACACTATATTCTCGCGCTACAATATCGTTTCCGAAGCCGACATCCGGGACGCCGTGCGCAATATCAAGCATGGCGCCAAGGCCGAAATTCACAGTTACTTCACAGTTGCACAAGAATGCAGCAATTCTGAAGAAGCTGCAGAAAGTGAGGAAGCCCGGAAGCCTTCGTGAATTAACGAGTTAGACGCACAACCCGGAGTGGCGGAACTGGCAGACGCGCTGGACTCAAAA
>DATEGO010000120.1:0-74310 GCA_035280065.1 Candidatus Acidiferrum sp.
TTTCGCTATCAAAAGCTAGTAGAAACATGATCGCGTAGATTTACGAGTCAAAGCCGAGAAATCAGAAAGATTCGCGCCCATAGCGGCCGATCATTTCCGCATGGGCGAGGATATGCCCCTTCATGGCGCCCTCGACGTCAGCCTTCGTCGCGCCCGCCTTCAAATTCAGCTTGGCATTCAGCGCATATAGCTTGAAGAAGTACCGGTGCGGACTGCCGGGGGGCGGACACGGTCCCCCGTAGCCGATTTTGCCGAAATCGTTTCGCCCTTGCCGCGCGCCATTCGGAAGTTGTTCCTGCTTCGCCACTCCTTCCTCAAGCTCTCTCGTGTCTGCGGGCAGATCGAACAGCACCCAATGGACCCACGTGCCCGCTGGAGCATCCGGGTCGTCCATAATCAGCGCGAAGCCTTGTGTCTTTGCTGGAGGCTCGGTCCAATTGAGCTTTGGCGAAGCATCTGGCCCGTCACAGGTAAACTTCTTCGGAATCATTTCGCCGGCGGGGAAGGCCGCGCTTGAGATTTTCATAATTCCCTCTTGGGTTTGCGCAGGTGGAGTTCCACTAAGGAAAGAGGCGAGGCACAACGAGAAGCAAATCACAGCAGTGGTCGCAAAGCGCATAGCACAGCCCGTTGCTATTTTCCCACACTCGCAGATTACAGGAGGACAAAATCGTAGACGGCTAGAAGTTACCAGCTTTTTCGAGAACTTAAGACTTATGAATCATGAGTCACAACTTATTTCACCGGCGGCTGCGGTCTTTCCGCACGGCTTCATCAATCAAAGCGTCTAGTTCGTCGCGCGTTAGCGTGACATGGTCTTCCGCCGACTCATTGCCCTCATTCGTCAGTGGCAACTCCGCGCCGCCGCCCGGTGGAGGCGATACGAAGTATCGTGGACGCGCCGCCATCAACTTTGCCACTTCCCGGCCGGAGAGCAATACCGGCTCACCGGCAAGCTCCGCCGCCAGCGTAATCTTTGCGCAGTGTTCGATCGTCTCCATGCGGTAGAACGCCGTGAGCAAATCCGGCCCGCAGGTCACTGCGCCGTGGTTCGCTAACAGTAACGCATCGTAGTGCGGAACAAAGGGCTCGAGCGCTCCGCCCAGCTCCGGCGTTCCCGGCGTGGCATATTGCACCAAAGGAACCTGTCCCAGCCCCACAATCACCTCGGGCAACAGCGCTTTATTCAGCGCGCGCCCCGCCACCGCAAATCCAGTGGCTGTTGGCGGATGCGCGTGGCAAACTGCGTTCACGTCAGGCCGAATCCGGTAGAACAACAGATGCATCGCCAGTTCCGAGGAAACTTTGCGATCACCAGAGAGCTGCCTGCCCTCGATATCCGTGATCACCAGATCCTCGGGCGAAAGCATTCCCTTGTTCATGCAGGTAGGCGTGGTCACGATGCGTCCGTCGGCCAGCCGCACGGACAAATTGCCTTCGCAGGCGACGATGTATTCGCGCTCGTACATCCAGCGGCCGGCGACACAAATGTCCCGTGCATGCTGCGCCTCGGTTTTTGCGTGGCCGGGTAAGAGCGAGTCCGGGGTCAAGGGCGGACTCCTTCCTGGCGCAGCCGCAGCCGCGCCGTATCTTCCCGATTTGCTTCAGGCACACCCCGTAGGGGACTTACGAAATGGCCCCGCCGGTTCCCTGGAACCAGCGTGAGCGGAAAGAAACTATTACAAAACGCCCCAAGAATCTAGTCCCGTTGAAAAGCGGGTCCGCCTAGGCATAAATGCCGCGCAGCTTCAGTACCCTGGCCACGCGGTCGATCGCCAGCATGTACGCTGCGATGCGGTTGTTGACCTTGTGCGTCTCGGCGTAGCGCACCACTTCATCGAACGCATTTTCCATGAAATCCTGCAGACGCTCGTTGACCTCGCTCTCCCGCCAGAAGAATCCCTGCCGGTCCTGCACCCACTCGAAATAGCTCACAGTTACGCCGCCGGCATTGCCCAAAATATCCGGGATCGTGAAGATTCCTTTCGAATCGATGATGGTGTCTGCCTGCCAGGTGGTTGGTCCGTTCGCTCCTTCGCAGAGAATCTTTGCCTGGACTTGGTTCGCATTTTTCTCCGTGATTTGGTTTTCAATGGCCGCGGGGATAGCGATGTCGCACGGCTGAAAGAGCACGTCGCGCGCCGACATTTTCGTCCCGCCTCCGGGAAAACCCTGCAGCGTCTTTTTCTGCGTATACACCCAGTCAATCACTTTGGGCACGTCGAAGCCTTTCTCGTTGTAAAGTCCGCCGCCGATGTCCGCGAGTCCCACGATTTTGTACCCCGCCTTTTGCATCAGGTCTGCCGCCATCGAGCCCACATTGCCGAAACCTTGCACGACCACGCGGCAGCCCTGCCTCTTCATACCGAGTTTTGCAAGCGCCTTATCACAACAAATCATCACCCCGCGTCCTGTGGCTTCGCGTCTTCCCCGGGATCCGCCCAGCTCAATCGGCTTTCCGGTGACCACCGCGGTCGTAGCCTGACCCACGTGCATCGCATAGGTGTCCATCACCCATGCCATGGTTTGCTCGCCCGTGCCCACATCCGGCGCGGGAATGTCGCGCTCCGGTCCCAGCCAGTCCGCCAATTCCGCCGTGTACCGCCGCGTCAGCCTTTCCATTTCTCCGCGCGACAATTTACGCGGGTCGCATATGACTCCGCCTTTCGCTCCCCCGAACGGAATGTTTACCACCGCGCATTTCCACGTCATCCACGTTGCCAGCGCGCGCACTTCATCAATCGAAACGTCCGGCGCAAACCGAATCCCGCCCTTCCCGGGCCCCCGTACGTTCGAATGCAGCACCCGGTAGCCCGTAAAAACTTCCAGTTGCCCGTTATCCATGCCCACCGGGATGTACAACGTGATTTCCTTGCTCGGCCATTTCAGGAAGCGGTACAGGCCCTGCTCCAGGCCCAGCTTGTTCGCCGCCAGTTCAAAACGCGCTTCTGCGTTTTGGTACACATTCATCTCTTCCGGCATCACCGCTTGCGACATGCAAAATTCTCCTTCGCGACTTCCTAAACGCTCTCTCGGAGGAGCACTGTAGCCCTCGTCGCAGCGGCAAAACAGAGGCCTTCACACCGGTGCAACGCGGATTCTTTTTACAGAACCAAGTGTCCTTACGCAATTCGTCCTGTGATTCTTCACAGGCGTGAATTTGGGGCCAAAGGGAGGTAAATTCAGCGGTCTACCCCACCGCCAGACTTGCCATTTGGCCGGGGCCGCCAGTATACGAACCTGTTCTGTATCCCGCAAGCCATACGGCCTTCGAGCCTTCGAACGGCTCCGGCCAACCTTGTTGCTGTTGAAGATCGGGGGTTGTTGCTATTGTTGCAGACGGAATTGGATGGTGACGGACAGGTGCATCGGCACGGCTTTACCGTCCAGCGTTGCTGGCTGATATTTCCACTGCTTCAGGGCATCCATAGCCGCCTGTTGCAGCAGCGCCGGGCCGGAAATCACCTTCATCGTTGTGACGCGCCCGTTGACTTCGATGAGCGCATCGATCGTCACCGCGCCGGAAACGTGCTGCGTCTTGGCAAGCGCCGGGTACGCAGGTGACGCGGACAAAATCAGTTTCGCTTGCTTCACCTCTCCGCCAACCGGCACGGCAGCCGTGGGGGCATCCGGCTGATTGCTTTTCACAGCCAATCCGCCGAGTGAATCGGCATTCTCCGAGGGCTGCTCTTCGCTCAGAATCCCAGCGTCCGGTGCCGCTCCGGTTTGCACGGTCCGCTTCTGGGAGATCTTGGGCGCCGCAAGGTGCACAACTCCGAGCGCAGGTCTTTTCTCCACGGCCTGAACTGCCTCCGGTTGCGCGGACTCGGCCTTGGTGACCACATTGCCGCCATTCAAACCATTCGAACTCCCTTGCGGGCCGCGAGCCGCGCCAGCCGCCGAACTTGCTGGGGCAGGATAGGAGAAATTGCTTGCGGGATTGCTTGGCGCATTCGAATTGACAGCCGCGTGCTTGGCTAACGAAACCGGTGCGTCCACTTGGCGCGAGCGGGTCGTTCCCAGCACAGATTCCTTTATTGGGCTCGTTTGCGGGTCCGCGGGTCCTGTGCCGAGGGTGGACCCGGCGGTTGCAACGCTGCTATGAGTTCCCGCCTGCTGGTTCATGTACCGCCAGCCGCCCGCCAGCGCCAGAATTCCCGCCGCGATCCCTCCAAGCATCAGCCCTATGCCGGACTTCTTGTGCGAACTCTCCCGCCCGTTTTTCGAATCTTCAAATGGCAATGCGTTTCCAAACTGCGGAAGGCGCGATTCCGTGGCTCCGTGTCCTTTTGCCGGCGCTAGTAGCGGCGCCACCAATTCCTGAAGATGCGGTTGCTCAGCGCGGCGCTTGGTCTTCTCCCGAACGACGTGTTCCTGCGTCGAAGAAGGCGCCGGGGAATTGCGCGCCAGCGGCTCGAGCCATGCTGGAATCTTCATCTCCTCGTGCTCAAGCGATTCCAAAGCAGGAATGGCTGCGGGAGACTCAGCCTTCACGGGTTCGTCTAACTTCGACAACTCTGGCAGAACCGCGGCCTCTTTGGTCGGCTCGGGATTTTCCACCAGCCGCACGGGGTTTTCGTGTACCAGCTCCGTTTTGAGCGTCTCGATAGACTGTTCGGTCAATGGAAAAGAAGGTATCTCCATCTCCGGCGGTGCTGGCTTCTCCGCATCAGCCCTCTTTGCCTCACGCTTCTTTTCTTCCGCCTTCACCGTCGAACTGGATGCCGGTTCGCCAAACTGCATTTTCGCAAGCTCGCCTTGCAAACGCGCGGTCTGATGCTTCAACTCTTCCATGTCCGGATCGCTGGCGGCGGTCGGCTTCGGCGGCCCCGCAGGCGCCTCGGCAACAGCGGGTTTCACTTCAAAGAAGGGCGTGATGTTGGATAGGTCCACGCTCACCAGGTTTGTCGGTGCCTCTGGTGGTGTAAAAAGTGACGCGCGCTTCTCCGACGGGCGCTCCACGGCAAAACTGCGCGCGGGCGTTAGGTTCGATTCCGGCTCCACTGGTCTTGCGGGAGGCGCAGGAGGAACCGCATTCTTTGCCGCGGCCGGCGCGCGCGCCGGCTCGCGCTTCTTCAGCCACGGTTCAACCAGCGGCGTGTCCGCTCCCAGCGAGGTTGCAATCGGAGCCGGAGCCGAAGGAGCACTCCTATCCGTCTTTGGTTTCGAACCGCCTAACAACGCTGCGGAATCAAACCCTGCCGGAACGATGGTCGAACTGGCTGTTGCGGACGGCTTCGGCGCATTCACGCTCGCGCTCGGCGCGCTGCTCGCCGCTGGCTGTTCTGTCTTCGGCGCCGCCGGACGCGCTGGAACAGGTGCCGGCGCTCCATTCCCTGTGCCAAGGTTGGGAGTTTGCGTCGCCGCAGCTTGCGGCCCCGGACCGATCCGGTCCCCCGGAAAACGCATGCCCCAAAATCCCACCGCTGGCTCAGTAAACTCCAATTCCACATATCCGCTTACGTTGCGGTAGTTCTTCGACTTCACCACCTGGCACACGACTTCTTTCTTCGTGCGTTCGTTGGTGAGGAACAGCAGTTGCCCTGGCGCCATGGCTGACGTTAAACGAATTATCGCCCCCGACCCGAAAACCATCACCGTCTTCGTGGACTCCGAAAACGGTTCGCGCTTCCCGCTTCCTTCTGTGGTGCGCGCTCCATTGACAGTGATGGGGACTTCCAGCGCAACGGGCTGCGCTTTAACGGCGGACTCCGTCGACGCCGATCCGGAGCGTGCTGTGGTTTCCGGAGCTGTCAGAGTGTCGGAATCCTTGATGACTGGGGGCATGTTTTGCACATCCGCGAAGCAGAATTTTAAGGTTCGCCCTTCCCGAGAAACCTGCTGCATCTTGGGGTGCTGCCATCCCGCGTCAGGCGGGGCAGGCAGGGAAGCTTCTGGGCATTGGGCTACCTTTTATATCTTCCGCTTCCGCAGAAAGGCCCAACCATAGTACCCGCGTACCGTTTTTCGCTTTTGAACACCTGTCCCCGCGTACAGGCCGAATTATTCGCCGCAGTGAGTTCGACGTTCTTTTCGTTCTTGCAACTTTTGAACGTTCAACTCTTTTGACTTTTTTCTCGTCAATTGCCGCTCGTCGCTCGCCACTTCTCTTCTGCGGTGGCTTGACCGCCGCGGCAAGCGGCCTTAGCTACCTCGGAAGAGGTGGTTGGAATCTCTCATCCACCTCCACCTGATACCCCGTCACCAGCTTGTTCGTCTCGTTCGCCATCCCAATCACCGCTTGCAATTCCTTGAACATCGCCTCCGTCATCCCTTTTCCGAACGCCGACGCCGTGTGCGAATAGATGCAGTACGTGCAATTGTTCGTCACGCTCACCGCGATGTAGATCAACTCCTTGGTCAGCGGGTCTAGCGCACCGGGCGCCATAATCTGCTTGATGCTTTCCCACGTCCGTTTCAGCAGCGCTGGATCGTGCGCAATGGCCTTCCAGAAATTGTTGATCGAGTCCGTTTTTCGCGTGGCCATAATATCGTCGTAAATCGCGCGCACCTCCACGCTCGCGTCCTTGTATTCAATCAACCCAAACGTGGACATTAGTCTCTCCTCTTCTCTGCGCCTCTGCGTTTGAATCTCTTCCCGTTCTTTTCGCGCCTTGTTTTCTCAAACCTGCAGGAATCACGGGCCAATTGTAACGAGGTGTCGTCTCTATGTCTTTTCTCGCCAGTTTATTCCGATTTTCCATTTTCCCTTTTTCCATTTTATCTTTTCTATCTTCGTTTCTTTCTTCTCCGTGAACTCCTTGCTCCGATCTCTGCGATCTCTGTGTTAAATCCTTTTCCTGGTTTTTCTCTTCGACTCTTCCCATCTTCTATTTTCTCTTTTTCAATTCCCGCAAGAGTTCCCCGCAAATAACAATACCCGCTCGAATCCTCTGCATCCAAAATTTGCGCCCCCTGCCGCCGCTCATTCTTCTTGACACCGGGCTTTCCAGCGGGTTACAAATTGTGCCAATAAAAAGCACACTTACGTTTGCTGTAGGGTGTAGAGATTCTTCGAGGCGAAGGGCGAGCGGTCCGGGGGGCTTGTCCTGAAATGACGGATCTCAATTCAATAATTAGGTGCGCGAAGTTTTTCAGTCGGGCCTCTTGAGTGGCCGTGCTTTGTTTTAGGCGTGCCTTGGCCGTTTCGGGGCGCCAGGGTGCTATCAGTTCATGTTCTTGATCTCGAAGAGGGGGGAATTGAATTTTATGAAGCGTCTCGTCGTAGTTATTCTGATTGCATTCTCGCTCGCAGTAGCCGCAAACGCCCAGACCTTCCGTGGCAGCATCAACGGAACCGTTTCTGACCCATCAGGTGGTTTGGTTCCGAACGCCACGGTCAAGGCCACGGAAATCGCCACCGGCCTTGACCACACCACCACGACCACAAGTGACGGAGCCTTCGCTTTTCAAGACATCCCACTCGGCTTCTACAAAGTCACAGTCACCGCGACGGGATTCCCCGCCTACACCGTGGACAAGGTCGAAGTGGTCGCTGGTCAGATTTACACATTGCAGGTCAAGCTCACACTCCAGCAGCAGACCACTACAGTGGAAGTTTCCGCCGCAGCTTTGACCCTCGACACCACCACGCAAACCCAAACCATGACCATTCCCGACGATGTGGTGCAGAACATTCCCCTAAACGGTCGCGACTTCACGCAAATGATCGGCGTCGCGCCGGGCTTTGGTGGCTACAACGTGGGCGGCTTCGGATCCTTGAACGGCACGCGGCCCAACCAGATCAACTGGCAGATCAACGGCGTGGACAACAACGATTTCTGGCACAACATTCCGGCGATCAATCAGGGTGGCGTTTCCGGGATTGCCGGCACCGTCCTGCCGATTGACGCAACGGAGGAATTCTCAGTGCAGACCTCCTCGGGACCCGAAGGCGGGCGCAACGCCGGTGGCACAGCAAACATTGTCCTCAAGTCCGGCAGCAACGATATCCATGGCTCCCTCTATTACTACAACCGGAACGAATACTTCGCTTCCCCCTCGCCCTTCTTTACCCCGGCGCCTGGCACCAAGGCTCCAAGAGAGCGCAACGAAAACTACGGGATCTCCGCGGGCGGTCCGATTATCAAGAACAAGACATTTGCCTTTGCTAGCTACGAGAAGAACGACTTCGTATTCGGCCTTTCCGGAATTGCAACGGAACCTTCGGATGCTTGGGTGACCCAAGCTCTCGCTGTCCTGACTGCACATGGCGTCACGGAGAGTGCTGCATCGAAGACCGCCATTGGCACGAGTGGTTTCTGGCCCAGGAGTATAATTGGTAGCCTGCCCGCAGCTGCAAATAACTTCTTCAGTCCCAGTGCGGAGTTTGGCTACAGCTACAACGGCGTAGCCCGGATCGATCACCAAATTTCTGACAAACATCACCTTTCTCTTCACGCCATAATCGGCCAGGGGAACCAAGTCGCTCCATTGGGCGGCAGTCCGGCATTGGGGACGGCCAGCTCGAATTTGGCGTACTACTTCGAGGTGGCGCCTCTCCATGACGGAAACTATGGCGCAGTTTTGAACTCCACGCTGTCATCCAGGTGGACCAACCAATTCCTTTTTGGCGCCAGCTACTTCAACCAACTCTTCCACGACAACAACAATAGCTTCGATACCAAGGCCATGGGAATATTCCTTAGCCCCGACGCTACCAACCACGGGCAGCCCATCCACGGAGCTCCCAATATCATCATCGCGCCTCCTTCCAAGGGTGGTTCCGGGGGATTTGAGCAAATTGGTCTGACTCCCCCCGAGGGCCGAAGCGACTTGACCCTGCACTTTACGGACATCGTTTCCTACAGCGTCGGAAAGCATCAGTTCCGGTACGGAGCGGAATTTCGCCACGGGAAACTCAATGAGTTCTATCATCGGCGTGGAACAGGAAAGTTCGTCTTCGACGGTTCCCGAGGCCCCTGGGCTGCTGATCCAGTTACTGCCACCGAGAGTCCGTTGACAAAGGCTCTTGCCGACTTTTTGGCGGGTGATGTGTCTGCCTGTGATGCATTCCATAGCACCAACGGCTTCACCTGCGGCTCTACAATTGCTGTCGGTGACCCGGAACGCTGGGTCCATGTCAACGCCTTCAACGCGTACATCCAGGATTCATGGCAGATCACCAGAAAGCTCAACCTTAGCTACGGCTTGCGATATGAATACTTCGGCCCCATGCAAACCGACAAAAAAGATATCGCAAACTTTCTCCCCGGGACCGGATTTGTGGTTCAGGATGGCAGCCATGCCCTCTTCAACCCGGGTAAGGACCATTTCGGCCCGCGCCTAGGCTTCGCTTATCAGCCCACCGCCAAGGGTGATCTGGTCGTCCGCGGAGGCTTTGGTGTGTTTTATGATCAGATCAACCTGAACCCCTTCTTGGATTTCCGGCCGCCCGTCTCGGCACCTTCAGGAATTCAGGGCAATCCATTCGGAGCAACTCCCGTCTCAACCTATTCGCGCAGCGGCTATAACTGGGATGCGGTCCAGGCTGGAGGGGCATCGATCTTTCCCGGCGTCAAGGGTTGCAGCAATCCTAACTGCGCCGCTGCGGGCGACCCTCAGGGATTGGGTGCCTATTCCGTCAGTCCGAACTTCCGGACACCCTATTTCTATAATTACAACCTTCAAGTTGAAAAAGGCCTTGGCAACTCCGCAATATTCCAGATTGGCTACGTTGGAAGTCAAGGCCGCAAGCTGAATATCGTTTCCGATATCAACCAAGCAGGGGCGTTTACACATTTTGGGCACATTCTCCAGCTCAATACCATTGGCACGTCAAACTACAATGCTCTGCAAACGATTTTCCGCACCAGAGCCTGGCGCGGGCTAAGCACCCAGTTCGCTTACACCTGGTCGCATGCTCTGGATGAAATCAGCGAGTATCGCGGTCAAGTACTGGACGATGCTTTCAACCTTAAGGCCGATTATGGAAACAGTGATTTTGATACTCGACACCTTTTCACCGTCAGTGGTACCTATGACCTGCCCAAGGCACCTTGGGCCACCTCTAGCTGGTCCAAGCGCGCGTTCAACGACTGGCAGGTGAGCACGGTGATGAATTGGCACCGCGGACAGCCGTCCGACGAGACGCTGTCGGGACTATCTTTGATCGGCAACCCGTACGCGGGGGTTAGTCACACGTTCGACCCAAGTTTTGGGACGCAATGGTGGAACCCGGCAGCTTTTTGTAACCCTGGTGGAACGGCGTGCCCAGGCGCGGCAAACCTCTCTCGGAACAAATTTACAGGGCCGGGTTTTGGGGATGTGGACCTGTCGTTCATCAAGAACGTCCCAATCACCGAGCGGGTTAAGATCCAGCTCCGCGCGGACTTCTTTAACCTACTCAACCGCATCAACCTGGCATCGGGAGTCGGGTCTGTTGGCGGCGTCTGCTCTCCTGCCGTCGGGACCGGTGTCTGCACTACAGCTAGCGGTTTTGGCCAAGTGTCGGATACTATCGGCGACTTCAACGGCGCTCCGGCCATCGGCCCCGGCGAAGCCCGTAACATTCAACTCGTGGCCAAGATCATTTTCTAACGGCCACTCAAACTTCCTAGCCTCAGAGGGCCTTCCCCATCCAGCCGGGGAAGGCCCTTTGCTTGTCGGCCTTGCATGGGCCGTTTACCGCATGCACATCAGTGGCCTTGGGCCCGCGCGGCTGAGCTTTGGGGTTCTCATTTCAGATTGCAAACTTAAAGAACAACTTTACTGAAGGCCCGCGCCCACATTCGTAAGTTCTTTAGAATGCGCAGTTACGAAAAAAAAAGGGGTAACCCTGCTGGGGTCACTGATGGAGAAATTCTTCCAGCAGCAACCACGACAGCCGCTCGCTGTTGTGGCGTAAAACGCCGTGCTCCTCGACCAAGTCGTCGAGAATGACGCGGCAGCCGAGGTTCTTGAGCGCGGCCACATCCACGGTCACCGGCGTGGCGCCTTCCGCGCGATACCGCCGCGCGACTAGTGGCGAAATCGCCTGCCGGTTAGCTACGACGCAATCAATCACGCGCCGCGGCACATGCTTTTGAATCGCGCAAACGTGGTCGGCTAAACCGTACCCGGTCGTTTCGCCCGGCTGCGTCATCAGGTTGGCGATGTACACGCGCGGCGCCTTCGACCGTGCAATCGCCGCAGCAATCTCTGGAATCAAGAGATTCGGCAGCACGCTGGTGTAGAGCGAGCCGGGACCCATCAGAATCAGGTCCGCCTGATCGATGGCCTCAATGGCGGCGGGCAGAGTACGCACGCGGCTCGGCGAAAGACCGAGCCTCTGGATCGGCACCCGGCTCGCGCTGATGCGTGTCTCGCCATGCACCACGCGGCCGTCCTCGAGCTTGGCCACGAGATGCACATTCGAGAGCGTTGACGGGAAAATGCGCCCGCGAATCGCCAGCACTTTGCTCGTCACGCGAATCGCTTCGATGAAATCTCCAGTAACGTGCGTGAGCGCCGCAAGAAACAGGTTGCCAAAATTGTGGCCCGCCAGCCCTTGCCCCGCGTGGAAGCGGTACTGAAACAGACGGCCCATCAGCGCTTCGTCTTTCGAGAGCGCCACCATACAGTTGCGGATGTCGCCCGGCGGCAGGATGCGGTTTTCGCGCCGCAAGCGTCCCGAGCTTCCGCCGTCATCGGTGACCGTAACGATCGCCGCAAGATCGGAGATCGGCCGTTCCGCGGTGGCCAATTCGTCAGGGCGCCGCACGACATGCTCTTTCAGGCCGCGCAGCAAAGTGGAAAGCCCCGTGCCGCCGCCCAACGCGACAATGCGAAAGCCGGGCAGAGGAGTTTTTGTCGAAGACGCGCGTTTTTTCATTGTTGGCTGAGAACGTAACGCCATTCTTATTCTACAAGAAAGGTTTCGACGAGAAAGTTGCTGGAGGATAAATTCAAGAACGCAGAAGTCATGGTCGGAGTACTAACAGAGTGCCACGCAGGCAGGGTAGCGGAAAATTGTCATTTCGAGCGAAGCGAGAACTTCTGTCTCTCCAAGCCGCTTTTGCGAGGAGAAATCTCTCTGCGCCTGCTCCCGCCACGGCTGACTGAAGAGCTTAGTTCAACGCCTTAGCGAAAGGAGCTTTTGCTCTGTGACGAACCGCTGGCAGCTAACCGCTCAATCCCTGCCTTAGCTGGCGAATCCCTCTTTTTCGGGATACAGCAATTCCGTGAAGCGCGGATCTTCCTGGAGGAACGCGAAGTCTTCATCGTTTCGCGCATGATAGCGGTTTTCGGGACGCAACTGAATGGCGACCTTGAGATTTTCGAGCGCGGAATCCGCTTCGCCGGTCAAGCAATCAAGCGCCGCCAGTGCGTAGTGAATGTGGTCCGCTTTCGGCGCCGCTTTGCGCGCCTTGTCGAGGCTCTCGCGCGCTTCGTCCCAGCGGCCGATGTTCATCATGGCCACGCCGCGCTGGTAATGGTCTTCGGCGCTCTTCGGATTCTGCTCCGCCGAAGGCTTCATGCGCTGCTCGACAATTTTCAAGTGCACGCGCGCGCGGTCCGCAAGCTCTTTGCTGGGGCCCTTAAGCACTTCTTCGAGTTCCTGCTTAGCGCGCGAGAACTTTTGCTGATGAAAGAGCGCCAGCGCTTCGTCGTAAGTTTTCAGTTGCGCTTGCACTCGCGGGTCCACCAGTTCAACGCCGCCGCGCTGTGGAGGAGGAGGTGTTCCTAACGTCTTCTTTTTCATCGACTTAGAGGACCCGTGCCCAGCGCTCTTGGAATGGTGGGCGGACCCTCCCGAGGCTTTTCGCACTTTTGCCATGTAGCGCATGCTAGCAGAGGCAACCGCGCCCGTCAAACGCGGGCTTAGTACTGCAGAGTACATAGCCCTCTGATAACCACTGCGAGCCGGTTGCGAAATAGCGGTTACCGAACCGCATCATTGCGAAAAATAGGCCATGAAGAACGCCCAAGAATCGCAGAAACTGTTTAGAAGGCGTTGTTTGAAGGAGACACGGGGCGGGAATGCTGGCCTGCCTGCACCGCGTATGCTAAATTTGTGGCCGCATTCGGATCGACGACAAAGTGCCTTTCATCAATTTTCCTGCGCGCGAAATTAATTGCAAGCTGGTTTACTACGGCCCGGGTCTCGGCGGAAAAACCGCCAACCTCCAGTGGGTTTACGACCACACCGGGCAGAACCAGAAGGGCAAAATGGTGTCCCTGGCCACGGAAACGGACCGCACGCTGTTCTTCGACTTCCTTCCGCTGGACCTCGGGACGGTGCGCGGGTTCAAAACGCGCTTCCATTTATATACCGTGCCCGGCCAGGTGTTTTACGAGGCCAGTCGCAAGCTGATCCTCAAGGGCGCCGATGGGGTGGTCTTCGTGGCGGATTCGCAGGAAGAGCGCCTCGACGCAAATTTTGAAACAATGGAAAACCTTCAGGAGCACCTGAAAGAACACAATCTGAATTTCGCAACGATTCCATACGTGCTGCAGTTGAACAAGCGCGACTTGCCCAACGCCATGTCCGTGCCGGAGCTAACAAAGCAGCTTCGCAAAAAAGGGGAGCCGGTTCTCGAGGGCATCGCCATTCAAGGAGTTGGCGTCTTCGAGACTCTGAAAGAAGTAGCCAAACTCGTCCTCGCCGAACTCAAAAAAGGCGGCTAATACAGCGTAAAGACAGTCTCAACTCCTACTCGGACTGTCACAGGATTTCCTTGAGGATCTCGCGAGGCTTCCATACGCCACTTCTTTAGAGAATCAATCGACTTCTGGGCAAGTCCATAGCCAGGGTCCTCGACTACGCGGACATCTCGAATGATCCCTTTTTCATCCACAACCACGGACAACATGACGCTTTTGAAATTCATTTCCGCGCGCTTCTTTCGTATACGACGGGTTCGGGCAATAAATGCATTTTGGGTCTGACACACCGTCTAGGTTGGGGAAATAGAAGGCGTGTCCGCTCCCGACTTCGGCTGCTGGGTGGACCTCAAAGGCAGAGTTGAGTTTTTCGTGATAATCCATGGCGTGGACTTCCTTGCCCGATGCACCGTCGCGCAGTGAGAAGCGCAACTCAGCGTCTTTCGCCGTGATTGTTGCCGTTCCCACTAGGACGGCGTCGGCTCCGAGGGCTTGGGCTGCGTTCGGAAACATTTCGGGCTGCAGAAAATCATGGGCTGAAATGTGAAGTTCATTGAGCTGCTTCTGTGCCTGTATGCGATTTACGACCTCGAAAGTGCCGCCGGTCTTCGCGAGATCGGTCGAAAAGGCCGAAGCAAAGAAGCAACCCTTCTCCGTGCGGACGCCGGAGGGGTCGAGAAAATCCGGGAGGTAAACTTTGTGGAATTGCGCTCGCTCAATCTCCTTACCGAGGCTTTTCGCAGTCTTCTTGCGGTCCTTAGCGGTGTCCGGGGTCGCCGTGGATACAGTCAGTAAGCAGACGCCCAGCGCGAAAATCATACGGGAGGCGAAACGGCTGAACTGATTTGCTTGTTGTACGGAATTACCTCACGCGAAGTCGGCGAGGGCGGCGGATTCGGTGTCGAAGGTGGGGATGGCTTCGACGAGGCGGGTGACGGTGAGGGCGTCGCGGACGCGGCCGGGTCCGCAGACCAGACGGAGCACGCCGCCTTCGCGCGCGAGCTGGATGGAGATGCGAACGAGCGTGGAGAGGCCGGAGCTGTCGATTTGAGGAGCGCTGTTGAGCGCAACGATCACTTTGCGCGTGCCCTTTTTCATGACGGATTGCAGCGCGGCGTAAAGCTGTTCGCTCGGTTCGCCAATGGTGAGCCGGCCGTGCACTTCGAGAATGGCGGCAGCACCAGATTCGCGAACCTTAATCTCCATGGGTAGCCGTTCGATCATGTAAGTGGGCCTGCGCCAAAAAGTTTGAGTCGAACTAAAAACGCGGGTCTAAAGACCCGCCACTACATCACACGAGCCAGACCGCACGGCATTATACGCTGGCCGCGCGAAGAAGTGGTAAGTCGTAAGTTCTAAGTGACAAGTCGAGGAGCAAAGGTTCAGGAAGTCCAAGGATTCAAGGTCCAACAGCCAAAGGAAATCAAGAGAGATGGCTTAGCACTGAGAGCACAGAGGAGATACAGAGTTCACGGAAAAGACATGTCTTTGAATGCGGCGAATCATTCGTACCGCAGCGCCACGATCGGATCGACGCGCATTGCGCGGCGCGCGGGCACCCAACACGCCAGAAAACCGACTGCCAACAACAAGACGACCACCGACACCAGAGCAACCGGATCGTGCGGCGAAACATGCCAAAGTTGGCTGCCCAGCACTCGCGCGGCCGCGAGGCTCGCGGCCAGACCGATGGCAATGCCGGGCAAAACAAAACGCGCGCCAAAGCGGAAGACCAGGCGGAACACATCGCCGGAGTCCGCCCCGAGTGCTTTACGCACGCCGATTTCGTGCGTGCGTTGCGCCACCGCGTTGGAGACCACGCCGTACACTCCTACAACCGCCAAGGTCAGTCCCAGAGCGGCAAAAATCCCCAGGAGCACCACGCTAAAGCGTGGACCGGAGTACTCCCAATCGTTCAGCCGCGAACTCATGGTGCGCACATCGGTGACCGGTTGGTCCGGATCGATCGCATACACCTGTTCGGACACCGTTTTTGCCAGTGAGGCTGGATCTGTGTTGGCTAAGACCGCGAGGAAATCGGCGTCCCCCGTAATGGAATAAGGGAGGTAAAGCTCCGGCGCAATCTCGCGTGTCAGCCCGCGATTCACCACGTCGTTCACGACGCCGACAATTTGGAAGGCGTCATCCGGAAGATGAAGATCGCCGCTCAAACGCGGCACGCGAACGATGCGGCCTAAAGGCGCGCTGGAAGGAAAGTAACGGCGCACAAAGCTTTGATTCACGATGGCCCATTGGCCTCGGGCGGCCATGTCGGCGTCACTGAATGGCCGCCCCTCCGTAAGCGCGATGCCGAACACTTTCATGTAATCGCGGCTCACTGCATGGATAACGACCGGACGGGTATCCATTTGAGTCGCGCCAGGGATTGTCACGGGCGTTTCCATCCCGCCAAAGAAAGGATGCATTCCTACGCTCATTGCCGCAGACTCGACACCCGGCAGGGCTTCGACGCGACGCAACAACTCTTTGAAAAAGGTGATGCGGTGCGACGCGCCAGCATATCTCTGCGGAGAAAGCGGCACGCGAATCGTCAGCAGACGATCCGTGCGCATTCCCAGTTGCTGGTTCTGAATCGCGATCACAGTGCGCATCATCAATGTTGCGCCGACGACAAGGACCAGCGACATCGCAACTTCGACGACCACCAGGCTGCCGCTGGCCGATATCCGGCGAAAGCCCGCCCCGACGCCTCGTGCGCTTTCTTTGAGCGCTGTTACCAGTTGTGTGCGGCTCGCATGCAGGGCCGGCGCCAATCCAAAGAGCAGCGCCGTGACAAGCGACACGCAGAGCGTAAACAACAGCACCGGCCGGTCAATCGCGACTTTTGCTTCGTCTGGTATAGAGTCCGGAGGCACCATGATGAGGATGACGCGCAACGCACCGAAGGCCAGCGCCGCGCCGAGTACGCCGCCAAGCATAGAGAGCACCACGCTTTCCGTCAGCAATTGACGCACGAGCCTTCCGCGTGTGGCGCCCAGCGAAGCGCGCAACGCGATTTCACGTTGCCTGGTGGCCGCGCGAGAGAGCAAGAGGTTCGAAACGTTGGCGCAAGCAATCAGCAGGAGCATGCCCACAGCGCCGAAGAGAATCCAAAGCACTTGGTGGAGTCCACTGCGAAACGACTCTTTGAACGAAAGCAAGCCCACGCGCCATTTTTCAGGGAAAGCTGCTGGTTCGCGCTGCTTGAGATCGGCAATGATGGGCCGAAGGTCGGTCTCGGCTTGCGCTTCGGTGACGCCGGGCTTCAAGCGCCCGAGCAAATGCACGTAATGCACACCTTCCGAAAACTGGCCGCGGTGGAAAACGATCGGCAGGTAAACATTAGCGCCGCGCCACATGAACCGCGGGGGCATCACGCCAATCACCGTGCGAACCGTGTCATTGAGCCGCAGCGAGCGCCCCAGCACGCTTGGGTCACCACCGAACTGCTGCATCCAAAACTTGTAGCCCAAAACGGCGACTGCCGGAGCGCCTGGAGCCGAGTCCGCCTCGGTTGGCGTGCGCCCGATGAGAGGAGGCACGCCCATCACGTCAAAAGTGTTCATCGTGCAGACGTTACCGCGGAGGCGCTTGGGTTCTCCCTCGCTGGTCCACACCACGTCGCTGACGGTCGAGGCAATGGTGCCTTGCATAATCGTGTTGCGTTCGGCGATCTCCAGGAATTGGTCGACCGTGTAGTACGCCCGCCATCTTGGTGTGTCTAGAGACCATACCGTCACGCTCATCAAGCTGTCCACATCGCGGTAAGGATACGGATTGAGGATCACGCCGTAGATAACGCTGTACATTGCGGTCGTGGCCATGATGCCCAGCGCCAGCGACAGGATCGCGACGGCGCTAAAGCCGGGAGCCTTGCGCAGACTTCGCAAACCGTAGCGGAGGTCCTGCGCGATTTGCTCTAGCCGAGTCCAGCCCCAGGTGTCGCGGGTTTCTTCTTTGAGGAGGGAGCGATTGCCAAAAGCGCGCGTGGCGGCGTAGCAGGCTTCGTCAGGACTCATGCCCGTGGCGATGTTCTCAGCGACCTGCTGGTCGAGATGGAACTGGAGTTCGTCGTTCAATCGCTGCGTACTGCGGCTGCGACCGAACAAGCTTTGCAACTTGAGCCAGAATTGTTGTAACCACATCATAAGAACACCTACCGTGTTGAATTATTCGTACCGCAGGGCGACCATCGGATCGACCCGCGTTGCCCGGCGAGCGGGAACGTAAGAAGCGAGCAGGGCAACTCCCATTAACACTACCGAGACCCCTAGCAACGTTAGCGGGTCATTGGCCCGGACGCCGTACAGCAATTGCGCAAAGTTGGAAAGTAGCCGGGCAAGCACAAGCGCGACGACGATTCCGATCGCCAGGCCAGTGCAGGCTAGGCGCAGCCCGTTTCCAATCACCATGCGAAAAACATCCTGTTTCGCGGCCCCCAGCGCCATGCGAATGCCAATCTCGCCGAGGCGCTGGCTTACGGAGTAGGCGACTACGCCGTACGTTCCAACCGACGCGAGTATCAAAGCCAGTGCGGCGAACGTTGCCAACAAAATCATCGGGAAGCGTTGTGAGGACATGGACTCCGCAACGATTTGCGGCATCGTCTTCACGGAATAAACCGGCTGAGCGCTGCCCGCTGCGTAAACCGCCGACCTGATGGCCGGCATCATGATGGCGACATCGAGTGGCGTGCGAACAAGAATCTTCGTGTCGGGATAGTTCAAGGGAACCCATTTGTCCGGATCCTGGTAAAGCGAAAAATAGCTTTGCGCTCTGGTGCGCTTGTCGGTCTCGCCCACTCCCCAATGGCTCACGTGGCCCACGACGCCAACAATTTCGCAGGGACCTACGGGCGTATCCCATCCGAAGGTAATGGATTGACCGACGGGGTTTTGCCCCGGGAAATATTGCTCGGCGAAAACGGTGTCAATCACCGTTACGAACGGAGTTCTTAAAGTGTCTTTCGGCGTAAAGAAGCGGCCACGTAGCAGCGGTATGCCCATCGTGCGGAGATAATCCGTGCCCGTGGCGAAGACGAGCGTGCGCGGGGCGTTTTGAATTTCGGCGGGCTTTTGCGAATCGATCCAAAAGGGTGCGTCGGCATCATTGTCGGTCAGCGGAACAAGTTCGGTGAAGTCCGCGGCTTGCACGCCGGGAATCGCTCGAATGCGGTCCAGCAACTGGAGATACGAGGCGCGCATGGCGGGGCCCGTCTTGGACGCCGAAGGCGAAAGGCCTATTTTGAAGGTAATCAGATTCTGCGTGTCGAAGCCGGGATTCGTTTCCCACAAGTGGCGAATGGTGCGGAGGAGCAATCCTGCGCCGACCAGCAATACCAGCGCCAATGCCGTTTGCACAACCAAAAGCGTGCTCTGGGCGCGGTGCCGCGCGCCTGCCGCGCCGCGGCCGCTTTCTTTCAGCGAGGCTTGTACGTCGGGCTTGTAACTCTCGAGAGCGGGCGCGAGGCCGAACAGAATCCCCACGGCAAGAGATACGCCAAACGTAAACCAAAGCACCTGCGCATTGACGCCGATGTTTTCGCTGCGCGGCACGTTTCCCGGAATCGCCGCGAGCAAAAGGCGCATGCTCCAAAAGGCAAGAAGGACGCCTAAGGCGCCGCCGGCGAGGGAAAGCAGCAGGCTTTCCGTCAGCAATTGCCGCACGACGCGCGCGCGGCTTGCACCGAGCGCCACACGAACGGCAAATTCTCTTTCGCGCGCCGCCGAACGCGCCAGGCAAAGATTCGCGACGTTCGCGCACATAATCAGCAAGACCAGCCCGACGGCTCCCAGTAATAACAGAAGGGTTCCGCGCACATCCTGAACGACGATTTGTTTTAGAGGTTCGACATCGGCTCCCGTTCCGCGATCGGCGTCGGGATAAAGCTGATCCAAGCGGTCTTGGATCGCGCTCATCTCCGACTGAGCTTGTGCGACGCTTACGCCCGGTTTCAGCCGAGCGACGGCGACCATCGCGGCGTGGCTTCCGCGAGCTTCCAGGAGCAAGGGATTGTACTGGCCGAGCGGCAAATAGGCGTCCGCTTCGTCCAGGAAGCAAAAGCCTGCCGGCAGGACTCCCACGATGACGTAGTCGGTTCCACTCAGGATCAAGGATTTTCCAAGCGCCTGAGGGCTCGCTCCGAAGCGGTTTCTCCACAAACGATTGCTGATGATGACTACGGGCGAGCCGCCGTGCTGGTCTTCCTGAGGAGAGAACTCGCGGCCAAGACTTGGCCTGACGCCGAGCGTGCTGAAGAACCCCGCTGTCACTTGGACGCCATCGAGATGTTCCGGCGAGCCCGGACCTGAAAGGTCATAGCCCTGGTGCAGCATAATCGCCGCCATTTGGTCGAACGCGCCCGCGCTGCGCTGCCAATCAACAAAATTAGGGTAGGAAATCGCGTCCCGCGAGAAGCGCTGGTTGCTTTCGAGAAGCATGACAAGCCGGTCCGGCTGGAAATAGGGAAGCGGGGCCAAAACCACGCCTCGTACCACACTGAACATCGCCGTATGCGCGCCGATGCCGAGCGCCAGGGTCAACATGGCGACCAGGGTGAAGCCGGGGGATTTGCGCAGTATGCGTGTCGCATAGCGAAGGTCGCTGCCGATTTGCTCGAGCCAGAGCCAGCCCCAGGTGTCGCGGGTTTCTTCTGTGAGGAAGGTGGTGTTGCCGAAAGTGCGCTTGGCGGCGTGGCGGGCTTCTTCGGGGCTCATACCTGCGGCGAGGTTTTCGGCGAACTGCTGGTCGAGATGGAACTGGATTTCGTCGTTCAACCGCTGCGTGCTGCGGTTGCGACGGAACAAAGTTTGCAGCCGAAGCCAGAATTTTTGAGCCCATAACATGACGGTCTACTCCGGCAACACTCAATCCGTTCTCAGCGCCTGCGACGGTGAGATGGAACACGCACGCAAAGCGGGAGCCAGCGCGGCAACGAGCGCTGACAATCCGAGAATGAGCGCGGCAATCGCAAGAAGGCGGGGGTCATACGGATTGAATCCGTAAAGCTGGCTGCTCAAGGCCCAGCTCGTGGCAAGAGACAGCGGTATCCCTAAAATCAGACCAAACGCAATGAGTAGGAATGCGCCTCGCAGCACAAGCCGTACCACGCCGGCCCGACTGGCGCCCAGCGTCATACGGACGCCGATCTCGCCGGTGCGGCGACCTACATTGTAGGCAGTGACGCCATACAATCCGATTGCTGCTAAAACCAGCGAAAGAACTCCGAACAACGACGTGAGCCGTGCGATGAGTCGCTGCTGCGTGAATTGCGTGGCGACCTGCTCTTTTAGAGTGCGAATCGAAATGATGGGCAGATTGGGATCCACGGAAGCCATAGCTTGGGGCACCTGCGCGTCGGAGAGGCTAACACCGGGCCGCGTCAGGAGCACAATGTCGTGCAGGAAAAGCGAGCCCAGGTTGCCCTCGAAATATTCCGCCTGCGCTTCTGGCAAAAAGAAGAACGGTTCAATCGGCTGATCCACCGTCAGGTAGCGCGCATCTTTCGCGACACCCACGATCTCGAATTGACGGCTATTCCCCTCATCTTTGCCGAAGTGCTTCCCAATCGGATCTTCATTCTTGAAGAACTTTCGCGCAAACGCTTCATTGATGACTGCTACTTTTCGGCTAGTCGCCGTATCCGCTTCGGTGATGCCGCGCCCTGCGACGATAGGCGTCCCGATGACTTCCAGATATCCTTCCCCAACTCGATCCCACGAAGCGGAGTTGTCATCGCGGGGCCCTGGAGGCGGATGTCCATTTACCCAGACGCCAGCACCCCAACCGCCGCCCTTCAGCGGTGAGTATTGACAGAGGGCCACTAAAGATACGCCCGGAATGGTCGCGAGTGAATCGTGGATACGCCGGTAAAGTGGCGGGAGTTGAGCCGCTCTGTAGCCGGCTAACCGCGGATCCATCGTCGCAACTATGCGACGATCCTGCTCGAATCCGAAATCTTGATTCTCGAGCCTTTGCAAAGCGGCGATGAGTAGTCCTGCCGCTGACAATAAAACGAGCGAAAGCGCGGCCTGAAATACTACCAGCACCTTCCTTGGGAAGGACGAGGTGCGCTCGCTAGAGCGGCTCGCCCCGCGAAGCGCCTCAATGGGATCCACTCGCGTGGACATGCATGCGGGACCGATCCCGAACACCACTCCCGTCGATAACGAAATCCCAAAGGCGAACAAAAGAACCGGCATGGAAGGCGACGCGCTGATCGGTACGCTAGCGAAGCCGGCAAACGAAGGAAATGCAAAATGGAGGATCAGGCGGGTGCATGCAAACGCCATCGTCAGACCCGCCGCTCCGCCAAACAACGAGAGCAATACGCTTTCCGTGAGAGGCTGCCTCACAATTCGCGAAGCTTGCGCCCCCAAAGCAATGCTCAACGCTGTCTGTCTCCGCCGCTCGATTCCACGAACAAGCATAAGATTGGCCACGTTAGCGCAGACGATCAGCAACACAAACCCTGAAACCATCATTAGGATTTGAAGCCAGTGTTCGTATTGTTCGCGCATGCTTGTGATGCCAGCGCCACCTGGAGTCAGGTATAGCGTCTGCTCGGGAAATCTTGCGCGGTCGTTGGCACTCATGTCACCCCAATGGGAGCGCAACCATTGCTTCAGCTCCACACGCATATCCGCTTCTATGGATGCCGGGTTCGCGCCGGGCTGGATGCGGCCAATCAACTCTAGCCAGTGGGTGTCGACCTTGTTCAGATCGGCGTCGCTCTCAATGAACGGTTCGGTGTTCAGAGGCAGGAAAAAATCGGGTGGATTGCTGCGCAAACTGTCGCCAAAAAAGCCCGGAGGAGTGATTCCCACAACGGTGAACGGCTTGTCATTTAAATTAAACACGCTCCCGATTACGGATGGATCCGATCCATACCGTTCCTGCCAAAGGCGATAGCTCATTACGGCGACTGGCGCAGCGTTGGGTTTATCATCCGCATCGGTGAGTGCGCGCCCGGCATAAGTTCTTATGCCGAACATGGAGAAGTAATTGCCAGAAACGAACTCGCCCGGATAGCTATGGGCGGCCTCTGAGCGACCCGACCGTCGGACGCCAAACACGTGCTCGGGTGCCGGGAGCGCCGCTAATTCGGAAAACCCTTTGGTGTTGTCTCGGAGGTATTTGTACAGGTCGTAGGAAACAATAGAGAACTCTTTATCCTGACTATAGCCGCCCGTGTAGCAACAGCGGGATTTTTTTCCTAAACGGTACAGTTCGCCGGGATTCGCCACGGGTAGGGACTTCAACAAAACAGCATGAACCAAGGTAAAAATCGAAGTCGTTGCGCCGATGCCAAGCGCGAGCGTTAGGACCGTGGTGATGGAGAATGACGGGGCCATTCGCAACCGCCGGAGCGCATAGCGCAAGTCCTGCGCGATTTGTTCCAGTCGAGACCAGCCCCAGGTGTCGCGGGTTTCTTCTTTGAGATAGGTAGGATTGCCGAAGGTGCGCATGGCGGCGTGGCGGGCTTCTTCGGAGCTCATGCCGGCGGCGAGGTTTTCGGCGATTTGCTGGTCGAGATGAAATTGGAGTTCGTCGTTCAACTGCTGCGTGCTGCGGTTACGACTGAAGAGAGTTTGTAGGCGGAGCCAGAATCGCCGAGTCCAGAGCATGACATCACCGTCCTACGTTGTCTCTACGACCAGATTGATTGCCGCGGAGAGGCGGCTCCAGTTGGCGGCTTCCTTTTCGAGCTGCGCACGGCCGGCGGCGGTCAACGAATAAAATTTGGCTTGGCGACCCGTTTCGGTTTCCCTCCATTTGGCTTTGATCCAGGCTTTTTGCTCCAGGCGGTGCAAGGCCGGGTAGAGCGAGCCTTGCTGGACTTGCAGCACCTCACCCGAGATTTGTTGAATTCGTTTCGCAATGGCCCAGCCGTGCTTAGGCTCGAGCGCGATGGTTTTGAGAATCAAAAGGTCGAGCGTTCCTTGGACAAGATCGTTTGGCTTTCCCATACCATGATTATCTACAGCAAGAATTGTAGATAGTCAAGGGGTGCGCCCGCGCTTCCGGGCGAGGTTGCCCTTGCCCCGCATGGCCCGCCAAGAAAACACAGGAAAAGCACTTGACATGTGCTTAGTGTTATAGTCTACTATAACAGTAGATGGCCAATCGCGGACTCGTTGAGTTGCGAGCGAGCGCAAGAGCTTGGCCAGAAAGCGAGGAGTATAAGGAGATGGAAAACATGAGATCCGTTCGTTTTTTGCTGTCTTTTGTTCTAATGCAGGTGTCCAACGTGGCCTTCGCGCAGTCTGATATGCACAAGGCCACCGATAAACCGGTAACGTCCGACGCTCAGAAAGCGTTTGACCAACTGAAAACCCTGGCGGGCACGTGGCGAGGTTCCCTGAAAGCCACGCCTCCGGACCCCGACATTGACGGTGCCAAGCCTGAGATCACGCTGCGAGTAACTTCCAGGGGAAACGCGCTTGTGCACGAGATGCAAGAGTCGGGAAAGCCCTTGGACGCGACAAAGTACGATCACCCCGTAACCATGCTTTACCTGGAGGGTGACAAGTTGAATCTGATCCACTACTGTGACGCGGGAAACCGGCCGCACATGGTCGCCCGGCCTTCGGCGGACGGCAAGAAGGTGGAATTCGACTTTAGCGATCTTTCCGGCGGTAACCAGTTCGGGCACATGTACCACGCCGTGTTTACCGTCATCGACGCCGATCATCACGCCGAAGACTGGACTTATATGATGCCGGGAGACAAGCCTGTGCAGGTGCACATGGACCTGCTGCGGGCAAAGTGACCGAGCGCGTCTCCAAAAGGGAGAATTGGAAACCAGATGGACCGTGAGTGGAATGACAGTCAGCCGATTTACCGCCAACTGCGGGACCGCGTCGTCGCGATGATCCTTGATGGAGTCCTGAAGGAAGGCGATCCGCTGCCATCGGTGCGCAATGTGGCGGCTGACTACCGCCTGAATCCGCTCACGGTCCTGAAGGGCTATCAAGAACTGGTGGACGAAGGGCTGGTCGAAAGCCGGCGAGGACTTGGCATGTTCATCAATGCAGGGGCACGCAAATTGTTGCTCGAGGGAGAGCGGCAAAAATTCCTGAGTGAAGAGTGGCCGAGAATCACCGCAACGATCCAGCGTCTGGGCCTGAAAGCTGAAGAACTGCTCAACGGCGCCAACAAGCCGCAGGCGGAGCCCACGAAGCCGCAGCCCAACGAACCGAGGGCGACCGAGTCCGGCAAGGAGGACCGCTAAAGCCATGGCATGCATAGAGGCGCGCGGCCTGCGTAAGGCCTTCGGCACAACCATCGCACTCGACGGCGTAGACCTGCGCGTAGAAGAGGGGCGCATTCTCGGGCTGATCGGACCGAACGGCGCGGGCAAGACCACCGCGCTCAATGCGATTCTTGGCCTTACCCCTTATCAGGGGGAACTGAGGGTTCTCGGGCGCGATCCCTGGACGGAGCGCGACCGGCTGATGCGAGACGTGTGTTTCATTTCAGACGTCGCGGTGCTGCCGCGCTGGGCGCGGGTTTCGCAACTGCTCGAATACGTAGCCGGAGTTCATCCGCGCTTCGACCGTGCGAAGGCCGAAGGTTTTTTGGCAAAGACGAAAATCAGGAGCCAGAGCAAGGTGCGGGAATTGTCGAAGGGCATGGTGACGCAACTGCACCTCGCGATCGTGATGGCTATCGACGCGAGACTGCTGGTTCTGGACGAGCCGACGCTGGGACTGGACATTCTTTTTCGCAAGCAGTTTTACAATTCGTTGCTGAACGACTACTTCGATGGCACTCGCACCATCGTCGTGACCACACATCAGGTCGAAGAGATTCAGGACGTGTTGACCGATCTGATGTTCATCGATCGCGGCCGCATGGTCCTCAAATGCGGCATGGAAGATCTCGAGTCGCGCTATGTGGAAGTGATGGTGAATCCCGAGAAGGTCGCCGCCGCGCGGGCGCTCAAGCCGATTCACGAACGGCAGTTGTTCGGACGCAGCATTCTGATCTTCGACGGCGCTGATCGCCAGCAACTCGCCGCGCTTGGCGACGTGCGCAGGCCCAGCATTGCCGATCTGTTCGTTGCGGTGATGGGGAATCAGGAACAAGGAGCCGCTCGATGAGTACGCAAACAAACGCCATGCCGGACTCCGCCACCGCATCGCAAATCGTAGCGCCCGCGGTGATTCCCGTGACGCGGCAAGTCTACTGGGCTCTGCGGCGCGAATTTTGGGAAAACCGCTATATTTACCTTGCCCCTTTGGGCGTTTCCGCCCTTTTTCTGTCTGGCTTCTTAATCCACAGCTTGATTCATCCGGGGGGCGGAGTGCGGGCCCTCTCGACGCTCGCTCCGGACAAGCAACGCGAAGCGATTATAGGGCCGTACGACATGGCGGCGGCGCTGCTGATGGGGGCCTTCATACTCGTCGCGGTGTTTTATTGCATCGAAGCGTTGCAAAGAGAGCGACGCGATCGCAGCATTTTGTTCTGGAAGTCGCTGCCCGTTTCAGATGTCACGACCGTGCTCGTGAAGGCGAGCATCCCGTTCGTGGTGCTGCCGTTGCTGGCCTGCGCCATCGCCTTTGTCACGCAATTCCTCATGCTACTGGTGAGCAGTGTAGTGGTGGCGGGAAGCGGCCTGAGCGTGGCTACGTACTGGGCACAAGTGTCGTTGTTCCAAGGGTCTCTGCTCCTGCTCTACCACGTAATGACTGTGCATGTCCTGTGGAGCGCACCTATCTACGGGTGGCTGTTGCTGGTGTCGGCCTGGGCGCGGAGGGCCGCGCTGCTATGGGCGGTGTTGCCGCCTCTGGCGATCGGCACACTCGAGAAACTTTTCTTCAACACCGCGTATTTTGCCGCTTTCGTGGGACGGTTCTTCACGGGCGGCACAGAGGGATCCTACCCGCCAGGTGCGATGCCCATGGATCCGGGGTCGCACCTCACGCCGTTCAGGTTCCTGGGCACGCCGGGTCTGTGGATCGGGTTAGCGGTGACTGCCGCTTTCCTGGCCGCGGCGGTGCGGCTGCGGCGCTATCGCGACCCGATGTGATGCGCCTTGATCGCTGATGCATTCGCTTGCGTAAGGAGAAAGGAAAATGAGCCCAGCCGAAACTAAGGGACAAGTAGCGGACGCGTCACCACGGCGCAAGGCCCGAATTGCCGGCGTCTTTTATTTGTTCACGATTCTGACGGGAGCATTTGCGGCATTCGTTGGAGGAAAACTTGTTGTGTACAATCAGGCCGCCAACCTGCTCGCCAGCGCCTGCTACGGCGTTGTCACACTGCTTTTCTACGGCTTGTTCAAGCCTGTGGATGCGAGCCTTTCGTTGATCGCGGCAGTCTTCAGCTTTGCGGGATGTGCCCTTGGGGTTCTTAGCGTCCTTCATCTTCTCCCTTCGTACATTAGCGGTGTCAATCCGCTGGTATTTTTCGGGGTTTATTGCCTGCTGGTCGGCTATCTCATTTTCCAGTCGACTTTCCTGCCGCGAATTCTGGGCGTGCTGATGGCTTTCGGCGGATTGGGCTGGCTGACGTTTGTGTCGCCCGAGCTCGCCGATTATCTGTCCCCCTACAACCTGGCTCCGGGAATCCTCGGGGAAGGAGCGCTGACCGTGTGGCTCCTTGCGGCTGGCGTGAACGTTCAACGGTGGCACGAGCGGGCCCGCGCAGCGGGAGAGTTGTGATGGGCGCGCGACCCGTAGCCATGTCAGGGTAAGCAAGGGGGAACCATGACTTATTCGCCCATACTGCTCGTTCATATTTTTGGCGGGACCGTAGGGTTGCTCTCCGGGACGGCCGCGATGTCTTTTCGCAAAGGTTCCCCGCGGCACGTCCTCGCCGGACAAGTCTTTGTTGCGTCGATGCTGCTTATGGCGGCGGGAGCCGTATACCTGGGAATTACCAGACACCAGCCGGGCAATGCCGCCGGCGGGGCGTTTACGTTTTACCTGATCCTGACGGCCTGGCTCACAGCGCGGCGCTCCGACGGCGAAACAAGCAAGCTCGATTGGGCTGTGCTTTTGATTCCATTGGCGGTCGGCACTCTCTCCTGGATGAATGGGATTCAAGTCGTGCGCAGCGGCCGAAGCTCGCAAGATGGAGTCCCCGTCGGCATGATCTTCTTCATGGGTTCCGTGCAGTTGCTAGCCGCCGCGGGCGATGTTCGCATGCTAATTCACGGCGGTGTTCTTGGCGCGAAGCGCATCGCGCGTCATCTGTGGCGTATGTGTTTTGGACTGTTCATCGCCTCAGGATCCTTTTTTCTGGGGCCTTCGAACCGTCCCTTAAGATTGCTTTCCAACGTGGGCCTCGGCCAACGCCTGCCCCGGGCTTTATTCAGTACGGGCTTCTATTTGGTTCTCACGATACTTCCGCTCGTTTTGCTGATTTTCTGGCTCCTCCGATTGCGCTTCTCCAATGCGTACAAGAAGACGGCCACGCCGTAGCGAGGTCGGGAGAAACTAAAATGATGGATCGGACGATCGGGTCTTCACCTCAACTTTACGCAAGAGTCGGCGGGGCGCTGTACTTGGTCATTATCGTCATCGGCCTCTTGGGCGAGGCCTTCGTCCGCGACAAGCTCATCGTATCCGGCGACGCAGCGGCCACAGCGAAGAACATCATGGCGTCGGAGTCGTTGTGGCGATTCCATATTGCAGCAGAATTGTTCTTGCTGATCTGCGCGATTGTCCTGCTGATGATCCTGTTTGTTTTACTGCGACCGGTCAGTCGAGAACTAACCTTGCTGGCACTATTCTTCAATCTGGTATCGATCGGGCTGGAAGCCGCGACTGCCATGTATCTCATCGTAGCTTTGTTTCCGTTGGGAAATGCCGCTTACCTTAAGGCGTTTGCCCCAGAGCAGCTCTATGCTATGGCTACTCTTTCGCTCAAATCACATGGATACGGCTTTGGCGTGAGCCTGCTGTTCTTCGGCTGTTTCTGCGTGGTTATTGGCCGCGTGATCTTCCGGTCAGGCTTTCTTCCAAAAAGTATCGGCGTTCTGATGCAAATCGCCGGCTTGTGCTATCTGACGGATAGCTTTGCCCTGATCTTGGCTCCGGCCTTTGCAAATCGCTTGTTCCCCGCCATTCTCCTCCCTGCCTTTGTGGGCGAGGCCTCGCTCTGCTTGTGGCTCTTGCTAAAGGGTGTGAACGTTCAACGATGGAAGGAACAGGCCAGCGCGTCGGGCATACCCAACTCCGTGTGAAGTCGCCGTGCCACGCGCCGGCCTTCATCGAATCAATTCTTTACAATATTTGAAGCTTTCGTTCGTCTACAGAAGTGGATGAACGAGCCGCCGAGCATTGTTTGGAACATGACCGAGCAAGACCGCCGAATTTCCGAAATCGTCGCGGAGCAGCGAGCCCGTCTGGGCAATTTCATTCGCCGCCGTGTGCCTGACCCGCTCGACGCCGAGGACATTCTGCAAGAGGTCTTCTACAAACTGGTGGAGGCGAACCGTTTGCTCATGCCCATCGAGCATGTGACCGGCTGGCTTTTTCGCGTGGCACGCAATCGCATCACGGATCTGTTCCGCAAGAAAAAGCCGGACAGCTTCGCGGACGCAACGGTCGAGGGCGAAAGCGGCGAACTGCTACAGATTGAGGATTTGCTGCCATCGCCGGAAGCGGGCCCGGAAGCGGTTTACGTTCGCAACATGCTTTTGGACGAGCTGGAGCTTGCGCTCGACGAACTGCCCGACGAACAACGGGAAGCATTTGTAGGCCACGAACTTGAGGGGCGCAGCTTCAAGGAAATGTCTGAGGAGACTGGCGTGAGCGTGAATACCCTGCTCTCGCGCAAACGCTATGCGGTCCTGCGCCTGCGCCAACGCCTGCAAAGCATTTACAACGAATTGGCAAAGGGATGAGGAGGAAATGAACATGAGACGGAAATGGATTTGGATGGCGCCGCTGGCGATTCTCGCGATGATCGCCTTTGTCATCATTGGCGGCGAGATCGTGATGCAGCTGTGGAATTGGCTGCTGCCGCCGTTGTTTGGCTGGCACCTCATTACGATCTGGCAGGCGCTGGGACTTCTGCTTCTCTGCCGGATTCTGTTCGGCGGGTGGGGAGGTTCCAGAGGCGGAAAAGGGCACATGCGTCATCGCCTTAGAGAACGCATGGCAGAACGAATGGGAGAGCGCATGCGGGAACGCTGGGAAAAGATGACGCCGGAAGAACGCGAGAAGTTTCGCCAAGGGCTTCGTGGTTGCTGGGATACTACGCCACCCCCGGAATCGAAGACAAGCGCGTGATGTCTTGCCGTTTTCAATTGCGCCAGAGATTGGATGAGAGATAAAACGATCGGATCCGCTTCCGCATCAGAAAAATCAATCGCGACGATGAAAATTTCAAAGTGTGTGCCTCCCCCGCTGGATGCGTATAATCCTCTGCGAACGAGTGCCGGGCCCCCGGCCGTGATTCCAGACCAGCGGAGTGGACAACTTTATGAAGTGTGCAGGGTGGCGGTGTAGCTTCAGGCTTAGCCTGCTTCTCGGGACCCTCCTGCTCGCTGCCCTGTCAGCCGCCCCGCAGCTCGCCGCGCAACAAACGCCCGCCTCCGCCGCCATGGTTTCCTCACCTATCCCTCAGCTCTTCGCTGCTTCCCTACCGGACCCTGCCTCCAACGTGAACGACAAGTTGACGCAACTGGATAAGGACGTGAAGGCGGCGCAATCGTCGGCCGACAACGCGTGGATGCTGGTGAGCGCGGCGCTGGTGCTAATGATGACGGGGCCGGGCCTGGCGCTTTTCTACGGCGGACTGGTGCGGCGCAGGAATACGCTGGCGATCATGATGCAGAGCTTCTCACTGATGGCGCTCATTACCGTGATGTGGGCGCTGGTGGGCTACAGCTTGTGCTTTGGCGGAAGCGGTCCGGTGATTGGCGGATTTGAACACGCTTTTCTGCGGGGCGTGGGCGCGGAGCCCAATGCGGATTACGCCGGCACAATCCCGCAAATGACGTTCATGGTGTACCAGCTGATGTTCGCGGTGATTACGCCCGCGCTCATCACCGGAGCGACCGCCGAGCGCATGAAATTCAGCGGCACGGTGCTGTTCATGGTGTTGTGGTTCCTGGTTGTGTATGCGCCGTTGGCCCATATGGTTTGGGGCAAAGGCGGCCTGCTGAACGCTTCGCTCGGAGGAAGATTCCCGACGCTGGATTTTGCCGGCGGCACAGTCGTGCATATCTCTTCCGGAGTTTCGGCGCTGGTGTGCGCGCTGTACATGGGAAAACGGTCCGGCTATCCCAAACAGCCGATGCCGCCGCACAGCCTGGTGCTGAGTTTCATTGGTGCGTGCTTGCTGTGGGTGGGTTGGTTCGGCTTCAACGCGGGAAGCGCGCTGGCGGCGGGCTCGCTGGCGTCGAGCGCGTTTGTCGCCACGCACTTCGGGGCGGCCGCGGCAGCGTTGAGTTGGAGCGCGGCGGAATGGGTCAAGAACGGTAGGGCCAGCGCGCTAGGCGCGATTTCCGGCGCAGTGGCCGGACTCGTGGCCATTACGCCAGCGGCGGGTTTTGTTGGTCCAATGCCCGCGCTGATCATCGGCGCTATTGCCGGAGTGGTTTGCTTCGTTATGGTGACGAAAGTGAAGGCTGCGTTCGGGTATGATGACGCTCTCGACGCTTTTGGCGTACACGGCGCGGGCGGAACGATTGGCGCGCTGCTGACCGGGGTGTTCGCGCAACAGGTCATTAATCCCATTTTTGGCTTGGGGAAGTCTGTGGGCGGGCTCGACGGCAACTGGGGCCAGGTAGGAAATCAATTCGTGGGCGTGGTGATTGCGTGGATATTCGCGCTCGTAGGGACGATTATTTTGCTCAAGATTGTGGATTTGCTGACCGGCATCCGCGTGCCGGAAGAGCATGAACAGGAAGGCTTGGACATTACGCAACATGGCGAAGAGGCTTACAACCTTGAGACTTGAGGATGGCGGTTACGAGAGCGTCAAGCAGGGGGCCGAGGCGGAACATCCATGATGAAACTTGAGGCAGTCATTCAGCCCTCGCGGTTCGAATCGGTAAAGGATGCTCTGCGCGAAATTGGCGTCGAAGGAATGACGGTGACGGAAGTGCGTGGACACGGCCGCCAGAAGGGCCACACGGAAATCTACCGCGGGCGCGAATACACCGTAGACCTGTTGCCGAAAATTAAATTAGAGATGGTTCTGCCCGACAACCTGGTGAACCGCGTCGTGGACACCATCCTGAAGTCCGCCAAGACAGGAAAGATAGGGGACGGTAAGATATTCCTATCGAGGGTGGACGAAGCCATCCGGATCCGCAACGAGGAGCGCGGCGAAAATGCGCTCTAGGTGCAGGTATTCGTTCCCAGCCTCCGGGCAGAAAGAAACCTGACCGCGAGGCTATCGAACGTGACAACCGCTGCCCGCCCGGGATTCAATGCAGGCGTCCCGCCCTCTAAGAACATGCAAGAGTCACCCACGCCGTTGTCCGTGCTCGGCCCGCAGGCCGAAGCCGAGCGGCAAAAAATACGCCAACGCTTTGAATCCGGCACGAGTGCGCGAGAAACGCTCCATGCGCTTTGCGAGCTGGCGGACCATCACGTCCGGCAGATTTTCGACGAAGTGCTGCGCGTGCAAAGCCGCGAACCGGCCGGCCTTTGCCTGATTGCGCTCGGCGGTTACGGGCGGCGGATGCTTTTTCCGTACTCCGACCTCGACATTCTTTTTCTTTTTGGCAGCGACAAGACGGAACAGGAATTCCGGCTGCTGATTTCAGAATTTTCGCGCACCCTGTGGGACCTGGGATTCCGAGTTAGCTCGGCAGGACGGACGCTTGAAGAGTGCAAGCGCATTGAAGAGGACAACGCCGAATTTCATCTGGCGCTGCTGGATCGCCGGTTCCTGGCGGGAGATTCCACCCTCTTTGAAAAACTGGACGAGAAGGTCTTACCTGGCTCCGAAAAGCAGGCTCGGCCCTTTTTGCTCGCGCAGTTGCACAAGCTTACGCGTGACCGCCTGACGCGTTACGGCAACACCATTTTCCATCTTGAGCCAAACGTAAAAGATTCGCCGGGCGGGATGCGCGATTACCAGGCCACCATCTGGTTGCGGCAACTCGCGGAAGAGAAGAAAGGCATTCGCAACATCACCGCAGCAGAAGAAGAGATGTGCGCGTCTGCCGTCGATTTTCTCAGTGCTACCCGATGCTTCCTGCATTACAACAACGGGCGCAACGACAATACGCTGACCTACGAATTGCAGGAGGCTTCCGCCGAGCGCGCCCTGGGCATCGGCGACGGCGTCGCACGTACGCCGTCGGACTGGATGCGCCAGTATTTTCGCCACGCGCGAACGCTGAACCGGCAGCTTCTGCGCTACCTTGAACAGAAAGCGCCGGTCCCGCTGACACTGCGCCAGCGTCTGATGAATGCCGCGCGCGCCGCTAAAGTCGAGGCGGGAGACGGCAAATACTTTCAGGTACGTGACGGCTTGCTGGAAGTGGTGGATCTTTCCGCTCTCTCTGACCGCGCCATTACGTATTCGCTTTTTGCCGAGTGTGCGCGTTCGGGCACGCCCCTGAGCCGCGAAGCGGAGCGCAGCATCGGCTACGTCTTGATTCATCCGGAGCTTCCGCCCAAGAACACCGAAATGCCGTGGGAAATGCTACGCGAAATCCTGGGTTCAGACTACCCCGGCTTGGCGTTGCGCCCGATGCAGCGGCTGGGACTGCTGATGGAAGTCCTCCCGGAGTTCGGCCTAATCGATTCCCTGGTGGTGCGCGATTTTTATCACCGCTACACCGTGGACGAACACACTTTGCGCACCATCGAACATCTGCAGGAGTTGGCCGATTCGCCGGACGAGCGTGGAACGCATTTCGTGCAGCTTTGGAAAACGGTGGAGCGCCGCGACCTGCTAATTCTTGCGCTGTTGCTGCATGACGTGGGCAAAGGTATGCCTGTGGAAAATCACGTCACGGGGAGCCTCGCGGCGCTCGACAGCGCGGCCAAGCGCTTGAAGCTTTCCCCGGAAGAGAAGTCAGAAATCCACACGCTCATCGAACATCACCTGGACATGTCCGCTACCGTGCAGCGACGCGATATTTTTGATCCAGCCACCGTCGCGGGATTCGCCGAGTCGGTCACGAACCTGGAACGCCTCCAGAGATTGTGCCTGCTCACTTACGCCGACATTCATGCCGTCAATCCGGAGGCGTTGACGCCGTGGAAGGCGGAAATGCTGTGGCAGTTGTTTGTGGCCACGTCGAATTACTTCAGCCGCACGCTGGACCGCGACCGGCTCCACGCGCACGACGAAGTTTCGCTGCTGGGACGCATCCAGGCCCTTGGCGGTGGAGGAACGAGCCGGGAAATCGAGCGCTTCCTCGAAGGATTCCCGCGGCGCTATCTCGCGGTGCATCCCCCGGAGGAAATTGCCGCGCATTTCGGGCTGTACAGCAGACTCAGCGAAGAGCCAGTGCAGACGCAAGTGGCCGCCACACGCCACGGCTTCCTATTGACGGTGCTGACGCCTGACCGCCCGGTGCTCTTCTCAACGATTTGCGGAGTCTTGGCGGGTTGGGGAATGAACATCAATAAAGCCGACGCGTTCGCGAACGCCGCGGGCATCATTCTGGACACTTTTTACTTCACGGACTTGCATCGTACGCTGGAACTGAATCCTGGAGAAATTGAACGCTTTCGGAAGAGCCTTGAAGACGTGCTGAACGGGAAGACCATGCTCGAAACACTATTGAAGGGCCGCGTGAGTGCCGGTCGCGGGCGCTCGCCAAAAGTGACCGTGGAAACCCGCATCAATTTCGATGATTCGTCTTCGGCGCACTGTACGCTGCTCGAAATCATTACCCAGGATCGTCCCGGGCTGCTGTATGAGATGGGTTCAGCGCTGGCGCGGCTGGGATGCAACATCGAAGTCGCACTGATTGACACCGAGGGCCACAAGGCCATCGACGTGTTCTACCTAACCGCGCAAGGCAAAAAGCTCACCGCGCACAAACAAGAATTGTTGCGGGAAGTGCTCGAGGGAACCCTCGGCTAGCGTTTAGTCCTCGCGGAGCCTCCAAAGGACCCAGTTTATGCACCATCTCGAAATGAGAAAACAAGCTCATGGCCGCACAAGCCATTTCCGTTCAGTAGGCTATGGCTCCACTTAAAGTAAAAATCTAAGCTTTGTCTCGCAAAGTAGCTTGCGGATGATGAAGGCGCCAGGCTCTTATTTTTTTGCTTTGCCTTCGACGCCCGTCCAGCGTTCCACCAATCCCCCATCGATTCCAAACAGATCGAGGACGCGTCCGACCGTGGTATTCACCAGGTCATCGATCGTCCGCGGACGGCCGTAGAACGCGGGCATGGGTGGAAAAATAATAATGCCAAGCCGTGACGCTTCGTAAAGGAGTTTGCAGTGACCGGTGTGCAGAGGCGCTTCGCGCGGCATGACCAGCAGCCGCCGGCGCTCTTTCAGCGTAACGTCAGCGGCGCGCACCAGCAAATTGTCCGCGAGGGAGTGAGTGATCGCCGAGAGCGTCCGAATCGAGCTCGGCGCTACGATCATTCCTTCGGTGCGAAAGGAGCCGCTCGCGATGCTAGCCGAGATGTTCATCACGTTGTGAACCACATCCGCGAGCGCTTCGACGTCCTTCACGCGCCAATCCGTTTCGACAGAAATGTTCAGCTTGGCGGCATCAGTCAGAATGAGATGAACTTCGTGGCTACCCAGTTTGCGCAAAACCTCGAGCAGCCGAATCCCGTAAGGTAATCCGCTAGAGCCGGAGACTCCGACCACAAGGCGCGGCTTTTGGCTGGTGTTCATGCGTGCGCTGCTCTTCCTAATGTCTTCTCCTCAAAGGAGCTATTCGGAATCGGGAGAGCCGCAAAGATGAGTAATCCTACCACTGATAGGGGAGAGGTTTTATCGAAGCACTTCTTGAAGGTTCGTCGGTGAGCTTAGCGATGAGTTCCTGGACACCACTTTCTTTTTGCAGATTCTTCGTACGCGCTCCGAGTGTCTTCCGACGCGCAAGGGGAGGACAGGGTGCGAAACCTGGCCGTCATGGCCTCGCATCCTAGCTCACGAGGGGCGAGGGAGGAAAGGGTAATTCCAGGTTAGCGCCGAGCGGAGACTCCTTCTTGAATGCGCCGAAGTTCCGGCAAATCTTTGTCCGCTTTGGTCCAGAATTTCTCGGCGGCTGCGAACTGCTCTCGAGCTTCGGCGGAATGTCCCGCGTGCTCGGCGGCGAGGCCCAAAGCGAAGTATCCGCCTGCGTAGGTCGGATCGTGCTGGATCATGGCTTTGGCGATGGATTCGGAAAGATTCCAGTCACCGTTCTGGCGCGCGCTCTTTGCAAGTGCCTCCAGCTCAAAGCGCGCCGCGCTCCAGGCATCCGGGCCGGGCCGGGCAAGAGTCATTTTGACAATGTCTTGCAACAAAGCCTGCGCTTCTTGCGTTTTCTTTTCGCGATAAAGAAATTCGGCGCGCAGCGTGTTCGGGAACGGCGAAGTGGCCACCAGGTTTACCGGAAGCTGCTCCGTTTCCCGTTCGGCGAGGTTCAATTCTTCTTGGGCTTCATTGGCGCGGTCCATCGCCAGGAGAGCTTCGCCCGCGAGTGTGTGGCCGGCGAGCCGAGGCAAGGGCCACTCACTTTTTATCAACTCTTGCGACGCTTTGAGAGCTTCTTCGTAACGGCCCCGCGCCAACAAAAACTCCGGCCACGCTTTGCGATTGAATTCAAGGAAATCCGTGTACGTGGGAACCATGAAGGCATCGCGAAACGCCGCCTCCGCCGCTTTCATTTGTCCCAAAGATTGATAGCTCATGGCCAGCAATTGAAGGTTGTGCGCATGGTGCCAGTCGTAGCGGGAAGGAATGTTCTCCGTGCGGTAGTATTCCTGTTCGAGGGACTTGGTCTTCAAGAATTCCGCGATCGCTTCCTCCGTGCGCCCCAGACGCATCAACTCGTGGCCATGCATGTGATGCGCATGTGGAATCGCCGGAGCCATGCGCAAATAAATCGCGGACTCGTCGAGCGCCTCCTTGGCCCTGCCCAAATTTTCCAGCGTATGAGCGTAAAAATGATGCGCGGCAAAATTGTCCGGAGCCAATGCAATGGCCGTCCGATAAAAGGCCATCGTGTCCACGCCGCCGACCTGGCCGTGCGTCAACGGAGAACCTTCATCCGCCAAACCGCGCTGAATCCATAGCCAGGGATCATTCGGATTGGCCTTCAGCGCGTCGCTAATGGATTTTCGGTAGGCGACGTACTTATCCGAATCTCCGCCGCTCTCGAGGTAATCCAGTTCGTATCCGCGAATCGCCACCCACATTTGTTCGCTCTTGTTGAGCTTCGGTGCTAGTTCCTGCGCCCTTTGAAAAGCGGAGCGCGCCGTGGCCGGGTCATGCATCCCAATATACGCGTCGGTCAGCCCGAGGTAGGCCATGGCCAGGTTCGGGTCCAGGCGCAGGGCCTGATGAAAAGAGCGCACTGCCTCAATCCAAACGTAAGAGTGAACGTAGGCCAGCCCTTGATCGTAAAAAGCTTGCGCCTCTTGCGAAGAAGTGGCCACCTTTTGGTGCAACGTGCCGATGCCGGTTCGCAAGGCCACCGGGCGCTCCAAAATTTCGCGCGGGACAGGGCCAGTTCCATGAAGCCCTTCATGGCCCGCTTGTGGCACAGCCAGGGGAGAGACAGCCGTCCCCGCGAATAGGAGAGCTGAAACAAGAACAAGTTTGGCCCATCGCCCCACTTTGCTCCTCATATGAAATCTACGCAGCTACACTTCGATGCTCCGGAGACCGTTCTCAGATTTCCGTGATTTCGACGCTACGGACATAGTATCCCGAATCGAGCCGCCGGGCCTGAACGGCCGGTTCCTTCACAGCCAAGCGAATCGCGTAGGTTCCCGGCGCCTTGGGCGACCAGTCATGCGTCCACAGAGTCCAGGGATCGTTCTTCACCTGGCGAAAGTTGTCTATGGGCACGTAATCTTCTTCCGGATTGAAACGGATTTGCAGCACCCTTACAGGTTGCGCGCCTCCCCAAGCGATTCCCACGACGCGGTAGCGAATCTTGCCCGCAACGCGCCATTTTTCGATTCGAACGGGCATGGCCGCCTGCTCGATCGCCGCCGGCTGAAAGTCTTTCCCCAGTTCTGGAACGCCTTTCTGCGCTGTTCTCGCCGCGTACTCGCGCATTTGCGAAGTGGATACCGCGTGTTCTGCAACGAATGTGATTTCGTTTACCCACTTGATGCAAGTGCAGCCGTACCAGCCGGGCACTACAAGCCGCACGGGAGCGCCATGGTCTCGCGCAAGCGGTTGGCCGTTCAGCTCGGTCGCCAGAAAGGCTCCGGCTTTTTCGAGTTGTTCGCGCGCGAAAATCCAACTGGCGCCCGGCATGGAAGTTCGCGATTCCTGGGCATAGCGATCGAAGCCCGAGATCAGAACGCGCCCGGCAGCGGATTTTGTTTTTGCATGGTCCAGGACTTCGGCCATGGAAATTCCCGCCCAGCTTCCAACGCTCAGCAGTCCAAAACGCGCCAGCCGGACGTTGCCCGCGCACTCCATCAAATGCGATCCCATGGGTTTCGCTGTCTTCTTCAAGCTCTCAATCGCCAAATTCACAGGGCGCTCGACAAGGCCGCCAAGTTTCACTTGCCAGGATGTGGAATCCGGAAGCAGTTCTGAGGCGCGCGTGCGAATGTAGAATTTTTCCGCGGGAGTGAGCGCGTCCGGGCCTTCAAGCGCCGACAAGTCCGTGTAAAGCCGCCCATCCAGTTCAGAACCTTGTGGAACTTCAAGTGCTGCGGGCTCGTTCAGGAAGTCCACGGTTCCAAGCTGCTTGCCACTCGCAAAGGGATCTCCTTGCCGAGGTCGAATCAGGGCTGGCCAAGCGAAGCCAGCAAAATCGAATGCCAAGCCACTCCCGGAAACCAGCATCGCTTTCAACAGGGATCGGCGCGTGACCGTGGTTTTCCTAGAAAGAAGCATCAGCCTTCAAGCCAGCTATGAGCGCGATTTCCGCTGGTGTAACCGGAAGCGCCCATTGTACACGGTACATCGCATTCGCTCAGGTTGCGAAGCGACCCGTCAGCCACTGGGGCTTACGGAATCTCGTGGTCCCTCACAATACGAGACTGATTTCATCACAGAAGAAATCACCCCCCAATTTGGCATCAAGTTATGTAAGTTTTAGAACCAGGATAATACACTTCATCTCTAACAAATCTAAGGTTCTTATCTCTCGAAACTCAAGTTTGCCCTTGACATTCCTCCGGATAAGTAATTGAATTGCCCCCAATAACGGTGTTTGCCCAGTATTCCAGGCTGCTTTTGGGTGGGGTATTGATTTCAGGTCTATCGCAAAAACTTAATTCTAAATATGTCTCTGAGGCTTTTGCCGAGAAGGCTCTGGACAGGGAGAGAGTATGAGACTGCGTACTTTTGCAATTTTGGCGGCTGCTCTGCTGATTCTCGCGAGCGGCGCAGCGGTTTGGTCACAAACCGTGCAAGGCGTCGTCACCGGCACGGTGACGGATCCTACAGGTGCCGTGGTGCCGGGCGCCACAGTGACGATCACGAACGCGGGTACGAATATTTCTCAGAGCACCGCGACCGGAAGCGACGGTTCGTACCGCTTCCCGCTCGTTCCCCCGGGGACGTACACGGTTGAGATCAAGGCGGCCAACTTTTCTACGGTCCGAATTTCTGGAGTTGTGGTCGAAGCCAGCCAGACGGTTCCCTTGAACCATCAACTGGAATTGGCCAAAGCGCAGCAAATCATTGAAGTGACCTCGCAAGCGCCGCTCGTGCAGACTGCCACTTCTGATCTCGGATTCCAGGTGGACAGCTCGACCATCCAACACGCAGCGCTCGTGGATCGTGACGTGTTTGACGTACTGCCCTTTATGGCACCCCAGGTGAGCATGGGGCTGGACATGACGCCGACCTCCGGCGGGGCCCGCGAAGCGGGAACGTCGTACATGCTCAACGGTGCGGAAGACAACAACAACTTTAGTGCTGGCGCTTTGAACATCAATCCTCCACTCGAGTCCGTCGAGGATTTTTCCATCATTACGAACAGCATGGGTGCCCAATACGGACGCGGTATGGGTGCCGTGGTCAGCGCGAACCAGAAGTCCGGCACCAACAAGTTTCATGGCGCGTTGTATGAGCAGAACCGCAACGCCACGCTAAATGCAAACGACTTCTTCTATAACCGCGACTTCCCTGTCGGTACCAGGCCAAAATACATCAAGAATCAGTTTGGCGGTGCTATTGGTGGGCCGATCAAGAAGGACAAGACGTTCTTTTTCTTTACTTACGACCGGCTCAAATTATTAACGGACTCAACCTCAGCCAACAACTTCGAGCCCACGAACGCCGCGCTCGCGAACTTCAAGACCCACGCTACGGCGAACGCTCTCAAAATGCTGGGTAATTACCCTCCCGTCACTTCGGATTCAAAGTGCCCTGGCCAACCCGACCCGCTGACGACCGGCTTCCCCGTGGGATGCGTCTCCTTTACGGACCCGCAAACTACGACGAATAATGCCTACTACGGCCGGGTGGATCACAACTTCTCCAACTCCGACCGGCTCAGTTTTGCAGCGAACGTGAACCGCAATCTCTTCTTGGACGAATTCGGGGGTGGCGGGCTGCTGTCGAACGGCTCAGGGGCGATCGCGGGCATACCTAACACTGTCACTCTCAATAATCACAATCTGGCGCTGACAGAAACACATACCTTCAGCCCCCGCGTGGCAAACGAGCTAACGTTCTCTCACAACCGGTTCTTCAACCCGTCCATTGAAGGCAACCCCGCCAACCAAAAGGCTCCGTTGATTATCATTGACAATAAGTTAGAGGGTGGCCTTGGGTATAGCTTTGGTCCTTTCGAAGGTGGCCAGGTTGTCGGTTTTGTTCAGGACCGATGGGCTTTGCAGGACAATTTAATTTGGACGGTGGGACGCCACGCCCTAAAAATTGGAGGTAGCGCCAACTACGGCATCCTCTACCGTAACTGGGACCTGGGCCTCCCGGGAGAGTACGAGTTTGGCGAGTTAACCTCGACCAGCAGCGTGGCGACCCCCTCGGCCTGCCCCGCAGGAACTACGATTCTGCCTTCTTGCGATGGAACTCTTCAGCCCGACGGCACGATTACTGGGTTGTCTTCGAAAAGAGTAACGGTCACGAGTTTCGCCGGTGACTACCCTTACTTTGAAGAAACGTCTGTTGACCCGCGCATTCCTGCTCCCAACAAGGCTGATGCGTACCGCCACTACACCTCACACGACTACGCAGTGTTTGGACAGGACGATTGGAAAGTAACCAACCGCCTGACTTTGAATCTTGGTCTTCGCTGGGAACGCTTTGGCGCTCCAAGCGAGGTTCACGGAATCACGGCGCAGCTTACCAACTTCGCCGGTTGCAATTGGGCCACGAACGCTGCGTGCATTGCAGCGGCAGTTGCAGGCCCAGTCAGCCGCATGTGGAAAACACAAAACCATGATTTTGGCCCGCGCATCGGCTTTGCCTGGGACCCCATGGGAAAGGGTAAGATGGCGGTTCGCGGCGGCTACGGTATCTTTTATGACCGCATCTTCGACAACATCTGGTCCAACGGCGCATGGAATCCTCCGTTCTATGCCCTCCTAGACTTCAGTGCCGATGGGGGCGATGCCATCTTCTATTCCAATCCCGCGTCCATCGGGGCGGGGTACAACCCTGCTGGTCCGTGCGGCCCGATACCGTACGCACCAGGTGAGCCCGCGGGCTGCACTTCCAGGAAGCGCGTATCCACCCGCTTCATGGACGTCAGCATGCACGATTCCTCTGGCCAGAACTTTTACCTAGGTGTCGAACGCCAGTTCTTTGGCGGCCTGCTTCTGAGCGTAAAGTACCAGGGGGCGTTCGGTCGTCATTTACCCATGCTCGAGTATGTGAACCGAGTAGACGGAGACGGCTACAACAGCAGCCTGACTCCGGTCCGCCCCAATGGCATCTTTGCCGCCTTTAACTACCGCTCGAACAGCGTCAGTTCCAACTACAATGCGCTTATCGCGGAAGCGAAGAAGAATATGGGTCACGGCTTGCAGTTTGATACCAGCTATACTTTCTCGAAAGCGCTGGACGTGAACTCCGAACTATTTGCGGGGTGCTCGACGATCGGGGGCCAGAGCGCTCCCTACTACTACATCTCCAATGCCTTGCCACGTCTGTCCTATGGACGGGGCGCTGAAGACCACCGGCATGCATACAAGTTCAATGTGACTTACGAGCTGCCGTTCCTGAAGACAGAAAAGGGCATTGTCGGTCATGCCCTGGGCGGCTGGTCACTGGGGAGCTTCTTCCAGCTCTATTCAGGTCATCCTATCGATGTTTTCGATGGCCGCGGACCGTTCGGATCAAGCGTACTCGATCCAAATGGCATCCCGTACAATATTGGCGGCGATTATAATTTGGACCGTGTCGGTAACGACCATCCGATTTTCGTCGGCAACATGAACTCAGTCTACAGTAACGGCAGCCCGGCTAATGGCATCTTCACGGATAACAACATCATTGGGTGCGGCTTTCAGGGCATGCCCTCAACGATTCCAGCTGCCGATATCACTGCTTGCAATAACAACTTCGGAGTTGGTACGCCCAACTCGCTTTTCATTGCCCCGCCATATCCAGGGTCGGGTGCTTTGTACAAGCGCTATGGCACGCTCGGGCGGGATTTTTTCCACGGGCCGAGATTTGTTGACTTGGACTTTGGCTTGCACAAAACGTTCAAGTTGACAGAATCCATGAACCTACGTTTCAGCGCGGAGGCCCAAAACCTCGCGAATCATCCCAATTTCGATGCTATCGACGCCAGTCTTGGCAGCAGCACCTTTGGCCAGGCACAGATTGTCGACGGCGGCGCGGGCCTGCCCACGCAGAAGTCGCGCGTGATGTCGCTCAGCCTGCGGCTGGCGTTCTAACTTCCCGGCGCCCGGCGGCCTGTCCCGCTTGCCCGGTCAAATCGGGATTTGGTTAGGACTCCGGGCTCACAAATCTTGGTTAACTGTAGGGCCAGGGCGGAGAGACTTCTCCGCCCTTCTCTTATGAGCGCAGCTCAAGAAGCTTAGGTTGGTTGACGTGACGGGATTAAGGTAAATCGCCGGCGCGGATGAGAATGGACCCATCCAATTCCGTGTCGCCGGCAATATATCTCCGCCGAATTTCCTGCTCGATGGGCTGGCGGTTGGCTCGGAATGCTTCGAGCTTGTCCCTACCGGCTCCCCGGAAGTGATTGTCCAGAGCTTCTCCGGCGATGAGGCACCGCACGACCGCTTCGCCGTCTTGACCGTAGAAAAGGACCATGTCGCGCCCATGGAGAACACTTTCCATGGGCGCAGGAAATGTCAGGTCGTGCCGCTCCAGGCGCCATTCCACTCGGCGCACGATAAAAGTTGCGAACGGATGGATGTCCATCTCGATGCTGGCGCGGTCGAGCGCGCTCAGATAGGCCTTGCGATCCACAACGCGAATCACCGTCCAAGGAAATCCACCCGAGGCCAGCATGGCATTCATCAGGAAGCGCGCCATGCGCCCGTTGCCGTCCGGGTACGGGTGGATATAACCGAACAGCCAATGTCCCAACACGGCGCGCACCGCAGGCTCGGGCTCCTTTTCCAGAACATCGAAGAACGCAGGCATGGCGTCGCGCACCGCCTCCCACCTTGGCGGAACGTAGCGTGAGCCGCGCAAAAACACAGGCACGTTTCTGTATCCGGCCAATGCTCCTGGTTCAAGCAAGCCTGCGGTAACGCACGGCTGGAACAACTCGCGATACCAGGCGTTGTGCGCAGCGCGCGCGAGCGCAGCAGGGCTCTCACCGGCAATCACTTTCTCTACTTCGTTTTTCACCAGTTGAAACGCTTGCCAGTATCCCCGCGCCGCGAGAGCATCACGGTTTTGGCGATCTCCCGCGTCGTGCTCAGGGTCCCAGCCGCCTTGCCGTACTCTTTCCACCAGGCCAGGCGTGACGGAGTAGCCTTCGATGGACAACGAGTGGTAAGCATCCGTCCGATAGATTTCATCGACATAGCGAAGATAGGCTTCCCGGTCCGCGGGAAGTCCCGGCGCTTTCGGGAACGACGCAAGCACTTTGCCGCGCATCGATTCCCAAAGCATTTCGACGCGTCCCACGATTGCAGCGCCAGGACGGCTCGGCTTGCGAAGAATTTGTCCCGCTTCAAAAGGACTGCTCTCGCGCACGTCATATCCGGCGCCCTTCATCACGGCAAGAATCTCTTCGGCGAGGTCGGGGCGTCCGGTTTGGCGGAAGGCTTTGGCAAGATAACCGGCTTTCGCGGAATGACCGCCGTTGAGTAGAAGGCGAAGCAGGTCGGAGGTGTCCGCGAGGCTCGCCATCACTACTTGCGCTTCAAGGGAATACATCTGAAAAAATGATTCGGGTACACGAACCAAGGCTGCCGCGGGCGTGAACAAACGTAATCCGTCCCTCACCATGAGAGCTGTGGGCGGCGGCATTTCCGCAGTCTTCAGATCGTAAAGTGTTGTGCCGAACAAAAGCCGTACATCGTTATTCGTCGCCTTCGGGCTGTGCACAACCAGCTGATCCGGGATCACCGTTCTCTCGCCGTGCAAGAAAAGTGACTGCTCGGGCGAAAGGTGCCACAGTTCGCCAAAGCGCTCGTCGCAATAGCGCGCGCAGAATTCCCAGAACGATGCGTGCCAGGGCGTGCTCTCACCGGCCTGCGTGTCGGGGCTGGAAGAAATCAGCCAACCCTTCATCACTTCTTGCAAGAAGCCGTTTTCTACCAGGCGCTCGCGGTGAACTCGGCTCAGGTCGTCAGAACGGAACACACGCCGATTTCCTTGCTGCAGCTCCTTCAGCACGTCAAGGGATTCGGCCAGTTTTTCGTTGGGTGAGGGCATGGAGAACTCCCAGCCCAGATAGGGCATTACAAGTTTATTCTGGTGCTTGGATACAAGTATATTATGCTGCATGGCCACAAGTCAATGATGCGTGGCAATTACAAGTATATCGTGTAGCGCAAGTACAAGTATATAATGCCTCACAGCTACAAGTAAATAGTGCCTAGACCAAAATAAAAGCTTATGTTTCAATGGGTTAAGTAGGATGGGGATTCTCCTACTTCAATCAGATCGGTTATCCGGTGCCTGGGCGCAGCCGACGAACAACCTACGCATATAGCTTAGCGCGAGAAGCGGAATCTAGCAAGCGAGACATGTTTCTGCGAGGTCTTCCAGCAGCTCTAAATCGCGAGGTGACAAAGCCGACCGACAAATTGCAGTGCGGACACGCTCCTAAGCTAGCTGAGATCAGCGCCAGGGACGGTAGGAATGTAAGCGCTTCCAACACCTGGAAGCGCACTAGAGCCGCAAAATGTAAGAGTTTCCGAAGGGAGTTGATACCAAGAAACTCCCTTGAAGTCTTTCTACGATCTTTACTTGCAAGCCCTTGCAAAAAAAGAGGTTGCCTTTGGGAGTTCCCATTAGAAAATCTCCTTGCGCATGATGTCTTCGTCGGCCTAAAGTAGGATACCGGAATCGCTTACGGAGCAACCAAACTCATCTTTGGAACCTGCATTGGGCTGCAATCTCCGTGTGGGTACGCACGTATCTTAGGCCATGTATTGATTTCCTCAGCGGAAACGATGACCACCAGCCAACGCGTTACACTTTTTGACATAGCTGATGCCCTCGGAATATCCACGGGCACCGTGCACCGGGCGCTGCATGACCACCCCGGCGTGAACCCTATGACCCGGCTGCGCGTCCTCCAGGTCTCGAAAAACATGGGTTATCGCCCCAACGTGGCGGCACGCCTCCTTTCCCAAAAGAAGCAGTTCCGGATTTCCGTCAACACGCTCAAAGGCACCACGTCGTTCTGGGACGAAGTTCGCGGGGGGATTAAAGAGGAAGCTGAGGCCCTCGGAACGCACGCGGGGGACATTGAATTCCGAACCTTCCCGAGCCTTGGGGAAGGAGAAGAAGAAGCCTTTGAGGCGGCTATTACCGCGAAATCGGATGGTATTATCCTGTTTCCCAGCCGCCCTGGCAGCATGCGCGCCTGGATGCGCCGGGCGTCGCGGTCAAAAACTCCAATCGTTTGCGTCTCGACCGATGCGCCACACTCCAACAGGCTCGCCGTTGTTTCCGTGGACACCATGGCGAGCGGGTCCCTGGCGGCCGACCTGATGGGAAGATTCCTGAATCGCAGAGGCAAAGTTGCCCTCACTCTAAGCGCGTTGGCGATCACCGAGCATTCGGAAAAGCTGACGGCTTTCGAAAAAACTCTCCGGACCTTGCATCCAGAGATCTCTCTTCTTGATCCCATCGAGGATCATGACGTCGAATCCGAAGCCTATGACAAGTGCCGGAAGCTGTTTCTCTCGCACCCCGATTTGGCGGGAATCTATGTGACCACAGAGGCATCAATGCCCGTCATTCAGGCTGCCAAAGACGGCCACATACTGGATCGCCTCACCATAATCACAACCGATCTGTTTCCAGCGCTCATCGAACAAATTCGGGCCGGCAAAGTAAGCGCTACGATTCACCAGCGACCCTACATGCAGGGCAGGCTTGCGTTTCGCATACTGCAAGAATACCTGATCCACGGCCGCTACCCGGCTTCTCCTGTGACGCTTGCTCCGCACCTGGTCATGCCAGGCAATCTTGATTTCTTTCTTGAGAGGCAAGCTTCAGACAGTTCCAACGCCAGAGCCGCGGCCGCTAGCGATTTGCCTTCCGACTTTACTTCCAACAACTACGACTAAGCGCTTATGTAAGAGTCTACTACGCCCGTAGTAACGGTACTTGCCTTGTGTCGATTCTCACTCTTTTTGTGGGAGCCGAACCAGGCAGAAAATCGATATTCAGCATAAAAAATACAAAAAAGACTTGACAGCCGGAACGCGACCGAAGTAAAAGCTCACCCAACGTAAACGATTACGGTGGCGCGTTTCCCGTCCCGCGGGAGAGCGTCACTCGTGGTTTTTAGCGTTAGGGAACTGTGGTGGTTCCGAGATTCAGTTAAAGTGGAGTGAAGCGATGACTCGCAACGCAACATTTTCCATTTACAATATCGATTTTCTACGTCGTAGCCCGATTTCGGCCTTCTCTGTTTTGGCCGCCCTAGTCTTTGTTTTTGCTTTTCTCGGTCAGCCGGCGCTCGGCCAGACGGTGACCAGCTCTCTCAGCGGCACAGTGGCCGACACCAGCGGGGCAGCGGTGCCAAACGCGATGGTGGTGCTGACAAACGAAGGCACCCAGACGTCGCAAACCGCGACTGCTAGTGAAACGGGCTACTTCTCTTTTACGGCAATTCTCCCCGGGACGTACACCTTGAAAGTCTCAGCAAAGGGTTTTTCGACTTGGCAGGAAAAAGGCATCGTTATCTATCAACAGGAAAGCAGAACCATAACGAGCATCGCCCTGAAAGTGGGCGCAGTCGCGGAAACCGTTGAGGTTTCCGCGGCGGAGCAGCCGGTGCCAACCGACAGCGGCGTCACGAGCACAACGCTCAATAACGTCTTGGTTGACCAGATTGCCATCCAAGGCCGCGATGCTGCTGAGTTGATCCGCTTAATGCCCGGAATGGCGATGAACAGCGGCCTGGGCAATACCCAGTGGAACAGTGCGGTCACACAAATCAACAACGGTCCTATCGGCAACTTTACAGCCGGCGGCGCCCAGCCGAACGGCGGCATGCAGCTGGTAATGGATGGCTCCGTGATTACGGATGCTGGAAACCAGGGCACGCAAATCGCCAACATCAACCAGGACATGACGCAGGAAGTGACGATCCAAACCTCTGCCTTTGACGCCGAACATGCGCACGGGCCGATTACGTTTAGTTCGACTGGAAAGAGTGGCACTTCCCAGTATCACGGCGAAGGGTATGCTTACATGCGCAATGGCAGTCTGAACGCCAACGATTCCTTCTTTAATGCCAAAAAGCTTGCAAGGCCGATTGATCATTACTGGTACGAAGGGTTCAATGTCGGTGGGCCGGTCATCCCTCATCATAACAAAGCGTTCTTCTTTTTTGGTTTCGAGCATTTGAACCAATTGCCGAACGGAGCGCTCCATCAGTACATCGTCCCAACCTCTGCGATGATGGCGGGAGACTTTACAAAGAACAGCTTGGCACCGTACCCGGGCTATTCGAATACCGGGACGGTTCCGTGCGCCGACACAAGCAGTTTTTGGAACTATAGTACCTTTTGCCACAATGCCGTCCAAAACGGCCAGATCACGCTGTACGATCAGAATGGTAGTCCGATAAGTGGTAGCGCATATAATGCCAATCCCAGCGCCTTTACAGTCTCAGGCAGTAAGGTCACTGATCCAACCATCATAGACCCCAACGGCCAGATTCTGATGAAGCTGTTGGCCGGTGCGCCTGGCTTGCAGATGATCGACCCAACGACGAACGGTGGTTATAACGCACAATATCTCGACCGCACGCCAGTCAACAGCAACGAAATGAACATTCGCGGAGACTTCAACATTACTTCCAAGATCCGCGCATTTGCGACGTTCACCCGCCAGCCGGAAACGGACCTCAATAACATCGGCCTTTGGTGGTGGGCACCGAACGCGGTGCCTTATCCGTCGCAGACGCCCGCAGCCCAACTCGCCCGGGACTACAGTTTTGGCGTAACGTACACTATTAGCCCGACGCTCATCAACGAAGCCACTTTCGGCTACGCTTACTTTATTAATCCCGTTACCTTAAAGAACGCGACCGCTGCCAACCCGGCTACTTACAGCTACAACGTTCAGACTCCCTACGCGCAGCCGGTTCCTCAGGTTCCGGACATTGTGAGTTGGTGCTGCAGTCCAGGGGGCGGGGGGGCAAGCAACAGTGCTACGACCTCGGCTGGATTCAACGCTTCTTCCTTCGGTACGACCCCAACGTGGTATGGGAAAGCTGCGGGTAAGGACAGCTACACGCCGGACTTCAGCGACAACTTCACCTGGACCAAGCGTACGCATACCTTCAAGTTTGGCTATTTCTGGGCCCGCTATGCCAACGTGCAGACCGAAGGCGCGTGCTGCGGTGGTGGGACTGTTGGCCAATGGGAGTTTGATCAATGGGCCTTCGAATCCACCAACAATATTTATGCAGATATGTTGCTCGGCCATGCCGCAGGTTTCGGCCAGGCGAGCACCAATTTTGTCGATAATGTCGTTTACAACGAACATGACTTTTATGTTCAGGACGCTTGGAAAGTGAAGCCCAGGCTGACTCTTCACTTAGGAGTCCGCTTTGAACACGAAGGGCAGTGGTATCCGACCAACGAAAACCAGGGCATTATGGTGTGGAACCCCTCGAACTCCGTCCAGCCTTATGGTGCCACCAGCACTGCGCCGTTAGCCGGATTTGATTGGCACGGCATCGACAGCAAGGTTCCCATTTCCGGATGGGCCTCCCATAACTTCTACGCCGACCCGCGCATCGGTGTGGCTTATGACCTTACCGGGAACGGTCGCACAGTTTTGCGCGGCGGCTTCGGCATCTACCGTCACAACGTTTCCTACAACCAGGTCACGGCAAATGGCTTGCTCGACGCTCCGCTGGGGCTCAAGAGCTTCAGCAGCAACTGCACATTCACATCGCTCGCAAGCTTGAGTACATGTTCAGCCGCGAGCGCAGGCTCCAGAACGTCACAGAATGTGGAAGGCATGTTGTTCGGTGAAGACAGGTCGCCCCACACGCAGAACTGGAACGTAACCATCGATCAACAAGTGCCGTGGCACTCGATTCTGGAAATCTCTTACCAAGGCAGCCGCAGCCGGGACTTGTTCCTCTCGCCCAATGGTGGCGGTGGCATACTCATGGACAACATCAACTACATCCCCGTGGGAGGGGAGTTCAAGCCCGACCCGGTCACGGGCATTACCTACTATTGTCAAGGTACGGTGAGTGCCACTTGCGTTGCTGGGGCTCCCCCCTCGGGTGCCATCCCCGATTTTAGGCCGTGGGGCTACAACGAACTTCTATTGGCCCGTCATGGGGGCTACTCGAATTACAACGGATTGATCGTTCAGTGGATGAAGCAAACTGGCAGAGTCGTGTTTAATGTGAACTACGCCTTCAGTCACACTCTAGGAACCCGAGGAGGCGACAACGACAACGGGCAAGGTTCCGGCGCTGCGCTCGACGCTTTTAATCTGGCCAATAACTATGGCCCGCTGGCCTTTGATCGCAGGCATATCTTTAACGCAGCCTACGTGGTCAATCTCCCGAGCCCCGTGCACAGCAACCTGTTCGGGCAAGAAGTCGTTAACGGATGGAAACTTTCCGGCACTGCGCAATACCAGAGCGGCCCGCCGCTTCAACCTCTAACTGGGACAGGGCTAAATCCCAATTGGGGAGGCCTTAGCAATCAGAACGTCCTCGGCACCGATGGTATTGCGCTCGAGCCCTTGCTTACCTGCAACCCGGCAAAGGGGTTGGGGCCTGGCCAATACTTCAACCCGAACTGCTTCGTTGCTCCTAGCATGCACAGCGGCCAAAATGGACCGCTCATCTGGCCCAATATCACCGGGCCAGCGTACGTGGGCGGTGACCTCGGCATGTACAAAGACTTTAAAGTCAAAGAAAGCCAGAAGATTGAGTTCCGGTTCACGGCATTTAACGCGCTGAACCACCCGAACGCCCAGTTTGGTTTGGGGAACGACATCAATCTGAGTTTTGCCGCTCCGGGCGGCGGGAACACTAACCCGAACACTACCGGCAAGCCGGCCTTCACGGTCGGCCGCCGTACTTTGGAGTTCGCCCTGAAATACATCTTCTAATTCGACCCAAAAGACAGTAAAGAAAGGGGATGGCTCAACTCCATCCCCTTTTATTTTGTGCGTGTGACAAAATGCAAAGGAGAAACGACAACAAAATTCGGAGGCCAAGTGAAATCGGATTGGGGCGGAGGCTGTAAACCTTCTGGGCAACGAGTTTTGAATCGACGAGAGGCGCTCTCGTTCCTGGGCCGTTCTTTCCTTCCCTTGGTTCTTCCCTCGGCTAGGGCCGCGGCGGCCCCTGCGGCGACGCCGCAAATCAAATTCGAACTGCAACGACTGCCCTTCCGCTTGGAACCCGATGAGACATTGAAAACCCCGCACGCTCCTGCAACCATGGCCGGTGGAGTTGCCGTCTTCGATTACAACAAAGATGGGCGGCCCGATATTTTTTTCACCAATGGCGCCAACATTGCAAATCTGAAAAAAGATGACCCTAAGTTCTCCAACCGACTTTTTCGCAATGAGGGCAAAGGCGTGTTCAAGGACGTCACCAAGCAAGCAGGCCTGGCTGGCACGGGATACGACATAGGAGTTGCCGTCGCGGACTACGACAATGACGGCTACCCGGACCTTTTTGTGGCGGGACTGCATAGCCGAAAGCTCTATCACAATAATGGAGATGGAACGTTTACCGATGTTACGGAGAAAGCAGGACTTGGTGGGTGGAATGATCCGGAGTTCGGACCTCTTTGGTCCGTTGGAGCTGCCTGGGTAGACGTGAATAATGACGGCTTGCTGGACCTTTTCGTTATAAATTACGTGCAGTGGGATTACGCGACGGAGCACTTATGCGGGTTTGTAGGCCGATTTGACTACTGCAGCCCGAACTTCTATAAGGGTTTGCCCAACCAGCTATACCTCAACAAGGGCAACGGAAAGTTCGAAGACGTCTCCGAGGCTTGGGGCCTTCGCAAGCATATAGGCAAAGGCATGGGCGTGGGGGTAGCGGATTACGACCTGGACGGCAGGCCCGACCTTTTTGTAGCCAACGACGCCTACTACAACCATCTCTTCCACAATACAGGGCACAGCTTCGAAGAAGTTGCCCTCGAAAAGGGAGTGGCGCTCGTGGAGGATGGCCAGTTCATTTCAGGAATGGGCGTGGACTTCCGAGACATCAACAACGACGGATATCCAGACCTCGTTACGGTGGCCCTCAACTATCAAACATTTCCAATGTGGCGGAACAACCAAGGGAAGAGTTTCGAAGAAATCACTGGCCCTTGCGGGATGAGAGAAGCAAGTATGCGTATGGGCGGCTATGGCCCTGGGCTCTATGACTTCGACAACGACGGTTGGAAGGACCTGTTCGTCACCTGTGGGCATGCTGAGGTCTTACAAAAACCGGGAACGGAGATCGAACAACACAACGCGGTCTTTCGCAACCCCGGGCCAAGCGGACGTTGGCGAGCGTTAGGCACAGAAGCAGGTTTGACGGCCGCCGCACCGGCACGGCACCGCGGCTGCGCGTTCGGCGACTTCGATGGTGATGGAAGAATGGACGTCGTCGCTACCGCGTTGCTCGAACCTGCGGAGATTTGGATGAACCGCACGGAAGCGGCAGGACACTGGTTGGACATCGCCTTAAAAGGGACTAAGAGCAATCGCGACGGAATCGGTGCAGTGGTAAGGGCCGTCACCAAAGCGGGCACGCAGTACAACCACATGATCACTAGCGTGGGCTACGCATCCTCAAGCCATGGTCCAGTGCATTTCGGCCTGGCTGAGGAAAGCACCGCCGATCTCATCGAAATTCGCTGGCCCTCGGGAACGGTACAAACTTTGCGCAACGTGAAGGGGGATCGCATTCTCATTGTGGAGGAACCTGCGGGCTGATAATTCGATTTTGCCCGCGGCGCGCTTGCTCTTTGGCGCGGAGAGCGTCCACCGTGCCTCTTTCCCGCTCGCCGTCTGCCGGCCGCTTCATCAGATAATAGAGCGCCGCCAGCTCTACATGCGGCTGTAGCCAATCCGGGTTTTGCCGCTCCACGCTTTCAAAACCCGTTACCGCCGCTGCAATGTTTCCCTCCGCGCGCTCAAGGCGCGCTAGTTCGTATCGCCCGACCAAGGAATGGGGGTCGACGTCGAGCACACGATTAAGTTGTTGGCGGGCCGCGTCCAGCTTTCTCTGCGTAATGAAATCGTTGGCCAGTCGGAGACGCGCCTGAGCATCCTGCGGGTCAATCTGCAACGCCTTTTCGTATTCATCCACCGCGTCAGCCTCGTTTCCCGAGTAGTCGGCGGCCATCCCTAGGACGACGTGCGCCTTCGCGGCATTAGGGTTAAGGCGAAGCACCGCTTCGGCATCGCGGCGAGCTTCATCGAAATACGTCAGACCTATGCTGAGATTCGCAGCGAGTTGGTATGCCTCGGCGATGTTTCCCTTATCCGCAACCTTCTGGACTCTCTGCAATCCATCCAAAGTCCGCCCCGTCTGAATTAGTGCATTTCCAAGGGCCCACTCGAGATCAAGATTATCGGCATTATCTTTTTCCAATGGCTCGAGGAGCGCAGCCGCCTGACCAGCAAAACCCAGTGGCACCAGGGAATTGGAAAGAAGCGCTGCAATGCGGGCGTCTACCGGATTGACTTGGTGCAGTGCTGCAAACTGCGCCGCGGCGGCCGCAAAGTCGCCCTTCTTGTAATAGGCAAGGCCGAGATTCAGACGGAGTTCGGGGCTTCCCGGCGCCTGGGCTAGAGCCACGTTATATTGCGTGATCGCCTCGTCATACCGGCCGAGGGAGACGAGGACGACGCCAAGGTTTGCGTGGGCAGCGACGACATTCGGATCCAGCCGAATCACTTCCTGGAATCTGCGCGCGGCAAGTTCATAGTCGCCGCGCTGCTGCGCCTGGGCGGCCTCTTGAAAAACCTGTTGAGGATCAGGTTCCTGGCCTGCCGCGGTCAAGGCATACAGCAGTATAACCAGGAAGGTAGCTATACGCATAGGGAGGAGTATAGCTCGAATGTGCTCCAGTTCTCGCGTCGCTGTGCGCTCGAAACCGGAACTGTCGCGTCCTCTGACCCGTCACGTGTACATGAGAAAATTGGTGGACGTGAGGGGATTCGAACCCCTGACCCTCGCGTTGCAAACGCGATGCTCTCCCAGCTGAGCTACACGCCCACTCGTGGTTGCTTTCCTATTTTAGAAGGTTTGCGTTCTCTCGTCACGCCATCTGTTCCTAACGGTAGTGCTCCAAATCAGAATTAGAGCAGCACCGTTCCTCATTTCCTGTTTCTATTTTCTCGTTACTATTTTCTCGTTACTTCCCCGCTTCTTCCTTCAGATACGCCGCGCTCAGGGTATTCTTTCTCTTCGCAATTTCCAGCAGCGTCGGATAAAACTGCACGAAGGTCGTGTCCACGGCGGCGTGCTGTTCGTGGCAGGAGTAGCAATCCATTTCCTTCGGCAGCAGCTTCCCCGTTACTCCGTCTTCGCCATTGAAAAAAGCCCAATTTGCCGTGCTCGAAAAACGTGACGTGTCTTTCACGTGCACTTCGCGCCCCATGATATTTCCCGTCTGAAAATGGCCATTCTTATTGATGGAGCCTTTGGTCCCCGCCATGCGCGCTTCCAGCACCAGCATCGTCTTGTCCGGCCACGTGCCTGTTTGTAGAAACGCTTTATACGACTCCGGATTCACGAACACATTGTCAAACATTGAATGATCCATGGACATATTCGGGCTGTAGCTCATGTCTACGCCTGACGTGAGATACACCCATTCGCGATACTGCGTAGGGAACTTCAGGTTCCCGTCCGCTGTATAAACAGGTGTGTTCGCGCTGCTGTCGTTGTTGGAACTCGCTCGCGGTGCAAGCGCCGCCAGCGCCACTGCGGACACACCAAGACCGAACAAAATCCATAAACGTTTCATCGCCACCCCTCCCGAACTTGTTCTGCACATCCTGCGCAGAACTCTACCTCCGCACTACGGTAACGAACGGCCTTCTGCGCCGTCTAGAATAAATGCAACCTCCCGACGGAGGTCCCTGTATGCCTAACGTTGCAGCCAACCCAAATGTTTCCGGCGCACCCTCGTCTCCAGCGCAGCACATGGGCGCCGGCAACTTCTTCGGGGCCATCCACGGCGCGCGCGAACAATGCGGCGCGATTTTTACGGACGTGCGCCACTCGTCTCCTCGCAAGCTTCCCAAGCACTCGCATGAGCTTGCCTTTTTCGCCTTGGTGCTCAACGGCCATTACCGCGAGCGCTGCGGCCGCAGCGAAGGCCAATATGCCCCATTCTCGTTGATGTTTCGTCCCGCAGGCGTTCCTCGTCAGGACGAAATCGGCCCTCGCGGCGTCCGGCTTTACGAAATCGAGCTTCGCCCTTCCTGGCAAAAGCGCCTCGCCGACTGCTCCGCCGCCTTGGACATGCCTCGGGACGACGTCGGCGGCGGCCAGCTCCTTTGGCTCGCCATGAGGCTCTTCCGCGAGGTCGAAGCTTCGCCCGCGCGCGATGACCTCGCCGTCGAGAGCCTGCTTGGCGAAATTCTCTCCATTGCCGCGCGCTCATTTCAGCGCGAAAGCCGCCACGCCCCAAGCTGGCTCCCGCGCGTCCTCGACAAGTTGCAATCCGAGCACTGCCGCAGACTCACGCTCGACGAACTCGCCCGCGAAGCCGGCGTGCACCCCGTCCATCTTTCCCGCGTTTTTCGCCGCTGCGTTGGTGAAGGCATCGGCGAACATGTCCATCGCCTACGTGTCCGCGCTGCTTGCGAGGGTATGCTCGCGCCTCACGTTTCGCTCTCCGAACTCAGCTTCTCGATGGGCTTCGCCGATCAAAGCCATTTCACGCGCGCCTTCCGCAAAATCACCGGCATGACTCCCGCCGCCTTCCGCTCCGCCCTCTTGAGCACCGCGTAGAAACTGGCGCCTGGTAAGCTTCAAACTGGGTCCACCGTTTCGCATCGCTGCCATCCTTTTTGGAGTGCGGTTTACCCACCGACGCGATGAATCCTACTGCATGCCCGGCTTCAGCCTGCATCATGAGCTTCCCTTGCTCGTCGAATCCGGGCCTCACAGCACTTGCCGAGCTTGCAACGCGATTGCTAATCTTGATTTCATTCGTTGCGACTCTTGCTCCGAGAAAACCAGCGCTCCTACTTTTGCCCTTGCAAGCTCTTCGGCGGTCCAGTGTGCAAGCATGATGCCTGCTGCAGAGTGCGAATTGCTCCCGAGGAGAAGATGTCCGATTTCGTGCGCCGCCACGTACCCCAGCAGACTCGCAATGTCAGTCGGATCGCTTTTGTGAAATTGTTCCATCGGCTCGTAGAACAGGTCTGCGTAGCAGCCGATTCCATCCTCTGCTTGAAAGGAAATCCCCATCGTCTCTCCTTTCAATCCGAGCGACTTGCGCACGATCCGCAAATGCAGATGCTCCGGAAAGACCGCTTCCCTGCACACTCGCGACGCCTCCTCATTCACGGCAGGCACTCTGCAATTCAGCCAAGTCACCTCAATCCCTGCGTGCCGAAAGACTTGTCCGGCTCGCTCTTCAGCGCGGCTCAGCACATCCATTGGTACTTCCACATCGTTGTAGACGGAAATCGTCACGCGTGCACTTTCCTGGGCTTCCCCTCCCCGGCTCCCAGGAGCCTTGCTCCAAAGATTCGTGGCCGTTAGCGGCAAGAACGCAAGAACCAGTACAAACCGAAGCCCCTTCCGATACGTCTTCACCATCATGGCGCGCACCTCGCGGTGGCGCCAAAATGGTCCCGTTCGTCAGGTACCTCAATGCCGCGGAGGAGGCGAGCCTCTCATTTTGGGATGACCAGATAAGCTCCCTTGCGTCAAAGAGTTAGGATGAATAATCACGCACAATCTTGCTTTACACTTGGCCCCTTTTGGTCCTTTCTCACTGGAACCTTTTCCTGGAATCGGCCTCTATTTGTCGCGGGTTCGATAGGATGGCCAAAGGAAACTTTGTCCCGGATTTGACCGTTTGTTACTTAAGGAGCCCGGCCTGGGATGGCCAAAATGCCAGGAGATGCCGCAAACCGAGTTATCCGCTTTGGAATCTTTGATGTAGACTTTCGCGCCGGGCAGCTCCGCCGCAACGGCGTCAGGGTCCGCCTCCAAGAACAGCCTTTTCAGGTGCTGGCGATGCTTCTCGAGCGCCCCGGGGAAGTCGTTACCCGGGAAGATCTTCATGCGCGGCTGTGGCCTGCCGACACCTTTGTGGATTTCGATCACGGCTTGAACGCCGCGGTCAAGCGGCTCCGCGATGCCCTGGGCGATTCGGCCGACAATCCCCGCTTCGTGGAGACGCTCGCGCGCCGCGGATATCGGTTCCTCGCCCCCGTGGAATTCCCATCCGAGGAGGCTCCCGCCGTTCAAACCTCCCCGCCTCGAAACGCTGGCGTCTCAGACGCAACTAAATCGCGGTGGCGGCTGGTGGCTGCGGCGTTCGCTGTTGTTCTGTTTGCGCTCGGCATCGGCCTGCACCTGGGAATGCGCGCCTCTCGGGCACTGCAACCCGTCTTGCCGAAAGAGATTCGGTTAACGGCCAATTCGCCCGACGCGCCGGTTTACTTCGGTGCGATTTCTCCGGATGGGCGCTATCTCGCCTATATCGACCCCCGTGGGGCGTTCCTGCGCGAGATTGCCACGGATGAATCCCACCCCTTGCCTCTTTCGGAGGGATTCCGCGTGCATCATCTGAGTTGGTATCCCGACGGCAGTCATTTGCTTGCAGAAGCCGTGGCGGGCAGCGAGGAACGCTCCGGCTTGTGGAATGTTCCGTTGCTTGGAGGGACTCCACGAAAACTGGTCACCGAGGCGGAGGCTGGAAGCGTTTCGCCCGACGGCAAGCAGATCGCTTTTTTGCGCGGCGACAAGTTCGATCACCCCGAGATTTGGCTCACGAGCACGGACGGTGGCGAGCCGCGCCTGGCCGTCAATGTTCCCGGATTTGTCATTGGTCCGCCCGCCTGGTCGCCGGACAGCCAGCGGTTCGCTTATCTGAAGGACGTCTATTGGCCGGGCTACAGCGCCGAAGACGTACAAATCGAAATGTACGAACTGGCCAGCGGCAAAACGGATTTAATCCTCAATGACTACCGCCTGCAGTACGGCCTGGTCTGGACGCGCGACAACCGCCTTCTTTTCTCCCGCGCCGAAGAACCTCCCGGCCAGGGCGAGTCCAACGTGTGGTCGCTGAAAGTGGACACGCGGCCCGGATGGCGCTGGGGCGCGCCCGTGCGCCTCACCAGCGGACCGGACTGGAAACCGGTCATCAATATGTCCGCGGACGGATTGCACGCCGTGTTTATTCGCTCCAACATCGCTCCGGCGGTTTTTGTCGCCGACGTGGGTGCGCGGACGCGCGAAATTGGCAGGCTGCAGCGCCTCACTCTGGACGAGCGGCAGAGCCGTCCGTATGAGTGGACGCCCGATGGCAAGTCCGTTTTGTATGTGTCTGACCGCGAAGGTACCTTTCACATTTTTCGCCAGCAAATTGGCGCCGCGACCCCCGAACTCATCGCCGGCGTACAGGGATCGCCAATCATTCTGCGGCTTAATCCTGAACGCACCGAAATTTTGTATTTGGCAGAAGCGGAGCGAAAAACCGCGGACGCGGGAAACGGCGCTGCTTCGAGCCAGAACTCGAACGGGGCTGGCCACAGCGCCGCGAACACGCAGCCGGAGGGCGAATTTCAATCGCGCAACCTCCGACTGATGCGCGTTCCGCTCGACGGCGGCGTTTCGCAACTGGTGCTGGAAGATTCCGGCATCAACAATTTCCAGTGCGCGCGGTGGCCTTCGCACGAGTGCCTGTACAGCAGGTACACCAAAGGTGCGCTGGTCTTCGAGGAATTTGACGCCAAGACCGGCGCGAAGAAGGAGTTGTTCCGCACCAGCGAACCCGAATGGCAATACTTCAACTGGACCCTCTCGCCGGATGGGCGCACCCTGGCGTTGGCCAAGAAGATGCGCGCTTCGACGGAAGCGGAAATCCGGCTGGCCCCGACGCGCGGCGGCACGGAGCGCGTTATCAAAGTGAAAGACTGGGGCCGGCTTGCCACGATTGACTGGGCCGCGGACGGAAAAAGCTTCTGGGCCAGCGCCGTGCGCCATGGAGAAACGACCGCGTTGATTAACATCGACCTTCAGGGCCGGGCGCGACCGGTTCTTCAGGAGAGCAAGCCGTACGTCGGCTGGGCCATTCCCTCGCAGGACGGCAAGCACCTCGCCATCTGGGAAGCCACGGGCGGCTCCAACGCGTGGATGCTCGAGGTCCCTCCTGCCTGGTGATTCGCCTGGGACGAGAGAAATCCAAGGATCAAAAACCGAGACTTAGAGCTAAGGGGATGGACGGGTGACCCTATCGCTCTCCCCACCTTTTTCCGGACTACGTGTGGCGAAATCTTGGCCTAAAAGGTGCGTTGACGATGATTGGAGGCGGCACGTATAATGGGAGTTTCCGTTGAGCCCGAGGAAGCGCTAAAAGTGCGCCTGCGGGCTGCTTGGGTAGGACGGAAAGGCCAGCTAGAGGGAAATTGGAGGAGAGATGTACGCCGTGATACAGACCGGGGGGAAGCAGTATCGTGTCGCGCCCGGCGACACGATTCGCATCGAGCGGGTAGAAGGCAAAGTGGGCGAGAAGGTCAGTTTTGGCAACGTCCTGGCGGTCCACGGGGACAAGAAAGTGTTTGTGGGCGCAGAGGCGGGGAACGCGACCGTGACCGGGAAGATCGTCGAGCAGGGACGGGCGAAGAAATTGACGGTGCTGAAGTACAAAAGAACGAATCAGTACAAGATTCAGCGCGGGCACCGGCAGAATTACACGGCAGTGCAGGTGAGCGATATTAAGATTTAGTATTGCAGCGAGAAGAATGGGCACGATGTATCGTGCCCCTACGCAGAACTCAAGAAATCTGAGAAGAGGGTTAGGTTATGGCACATAAGAAAGGCGGCGGCTCGTCAACGAACGGCCGCGATTCCCACGGACAAAGGCTGGGGGTGAAACGCTTCGGCGGGCAGCTTGTGAATGCGGGCACCATCTTGGTGCGGCAGCGCGGGACCAAGCATCAGCCGGGCGAAAACGTCGGGCGCGGAAGCGACGACACGCTTTACGCGATGGTCACGGGCATCGTGAAGTTTCAGGACCGCGGACGGCAGGGACGGTTCATTAGCATTCAGCCGGCGGAGCAGGCCAAGGCAGCCAATTGAAGCGGGATGAGGGACTGGGGACTAGGGGCTAGTGAGAAGTGGTCAAGGTTGACCGTTCGCGGTTTACCGTTCGCCGCTAAACACGGTTTGTTGAGAAGAACAGAGGATTTGTCGCCGCGGTCCGGAAAAACTGGACCGTGTTTTTGTTTGCGCCCGACATCTTGCTATTGGCTGGAGACACAGCTCAGAGGGCCGGCGGGGAAAAATTTTTTGTAGGCGCTGCGGCCGTGGGCCGGGATGATGGCGAGGCCGGGAACGGTTTGGTGGAGCTGGTTGAGTTTGCTGACCATCTGATTGGCCAGGGCGGGATCATTGTCGGTGTCGCGTATGAGCAAGGCCTTGGCGACGCGGTCTTCGAAACCGCGCTCATCGTCCACGCTGTCGCCCACGTAAAAGAAGCGCCGAGTTGGCGACAGATTCACAAAAACCCCGACGCTTCCCGGAGTATGGCCGCCGAGAGGAACGACCACGACGGAGCCGTCGTGATAGAGGTCGGCGCTTTCGTCGAACGTTTCGAAAGGTGTTAAATCGAACTGCAATGTTGGTGCGTTTGGATTGGGCAGCGCTTTGGTGTAGGCGGCGAGGACGTAGCCTTTGGCTTGCGCCGCGGAGTCGTTGGCGAAGAGGATTTCTTCGCGCGTCATTAGAACCGGAAGGCGCGGCAGATCCATCAAGCCACCGGCGTGGTCGAGATGAACGTGCGAGAGAATGGCCCAGCGCAGTTTGGCGGGATCTTCGCCAACGCGGCGAAGCATTTCGGGAAGGGGAACTTCCGGATTCAACTGGCCCGCAAGGGATTTGAGTTTGAGACGCAGCCAGAACGGGTAGATGCTGACGTCCTGGGCGAAATGACTGGAGTTGCCGGTGTCGATAAGCAGGTCGCCCGCAGGATGCCGCACGAGGATGCTGCCGGCGGTCAAGCCGACGGGAAAACGGCTGAAATTTTTTCCGGTTTCGATCCAGCAGGCGGAGAGCCCGGGCAGATTGACAATTGTCGGAGCGACGCGCGCATGGGCCGGAGCGGGTGGAAGCGGCGTGCGGTGGAGGTAGAGCACGTAAAACGCAGCCGCTCCGATGGCGATGAGGACGAGGAGCAGCAAGAGGATGCGCTTCAGTACGCGAAGCATCTGGGTAGTGCCTCCGTTCGGGGAAACCGCGTTTCGCGAGTTGGCTTATGTTATCGTTTTTGAGAGGGAGCGCCTAGGGCGCAATGAGTTGGGAGTTTTGTACCAGTGTTTGTTGACGAAGCAAAAATCTACGTGAAAGCGGGGAACGGCGGGAACGGGTGCGTGGCGTTTCGCCGTGAGAAATACGTTCCGCGCGGCGGGCCGTCGGGCGGCGACGGAGGGAACGGCGGAAGCGTGTACCTCGAAGCGAACCCGAATGACAATACGCTGCTGCGCTACCGCTACAATCGCGAGTTCAAGGCGGACCGCGGGCGGCACGGCGAAGGCTCGAACTGCACGGGACACTCCGGCGAAGATTTGATTCTGCAAGTGCCGGTGGGGACCCTAGCACTCGAAGATCAGACGGGAGAGACGATCGCGGATTTGGCGGCGCCGGGACAGCGCGTGCTCGTAGCGCATGGCGGGCGCGGCGGGCGCGGGAATCAACATTTCGCGAAGCCGTGGCATCAGGCTCCGCGCGAGCATGAAGACGGCTTTCCTGGCGAAGAACGGCATCTTCGGCTGGAGTTGAAGTTGTTAGCGGATGTCGGCCTCGTGGGATTCCCCAATGCGGGCAAGTCGACGCTGATTTCGGTGATTTCCGCGGCGCGGCCCAAGATTGCGAATTATCCGTTTACGACGCTCGAGCCGAATCTTGGAGTGGTGAACGCCGACGGCGGAACTGGCAAAGAAGGGCGGGATATTGGCCGCACTTTTGTGGTGGCAGATTTGCCCGGCTTGATTGAAGGCGCGCATCAGGGCGCGGGCCTGGGGATTCGCTTTTTGCGGCATGTGGAGCGCACGCGGCTCCTGGTGCATTTGATTGATACGAGCGACGCGAATGCCGATGATCCCGTGCATGCGTTTGAGGTTATTAACGGTGAGCTGGCAGCTTTCAGCGAATCACTGACGCACAAGCCGATGATTGTAGTGGCGACGAAGCTCGATGCGACGACCGACCCCGCGCGCCTGGAAGCGCTGCGCGATTACTGCAAGAAGCATGGTCTGGAATTTCATTCCATTTCCGCCGCAGTCGGCGAAGGAGTAAAGGAGCTGGTCCGTGCGATTGCGGATGCACTGGACAAGACTCCGAGGGCCAGCCTTGAGCATGCTTCAGGCGACGAGAGCGTGCCCGCTGCGGTTGAAGTTGACCATTCCACGCAACACGCTACCGAAGACCGTAATTCATGAGAAAATCGGGAATAGAGATTTCTTGGGAGGCGCATTGACGACAGCGCAGGCGCACCGCACCGCCGCGAAACATCATCCTGGCCGCATCGCCTTGTTCGGCGGCTCCTTCGACCCCATCCACAGCGGACACCTCAGCGTTGCGCGCGCTGCTGACCGGCGCTTCAATTTTGATGAAATCCACTTTATTCCTGCAAGCCGGCCTCCGCACAAACTCAAGCAGCACCTTGCACCGTTTCCGCACCGTTTTGCCATGGTAGCGCTGGCGTGCACGGAGCATCCGCACTTTGTGCCGTCGCTGGCGGAAGCAGGAGAGGATTTCAGCGGAACGCAGCTTCATTATTCCGTGGACACGGTGCGTTATTTCCGGCACACCTACCATGACCCGGGCGACCGCCTCTATTTCATCATTGGAGCGGACGCGTTTCTTGATATTCCGATGTGGAAGGAGTACGAAACGCTGCTGGGGCTTTGCGATTTCATCATCGCCAACCGGCCGGGAATCCGCGCGGAGGCGCTGCGTCTGGTGATTCCTCCAGAGCTGACGGCGCGGCCCGGAAGCAAGAAAGAAACAGAAGCGCATCCGTCGCAGGTGGTGGCGCATCTCCATTGCTCGACGGTATACCTGCTGGAAAACGTTTCGAACGATGTTTCGGCGACGGACATCCGGCGGCGCGCGCAGAAGGGCCAGTCGATTCACGGGCTTGTTTCCTCGCGCGTCGAGGAATACATTTTGAAACAGGGCCTATACCGTTGAGCTTCACCTACGAATCCTTGCCACAAGGCGTGCGCGTGGCCGTTCAGGCGGCGCAAGAAAAGAAAGCCGCAGGCATCACGGTGCTGGATCTGAGCGGCGCGAGTGCGTTCACCGACTACTTTGTGATTTGCACGGGCTTCAGTACACCCCAGGTGCAGGCGATTTGCACGGAAATCGAAGAGCAGCTCCACAAACAAATGGGGCGGCCAGTGCGTCACCGAGAGGGCTACCGGTCAGCGGATTGGGCGCTGCTGGATTTCGGCGGATTCATTGTGCACGTCTTCAGCGAGGAAGCGCGGCGGTATTACGATCTCGAGCGGCTGTGGCGCGCGTCGCCGAAACTTGAAATTCCCGATGCGGTGGAGGGATTCGCTGCCGCGGAGGACGCTGGCGGGTCGACCTTTCAGCGCGATGCTTATACTGAAGAACGCCTGTCCGGCCGAGAGCAGGGCCGCCGTTCCGGGACATGATCACCGAGCGATTGGCATGGATTGCGGAAGACCCGGCGTCGCTGCGCCTGCTGGAACTTGCCAAGAAAGTGGCTGCGGCGCCCACCACGCTTCTGATCACCGGGGAGAGCGGTACCGGAAAGGACCATCTGGCGCGGCTGATTCATGAGCTGGGTCCGCGGCGCGACGCCCCTTACCTGAAAATTGATTGCGCGAGCCTGCCGCCACAGTTGGTAGAAAGCGAACTGTTTGGACATGAGCGCGGCGCGTTCACCGGGGCGGTGGAGCGCAAGCTCGGGCGCCTCGAATTGGGCGGGAACGGGACAATTGTTTTGGATGAAGTCGCGGCGCTTTCGCCGAACGCGCAAAGCAAGCTGCTGCGTGTGCTGCAAGAGCGGGCGTTCGAACGGCTGGGCGGAACGGAAACGCTGAAGATTGAAGCGCGGATTATTGCGCTGACGAACGTGGACCTCCCTGCGGCGGTCAAGGCTGGGAGTTTTCGCGAAGATTTGTATTTCCGGTTTAATGTGCTCACGCTGACGGTTCCGCCGTTGCGCGAACGGCGCGCTGATATTTTGCTGCTCGCCGACCATTTGGTGGCGGGGCTTCGCTTCGCTCACGGACGTCCGCACGCGCAATTGAGCGAGTCTTCGAGAGGCATGCTTGCCGCCTACTCGTGGCCGGGAAACGTGCGCGAATTGAAGAACGCTCTCGAACGTGCAGTCGTTTTTTCTGGCGTAGGACGCGGTGCGGCGGGCGGCGACAACGACATCCTGGAGCCGGAGAATTTTCCTGAGGCGGTTCGCGTGGCGGCGCCAGGCGCGGCCAGTCCGGTTGCTGGGTTGCGTTCCCTAGAAGACGTGGAGCGCGAAGTCATCGCGGCAACGCTCGAAGCCACGCATTACCAGATCAGCCGCTCGGCAGAGATTCTGGGCATCAGCCGCAAAACGCTTTTGGAAAAACGGAAGAAATACGGATTGAAATGAAATCAGAATTGGAAAATAAAGAGCGAAATTTCCCCTTCCCTACTTAAAGACTGAAAGCTGACGACTGAAGGCTCTACATGCGCCTGCAACTGCTCATGATCGGCAAGACGCGGCGGCCGGAAATGTGCGCGATTATTGAGGATTACGTGAATCGCATCCGGCGGTCGTGCCCGATTGAGATTCTGGAAGTTCGCGACGCGGAGGCGGCGCTTAAAAAGCTCGACGCCGACCGCGCCGCAACGCCGATCCTGCTCGACGCGGGCGGCAGGACCATCGATTCGAATGCTCTGGCCAAGTGGCTTGGCGAGCTGCGCGATCGCGGTACGCGCCAGGTCATTTTCATTTGCGGAAATGCTGAAGGCTTCCCGGAATCGCTGCGCGGGCGCGTTACGCAAAAGCTTTCGCTCAGCGCCATGACGCTTTCGCACGAACTGGCGCGCGCGGTGCTGGCCGAGCAACTTTATCGCGCCTTCGCCATTCTCTCCGGCAGCCCCTACCCGAAATAGCCCGCGTGGTGTACAACGTTAGCTGCCATGCCCATGCGCATTATTCCAGATGAGAACCAGCCCTCGGTGTCAATCGAGATCCCGCTCGAAAAACCGCTGCCGGATTACGACCTGGAGGAGCTCGAGCAGCCCACGCCACGCGACGTGGACGGAATTCTGGTAACCCAGGGTTTCCGCGACTTAGTGGACGATGCGCGTGGGATCTTGACCGAGTTGATTGCCGCTCCTCCCAATGAACATCACAAAGGTGAGAAAGTTCTCGACATTGACTTGGAGGTCCGACCCCATCCTCTCGAGATCACGCAACTCACGGGCGCCATCTGCCCCAGCGAGGATGAAGTCTATCGTCCGGGTCTGTGGATTGTATTGTTCGATCCCGTGGCGCGGCCACGGCTTTCGCTCCCGGAACCGATGCTGCGCCGGATCTCCGCCATCGCCGCCGAACTTATTAAACGCCTCCAACTGGCTTGACGTTTTGCGCCAGGCTGAGCAGACTTCTTTGCTCGACTCGGTTCGGGAAACTATGCCGGAAGAAAAGGGATTGTTGATCGTTTACACCGGGCCAGGCAAGGGGAAGACGACCTGCGCGCTCGGCACGGCGTTTCGCGCAGTGGGCCAGGGCTTGCGCGTGATAATGGTGCAGTTCATCAAAGGGTCCTGGCATTATGGTGAACTGGATGCCGCCAAAATGGTGGGCGACGACAAGTTTGAGATTCGCCCCATGGGGCGTGGCTTCGTGAAAATCGGCGGCGCAGAGACCGATCCTGAAGATATCAAGCTGGCGCACGAGTGCTGGGAGGCGGGACGCGAAGCCATTTACAGCGGCAAGTACGACCTGGTAGTTCTCGACGAGATCAACTACACCATCAGCTACAAAATGCTGGATCCGGACGAGGTTGTGGAAGCGCTCAAGAACCGGCCCGAGCGCGTTCACGTGATTTGCACGGGCCGGAACGCGCATCCGAAGCTGGTGGAAGTTGCCGATCTGGTCACGGAGATGCGCGAGGTGAAACACCCGTACACCAAGGGTATACTGGCTCAGCGAGGGATTGATTACTAGAGATTAGAGGTTCGAAGTTAAAGGTTAGAAGTTCGAACAGGACGCGCGAGCGCGCTTTTTCTAACAGCTACACCTCGAATATCGAACCTCGGAAAAGGCAAATTCGGCCCAGGTTGCGAGGGCTTTTTCTAACCCCTAACCTCGAACCCTAGCGTCCAAAATGGCCTGGTTCAAACGCGAGAAAAAATCGATCGAGCAGACTACGCCACCCGAAGAGCGCCGCGTGCGCACCGAAGGGTTGTGGATGAAGTGCGAGTCGTGCCGCACCATTGTCTTCCGCAAGGACCTTGACGCGAATTTGTACGTCTGCCCCAAGTGCCAGTTCCACTTCAAGATGGGTGCGCGGTCGCGGCTGGAGATGCTTCTCGACGGACGCTGGACCGAACACGACGCCGGGATGACCTCCACCGACCCGCTGAAGTTCGTGGATACCAAACCGTACTCCCAGCGCTTGAAGGAGGCGCGGAAAAAACTGGGTATGAACGACGCCATCATCACGGCCGAAGGCCAACTGAATGGAAGGCCGGTGGTGATGTGCGCGATGGAATTTGGATTTATCGGCGGCTCGATGGGCGCGGTGGTGGGCGAAAAAGTCACGCGCGGGATCGAGTTGTCCATTGAAACGCGCCAGCCGTTTATTGCGGTTTCGTGCTCGGGCGGCGCGCGCATGATGGAAGGCACGGTCAGCCTGATGCAACTGGCGAAAGTTTCCGCTGCGCTCGCGAAGCTCGATGATGAGAAACTGCCGTACATTTCCGTTTTGACCGACCCCACCACCGGCGGTGTCACCGCCAGTTTTGCAATGTTGGGGGACCTCAACATCGCAGAACCCGGCGCTCTCATCGGGTTTGCTGGGCCGCGCGTGATTGAACAGACCATCCGCCAAAAACTACCGGAAGGCTTTCAGCGCTCGGAATTTCTGCTCGAGCACGGATTTCTTGATGCCGTCGTCCACCGCAAAGAACTGAAAGCCTACCTTGCCAACGCGCTCGAACTGCTCATGGCTTGAGATGAATTACGACGCGGCGGTTCGGTATTTGTTGACTTTGGGCAGGGAGCTGGCGGCGCCTACACAGGCTGCGGCGGCGAAGTTTGACCTGGAAAATATCACCGTTCTTGCGGAGCGGCTTGGCCGTCCGGACCGCGCTTACCCCAGCGCACACATTGCCGGAACCAACGGCAAAGGCTCGACGGCGGCGTTTCTCGAATCTACCTTGCGGCATGCGGGCTTTCGCACGGGGCTCTATACCTCGCCGCATCTCGAAAGAATCAATGAGCGCATTCGGGTCAATGGCGAGGAAATCCCTGATGAATCCTTCGCGGCCATTTTCACGCGTTTGCAAGGGCTCATCGAGGAGCTTCTGGCGGCGCGCAAGCTGCGTGCCCATCCCACCTATTTCGAATGCGTGACCGCCATGGCGTTCGAATGCTTTGCGCGGGAACGCGTGGAATTTGGCGTCTTTGAAGTGGGCCTCGGCGGACGGCTCGACGCCACGAACATTCTTTCGCCCGCCGTTACAGTGATCACGCGCGTTGACTTCGACCACGAAAATTTTCTCGGCCACTCGTTGAAAGAAATCGCCAACGAAAAAGCAGGAATCCTCAAGCCGGGAGTGCCGGTGATTCTTGCCGAGCAGCGGCCTGAAGCTCGCGAAGTCATTCTGGCTCGGGCCGAGCACTTGCATTGCCCGGTGATTGAAAGCGCGCGTGAACTTCAAATCACGCAAGAGTCTTCGCAAAGCGGTTTCTTCCGCGCTCACGTTACGGAGCTTTCTTCGGGTGAGACATTCGACCTCGCGCCCAGCCTCCCCGGCAGCTTCCAATTGCAAAATGCTTTGAACGCTCTGGCTGCTGCGCGCTATCTCACAGCCCGGGGCTTCCGCATTTCAGCCGAGGACATCACGGAAGGCGTTTCCAAAACGGTCTGGCCCGGACGCCTGGAAAGGCTTCAATCCAGCCCGGACGTTTATCTTGATGGAGCCCACAATCCTGGAGCGGCTCGAGAGCTTGCCCGATTCCTGGAACAGAATTTCGCGGGCCGGAGAATCTGCTTGATCTACGGAGCGCTTCGGGACAAGGCAGTGGACGAAGTGGCCGGCCAGCTATTCCCGCATGTTGCGGAAGTCATCTTCACCGAGGCGCGCACTTCCCGTGCAATCTCTGCGGCGCGACTCGCTGAAATTGCCTCTCACCACGCCTCCCGCTTCACCGTCATTTCCTCCGCTGAGCAAGCGCTCGATCAGGCACTGGGCCAAGCCACTCCTAACGATGCGGTTTTCATTACCGGCTCGCTTTACCTGGTCGGCCAGCTTCGCCATTACTGGAAACAACGCGAGCAGGTCGCGGCGCGCTGAAAAAAGCCGTAAAATATCGCCTTCCATGAATAACCAACTGGACCGCAAGGACGCCAATCCTCTCGTCGGCATCATCATGGGTTCCACGTCAGACTGGGAGACCATGGAGCATGCTTCGAATATGCTTACGAGCCTTGGCGTTCCTCATGAAACACGCGTTGTCTCGGCCCACCGAACCCCTGACCTACTTTTTGAATACGCCTCGTCCGCTGAGCAGCGCGGGCTGGAAGTCATCATCGCGGGGGCGGGCGGGGCCGCGCACCTTCCCGGCATGACCGCTTCGAAAACCGTTCTCCCTGTGCTTGGCGTTCCCGTCGAGTCGAAAGTTCTCAAGGGCCTGGATTCGCTGCTCTCTATCGCCCAAATGCCCGGAGGGATTCCCGTCGGAACGCTGGCCATCGGGAGGGCCGGGGCGGTCAACGCGGCGCTGCTCGCCGCAGCGATCCTCGGCAATAAACACGCCGCCATCCGCGAAGCGCTGCGAAAATTCCGCGCCGAACAAACGGACCGCGTAATGGCGCAGCCCGATCCTTCCGTTTCGGCGGTAGCCATACCTTTTAAGGATTCGCAGAAAGGGAAACGCAGGTGACCATCGGTATTCTTGGCGGGGGTCAACTCGGCTACATGCTGGCACTGGCGGGCTATCCGCTCGGCTTGCATTTCCGGTTTCTCGATCCTTCTCCGGAAGCGCCCGTCGGCCGCATCGCCCAACGCGTCACGGCGGATTACACAGACCATTCTGCGCTAGAAAAATTCTCCAATGGACTGGAACTCGTGACGTACGAATTTGAGAATGTGCCTGTGAAAGCAGCGAAATTCCTTGCAGAGCGGGTTCCCGTGTATCCTCCGCCGGCCGCTCTCGAAGCTGCACAGGACCGCCTCGCCGAAAAGACGCTTTTTCGTAGTCTTGGCATCGGTACCACCGATTTTGTGCCCATCACGAAGCCGGAGGAGTTTGAGGCGGCGGTTAAACAGCTTGGTCTTCCTGCGGTGCTTAAGACTTGCCGCATGGGCTATGACGGCAAAGGTCAATGGGCACTTCGGACGGCCGAAGACGTTTCAAAGGCCAAGGCCGAACTCCCCAGGGTAGACCTCATCCTGGAGCGCTTCGTGCCCTTCCGGCGCGAACTCTCCGTCCTCGCCGTGCGTTCGCGCAACGGAGAAACCGCTTTTTACCCGCTGGTCGAGAATCATCATCGCGGCAGCATCCTCCGTCTCTCTCTTGCGCCGGCTCCAGGGCTGGAGCCAGCCGTGCAGCGCACAGCAGAGGATATTGCCGGCCGAGTGCTCGAATCATTGAGGTACGTCGGGGTCCTGGCTATCGAATTTTTTGAGCACGAAGGCCGTCTGCTGGCCAACGAGATGGCGCCCCGCGTCCACAATTCCGGCCACTGGACCATCGAAGGAGCCCTCACCAGTCAATTTGAAAACCATCTGCGCGCCGTCCTCGGCTTGCCGCTTGGGTCAACCAGCGCGGCGGGCCACTCGGCGATGCTCAATCTGATTGGCGACCTTCCTGAACCTTCGGAAGTTCTGGCCGTCCCCGACGCGCATCTCCACTTTTACGGAAAGGCTCCCCGGCCAAGCCGGAAACTCGGCCATGTCACCCTCCGCGCCGCTTCTCCCGAACGTTTGGCGTTTCGCCTCTCTGAGCTCCCCGCTTTTTTCCACCGCCCGGAGTTCTGCCTCAACTCTGCTCTCGTGCAGTCTGCCTCTCAGCGCGTTTGACGTTTCCCAAATTCTCATGGACGGCCGTTATCCCAGAATGGAAACGGCCATGGCGCTTGCAGCTACAAATTGGTGTAACGAAACGGTTCTCCGCTGCACCATCCAAAGGGGCTGGCTCCCAGAACAGGAGTATGTGCGAATGGCGAACTATCGATTTGGAAAACATCCACCGAAGACGGACTATCGTACCCTGCGCTTTAAAGACTATCTAAAAGCCGGGCTCGCAGCGCCACCGGCTTCCTACAACGTGTTGGACACGGTCTATCAAAACCTGAAAATCAAGGATCCAACGAAGCTTTTCCCCATGGATGGGAACGACACGATTGGGGACTGCACGATTGCGGCGTTAGCGCATGCCATTACCGTGTACCGCGGCCTGCTGAAGACAAAGAAAATCATGACCCAAGCTGCAGTCCTGAAGCTGTATTACCACCTGACAGGCGGGCCGGATACCGGCCTGAACGAATTGGACGTGCTGAATTATTGGCGATCGAACCCCGTGTCTGCCGATGAGATTCTTGCTTATGTGAAGATCGATCCTAAAGACCACACGCACGTGCAGCAAGCCATTCAAATCTTCGGCGGCTTGTACTTGGGATTCCAAGTCCAGCGAAACTGCCTCCAGGATTTCGACAATCACAAACCGTGGACACCCGGCCCGAAAACAAACGACGGGCATGCGGTTTATGCAGTAGCATACGACTCGAGCGGAGTGACGGTGCTGACCTGGGGAAACACACAGCAAGGCACCTGGGCCTGGTGGGACGAGTGTGTGGACGAAGCGTACGCCATCCTGCCGCCCGAAGCGCAGAAGCCGGGATTCGCGAAAGGCTTCGATTTCGCGCAATTGCAAAGCGATCTGAACGACGTTGCGAGCTGAATTGTCCGGCTGACGAACCACGACACGATAACAAACACCGACCCTAGCGCGAAGGGAGCCCCGTGGCTCCCTTTTTGTTTTTTTTGAGGCACCTCCATCTCGTGGGATCGCGCGCGGGTATTGCATGGAAAGGGAGATTGGGGCAAGCTACGCGCGTTGTTAGGAGGGTGTGATGAGAAATGGTAGTTTTCGCGTGGCGATTCTTATTTTGTGCGCGGGAATATTCGCGTTTACCGCAAAGGATTTTGTGCTGGCACAGACCACTCCACAAACGTCCGGCGCTTTGACCGTGATTCGAGCGGGAACGCTCATCGACGGAGTGAGCGAAACGCCGCGGAAGAATCAGCTGATTTTCGTGCATGGCCAAAAGATTGTGAGAGTAACGGGGCCGGGGGAAGCCATTCCCTCGGGAACGAATGTAATTGATCTTTCGAGCGCCACGGTGTTGCCGGGGCTCATTGATTCGCACACGCATATTTTTCTGTGGGGCGAGGATCCGGCGAAAGGCGGCTACGACGCGAATATTCTGAAAGCGGGAATCGCGCTGCGAGCGGCCCGCGCGACTTTTGCGGTGCGCCGGGCGCTGGAACAGGGATTCACCACTCTCCGCGATCTCGAAACCGAAGGCGCAGGCTATGGGGACGTCGAGATCAAGCAGGCGATTGAAGAAGGAACGATTCCCGGGCCACGGCTTTTTTGTGCAACGCGCGCCATCTCCACCACTGGTGGCTACAACCTGGAAGGCTACGCGCCGGAGCTGGACATGCCCAAAGGAGCCCAGCTCGTGGACGGCCCGGTGGAAGCGCGTAAAGCGGCACGGCAACAGTTGGAGCGCGGAGCGGATTGGATCAAGGTGTATATGACACACCGCTCGTGGGTGGATAAAGAGGGGAGGCTTGTCTCGCAGCCGACGCTGACGGTGGAGGAATTGAAAGCCGTCGTGGACGAAGCACATGGCTGGACTAAGAAAGTCGCGTGTCATGCATACAACGGGATCGGCCTGCAGCGCGCGCTCGACGGCGGATGCGACTCGATCGAGCACGGCCTGGAAATGACCGATGCGCAAATCGAGCAGATGAAGCGGCAAGGCACGTGGTATTGCCCAACACTTTCGCCCTATTACGGAGATTGGGCTCCTGCGGATACTCCAGCAGGAAAGCGCGATCGAGCGCGCGCCGCGGTGCATGAAGATACATTCAAAAGAGCTCTCAAGGCCCACCTAAAGATCGTGTTCGGGACGGACATAGGCGGGATGCCGTGGACCGAACCGATCGCCCAGGAGTTCCAGCGGATGGTGGAAATGGGCATGGCGCCAATGGATGCGATTCAATCCGCGACTTCGCGGCCCGCCGAAATGCTGGACATGAAGGGAGAAATTGGCGTGGTTGCTACCGCTGCGTACGCGGAGGTCATCGGGGTGTCCGGCGATCCGCTGAAATCCATCGGCGAACTGGAGCACGTGAAATTCGTGATGCACAACGGGTCCGTATTCAAGAATGAGCTGACGAAGTAGTGGCCCGGAGGAGGAAACCATGAGCAAACAAAATCTAAGGAATCATGTGAGGTTTGTTCCCTTGTATCACTTTTTTGTGTTGCCCGTATTGATCGGCAACTTCTTGACGCGAGTGTACTTTTGGATGAAGGCGGGATTTGGGCTGTCCCATTTCTTCCCCATATTGCTGGCTGCGGCATTGTTTGTAGGCATTCTTTACGCTCGGCTGTTTGCGCTTGCTGTCCAAAACCGCTTAATCCGGCTGGAAGAGCGGTTGCGTTACGAGAACGTGTTATCCGAGGAATTGCGTTGGCTCGCCGATGGGCTGACGGTCGACCAATTTGTTTCCTTGCGCTTTGCGAGCGACGATGAATTGCCCGCCCTGATGAGAAAAGTGCTGGATGAAAAAGTGACGAGCCGCAAAGCGATCAAGCAATCGATCAAGGATTGGCGGCCGGATTATCTGCGCGCCTGATAGCTCTTCAACTCTCGGTAGCGGCTGTCCGCTTAACGAGAAACGGCGGCGACGGCAGCGCCCTCGATCTCGGCGATCTCGTCGGCCGTGAGCTTTAGCTCTCCGGCGCGCATAATGCCTTCGGCTTGCGTGGCGTTGCGCGCGCCTACGATCGCTCCGGTGATTGCCGGATGTTGCAACACCCAGGCGATGGCTACTTCGCCGGGACCGCGGCCGTAGCGAGCTCCAACCTGGCGAAGTCGTTCCACAAGCTCGAGGTTCTTGGAGAGCCGCGGCTCGCGGAATTCCGAGCCGCGGCTGCGAAAGTCATCGGACGGCAATTTCGCAGCGCGTTCCCGCGTCATCGCGCCTGTGAGTAGCCCGGACGCCATGGGGGCGTACGAGATCACACCAATTCCGCGCTTCTCACAATAAGGAAGAATTTCGTCCTCTATCTTCCGGCGAATCAGAGAATAGGGCGGCTGGAGTGAAGTGACGGGGGCGATTTTTTCAGCGCGCTCGATTTGCGCCACACTAAAATTCGAAACGCCGATCCATCGGACTTTGCCTTCCTTTTTGAGCGCAGCGAGTGTTTGCCAGGCTTCTTCGAGCCCGGGGCCATGGTCTTCCGGCGGCCAGTGAATCTGGTAGAGATCGATGGTCTTCACCTGCAGCCGGCGCAGGCTGTCTTCGCATTCGCGTCGGATGGACGCGGCGCTGTATTCCTTTCTGATTTTTCCTTGCTCGTTCCAGCGCATCGCACACTTGGTGAAAACATAAGGCCGCGGGCCGCGCCAATCCATGAGGGCTCGCGCGACGACACTTTCGGAATGCCCCAGGCCGTAAACCGCTGCGGTATCGATCCAGTTGACGCCCACTTCCAGCGCCTTATGGATTGCCGCAATTGAGTCTTGATCGTCCTGCGAACCCCATGCAAACTCCCAGCCGGAGCCGCCAACGGCCCAGGCGCCAAAGCCAACCGGGGTTATCTTCAAATCAGAGTTTCCAAGCTTTCGTGTTTCCATTGCAAACCTCGCACTCGCGCGCACAGGCGGCCGGCGTTTCCGCGGCGCAGATTCCTTCTCTTTGTCTCTCATAAAATGAGATGAACAAAAAGAGAAAAGAGTTAAAAGAAGTGCCCAAAACGGGTGAAAACCTAATTTGCTGTAATTGTCGAATTCAGCGAAACACTTTCGCCGTCAGGATTGGTGCTGGTGATTCATGCCGGTTAGACGATAGTTAGGAGGGACGGGACGCTTCAAGCTGATAAATAATGAGCGGCAGAATCAACGGTGGGAAAACGAGAGAGCGCCCCAACCGCGTCGGGGCGCTCTCCAGAAGGGATTGAATGCGGACAAAGACTAGATCGTTTTGGTAGCCGCCGCTGTCGCGGGAGCCGAAGAGCTCCTCGCGAACGCGTGACTGCTGGATTCCTTTTCCGCGCTCTTGTCGATCTCAATCGAGCCTTTGAAGTAGGCGCCGTCTTCGATCATGATGCGCGCGGTGGTCAGGTCGCCATTCACCGAACCATCCTTCTTGATTTCAATTCGGTCCTTGGCGCGAAGGTTGCCCTTCACCGTGCCATACACCACCACCTCGCGGGCGATGATGTCGGCCGTGACTTTCGCCGTGGCTCCGACGGTGAGTTTCCGCTCATCCAGTTGGACCAGTCCTTCGACTGAGCCATCGATCAGCAGATCTTCGTTGCCGGAGATTTCTCCTTTCAC
>DATEGO010000121.1:0-23855 GCA_035280065.1 Candidatus Acidiferrum sp.
TCGAGACAGCCTTTGCGGAGCTGGACCTCCCATTTATCCATGGCGGAAGGATCGGAGGAATTGACTCTGGAACCAGTGGCCATGCCCTATACTATGTAATGCGATATATGATGTTGTCAAGAGGAATTTCAGCCCCACGACACCGGTGGCAGAACAAGCAATTGTTTTCCCGTCGCCCAGCATCCAACCAGAACGATGCTTGCTCTTCCTCTCAGAAGGTTGTCAGGATGAATCTATATGTTAAGTGGAATAGCTTCCGCCGTTGGATGCTCACCAGCCGTTTAGCTAATTAAAGCATTTGGCGCCTCTCCCTGGCCGCTCCCGGAACGGAGGCCTGAGACGCCGTAGGCGGCGCGTTTAGGCCGCAGCGAAGGGAGGGGCCAGCGCCGGAGTCTTACGCGGGTATCGTCTGAACTGCACCCTGGCAAATCCCGTCGCATCGGCGTTTTGCATTATTTCGGAGATTGCCCGTTACACGTCCGATTGCTCGCGGGAGTGGAACCATAAAGGGTGTTCGATTACGGGACGAACTGTCTCGGAATCGTTCAAAGAGACTTAGGCCCCGGCAACACCGCCGCCGTTAAGTTCTGGCGTAACACTCACCTCCGAGTAGACCGCTGTGGCAGGTGACGTGCTCCTATCGGGTTCCGATAAGAGGGCCCAAATGGGATTGGTCGAGGACCATCCCAATCAAGCGTTAATCAAAGCGTTGAACAAGTCTTCGGTGACTGCCTGGACCTGAGTGCCTGATAGAAGCTCAGGACGAAAGTGGCTTTCAAGAGTTACGGCGCTGAGCACAGCTCCGAGAATAGCGACGCGACGTTCTACTGCCGCTCGTTTCACTGTGTCAAGGCCCTTCCCAAAGAGCAGATCGACAATTCTCCTGCCAGACGATTTCACCAGCAATTCATAAAATCGTTTCACCTTCTCGCGAGATCGCGGGTTCCGCATTGCGTACAACTTGAATTCCAGGTTCAGCGTGCCCAAGGAAGGATCGCTTATCTGATCGAGAACCCACCGTTTGAACATTCCGCGACGACGTCGAAAATCCAGTTCACGTTCCATGAGCTCTAAAAACGCGCCGAATTTCGAGTACACGCGCTGCTCCATCAAAGCCATAAACACATCTTGCTTGCTTGAATAGTGTGCATAGATTGCACCACGGCTGTACCCAGCACGCGCGGCCACCTGCTCCAACTGCGTCTTCTCAAAGCCCTGCTCAGCAAAAACAGTCTGAGCTGCATCCAGAATCCTGGACCGCGTCTCTTGCGTGCGAGCTTGCGGTTTGTATGTGCGTTTGCGGGGAGACTTTGCGGCTTGTCTTGGCATGGCTTCAGGTCCTCTGGACAAATCCTGTCATGTAGTGTAAAACAAAACATACGCGTATGTTTTGTTTTTGTCAACCGCGATTTACAGGACGAAAGGAAATGACCGTTGAGACCCACGCTGAAACGCAAAGCACGCAAGAAGGGAAAGCAAATGAAATGAATTTCGCCCAGATCATAGGAAACAGCACTTCTCTGCGCAAAGTGCTAAAGCAAGTCGAAACAGTAGCGCCCACAGATTCCACGGTGCTGGTCTACGGAGAGACGGGCACGGGAAAGGAACTCATTGCGCGGGCCATTCATGACTTTGGCCCGCGTCGCTCGAAGCCCTTCGTCAAACTCAATTGCGCGGCAATTCCGACTGGCTTGCTGGAGAGCGAGCTGTTTGGGCACGAAAAAGGGGCATTCACGGGAGCGATTGCGCAACGCATTGGCCGCTTCGAAGTGGCCAACGGCGGCGCGATTTTTCTGGACGAAATCGGTGAGATTCCTCTCGAATTGCAGACGAAACTGCTTCGCGTGCTGCAGGAGCGGGAGTTCGAGCGGCTTGGAAGCTCGCGTACGCTCCGAACCGATGCACGTCTGATTGCTGCGACCAACCGCGATTTGGAAGCGATGGTGAGTGAGCAGAAGTTCCGATCCGATCTGTTTTTTCGTCTGAATGTTTTCCCGATTCACATTCCGCCCTTGCGGGACCGCCAGGGAGATATTCCGCTCTTGGTGCGGAATTTCGCGGAACAGTTCTCCAGGCGCATGAACAAGGTGATTGACACGATTCCATCCGGAACAATGGATGCTCTGAGCCAATATCATTGGCCGGGAAACATACGAGAACTCCAGAATGTGATCGAGCGCGCTGTAATTATATCGACAGGCCCTACGCTGAGCGTTGATGTTGCCGATCTGAAATTTCCGAAGGATGTTCCTGCCAAGGAAAAGGGCGCTACAACCAATCTCAAAACAAACGGCGCACTCCGCAATGTTTTGGAGGAAACGGAACGTCAACAAATCCTCCAAGCGCTCAAACACTGCAATTGGGTTGTGGCAGGTCCCAACGGCGCAGCAGCGCGTCTTGAGATGAAGCGGTCCACCCTCCGATTGAGAATGCAGAAGCTCGCAATTTCGCGCCCTGTCGACTAGTCGACGCACCCTCTCCGCAGTTCAATCCTTGTTTCAAAGATTCCCACTCCAAGCCAATGATCGTTCATCTGGCAGAAAACTGGCACGCTACCATATAGCTGCCACCGCCACGCTGTCACTATCATCTGCCAAAGATTCTTTCCACTCGCCATCCCCCCGCAAATCAATGAGTTTCGTTGTTTCTAAAATGCGCCGAGCTTTGGCCCTCGCGATGCCTTTCATTCTGTGAGGCAAGAGTGCTCAGAAAAGTCGGACAACACAAAGGGGAGTAGCTATGGCTAGCGCGAATTCGACGGGGTCTCCACTGTCTGAGTCTCACCCCTTCAGTAGTGAAAAGGGCAGCACTAAGCTTGGAGAAATCGTCGCCTTCATCGATGGGTGCATCGGTACAGAAGGAATATTGGAGTTCGCCAGCGTACTCGCTGAACAGCACAGCGCGAGGCTGATCAGCGTATTCATGCAGCCGCACGCCACGGTTACTCCGGCGGAGACGTTCGCCCGCGGCAAAGGCATTCAGAGGGTGTTTGAAGTACACCGAGCAGAACTGGACGCGGTTGACGCGGAGCACCGGGCCCTGTTCGAGCGCATCGTGCGTCGTCACGGGATCCAGTCGGAATGGAGATCGGTGCCATACATGAGCACCGAGGTCGCCGTGCACGCGTATTACGCGGACTTGGTCGTGGTTGCGCGTCCGGAGCCGGCGGATGAGACAGCCGGCCCTCCTGGGCTAGCGGAATCTCTCATCTTGAGCTCAGGCCGGCCGATCATCGTGTTTCCACTAAGCAGCAACGCATCTCGAATCCGCCGGATTCTTGTGGGATGGAATGCCAGGCGCGAGTCCATCCGGGCTGTGGCGGACGCCCTGCCACTGCTTGCAATGTCCGAGGCAGTCGAGGTGTTGGTTATCGGAGATCAACAGCACTCTGGCGGTCACGGGGAGGAGCCTGGGGCCGATATTGCGCGTCGCCTGGCGCGGCACGGCGCGCAAGTGGAGGTACGACACCTCACGTCTGGCGGAGACGCGGTTGGTCATCTTCTGCTATCGCGAACTGCCTCCTTCGGCGCGGACCTCCTCGTCATGGGCGCATATGGTCACTCGCACCTAAGCGAGTGGGTGTTCGGTAGCGTTACGAGGACGGTTCTCCGTGAGGCGAGCCTACCAGTCCTAATGTCGCGATGAGAGAAGGAGCACGGTAATGCTGTCCAACCACATAGACGAGATCGACAAACCAGGCCCGGAGATCGTTTCGCCAGTTGATCCAGCAGCGGAAGACGCGGTGCTTGTCGTTGCTGCGAAAAGAGGGAATGACCGGGCGTTTGAAATCCTTGTCGCGCGACACCAGCGCAGGATCCTGACCGTTGCATTGCGCTTTACGCGCCTCCAGGAGGATGCCGAAGACGTCGTGCAGCAAAGCTTCCAAAAAGCCTTCGTGCACCTGCGCAAGTTTCAAGGGAAATCTTCTTTTTCGACCTGGTTAACGAGCATCGTGATCAACCAAGCTCGAATGTGGCTGCGAAGAAGTCGCGGAGCGCGCGAGGTCTCGATCAACGATTCGGACTGGAATGAGGACACAGGGTTCAGGCCGGAGCTCTCTGATCCAGGTCCAAGTCCTGAGGACAACTATTCACAGCGAGAGCGAACGGAAATTCTATGCACAGCCATAAAGGAGTTGACGCTACGAACACGAATAGCCATCGAGTTGCGGGAGCTGCGTGAGTTATCCACGCGAGAGACGGCTCGACTCATGGGCCTCTCGGTCGGGGCGGTGAAGGCCCGGGTTTTCCACGGGAGAAAGAAGTTGCGCGAAGGATTGAAGCGCTACATGGGAGCGGCTTGCGCATCCGAAAGGGACACTTCACAAACACTCGGAGACGCCAGACATATCTCGCAGGATCACGTCGCCTGCAACGCGTGTAGTTAAAGGGACGCGAAGGGAGAGACGCGGAGGCATTTCACAAGTCGCTTCAACCTTAACTCGTAACAAACCAGATTCCCGGGCAACACACGTTAATTTCATCAAACGGAGGTCTCCAAAATGAATAAGAAAGCATTCACACTTGACAACGCAGCGATGGCGCTGATCGACCATCAGGTCGGCACGATGGGCTGGACGCATTCACATGACATCAACCTCGTGAAAAAGAATGCGTTGAGGCTTGCAAGGATTGCCAAGGCTGTGGGCATTCCCCTGGTCCTGACATCGAGTATGGAGGATCAGGTTCAAGGGCCGCTTGTGCCCGAGCTTGAACAAATCCTGCCAGAAGCTTTTGCGCGGCGGGTCAAACGTCCAGGCATCGTCAATGCCATGGAGGACGACGGATTCAATAAGGCGGTCAAGGCTACCGGTCGCAAGAAATTGTTTGTGGCCGGCGTTACCACGGAGATTTGCGTCACTTTTGCCGTGCTGCAAATGATGGAAGAAGGTTACGAGGTGCAAGTGTCTGCCGATGCGTCGGCTTCGTGGTCGAAGTATGGCAATGAGATTGCCCTGCGGCGCATGGAAAATGCCGGCGCCGTAATCACTACCGTAGACCAGATCGTTTCCGAGTTAGCCATCGACTGGAGGAGCCCGAACGGCAAGCAGCTGGAGGCCGTCCTCGACTACCGATAAGGCGTGCATCTCGTTCTCAATAAGGACTACGTTAACGATGAGCGACAATCACGGACTCTAGGATCCCATGATGATGATCCAGAAGATTCTCTTCCCTGTAGACTTCTCACCGCCCTGTGTTGCTATGGCCTCTTATGTAAAGAGGGCGGCTGCCATCTTCGGGGCCGATGTGACGCTGGTCCATGTCTTTAGATCTTTACAGTCAAGACGCATTCCAACTCTACGTCCGGCCACTTTCCGAGGTTGCCGAAGAGCAGCAGAACCTTGCGCGAGAGAAACTCGATTCGTTCCTGAAGTCCGAATTTCCAGTTGGCGAGTTCCCAAGAGTCTTGTTGTCAGGCGACGCAGCGATACAGATTGCACAGCTCGCCCGCGCGAACGGATTCGATCTCATCATCATGCCGACGCACGCAGGCGTTTTCCGCATGACGTTGCTTGGCTCCACAACGGCGAAGGTATTAAACCATGCCGATTGTGCTGTGTTGACCACACAGCACGCGGAGGCAATTTCACCAAGACAGCTAGAACATCGAGAATGGGTCTGCGCCATTGACTTGAACGGAGATTCCAAAAGGGTTCTTCGGTACGCCAGCCAGGCTGCGGAGTCTGTCCACGCGAATCTCACTCTCATTCATGTGATTTCTGCGAGCGCGGCCGAGCTTCCGGTCCAATTGGACTTGGAAGGCCGCCTCCAATCAGCGAAAAGAGAAGCAGCGAGCCGCTGCATCGAGGAACTGCAAAAGGCCGGTGGTACGCACGCTTTCACCAGCGTCGTTATCGGCCCGATTAAGAACATGCTGACGGACGAGGCCCGCAGATTGCGGGCGGACGTGCTCGTAGTGGGAAGAGGTCCGCAGTCCGGCGTGCTCGGCCGCTTGCGGGACCTTACCTACGCGGTAGTCCGTGAGGCCCCTTGCCCTGTCCTGAGTGTCTAATAGCGAGACCGCGTGGTGTCTACGTCCAACGACACTTTTTGGCTTATGGCTCATCGTCCAGGCGTGCCGCCGCCCACATCCCGACTTTCTTAAGGAGCCGGACGAGTTCTGTTCGTTCGCTGGAGCGCAATACGGCCATGGTCTCCTCCATGTCCTGCGCATGTTTTTGGAAGGCTCGCTCAATTAGACGGCGTCCACTCGCTGTGAGCTCGACGATCCGGCTGCGACCGTCCTTCGGGTCGGAAGTCCTCTGGAGCAGTCTCCTTGATTCCAGGCGATCGACCGCTGCAGTGATCGAGGCACTGGTAAGCAGGACCTTCTTCCCCATGACATTCACGGGCTGCGGTCCTTTGTGCAGAAGTACCTCCAAAACGGCGAAGTCGGAATGGCCTAATCCCAATGAAGACACGCTCCGTGACGCATTTTCCTCGATCGCCCGGAAAGCCCTCCACAACACTAGGTAGATTCCTGGTGCTGATCGCTCGGTTCCCCTCGCAGCGCGGCTCACCAACGTCACCCTCCCGCCATTCCAAATGCCAATAATACTCGACATCGAGTTACGCAGCCACATCTTCGTAGCTGCCAACTTGATGTACCCACACCAGAAGCCGATGCATCTATCTCGATGTCGAGATAGTTAAAGCTTCCTTAAGGGAAGCCAGAGGAGAATTCCATGCTCGCAAATTACAAGATCGATCCTGCGCACTCGAGCGCGCACTTCAGCGTCCGTCACATGATGATCTCGAATGTCCGCGGCGGCTTTGGCAGTGTCCTAGGCACAGTCGCCTACGATTCGCAAAATCTAGCGGCATCGAAGGTCGAAGTGGAGATCGATGTAAGCACGATTAGTACCCTCGAAAACGCCCGCGACACCCATCTCAAAAGCTCCGATTTCCTTCACGTCGAGAAATACCCCACCATCACCTTCAAGAGCAAGGCCGTCACACCAAACGGCGACGGAGAGCTGCGTGTCAAAGGAGACTTAACGATCCATGGTGTGACAAATGAAGTCATCTTGGAGGTGGAAAGACCGTCTACCGAAGAGAAAGACCCGTACGGGAATGCCCGGATTGGGGCGTCCGCCACTACAAAGATCAGGCGCAGCGACTTCGGACTTACCTGGAACGCGCTGCTCGAAACTGGCGGAATCCTGGTTGGCGACGATCTCAAAATCAACGTGGAAGTCTCTCTGATAAAGGCCTGAAGAAAGGCATACCGTACCTCAGAAACTGCACGCAGCGTTTTCGATCAACCGCATAGCTAAATTCGAAAGGATATTTCATGAATCAAAGATCAGTCTCTGACGAAGCGAAGGCAGTTGTCCGCCGCAACACCGAAGAAGTTCAAGGCAAAGGGAGGTTCGAAATCTTCGAAGAGCTTTTCGCAGATGATTTTGTTGACCACACCGCGCAGCCAGGAACTGGTATGACGCCAAACAAGGCAGGCGTGCGGAAGCTCTATGCTTCGATACGTGAGGCCTTCCCCGACTTTCACGCCGAAATCCACTGGCAGCTCGCGGACGGCGACCGTGTAACGACGTACAAAACATACTATGGGACACACGATGGTGCGTTTCTCGGAATCGCTCCGACCCATCGCCAGATCCATTTTGAATCGGTTGATGTGATGCGTGTGCAGAACGGAAAGATCACGGACCACTGGGGCGTCGGAAACCTGCTTTCCCTGATGCAACAGATCGGCGGTTGGATACCGCCAGTCGACGCGAGATTAACCAGTAAGGATGGCGAGGGATTGACGAGAAGGATCGTTGTGAAGAGCGGCGGACCAGATCACATCCGAGAACACACTTAGGCTGGGCTAATTCACCCAGATCTTTGTTTATTCCTGTGGAGGATTAGGCATGCCAGGCGGTCACGCAGAAAAGATGAGAGTTGAGATCCATACGCCTGAATCTGCGACGGAGCCACGCTTCTGGGTGGAGCACCAACCGGTTCTTGCTATGGCCTTGCGATCTGGCTCGATTGAAATCGGTTTACACCGTTCGAAGATGAGGAGGTTTGCGTATTCCACGGGCGAAATGCGGCTAACCTCCCACCACTTAGAAAAGTGGTACAGAATCGACGGCTTACACGTTATGACAATCGCCATTTCGGGCGTTGCACTAAGGGCAGCTGCGGATGAGACGGCGGGCGAGGTCGAATTGCGCAGTACGGATAACCTGGTTGATCGACGTGTCGGTGCTTTGGCCGCAGCGGTGAATGCGGAGAGGGTTGCAGGCTTTCCGAGCGGGCGGCTTTTTCTGGATTCCGTGGAACAGGCGATTGCTGTAGCTCTGGTCGATGCTTACGGAGTGTGGTGCGGCCCTGTACGAACGTACCGAGGTGGATTAGGGGCTGGACGGTTGAGGAGGGTTATTGAGTTGGTGCACGCGAGGATCGAAGACGAGTTGACTCTTGTTGAGATGGCGCAATCGGTCGAGTTGAGCACAGCTCATTTCGCACAGATGTTTCGCAAGTCAACGGGTGAGACCCCGCATCAATTTGTCCTGCGTCAGAGGGTAGAGCGAGCGAAAGAAATGTTGCGTTCCACCGATGCGCGAATAATAGATGTAGCAGTGGCCTGCGGCTTCAAGACCCAACAGCATTTTGCCCAGGTGTTCCGTCAGATGTGTGGAGTTAGCCCATCGGAATATCGCCGCGAATTTGTGGCCCGCTAAGTGATTGCGTTCGGGGAACAGCTTTACTAATCGCCACGCCTTTGTTCCCCGCGTCTCCCGACAAATCCTGACAGACCGATCGTGTCTCACTTCGACTCGCGTCGTTCTTCTTTGCGAGAATCCGCTGTGTGGATACCTGATCCGTCCGATTCCGGTCTCTGGCATCGAGAATTCCGGAAGATTCCGACCAAAGCCACAAATACTCATACAACTCCTGATTCGGCATGAAGTCTACTGAGTGAGTTGTGAGCGCTGCCAAGGTGGGAAGACGCAGTAGAGCTCACAGGGCGAATAAAGGAGTCCTGAAATGAATTCTAAAAATGGAACCCAATCAACACCAGATTTCGTAGAGCGCGTTCGCGCAAATCAGCGGAAGCTCAGGTCCAACCTAAGAACGCAGTATGACTTTGTTATCTGTGGATCAGGCTCTTCGGGGTCCGTAGTTGCGAGTCGTCTCGCGGAAAATTCGGATGTGAGTGTCTTGTTGCTGGAAGCGGGTGGCGACGACGATGCACCAAGCGTCACGGATGCGCGGCAGTGGGTCACGAATATCGGAAGCGAGAGATACTGGCAGTTCAAGGCCGAACCGAACCCACATCTCAATGGCCGGGCCATTCCCATGGGAATGGGGAAGGCTTTGGGCGGCGGATCGAGCATCAACGCGATGATCTGGGCTCGCGGTCACAAGAGTGACTGGGACTTCTTTGCATCAGAAACGGGGAACCCAGCGTGGGGCTATGAATCGGTCGTTGATATTTACCGCGGCATCGAGGACTGGCAAGGAGCCCCCGATCCAAGACATCGCGGAATCGGCGGACCGGTATTTGTCCAGCCGCTGAACAATCCGACCCCGGCCGTTCGAGCCTTGTTTGAGGCAATACGCTCTCTTGGGATTCCGATCTTTGAAAATCAAAACGGCCGTATCATGGAGGCCGATGGTGGCGCATCCGGTGCCGACATGCGCATTCGCGATGGAAAACGCCAATCCGTTTTCCGTACGTATGTCTTCCCACACATGGACCAGCCAAACCTCACGGTGCTCCCTCACGCATTGGTTACTCGGCTAACTTTCGAGGGCAACCGAACCACTGGCGTGGAAATTTCTTATGAAGGAAGCACCCGTCGCATTCGCGCAGGGCGCGAGGTGATTCTGTCGCTTGGCGCGATACACACGCCGAAGGTCCTCCTGCAGTCTGGTATCGGCGACCAGGCCGAACTGCGGCGGTTTGGAATCCCGCCAGTCCAACATCTCCCCGGAGTAGGACACGGATTTCAAGACCATCCTGCTTTTTGCTGTCTCTGGAATTGTTCGGAATCGCTACCTCCCAGTCTCGTACCGGACGCGGTCATATACTCGAAGAGTGAGGCTGGTTTAGGCAGCCCTGACTTCCAGATTCTGCAGGCTGTACTAAGCGTTGACGATGCAGCAAAATTTGGCCTTCCTGCGAGTGGTTGGGCCCTTATCGGTAACGTGGTTCAGCCCAAGAGTCGTGGTCGTATCCGCCTAACCGGTTCCGATCCCGCCGATCCCGTTCAGATTGAAGCGAATTATTTCTGTGACCCAGATGATCGGAAGGCCGCCTTCGCATGTTTAGAACTTTGTCGCGAGATAGGTAACTCCAGCGCTCTTCGTCCTTTTGTCAGGCGAGAGGTCATTCCCGACACCTTGGAACGCACAAAACTGGAAAACTACATCCGCGACACAGCATTTAGCTTTTGGCATCAAACGTCCACCGCTCAAATGGGCCGGCACGCCATGTGTGTGGTGGATGGCTTCCTCAAAGTCTATGGCCTCGATAACCTTCGCATCGCGGATGGATCGATCATGCCACGCGTGACCACCGGCAATACCATGGCTCCCTGTGTGATCATCGGAGAGCGTGCAGCAGAGATCATACGGGATGAGCATCAGATAGCGACAGCATCTGTCTCGCGATCTGACCGCCTTTGAATGTCGAATTTTAGTCCGAAGAACACCCGATTCAAGGAAGAAACAGAACTCGCACAACAATAGGAGGCGCGCAGCCATCGTGAGCACACAAAACAAACAAATGGCGCAATTCTTCGCATCGATGACAGAACGTATGTCACGTACTGATCTAGATTTGGCAACGATTCGGGACGCCTATGAGAACTTGCATTTGGCAGCCAGAGAACCTGAAGGCGTTTGCTACGCCGAAGTGGATATCGACGGAGTGTCGGCACTTTGGTGTGTTCCCACTGACTGCGACGTGAATCGCGTACTGCTGCACGCGCACGGTGGTGGCACAGTCATTTTCTCGATGCACCTTGATCGAAAAGCTGTTGGCCATATCGCCAAGGCTGCTGGCGCTCGCGCACTTGTGCTGGATTACCGGCGTTCACCAGAACACAAGTTCCCAGCTCAAATCGAGGACATGGAAAAGGCATACCACTGGCTCCTTGCGAAAGGGATTCGTGCTGAAAACATCGCCGTTACAGGCCAGTCGATCGGCGGCAATTTCGCTGTGAGCCTGGCCATCGAATTACGTAATAAGGGTATTGCAATGCCAGCCGCGATTCTATCGATCTCAGGCTGGTATGACATGGAGCTAAAGAATGACACCATCAAAAGCAACGCCAAGAACGACAAGCTTCTTTCGAGGCGCATTTTGGAATGGTTTCGCGAGACTTGGCTGGGCGGCACAGACAATGCCTGGAACGATCCTCGAGTCAATCTTCTTTATGCCGATCTCGCCGGCCTGCCCCCCATCCAGGTGTACTACGGCGACCACGAGTTGTTCGTTGGCGAAATCATGGAGTTCGCGAAGCGAGCGAAAGATGTTGGCGTAGATGTCGAACTACATTCTGTTTCAGAAGGCCAACACAATTTCATCTTGGGCGCGGGCCGGGTACCCGAAGTCGACGAGGCAATTGAGCAGATAGGCCAATGGCTGCGGTCAAGACTCTCGTCAGTTAAGGAGCGAGTAGCTTGAAACTCATCCCGAAAATTACGACGTGACTTTTACAAACTCTTGCATAGGGAAAGAAGGTTCAGATGAGTGAGCTTGGCATTGCAACCGCAGCTTCAGACAGGATAGTGCTGGCCGTTGTCTCGCACTTGAACGAGGGCAACCTAGAGGATGCCGTCGCACTATTCGCCGACCAGTTCAGCTTCAAAGATCACGGGATCCGACTGGAGTTCAACGCAAAGGACCGATTGGCAGAATTTTTTTCGAAGGAGCGCGAACTCTACTCGGGCGCCCTCTTGCAAACTGAAACGATATTTGTGAGTGGCTCGAACGCGCTGACCGAATGGACGCTCCAAGCAACCTTGATAGAACCGGGCTTTGGCAACTGCAGGTGGAAGGTTCCAATCTCGCTGCGTGGGGCTTCCGTGGTTCATACCGAACACGGCAGGATCACAAGCTGGTCCGACTACTATGACGGCCTCATCTCCCGGCGCACCGCGTTGGCGTCATATTTCACAGAGTGGGTTGAATACTGAAGTTTTGATTACTGCTGTAGAGAATGGATCAAATTGACACAGGAAGTAACGCCGATGGATGGGCAATTCGATCTGATGCAAATGGAATCAAACCCGCCTATCACACAAGATTTGCAACACATTCCAACCGAGCCACCTGCCTGGGCGGCGGTGACAGGGCGTGTCATCCACTATGTGATGAATGACTTTGGGGGTGGACGACGGCTGTTGAAGCTGGCGTGGGTGATCAATTTCCAGAAACTTGGTACAATTCCGCTCTTTGCCTTCTTCATCTTCAAGTACCACAACTCCAGCGCTGCAGCCTGGATTTATACCGCGATGCAGAGCAGCTACGGACTGGTGTGGATCATTAAGGACCTCGCCTTTCCCGATCCCGGTTTTCAAAAGCCTGCTACAGTTGGAGCCGGCATCGCAAGCTTCCTCAGCGTATTGGGCTGGTACTGGGTATTCGGCTGGCTGCTGATCTCCGGCATTGCTAAGCCAAAATACCCGCTTCCGGACTACGCCTGGTTCAGCCTATGCATAATCCTTTGCATCTTGGGCTGCGCGATCATGATCGCCTCCGACGCGCAGAAGTATTTCACACTCCGATTCAAACGTGACCTCATCACCAATGGCATGTACCGGATCATTCGGCACCCCAATTACCTAGGCGAAATGATGATTTACAGCAGTTTTGCCCTGATGGTATGGCACTGGCTACCGTTTGTAGTGCTCGCGTGGGTCTGGGGAGGACTATTTGTCGTAAACATGATTCTCAAGGAAGCCAGCATGTCGCGGTATGCCGACTGGACGTACTACAAGAGTCATTCGTGGTGGTTGCTGCCACCAATCCTCTAAGCAACAAATTTGTTCGGCTTCGATTGAGATCGCGAGTTTTCAGCAACGAGGGCAGTCAGCATATGACTCTAAACGGGTTGACGTACTCTCGCCGACGAGAATATCCTCCGGCCGCTATAAAGAGACTCCTCGCAGCGCTTTGTCTAATCGCATCCACATGTCTTGCGCAATCTCCGGGTGCCAAGATTCTGGTTTTAGAGAGAGACCAAGGTGAGAAGCGGGTCAGGCGACCGCACGAGGAGATGCCCAATCCCACATCCGAGTTTATCCTGAAGGTCACTCCTCAAAACAGCGGCTCGCAGCATCTTGTCCTTGGAACAGAAACAATTCCTCCTGGCGGGGTGATTCCGAGGCATCGGCACCTCGGACAAGATGAAATCCTGTTTCTGCAAACCGGTAGTGCACGCGTTAGCTCAAATGACCAAGATTACGAGGTTCACGCAGGTGGAATGGTCTTTTTTCCTTTAAACACCTGGGTGAGCCTGAGGAACACTGGGGCTGAACCAATCCAGTTAATCTTCATATTCTCGGCGCCTGGATTTGACGAATACATGCGGTGCAGCTCGGTTCCTGAAGGCCGACCTGCGCCTCCAATATCACTGGATGAACTTAGTAAGTGTGCTCATCAGGGCCATGTCGCGTACGAGGCCCTCCAAAGAGTAAGTAAGCGCGACGCGAATTGAGAACAGGTCGAGAAGCCATGAAGGCACCGTTGAAAGAGCGTCAGTTTGACCGAATCACCAGAGCTCTTGCGGAGCCGCGGCGCGTCCAAATTCTCAGCAGGCTTGCGGCATGCAAATCGCCCGTGCCGTATACCACCTTGCTCAAAAAACATCGAATCAGCGCCGCTACCCTGTCTCACCACGTGAAGCAACTTGAGACGGCTGGCTTGGTTATAATCGTGCGCGAAGGCAAATTCGCGAGCCTCACACTGCAGCGTGAGGTCGTCCGTGACTACCTGAACAGCCTTTCCCGCTCAATAAATCAGGAATATTAATTACGAAAGCCCGTAATGCCCGCTTTGTTCTCATTTGAGTTGTTGATCGTCATCAGCAGTTCTTACCGATACACTCTTGCAGCACTTCGCGGAGATTTCGAAAGACCGCCAGAATGGGGTGTTTGCTGGAACAAACGATCTGGTTGAGAAGATCGGGGGACAACCACCAATCGGGCGCCCTGAATTCCTTGAGGCGCACCGAGGGGCGTTCCTGTCTTAAATTCGCGAATAAAGGGAATCGAATCTGTCACCTCCGCCAGCGTACCGCGTAGATGTCATTCAACATCCAAACTCATACAAAAGCATGAGACCGTTCGGTCTCTTGCGCATCTAACTCGATAGGGACACTCACGGGAGGTCTGGAGATGGGCGAACAACGGAAACCGCGCTGCGCGTTACCGCCCGCAGGTCATTGAGAACGGAAGGGCCGTTGACTACGAGGAGGCATGGTGTGGGCATTTCAAAGCTGGAAATAAGAGATGTGCGCGAGGCCGAGGTACCAGCGGCCCTCGCTGTAACCAAAGCTTCGTATTCCGAGTTCCGAGACGGCAGTCCAGACGAGTTTTGGGAAAAGTACATGGCGAATATCGAGGAGGCGATCATGAGGGCGCCAGCCACGGAGCGTATAGCGGCCTTTCTCAATGGAGAGTTGGTGGGAAGCGTATTGCTTTGTCATAGGTCGTTCGTAGGCGATGATCGGGAAATCCGCCTCCTGGCGGTCCTTCCAGCATTCAGACAGCACCGAATAGCCCGACAACTCATGGACGAATGTGAGCGCCGAGTCCGGCGAATGGGAAAAGGGCGGGTCGTCCTTCACGCCACTCATTTAATGTCGATAGCCCGCGGCTTGTATGAGCGCTCCGGCTATTCTCGCTTTGAAGCGATCGACTTTTCTCCTGCACCCGGTTTTCTAGTGATGGGATTTGCGAAGGATCTGACAAGAGAGAAAGCATCAACTGTGAATTCACGAGCCGCCGCGTTCGACTCGGGCGCAAACAGGGAACTCAGTCATGAGAACTAGATGTCCAGGCCCTAGTCGTAGTCACTGCGAGCATTGCTGTTTGCACAGACCCCGGAGCCGCTGTCGGCGAAGGCCGATCACGACACCTGCTGCGCAAAGGTGATCCTATTCCTGCCCGAGCACTACAGAAAAGGAATGGAAGGTTAAATATGACTCTTAGCGACGCTCCAAAACAGCTCTTTCCTGCCGCGCTGATTTCCGCCGTCTTGCTCGCCGGATGCACGGTCGGACCGAAATACCACCCTCCATCGGTCCAGCTTCAGCCGTTTCACAATGCTACGGCGGTGACAGGCGGTGCAACCGACTCGTCAGCCCAGCCACTAGATACTTGGTGGACTGGCTTTCAGGATCCCGAGCTGACACGCATCATCCAGCGCGCACTTAATCAGAACCTTGATCTGCAGGCCGCTGTGACTCGAGTGGAACAGGCGCGTGCAGTCGTTAAAGAAGCGGGCGCGAAGCGGCTCCCGTCGGGAACGCTGAATGCTCAAGCAGAGGCTTTCAGACAATCACTCGAAAGTCAGGTAGGGCGTTATTCTCCCGTTCTTCCAGGCTTCAATCGGAACCAGGCCTATTACGACCTGAATGTCGGGGCGACCTGGGAGGCCGATATTTTTGGAGGCTTGAAACGCGGCGCTCAAGCAGCGACGGCCGAGGCTCAAGCAGCTGAGGCAGCACACATGGGAACCAGAATCTCGATCGTCGCTGACGCAGCAGATGCGTATTTTCAAATTCGAGGCGCGCAAATAAGGATAAGGCTCGCAAAGGAGCAGATCGAAACAGACGATCATCTCGTTCGGCTCGTTCGGCAGAGAAAAGAAGCCGGGATTGCATCGGACCGGGAGCTCGCTCAAGCTGAAGCTCTTCTCTCGCAGGCAACGGCGACTCTCCCGCCCCTCGCAGTCATCCTCGAGTCGCAGCTGAATCGGCTCGACGTATTGCTGGGAGCTCAACCGGGTACATATGCGAGCGAACTTGCAACACCGGCCGATATTCCCGCCATTCCGGTCATCTCAACCGCGGGTCCTGCGTCGGTTCTTCTCCGCCGTCGCCCAGACATTATCGCCGCGGAACGGCAAGTTGCAGCTTCCAATGCCCGAATAGGACAAGCGGTCGCAGAGTACTATCCGAAGATTTCGCTTGCTGGGCTCATAGGCAATGAAGGCATCGCTCCCGGACATCTCCTCAAAGAAAGTACCTTCCAGCCTTCTGCCGTGGCTGGGCTCAGATGGAGGCTTTTTGATTTCGGCCGAATAGATGAAGAAGTGAAGCAGGCACGCGGAGCGAATGCCGAAGCGCTCCTCCTGTATCGCAGTTCAGTTCTTCGCGCAGCCGAAGACGTGGAAGACTCATTCAACGCACTTTCCCAATCAGAAGCACGTCGTGACGAAGTTCTAAGAGAGATTGACGCTCTCCAGCGGGTCCGTGATCTTTCTCAGCAGTCTTACACTGCCGGCGTCATTCCTCTTACGGATGTTCTGGATGCCGACAGGCAACTGCTCGTCGCCAAGGATGACCTCGCGGTATCGAGAGAATCGGCAGCGCGATCAGCCGTTGCTTCCTTTCGCGCGCTGGGTGGGGGATGGACGCTGTAATCGTTTTATAGCGGAGGCTGTGTCCGTCGTTTGGCCTAGTTTTTTCTTACACAGGAGCATATCGAACATGACCCTGAAGTCTTTTGCAGTCCTTCTGATTTTCTCCATCGCTTTGGCTTTGGAAGGCTGCAGTACGCAAGGAAAAGATCCGAGAACGCAACCTCCGGTAGTCCGGCTGGCAACAGTGAATTCGTCATCGGCGGGCGACCCGTCCTTTACTGGTGTCGTTACCTCTCGGGTTCAAAGCGACCTCGGCTTTCGGGTTTCCGGCAAGGTGGTAAGGCGCTACGTCGACACGGGCCAACTTGTCCACAACGGCCAGCCGCTGATGGAGATCGATGTAACGGACTACGCGCACGCAATCACAAATCAGGCGCAGACCGTGGCAGCAGCGAGGGCGCGTGCCGATCAATCCGTCGCGGATGAAGCAAGGTATCGAGGCCTGGTCGGCACCGGGGCCGTCTCCGCTTCGACTTACGATCAGGTGAAGGCTGCTGCCGAGGCTGCGAAGGCACAACTTGCGGCGCTGGAGGCCGAAGAAAAAGTGGCTCGCGACCAAGGCGACTACTCTCTTCTCGTCGCTGATGCAGATGGAACCGTCGTGGAAACACTGGCGGAACCAGGCCAAGTCGTGGCGGCAGGTCAAACCGTTGTGAAGCTTGCCCATGCTGGTCCACGCGAGGCGTCCATCTATCTGCCCGAAACGATACGGCCCGCTCTCAAGTCCGCAGCGAAGGCAACCTTATACCGACAAACGAAGACCGTGCCCGCGTGGCTGCGGCAGCTGTCTGACGCGGCCGATCCCCAAACACGCACTTACGAGGCTCGTTATGTTCTCGGAGGGGCCGGCGCAAACGCGCCGCTCGGTTCAACAGTTACGGTTGAACTCCCTCCATCCGGAAGCACGGAGGGATTACAAGTTCCGATCGGCTCCATCACTGATCGCGGTAAAGGTCCGGGCGTCTGGGTCTTTAACGAAAAATCTTCCACGGTCTCGTTCCGCCCCGTCCAGGTTCTTCGATTGGGCGAGGAGGACGCGGTCATTTCGAATGGAGTGCGACCAGGAGAAAAGATCGTCGCTCTAGGTGCACATCTCCTGAGCGATGGCCAGCAAATACGTATGGCGGAACAAGAGGCAGCTACTCATTGAGCAAACTTGAAATTCAGACGCCGCATTTCGAGAAAGAGCAGAAGGCCAAGGAAGGCATCAATCTCTCGGCACTTGCTGTGCGAGAGCGGTCTGTGACTCTGTTCTTCATTCTTGCGGCCATCATCGCAGGAGCATTTGCGTACTTCCAGCTTGGGCGCGCTGAAGATCCAATTTTCACGATCAAAGTATTCACAGTCACAGCGGCTTGGCCGGGTGCTACCGCGCAAGAGATGCAGGATCTCGTCGCCGAACCACTGGAAAAGCGCATGCAGGAACTCACCTATTACGACCACGTGGACACCTTCACACGGCCTGGTCTTGCATTCCTCACCGTCACGCTTAAGGACTACACACCTCCGGAAGCTGTTCAGGAGGAGTTCTATCAGGGTCGCAAGAAGATTCAAGATGAGGCTCCCAAACTGCCGGAGGGAGCCTTGCCTCCGATTCTCAACGACGAATACACGGATGTGATTTTCGCCGTTTACTCGCTTGAAGCTCCTGGATTGCCTCTTCGGCTGCTCACGCGGGAGGCAGAGACTCTGCGCCAGGATCTGTTGCACGTTCCCGGAGTTAAAAAGGTCAATATCTTCGGTGAACGTCCAGAACGTATCTTTGTTCAGTTTTCCTATGAACGCATCGCTACACTGGGAGTCAGCGCCCGCAACATTTTTGATGCTCTCGTGCGCCAAAACCTCGTAACGCCGTCTGGCTCTATCGACACACAAAACCAGCAAGTGTTTATGCGCCTTGAAGGTCCCTTTGATGACCTGCAAAAGATTCGAGACACGCCGATCACGGCCGGCGGCAGAACCTTAAAGCTATCTGAGGTCGCCGACGTGGGGCGCGGTTATGAAGACCCGGCAACGTTCTTGGTCCGTCACAACGGCCAGCCGGCGATGATGCTCAACGTTGTCATGCGGGACCGATTCAATGGAATGGACCTTGGAAAAGCGCTTGAAGCAGAGCAGAAGAAGATTCAGTTCGAGCTTCCTGCAGGCATTACCTTTTCAAAGGTCACCGATCAATCGACGATTATCAAGGAGGCCGTCGGCGAGTTCCAACTCAAGTTTTTCGTAGCGCTGCTGGTGGTGATGATTGTCGGCCTCCTCAGTTTGGGTTGGCGCGTGGGAATCGTTGTTGCCGCGGCTGTGCCTCTCACTCTTTCAGCAACGCTGGTCATCATGCTGTCAACCGGCAAAGACCTCGACCGCATCACGCTTGGCGCTCTCATCCTTTCGCTCGGTCTACTGGTTGACGATGCAATTATCGCGATCGAAACAATGGTCGTGAAACTCGAGGAAGGCTGGGATCGCATCAAAGCAGCAAGCTATGCATGGAGGCATACTGCCGCGCCAATGCTCGCCGGAACGCTCGTCACCGTGATCGGCTTAATGCCGGTTGGCTTTGCGCAATCAAGCGCTGGAGAATACTGTAGGAATCTTTTCTGGGTCGTTTGCATCGCTCTGCTCACGTCTTGGGTTGTCGCGGTTACCTTCACTCCGTATCTGGGAGTCAAACTTCTTCCCAACATTCCTCCGATCGAAGGTGGCTACGCAGCCATCTATGAAACGCCGAACTATCAGAAACTGCGTCGGCTTGTAGTTTGGGCGGTAGAACATAAATTCCTCGTGGCTGTCGTTGTGGTTGCGATGTTTTTCCTATCCGTCCTTGGTATGGGATTGGTGAAGCAACAGTTTTTTCCAAGTTCCGACCGGCCGGAAGTGCTCGTAGATGTGACTCTGCCCCAGGGTTCCAGTATTGAAGCAACGCAAGCCGCTGTGCTGAAGATCGAAAGGTGGGTAAAGTTACAGCCCGAGGCGAAGATTGTTAGCTCCTATATCGGCGGCGGAGCTGCACGCTTTTGGCTCGCCTACAATCCCGAGCTGCCAGATCCGAACTTCGCAAAGATAATCATCCTGACAGACGATGCGAAACAGAGAGACAAGCTCATCGTTCATCTTCGCCAGCAGGCAGCGATGGGCCTCGCGCCCGAAGCTCGAGTGCGCGCCGTGCGTTTCGTCTTCGGTCCATATTCACCATGGCCTGTTGCTTTTCGCGTTATGGGCCCGGACCCAGCAGTTGTACGCACGCTCGCGGATGAAGTGTTGGCAAAAATGCAGGCCAATCCTCATGCGCGGCAGGCAAACGAAGATTGGATGGAACGCGCCCCTGCCGGGCATTTTGTTCTCGACCAGGATCGGCTGCGGCTCATCGGCCTTTCACCGAATGACGCAGGAGAGCAGATTCAATTTCTGACCACCGGCGTAGCGGTGACGCAGGTGCGCGAGGACATACGAGCCGTTGACGTGGTGGCACGCACTTCTGGAGAAAATCGGTTAGATCCCACAAAACTTCTCAACATGACGTTGACTAGCAAGGACGGTCGATTGGTTCCTCTCAGCCAGGTCGGAAAAGTTGAAATCAGAGAAGAAGATCCAATCCTCAAGCGCCGCGATCGCACGCCCACCATCACGGTCCAGAGCGACCACGATGATTCCGTCCAGCCGCCGCAAGTGACGATGGAGGTGTGGAAATCCGTCCAGCCCATCGTCTCTAAGCTGCCGGAAGGCTACAGGATCGAAATCGGAGCGAATGCGGAAGAGTCGGTAAAGGCAAACATCGCGCTCGCGAAGGTGTTTCCGATCATGTTGGTTTGTATGCTGATCGTCATAATTTTCCAGGTACGGTCTCTACCAGCTCTGGTTATGACGATGCTGACAGCGCCGTTGGGTCTCGCCGGAGTCGTGCCCACACTCTTGATCTTCCATGTGCCATTCGGCTTCAATCCAATCCTCGGTTTGATCGCCTTGGCCGGGATCTTGATGCGTAACACGCTCATTTTGATTGGCCAGATTAAGACTAATAAACAAGAAGGACTCGATGATTTCCATGCTGTCGTAGAGGCGACGGTACAAAGATCACGTCCGGTTGTTCTGACAGCGCTCGCGGCGGTCCTCGCCTTTGTTCCTCTTACGTTTTCGGTGTTCTGGGGATCGCTCGCCTACACGCTGATCGGTGGCACGGCAGTGGGAACGGTACTGACGCTGGTTTTTCTCCCCGCACTCTACTCCATTTGGTTCTGTGTTAGACCGAACCAATCGGCAGCCGGGAGCGAAAATGTCGCTTCGAGTCCGCAGCTGGCCATTGAGCCGAGTACTGACTAGAGAGAAGGGATGACACTTGGCCGGAAAACGCGAAGTGCCCCAGGGTTAGAAGCGACATGGAAGGAAATATCCGTGGGGTCGCATTAAATCTTGTCCCTCATGTCCCCAAGCCCTGCTTTAGAAACGCCGCGCAACTGCTACAAAATACCGACGTTCCACAGTAGCTCAAGAGTGTGAGCAAGCTGGTGGCTACCGAAAGGTCATGACGGATTCTGCTTCTTGTAATAGAATGAAAACAAGCGCGTTGCGCGTTCCCCGGTAGCTCAACGGTAGAGCATTCGGCTGTTAACAGAGAATCTCAAATCCAATAACTCGTTTCTCTGGCGTCAGTTAACAGCTTCCGGGCCATCCCCAAACACCTTTTTCTTGTCCCCCAGATGTCCCCCAACATTACTTGCACCCCATACGACTATGCAGAGCTATCTCGACGAGCCGTATTTTTTGCGTTCCGATTAGGCATCGTTTCAGTCTGCAAACAAGAATCACTTTAACGAAGGCCGACAATTCATCCGAGTGAACGGCAGCCGGTAAACACTCTGCGTTTATCGGTATTGATTTCCTTCGCTAGCATGATCGCTATGTGCTCACGCTTCACCGACTTGCGCTTGTGTCGCAAGCTGCGAGTTTTTTTGTAGTAGCCGCCAGTGTCCTGGCGATGTTCCTTCCCAGTGCTGGAACGCCCGGAAGAAGGAATTGGCGTCCTCGTAGCCCAAGAGGTAGGCAGTTTCGTTCAGTTCCCGAGATGAGTGGAGCAAGTAGTGGCGGGCCAGTTCACGTCGTGCTTCGTCCAGCAGGCGCTGAAACGTGATGCCCTGCTCGGTGAGGCGGCGCTGTAACGTCCGGGTGCTTAGATGCAGCTCTCTTGCGAGGTCCTGTATCCCCGGACGCTGGCCCGCGAGCAGCTGCTTCAGAATGCCTTTGGCTTGCTCCGTAAAAGTCTTTTGCGCGAGTTGTTCAGCCAGCTCTGCCTCAAGTTGCGGAGCAATTGCCGCCAATAGATCCGCGTTGTAAGTGACGAAGGGCAATTGCAGGTCTGCCTTGCTAAATACTAGGGCGTTTTGGTTGGACTTGAATTTCACGGGACAGCGGAAGTGCGTCTCGTACATTTCGCGATGGGCCGGAGGCCGCTGAAACTCCACCCGCTTCGGATTCAGAGGTCGTCCGGTGCCTCGGTGACCAATGCCAACAATCCATGCGAAACACACATCCACCAGCAATGGCGGCTCTTGCTCATGGGCGAGAACCCAAACGAACTGAATCGCGGATTCAGTCCCTCGTTCGACTATGCGGATTTCCTCTGGACAAGTGATCTGCTTGTAGCGCGACAGGCGCTCGACCGCGTCACGGAACGACCTTGCTGAGAGGGCGGCCATCTTGATCGGGTCGTAGCGCTCGACACGCTCTTCGGTGCCCAGCTTCAGGCCAAAGCCAGGATCACTAGATTCCGCGATTCCTCGGTAAAGCGCGAAGAGCTCCTCGGTGCTCACCAGGATTTTCTCCTGGTTGAACAACGCCATTGGCAGACCCGCTTGTCGCAGCACTGCCTCAGGCGAGAGGCCCAATTCTTCTAGCTTTCGCGGCAGCGTACCCGAAACTCGGAATCGATTCGTCATGACTTACCTAAGAGGATAACCCTTCTTTCGTTATTCCCCGCTTCGTTGCCGTCCACGCATCCGCTCTCTTGTGTTTCACGACTTGGAGAAGACTTCTTTTGTCACCGTCACCGCATTCACGGCCGTGGGCCAACCCGAGTAAAACGCCAGGTGCGTGATTTCCTCGATGAGTTCCTGCCTCGTGACTCCATTTTCGAGAGCCCTCTGCACGTGAAACCGCAACTGGTCGGTGCGATTCAAAGCAACCAGCGCCGCCACGGTGATGAGACTGCGGTCACGCTTGGAAAGTTCTTTGCGCTCCCAGATGTCTCCGAAAAGCACATTGTCGGTTAATTCGGCGAACTTGGGCGCGAGGTCGCCCATGGCCTGTTGAGCTGCGGAAGGTTCTCTATTCATGTTTGTTGCTCCTGTCTACGATATATGTTTGACCTATCCTATCGACCGCCTGTAGCCCATCGCGATTCGTGACGAGTTCACAGTTCATTGAGATCGTATCCCGGCTTCTTGTAGAGCCTATCCCACTTTTTTTGAATGTCGGGTTTGTATACTTTCTCCGCCCAATCCTGAGATTGGACTTCTTCCATTGCTACCGACACGGACTCTTCTCCGTAATGCAAAATATGCATGACATCTTTAGTGATTGCTTCAGCGAGCCGAGTTTTCTGCTGTTCGGACTTGCCGGGCCACAACTTCACGATTACATGAGGCATCGTGCCCTCCTTACTCTGTCTCCTTGCCCTTGCGCGGTATCACTTCCACCGTCGCCGCACGTGCGCGTGCTCCGATCATCGGTTTGACGTACGGGCTCGCCTTATATTTCCGTTGGTAGGCTTCATCAATCCGGTCGTTGATCGCGCCATCCACCGGCTCGAAAGTGACGTCCTTGGTTATGCCAGCGGCAGTAATCCGGCCGCCCTTCTGACGCGTCGCTGCCTGGTACCAACGAGAATTCCTGCCGTTGTATGCGCGCACATAAAGTGCATCATCCACGACGACCGACCAAATCCAAGTAGGTGTGCCGTACGTCTTGCGGTCTTCACGGAACGGGGAGATGTGCAAGTCATCCGTTTCGGCAATCTTGCTCAGTTCGTCTTTCGACCAGGTGCTCATCGCAAATCTCCTTACACGTGGAGCAGTGTTTTGATGGCGCGGCGCTCATCCATAGCTCAGTAGCCGTCAGCTACCTGAGCGAGAGGCAGCGTCAAATCGAAAACCTTGCCGGGGTTGATTTTTTTGTGCAAAACCAGCTCGATCAGTTTGGGTAGGTAGCGGCGCACCGGAGCCGGTCCACCGTGCAGGTGGACGTGAGAAAAGAACAGG
>DATEGO010000122.1:0-5592 GCA_035280065.1 Candidatus Acidiferrum sp.
CCAGGTTACCGCCAACGTTGCTTTGGGCGCAGAGAACCTCACCGATTGGAAGACATCAGCCGCAAACGCGGTATATTGAGGTTCATGAATTCCAAACCTACTGTCTTAGCCCTTGCAGCTCTGATGTCTATGGCGACTGGCTGTGACAAGAAGGTGGCTTTGCCTGCACTCTCGACGCAGGTATTTTTGACGGCGACATCCGCGGCATCGGCTCAGCGTTTCACAGCCGAGCGCCATAAGCTTGAAGTCGCCACGCCAGAGTCAGACGTCCAGAAGTCTTGGGAATCTACGGTTACTTATTGTGGAACAATACAATGCGAAATCGTTTCTTCCAGCATAACGACGCGTACTGGTGACTCTCCTCCATCGGGCGTCATTTCCCTTCGAGTCACGCCGGACGACCTAAAGAAGCTGTTGGGTTCCATCGAAAAACTGGGCAAGGTCATACAACACACAACGGAACGCGAAGACAAAACGATTGTGGTCGCAGATACAGAAGCCAAAATCAAGAACCTAACGACTTTCAGGGATAACTTGAGGGCGATGCTTGCGAAGCCCACCGCGACAGTAAAGGACCTTGTAGAAATCCAAAAGCAATTGACTGACACTCAATCGGAACTAGATAGCGAGACAGCTCAACGAAAAATACTGGCAAATGAAACAGAAAAGATTGCCGTCGAAATCTCTTTCCGTGTGGAGAGGCCGATAGGCAGTGAGGGAGGCTTTGCGCAAATCTGGAATGCCTTGCGTGAATCGGGGGCAGTTTTAGCGGACAGCATTGCGTCTCTTATCTACACCATCGTCACAATCATTCCCTGGCTCGTATTGATTTTGCCCATTGGCTGGCTCCTGGGGAAAGCCTGGAGAAGGTTAAAGCTGCGCCGAAATCGAGCCATCTCGTCACCAATACCCCCGCCTGCCGGGCCGAGCTGAAGTGTGGCCCCTGGTAACGCACTTACCGGAAAGTGGCTTCCAGGCCGGGTCTCAGAGTTGGAACGGCCTGGTAAGAAATTATTTCGCTGGTAGTGGCTCTGCGAACACCAGGCGGTGTCCGTTCAGGTCCATCACATCGAACTCCATCATTCCGTAATCCTGCGGACAAAGCTGTCGCGATATCTTCACTCCCGGCACTGCCGAATACTCCTCATACAGCGCCTTAACATTGTCGGTCACAATGTACACGTCCCACGCCTCACGCTTCTGACGGCCCGCATCCTCCGGCGTGACATACCCAGGTTGCTGTTGCAGAAATATTTCGACCTCATCCCGACGCAATATCGCGAATCCCGGCGGGTAATACTGGGACTTAAACCCAAGCTGCTCGTACCACTCCATCGTCGGCTCGATGTTGCCAACTAGAAATACCGTCGTCGAATTTCGCAGTTTGGCGTGCTCTGCCGCTCTTACGGCCTTTTCAGCGTTTGCCATCGCGTGAGAATACCACGTCGCCGCGCGGAATGTTACGACTTATCAGGGACTACGGAATGGAACCAGTGCGTTCCTCTGTTCTCGCGGGCATAATTTGCTTAGAGTTACCGCCATGGGAGAAAAGCAAATCCTAAAGGGATTGGTGACTGCCAGAAAACTGACTCTGGCAGGCTTCTCTATCGTGCTGTTGGTCGACCCACTCTTTGCACCGAAAGACTCTAATCCGGGATACGGGGCCTCCATCTTTCTTGCCTGGGCGCTGTTGACGCGGCTCTGGCTTCAAAATCCGTCAAATGGTCTCCTCATTCTTTGTATCGCGGTCTCATGCGCCTGCATTGCGTCGAACCATGGCCTGGTGTCGCTGAGCATCGTTCCCCAATCTTTCTATTTCTATCTTGCTGTTGGCATACTCATTGCTTACTGGGAGAAAGGGACTGGTCTCGCCAATCGTGTGCGGAGCAGGTCCGCGTAACTTCTGCGGATGGGAACATCGATTCAGGTCGTGGGCGTGTCGCCACACCACGTGAGGGATGCAACATCAGTCGCAGGAAATCGGGCTTGCATCGAATTCCTCGGCAGTTAGCACTCTTGATTCTCGATCAGATTCTGTTGCGTCAAAGTCCAGACGCCTCGAGTCGAATGCTCGTCGGATTTTGTTTATGCAACTTGAAACCCATCTAGCTTCTGCAGCGTCTTCACTTTTTTCTTTTGCGTCAACAGCGACCAACACATCCATCATCTTACTGCCGTTGGATTTTCTGTCTTCTAGGCGGAAGCATAAACGATCTGGCTAGCGCGCGGCGCGCGGCGAAGGCACATGGCGAGCACGAAGCCCGCACCGGCGGCCATCGCGACGAGAATTGGCCGGACTGGTACGCCACCTACATAGTGGAGGAGCAGTCCGGCAAAGAACTGCCGCAATGCGATTCGCCATGTCCGGCATGATTAATCAGGCATCGCAAGAGCTACTGAATATATCGACGACAATGACCTCAATGGCGAAAACTCGATTCGGCACGAGAAGTCTACTTTTTGGATACCAACGCACTGCTCAGGCCCGCGCGCGTCACGGTGTGCGTCATCACCCCCGCAAAGAGCCCAATTAACCCAAAGTAACTTCGCCAACTTCGCCCGGCTAAGCCAAACGCCGGCTCAGCAAAGAACGCAATCAGCAACGCCAGAGGAGACAGAAGAATCACCACAGAAGCGATCTGCTGCAAAACTCGCCGCCAGCCTCGCCGATGCACCTGGAGATAAAGCCCCAGAACTACATTGACGAGCGACGCTCCCAACAAGTAGATATGCCGAGAAACGTACATCATCCGCACTTCCGCCGATAGCTCTTCCATCCTTGGATTGTGATGTTTCATGACCTGCCCGGTCAGCAGAAAAGCGATGACTCCGAGCAATCCGGTGATGAGGTGGATGCGCCGCACGAATACCCGTCAGCCTCTGGGCTAGAATTTCACCAGACTAACCTTCCTTTGTACAATCCAAAGACATTTCGAGGCCAGGGCCTTGACAAAAAGCCCAGATCGGAAAGGTGGAGTACTGGGAGCAAGATGTCCGATTTCGCGACCGGGATTTGACTCCAAGATAAACCATTTGTTTGTCTCGACGGATTCGCTGCTCGACAACTGAGCATAACCTAACGCTCTCGACACAGGCGCGGCAGTAGATGCCAAGAACTTGTTATCGTGACTTCATGGTAAAAACTAGATTCCTGCCATTTCTTTGTTTGATTGTACCTACGCTTTTTCGCCGGACAGCTGCCCACAGAAGAGTCCGCAGCACCCGAGCCACTATTGCCCGTGATTGATTACAAGGCTTGCCCATTTGAAGGCTGCACTTTTGGAAAGTAGATCGTTAGCCGCAACAGCGCGATTTTTTCCACGTGGAAGGAAGGGCGAAAACCTGTGGCCGCCCTTCAAAAGGGGGAAGTCGTGACAGGGATGACGGGCGTGCATATTACGTATGAGCCAGACCGCATCAGGGTCTTCAAACCCATCCACGAACTTCACCTGCAACCGGGCGACATCATCTTGCGGTACATGTACCGCGCGGAGAAGGCTTTGCCGACATCTGGGCAAACGGTCAGCGGAAAAGGGAATATGATTGCAGCTTCATCACGGAAAAGAACAATTCAGGCTGTTTGAACGACTGCCCTGCAAGGGTCATCTCCGAGGGCCGCAAGGATTGGTGGGTTCGCGTGCAAGCATCCTCTGGCTCAGTCGGTTGGGCAAAGGTTGAAGACCAATTCGACTGCATGGACTCGCTCGGAGGGGATCCTAAGTGCCAAAACCTTTAGCCCTGCTCCGCAAGGTCACTCAAAAGGGATGCGAACATTTCTTTTTCCCTTGCCGGTAAGCCGATACAGCCCTAGTACTTACCGTCCACTCCGTCGGGTGCCGTGCCCAGATTGAAAAACTCAGTGCGGAAATTCCTTCGGCCGCAAGCGGTCGAAGTATAGAATTTGACCATGATCCATCGCGAAGGGAGCTCCACCGTCAAGAGGGGACCGGCTACCGACGATGATAACGCCGTCCTTGACTGGGCAAATCTTCCTCAAGGCACCCAAACGGAATATCTAGATGCGTCGCTGCACGATGCTGAGGTGGTTTCAATTCGGTCCGACCTTCTAAAACGCAGGGTCTCCATACACTGCGACGTTGAGCATCTGCGCGAATTCCACCGTTTGCCAGAAGGATTTCAGCTCATTCTCGCTCTGGAAAGCGTCCAATCGGCGCGTGTCTTCCGCTACTCGATATGTCCAGGTGAGTTTTCCGTTCCGTCGGGCGTGTCCCGCGAAGAGGAATCCCGACTCGTCTTGGAATATCAGGGCAAGTGGCGAGAGGAGTCGCTTTCATGGGCGGAGTTTGAGAAGGCGATTACTCGCGAGTGCGAGCAGGTCCTCGATATCGCGGACGCTGCGCTCGCAACATCAAAAGATTGGGTAGCGCTGAGGCTTCGCGGACACCTGAACTACAGCGTGTATCATGAAGTGTTTCTGCGGGCGGAGAAACTGATTATTTCGGGAAGCAATGGAAGGATATTCGGACTCACGGAATTTAAAGAGTTCGGTGAGGCTTTCTGGGAAGCTTTTAGCCGCCGCCGACCGACGACAAACAATGACTTTTCGGGTGGACTGCCTCCTATCACGCCCGCGGCGGGCGGCGGGCTCGCGTAACTCCTGATACGCGGTTCCCGGTAACTTAACTAGCCTCTACATGGACGGCTTCCCGACGCGAAGACCAACCTCGCACGGGTCACTCGATTTGCCGCACAGGCTTCTGAAAGGCAGCTCCGGCGGCAGCGATCAGCATCAGTGCGCCGGCGAACAGGAACATGAGTTTCAGGTTCCAGGCTACCAGGAACCCGGCAACTCCCAGGGAGATGGGAGCCACGCCGAAGGCGGCAAGCATGAGCACGCTGGAGACTCGCCCGCGCACGGCGATATCAATGCGCTGCATGGCCCAGGCGCCGATATGGACATTGAGCATACCCGCGGCCGCGCCCATCACGACGAGAATTGCGGCGACGCTCCAGGTTCGCTCCGCCACCGCGATGGAGCTTAAGCAAAGACCCAACACCATCGCAACAACAAGAATCAAGATACCGCGCTTGCGGATCTTCCACAGCCCAGCGAGCACTGCGCCCATCAGGCTTCCCGCAGCAAGCGACGAAATTAGCGTGCCATAGGCCGCGGGCGAGCCGAGCCTCGTTTTGGTGAAGTACGCGAGACCAACGGCGACAGGCCCGGATACGCAAAAGTTCATAATGGTGGCCAGCAACATCAGTGAGCGCAGCGGCACGTCCTTTGCAACGTAGGAGATGCCTTCCGCAATGGAGTGCCACATCGCTTTTCGGGCGGATGGAGCTTTGGGAGGATCGGTCAGTTTCCAGAGCGCGCCGATGATGAACAGAAAACTGATGGCGTCCAAGAAGAAGGCCCAAGCGACGCCCAGCGCCTGGATCACAAAACCAGCGGGGACTGGACCAACAATGGTGGTCAGCTGCGCCGCACTTTGGCTGACAGAGGACGCCGCCACGAGCTGCTCGCGCTTAACGAGCGAGGGCATGTACGCCGATTGCGCCGGAGCAGCGAATGCATCGGCTACGCCGAAGGCAAACGCGAGAGCATATAGCTCCCAGGTCTGCAAAACG
>DATEGO010000123.1:0-6125 GCA_035280065.1 Candidatus Acidiferrum sp.
GCAATGCGCGCGTCTTCCGATTTTTGCACTTTAATTTTGAAATCCCGCAGTTGATCGGCCAGCCAGTCGGAGGCTTGAGATGTAGCCTCATACTTGCTGCGGTAATTCTGCTCGATGTAGGTGGCGATGTGGGCGTTGACCGTGCGGGCAGCAAGCCGTGGGTCGGTGGACTCGAAGCTCACGTCCATCAGGCGGCTGTTGGGAACACGTTTCACGCTGAGGTTGCCAAGGAACTGGGCGAGTTCGGGCGGGCGCGTCTGGTTCGCAAGGTTGCCATTGGCAACAGCTTCGGAGATGCCGCCGGACCCGGCGAACTCCAGGCGAAGGGCAAGTTCATTGTTGCGGATGGTTTGCAACGCAAGCGTCTGGCTCGTCAGGATTTTTGCCTGAGTCTCGATGTAGTTGTCCGAATCCAGCATGTAATCGTAAGGATCCCCGCCCTGAAAAGGCAGGATGTTCGAATTCTCCTTATCAATTTCAATGCGAGCGGTGGCCACGTAGACGGGCTGCATGCGGAAAGTGGCGATGCTCACGATCGTAACCACAGAGAGCATGAACGACAGGATGAGCCACTGGTGCTTGCGAAGAATGAGCAGGTAATCGTAGAGATGAGGCTCGCGGGGGGACAGATCGAACGAAGCGAAACGGCCGGTCACGGGCACCAACTCCACGTGGCCGTTGGAGTCATTTTCGCGAGGAACGATGTTGTTTTCGTCTGCCATCTTTACCGATACGCAAGCCGGTAGAGAGCTACCCCGGAACCCAGCGCCAGGCCAAATTCCATCGCGCGGAAAAACGCCTGCTTCGAACCGCTCTCCGGCACGTACAGAATGTCGCTCGGTTGAAGCTGCAGGTCTTCCGCTTTGCGGCTGAGCACTTTCTTCAAATCGACGGGCATTTCGTGCTGCTGTCCCATATTGTCCTTGCGCACGATCACCGCTTTGTCGGTCTTTGCCGTTCGTGTCAGACCGCCTGCCAGTGAAAGGATCTTCAGTGTCGTCAATTGCGTGCGGTCATTCGAAAGAACGTAGCCCCCCGCTCGCCCAACCGCGCCGAGCACATACACCACCCCGGCGTGAGGAACCGTGACCACGTCTCCCGCCTGCAAAGCAATATTGTTTTTCATGTCGCCGGTTTCCATGGCATCGCTAAGATTGATGGTGATCGTATTGGTGACCGGCGGCGGCTCGTTACTTGCCGAAGGCGGCGACGCGGCCGCAGCGCCGGACGCAGACGGTAAAGCAGCAGACGCAGGATCCTTCGTTGCATCTTGTGATGCCGTGGAAGGGCGCGGGGCGGCCACATCAGCCGTAGAAGTCGTAGACACCTTGGCCGGAAGCGTTTGTTCCGGCCCGATTTCCGGAGGCTCTCCGGAATCCGGAACCTCATCCTGCGAGGGCCGCGAAACAATAATCGTGTCGCCCGCGTCGTTGGAAATTCCGCCCGCCTCTGCCAGCACTTCCAGGAGCGTTACACTGCGGTCGGCTTCATAAACCATCGGGTGAGCCACCGCGCCAACCACCGTAATCGGCTTGCTCTTGTGCTCCTTGACGCTGACGCTCACGTCCGCGTGCGTTACCAGGCCGTTGACTTCCAGCAGTTCGGCGATTTTTTGCCCGGTCTGTATTTCCGTCAGGCCCGCGACATGGATGCGCACGGGAACCAAAGGAATCCCGATCGTACCGGTTTGGCTGACCCGCACATCGCGGCTCAATTCCTCCACGTCAAAAACGTAAATTCCGAGCAGGTCTCCTGGACCGATCACGTAGTCGTGCGGCATCATCCGCAAATTGGCGGAAAGCTCGCGAATCCGGTTATTTACCTGTTGGGGAGTTTCAAGGATGGGCTGCCCGCTCTCCACGAGTCCCGAGGGGCGGCCCGCTTGCGCGCGGCAAGGCGGAGTCAGCGGCAGCAATGCGAGCATGGCCCACGTAACGAGGGCCGTAACGGCAGGAGATACAAGACCCGATACACGTCCCCACACAAACCGCGATGCAATACACCCCACCGCACGCAGTCTGGTTGGCTGCATGAAATTATGACCCCCGTGCAATTATACAGCGTTGCGCCCCAAGTCCATCACGTTTTCGCGCCGAGCCCTCATCCTCCCCTGGAACGCTGCCGCAGGAAGGTGCCTCTAGGTTCGGTCTTTGAACCTGGTTCTTTCTCTTTCACTTCTCGATGTCTATTCGCCTGGTTTTGGCCGAGTTGTCCTCCCGCAACTCCTTTAGAATCCGCACTTACAGAAACCTCCACTGCAAATCCTTTAGAATGCGCACTCACAAAAAAAGTGGGGTTGTCTCCCATTTTCGCTTTTCCGTTTTCCAATAGCCCGGGGATAGAGCTGTCAACTGTCGACTGTCAGCTTCACCTTTTTGCGACGGCGAGTTGACGGGATGGAAGGAGATTGTTGGATTTCAGTGGTTGCCAGATGAGCGATCAGGAAGAAGAGCCAAAGGTTGGACGGGATATGGAAGTTGAAGTCCACCAGAGCGTGCACCAGGAATCCTGCGCAGGCCACAATCCCCGAAAGCTGCAACGCCCCTGGAAACGAAAAATCACTCCGCCGGAAAAGGGAGAAAGATTTGAGAAGCAAAACTGCAAGGAACCAGGCACAGCACAAACCGCCCAGCGCGCCCGTCTCGGCAAGGGCTTCCAGGTAATCGTTGTGCGCGTGATTGACGATTCTGGCATCGTACAGGGTCTCATACGGCGGATAAACGATTTGCAGCGTGCCAAGTCCCGTGCCCGCCAGCGGATGGTCAAGAAAAATGTGCCAAGCACCCCGGCGCATAGAGGCGCGCTTGCCCTCGGTTACTTCGAGCGTCTGCATCGATGAAAAGCGCTGGAGGATCCGGCCGACGCCCAGCCAGGTGACGATCATCAACGCCGCCAGCAGCACCGCAGACACAGCCAGGAGGCGTTTCGCCAAGCCGCGGCGGCGAAGAAGCAAAAAAGCGAGCAGTGCGAATTGGACGCAAAAGCTCACAATGCCTCCGCGGGAGGCAGAGAGGAACAACGCAGCGATAGGCATGACCGCGCACAACGCGACAACAACCAGGCGCTCGCGCCGTACTTTTCCCAGCACCAGCGCCACTAGGGCCAACGGGATGAGGAGTTCCATCAAGCCGGCAAAATGGTTGCGATTGACATAGGGGCCGAACGGTATGCCCCCATAGGTGAGCTCGCGAACCCAGTAGAGTTTTCCATTAAAAGTGAGATGTTGGAGAATGCCGAACACGCTGATCACGAACCCAAGGCCCATGCCAAACCACACGAAGCTGCGCCAGTCCTGGAGCGTGCGAAACACCTGCACACACAGAAATAGAAAAAGCACGGAAGCCAACAGCAGCAGCAACTCGATGCGCGTGTTGTGGGGAGATACCGTCGCGCGAAAGAGCCACTGCCCGAGTCCGACGAGAAAGAAGAGCGCGAGCGGCGGAAGCAGCGGCGAAAAAGGCGGCTGTTCGTGATCGTTGAAATAAAAACGCAAAGCCCAGATCAAAAAGAGAAAAGCAACGCCTGTTTCCAAGACCGCCCGCGCCCAGTCTTCCACGCCGCCATGGGCGAGAACAGCAAAGCTGATCAGGGCGCAAAGGCCCAATCGCAAAAATCTCATGGCTTGCGAGGCTCCGCAGAGACGGGAACCAGCGCGACATCATCCACCCAGGCGATGCCTTGAATTTTGTCGTCGAATTCCTGGCTGGGCAGACGGGCCACGCACACCTGCATTTCCTGAGTATCTTTTCCAGAGGCCCAGGTGGCTTCGATTTCTGTCCAGGGCTCGTTGCCGCGAAGGTCGCTGGTCACGACCGTCGCATTATCTTGCGTTCCGATTGGCCGCAGTTGGAACCGAATGCCCTGTTCCGTGGTTATGGACTGAGTTCGTACCCAGGCCGAGAATTGGTAAGCCGTCGAAGGCTGGACGGCAACTTCGGCGCAGGGCCCGTTGAGGCCGAGATTCGATCTTCCATTGAACAGCAAGCGCAGCGAACGATTCCCGGAATGCTTTTCGCGCGTGTCGAAACTGATCTGGACCTGTGCTCCTCCTGGAGGCGCCCAGGCAAAACCGGTTCCAAAAACACCGGATTCGAAACCACCATCCCACAGGAGAGAATCCGCGGGGCCAGAAGGGTTGCCGTAGCCGGCGAAATCGGCCGCCTGCTTCCAGATGCGCTGGGCCTCCCCGACTAGCTTTTCCCGAAGGAGTGCTCCGACTAGGTAGTAGGTATAGATTTCGAGTGGCAGCTTCTTGGGATGGAGCGCGGCGAGCCTGTTCCAAATCACCACGGCACTTGCGGTGTGGCCTTCGCTGACCTGGTCAAAAATGGCTCCGGTATAAGCCTCACTCGCCGGTGGGAGAACGCGATCAATTACCAGGTCGATGTTCGGCTCGGCGCTCAAGGCACGGGAAAGGGCCTCGGCTCCACGCTTCGGGTCCGCCTGGACGGCGTTGCGCATCTCGAGAAAAGCGGCGTCCAATTCTCCTTGGCGCAGGAGAAAATTGGCGTAGCCCCAGGAGATTTCGGCGGAAAGGGGATAAGCGCTCTTTGCGTGAAGAAAAGCATCGCGCGCGGCGGCAACATTTCCTTCGGCTTCGTAAGCTGTTCCCAGGTCGGACCAAAGATCCGCAGAGCGGGGATTGAGCGACAGAGCCACGTTGTATACCTGGATCGCGCGCGCGGTGTCCGTTTCCTCGAGGCTGTATTGCCAATAGCGACCGAGAAGGAGCCAGTTCCGGAAGTCGCCTGGCTCCAGGCGCGTGGCCCGCTCATAACCCAGGCGGGTTTGCAGGGCCACACAGTGAGCGGCGAGCGCGTTTCGAACGCTGAAGTAAGAAAGGAACAAGAAGCAAGCAAAAGCAAAAGCGAGCACGACGCCGCGCTGTTTAGAACCAAAAGACCGCTGACTCATCCCACGGTACTCTGCCTAGACTGTCAATCGGTTGCAAGAAAAATTCCGTGCAGATGAGGTACGTGGCTCACGCCTTGGACAATCAAAGGGCGTGTTATTGAAGTCTACGCAAATTGACTTCTGATAACGTGGTTGCCGCGGGCTGCGGCCGACGGTAGAATCCAATTCCGGCAAGGGAGCAGTTAGACCCGAATTTTTTCACGGTTGCAGCCCCCATTGAGGGCGGCTCGCGCGGGAATGGCCTTAGCGGCGCGGCGTCTGGAACGTCCCCCTTTGGGACGGCAAGCCCGGCTATTTCATCGGCGCAAAAGGTGTGTAGATTGAGCGGCTTCGTTTGTGTCATGCATGGGGACATTGCGCCCGTTGAGCGCGCGTTGTTGCAGTCCCTCACGGATTTTCTCTCCTTTCGCGGACCGGATGCGCAAAACACCTGGATGGACCATTCGATAGGAATGGGCCATGCACTCCTGCGGACCACATACGAATCAAAAAACGAAAAGCAGCCTTTGGGCCTGGAAGAACGCTATTGGATTGTGGCAGACGCGCGGCTGGATGCGCGTGAAGAGCTAATCAGCGAGCTGCAAAGCGCGGAGCGGCCAGCACTTTCGAGCGCGCCGGACTGCGAATTGATCTTGCAGGCGTATGCGGCGTGGGGAGAGGCTTGCATAGATCACTTAAGAGGCGATTTTTCTTTCGCCGTCTGGAATAAAGAGCATAAGAAACTTTTCTGCGCGCGCGATCATTTCGGCATTAAGCCATTCTACTATGCGCAACTTGAAAGAATCTTTCTCTGCAGCAATACGCTGAACTGTTTACGACTGCATCCGCGTGTTGGAGGCAAACTGAATGATGCGGTAATTGGAGACTTTCTGCTCTTCGGATTAAACTACGATAACAGGACCACGATTTTTGAGGATATCCAGCGCCTGCCACCGGCTCACACCCTCACTGTCACGTCGCGGAGCATTCAAATCAAGCGGTACTGGGTGCCTCCAACGGATGGGCGCATCCGGTATTCCGGACCAAAAGAGTACGTAGAACACTTTACCTCCATTTTTGAAAGTGCTGTGGCGGATCGTCTTCGCACCGACCGTGCGGGAGTACTCTTGAGCGGCGGCCTGGACTCTTCCTCGGTGGCGGCTGTAGCCGAAGAGGTGCTTGCACGACCTACTCCGTCGGCGAGAGTTCGGGCGTATACGCACGTTTATGAA
>DATEGO010000124.1:0-7297 GCA_035280065.1 Candidatus Acidiferrum sp.
TATTCACCTCGAATTGGCAAGAATTCACGAACTTGTGTTCGCGATGAGCCACTGATGAGGAATGCCGCGAAAAGTTACGCTGGCCGTCGGGAACTCAACCAATTCTTGACATATTTTCGAAAAACTCCGACCAATTCGGATATGCGTGTAACTTTTGGCGAAGAACTGCATCGAGTGTGGGGGTGTATTTTGGTCGAACAAACTAAGACGCAAGAAATTTCTCGTCCGGCGCTGAAAAATTACACACTGACGCGCGAGATCAGGTTGTCGTTCGCCGCGTTGACAAGCGCTGCGATCCAAGGACTCTGCGCCTTCGTAGTCGCGATGAACGCGGCAAAGCTAGCCCTGGGATTCACGAGCGTCGCCGCGGCTGGGGGATCCTCTTTGATCCATGCCGACCCGGTGCGCCTGGTTCTGCGATATGTTTCGGCAATCCTAGCTACGGCAACGATATACGTAATTTGGAATGGTTGGCGTCTTCGCAACCGGCGTGAGGCACAGTGGCGAAGAGCCCCACTCACAAGACGTGAGAAATGCACGGTCGTGTTCGGCCTGCTTTCGGCGGCGGCTTCCTGGTTTCTGATCATTGCCGAGGTCTATGCGCACCAACGTATCCATCCTCGCTGACGGCTTTTGACGAATCTTTCATAAAGATGCTACACGCATTCGACTATGAGGTGTCGAACTTGAGTAGACAGCTTGAACTCGGAGGCAATTCCGCGGCGCAAGTAGATGTGAAGGACAGTGAGAAGGTTCGATATTTATGAAAGTCCTGGTTTCGATCTTTGGCTTCGTGTTGTCACTTTTCGTTTCAAGTTGCCGGGCACAGACGCAGGCTCCGGCGCTTTTGCTGCACGAGGTTACGGTCATTGACGCGACCGGAGTTCCGCCGCGCAGGGGAGTCGATGTACTGATTCGCGGTGAGCGCATAGAAAAACTGATCAAGACCGAGCCGCTCTCATGGGATTCTCCGATCGCGATATTGCCTTTGCGTCTTATTCCTCAGTGAGAGGAGTTCCTATCGGGTGGTTGCGCGAGGGGCGCAAGAACATTCCAATTGTTCAAGTCATGGATTACGGCCAGCATCAGAGCGCGGAAGCGTTGAAGCAGCTTTACGTGTACGCGGGCGGAACTCCAAACCGAGTGATGCTCGGCCAGATTGCCGATCTGCGCTATGCGCCTGAGCCGGCGCTCATTCGGCGGGTGAATCAATACCGCGCCATCACAGTCTCGGCTCTAGCGGCGTCCGGCCACTTGGCCTCCGAGGTAACGACTCCCCTCATGCCCAAGGTTCGTGAGTTCGAACAGAGTCTGCCTGCGGGATACCGAATGGAAATCGTTGGCGAGCTGAAGGAGCAGATCAAGGGGCAGAAGCAATCGCTCACTGTTGTGATCGCTTCCGTGCTGGCGATCTATCTTGCGCTCGTTTTCCAATTCAAGAATGCCTTCAAACCATTAATCGTGTTTGCCGGTATTCCATTTGGCGCGGTCGGCGCTCTGGCTGGTGTCTGGATCATGAATATGGCGATGGGATTTATGGTGATACTTGGAATCACCAGTTTGATCGGCGTCATTGTGAGCCACGTGATCGTACTGTTCGACTTCATTGAAGAACGCCACGCCGAGGGCGAGCCGCTGCGGGACGCATTGACTGATGCAGGCATCCTGCGTATCCGGCCGGTCCTCATCACCGTTGGAGCCACTGTTTTAGCTCTGTTTCCGCTCGCGCTGCACGGTGGCCCTCTCTGGGAGGCGCTCTGCTACGCGCAAATTGGCGGGCTAACGCTGGCGACCTCTGTCACTCTGTTTATTGTCCCGGTGCTTTATTCCATTTTCGTGCTCGATTTTAAAATTGTTCGTTGGGAGGAGTCCGTCGCGAAAGCAAGCGACTCGATGGAGGTTGTCACCCAGGTCGAGACGAAGGCTGCCGAAGCGTCCACCAAAGTCCGTCAGAAGGAGCGTTAAATTTAAATGTTGATATTTCTGGTCATTTTCATCGCCGTGGGCATCGGACTTTGGCTCCTCTCCTTTGTGCCGTTGGCAGCTCTAGCGGTTCAGAACCTCGCTAGTTCAACCTTCTATTTCACCTTAGCGGCCGCGCGCCTCAAGCGTACTAGCACCTCGCTGCAATTCGCCGGAGCGGGCCATCCGCCAGCAATGATCGTTCGCCAAGGACAATCGCCACGGCTCTTGGCGTCAACAACCGGTGCTCGACTTATTCGAAGATGCCGTGGACTCCGAATCGAGCATAGAAACCGTTCTGCAGAGGGGCGACCGCGTTGTCATTTACACCTATGGGTTGACCGAGAATTTCAATTCTCGGCGGGAGATGCTTGGCGTGGATGGCCTTAAAGAGATTGTCGCAGAGGCTTCGACATTGAAGAAGCACATTCTCGATCGAGTCGCTGCCTGGCGCGACGGGCCTGCCGCGGATGACGTCTGCCTCGTAGCGCTTGAAATTCGGTAGCTGGATTTGCGCCGGCAATCGTCAGGCAACCTCTCCGATGGCCGCGCGAGCACACGAATTGGGATCCGCTGGCTATCATGTTAACGAGTTTCCATGAACCGCAACGCGTCAATACTAAGAATCAAGAAGGCAAGTTCTGGCGTTGTCCGACAGACAAGTGATCTGTATTTATTGACCCGATTCGTATCGACGGCAGGTTCTCTCATCACTACGTGTTGGACATCGCTGGCCAAAGCGTCGAGCACAATCGTATCGAGAACCGCCGACCGGAACCCGTCTTGCTGCGCCCGCGCATCCGAGGCTGAGGGCGTCTGCTCTACGCGCGCACGGACCGGCTAGCTTAAGCTATGCAATACTTATTCGGGAAGGAAGCGACGATGGGCCCTCGTTCGGCGGATCCCGACCCGCGAGAACATTTACTGCACGCATGTCGTTCCCTGGCGACTTCTCTCGTGGGTGTGGCGCTTCTCTGCTTCGGGAGCGCTTTGAACTCATTTGCACAGACCGAGGCACAAAAGACGGAGAGCACAGACACTCTTCGCGGCACGGTCGTAAACTCCGTCACCCATCAGCCAATCGCTCGCGCACTCGTGCACTCAACAGACAACCGCTTTGCAACCATTACGGATGATCGAGGCCAGTTCCATTTCGAATTCCCGACTAAGGAAGACTTGCCGGTGGGCTCAACAGGAACCATTACGTCAGGGCAAACACGGTATGAATTCTTCGGTCCCAGGCCGCCGATCCAGTTGTTGGCGGAGAAGCCAGGCTTTCTTTTCCGCGAAAACAAAGGACTTGGCATTTTTGTCGGTTCCGATCAGCAAGCCGTTACGATCGCTATGCGCCCCGAAGCTCTAGTCGTTGGGCGCATCGTGCTGCCCTCGATAGATTATCTCGACAGAATCCAGGTGGACCTGTACCAGCGCGAGCATCAACAGGGAAGGGAACATTGGACCCCTGCGGGAACGACCCAATCAAGAGGGGACGGAAGTTTTCGTTTTGCGGGGCTGGCTGCCGGCGACTATAAGCTCGTTAGTCACGAATTGCTTGACCGCGACCCCCTGACCTTTGAGCCGCAGGGGCAGTTGTTTGGCTATCCACCGGTCTTCTATCCATCGTCTTCGGATTTTGCCGCAGCCGAGACTATCCAGCTATCTCCAGGAATGACTTTCCAAGCAAGCATCTCGCCTCTCCGGCGAGAATATTACACCGTGAAGATCGGGGTTTTAAACGCGGCTCCGTTCACTCAGGTAGAAGTTTGGCCCCAAGGCCATCCTGGCCCTGGGTACTCGCTAAGTTTCGACAGCGCGCAGAATTCGATCACAGGCTCCTTGCCGAACGGAACCTATACGATTCACGCGGCCACCTTCGAGCCGGAGCCGATGACCGGCACGTCCACCCTGACTGTCGCAGGCGGACCCGCAAGCGGGGGCACCCTTGTGTTGCTTCCGAATCCCTCCATCAAGGTAAGCGTCACTGAGGAATTCCAAGATCCACGTACATCGGAACAGATCCGCAATTTGAATGGCCTCTCGGTGCCCAATTCGAAGCGTCCTAACTATATAAGCGTGACGCTGCAGTCGATCGAACAATTTGGGTACGCGCCCCGTTTTTCCCTTAGCCCTCCGGCTGGACCGGACGACGAATCCCTCGTTATCAAAAGCGTGAAGCCAGGCAGCTATAGGGTCCAAGCAATGACCGCGGTGGGCTACATCTCCTCGATCACTTCCGGAGGCAATGACCTGCTCCACAAGCCTCTCCTAGTTGCGCCGGGAAGCGCCCCCCCCGCGATCGAAATCACCCTGCGCGATGACGGCGCTCAGGTAGACGGCAAAGTTGACTTCACCCCGCGTGGCTCGCTTTTCCAGTCGCCATCCATCTATTTCGTTCCGCTGGGTGATAGCACTGGGCAGTTCCGCATGGCCTGGCTTACTGCCGACGGCGGATTCCAGCTCCACCACCTTGCTCCGGGCGCCTACCGAGTTTTTGCGTTTGAACGCCCGCAACCGGACCTGGAGTTTGCAACGGAGGAAACTCTTAGCCAATATGAATCGAAGTCGCAGATGATCCAAGTGGTCGCGGGCCAAGAAGAGCATCTGCATTTGTCATTGATCAGTGAGAGCGAATGATCACGCGTAATCGCTTGCGGTGGATTCCAAGCACGAGTGCGTTATTCGTGTTTTGCATTGTACAGGCTCGGCCGAGCATCGCCGCGCAGACCCCTTCCAGTACCAAAGACGAATCTTCCGAGGTTAGATTTACGATTGCAGGAACGGTCCTCAGTTCCAGCTCGGGAACTCCGCTCGACCGAGCCCGGGTTGAGGTATCTGATGTGCGCAACGCGCAGCAGGTCGTTCACTTCATCACTACCGAGGACGGCCACTTCGAATTCAAGGGACTGAAGGCAGGGAAATACAACTTGCAGGGCGCCAAGCGCGGCTATCTCACTGCCGGGTACGACCAGCACGAGCAGTACTCCACGGCCGTCGTTACCGGTCCCGAGTTCGATACACAGAATCTCGTGTTGCGGATGACTCCGCTGGCCGTTCTGAGTGGCAAAGTTTATGACGAGTACGGCGAGCCCGTGCGCGCAGCCCAGATCGCACTGTATGTGCAGCGCACCCGAGTTGGCATGACTAGGGTGATGCATGCCGGTAACGATATGACGGACGATCAAGGCTATTTTGAATTTCCTGCACTGGCACCCGGGGAGTATTTCTTGTCAGCTTCGTGTACCCCCTGGTACGCTGTGCATCCAAACACCTTTTCTGAGCAGGGCACACGAAGGCCTCAGTCGAATGTGCCGCAATCGCTGGATGTTGTCTATCCTACGACCTTTTATAATGGCGCGACCGATCCCGACGCGGCCACACCGATTTCTGTCAAGGCGGGCGATCGCGTTCAGGCCGACCTTCATCTCAGCCCCGTTCCAACACTTCACTTGCTCTATCGAACCTCCGAAGAGCAACAGAGCTTTTCCATTCCGTCGGTTCAAAAGCGCGTTTTTGGCTTCATGGAGCAGATGACCAGTAGCGGGCAAATGATTTCTCCAGGCCTTTGGGAGTTGACTGGCGTACCGCCGGGCCGCTACACGGTCACTCAGCAGCGGGGAGCGCGGGAATCCACAGAGATCGTTCTGAGTGAGAACGGTCAATTGGACCTCTCGCATGCCGAACCAGCAGCTCAACTGAAGTTAAAGGTGAATCAACCGCCCGGCGAACCACAGCCGAAGCGGCTTTTTCTATCCTTGCAGGACTCGCGAAGACAGGTCGTGGTCAGCAACACCGTGGATAGCGGCGGTAGAGTGTCGTTTGAGAACATCGCTCCGGGCAAGTACTCGATTCTTGCAGGATCTTCTGAGAGGGCTTACACGGTGGCACGCATGGCCGCTCAAGGGATCGACATCACCGGACACGACGTGACTTTGGCTCCTGGAGCTTCCCTCGAGCTAAACCTTTTCCTAGTGAGTGGAGTCGTGAGGATCGAGGGATTTGTGAAGCGCGGCGACAAGCCGGCGGCCGGCATCATGGTGGCTCTGGTGCCGAACCCATCATCCAATCTCGACATGCTGCGAAGGGATCAGAGCGACTTCGACGGGAGCTTCGCGCTTCGCGGCGTTTTTCCCGGGTCGTACACGATTGTGGCCATCGAAGATGCTTGGGGCACCGAGTGGCTTCAGCCTGAGGCGCTTAAGCGATATCTGCGCAAAGGGCAGAATCTGACAATCGGCTCGCTGATGGAAGGTTTGGTGCACCTGCCTAATCCGGTTCAGGTCCAGCCGCGTTAACCAATATACAAGTTACCGCTCGGGAACACGGGCCTTTCGAGCCTTCTCCATTCCGCGCGGACTAGGGGTTGTAGCTCAATGGTAGAGCGCTCAGCTTAAGACCAAAACTCTACCTTTCTTCTTCTGAAGAGTCTCCTGACCGCAGCCAATCCTTTGGGTTACCATGCTCGTCAACTACAAGCGATTTTGCGCCTGGAGGCAAGACCTGCAGCGACTTCAAAAACTCAATCACGTCGTTCTGTACGTCCCGTGACAGCGCATCGAATGCCAACCGCTGCGACAGAGCTTCCCCGTTGTGCGCTTCGACAGCTTCTCTGGCAGTGGTGAACTTCCCGTGATGCATAAACGCCCCGCCCTGATTGTAAAAGCCCCACAGCTTGCGGGTGATAAATTTGCAGTTCCCAGCAAAGAAAGCTGCCGAACCGGCGGGCTGGTTCTGGTCGAGGGGCTCACATTCCGCATCGGTCGCGGGGTTGCTGGTAGCGCTGATGTCGTGCAGTTTGAGATCCGTGTAAGCGGGCACCAAAACCACTCCATCACGCGCTCGCAGGCGTGGAAGGGGCAACATGTTACTTGTCAGGTCCACGGTGAGTGCAGGAGCACTGACCGGATAGTTTGTGGGGCCGAGCAGCAAGTTCGGTGAGTTGGGACCGGTGGCAGGGTTGTAAGGGTTGGGTTCAAAGTAGATCCAGCCCGGCTGCCCCGGCAGACCCGGATTGTTGTTCGAAGCAAGAGGCAGGGTAGCGTGGCAAGTCGCGCAACCGATCTTATTGAACACCGCCTCGCCTATCAGATTTGCCCGCTCCACCGCCGGATCGTTTGGAATCACCCGACCGGGAACAGCTAGCGTGGCCTGAAACATGGAAACCGCAGTCAAATCGGCTACCGTCAGCTCGTTGGCCACGCCATCACCATCAGGGTCGGTATTGAGCCCAAAACGCTCTTCGGACTGCATGCCGTGGTGATGGTTGAATGCATTGTTGCTGAACTGTCTTATTGAGATTACGTTGCCAACCTGATGCAATGGCCGAATGATCAGGCTT
>DATEGO010000125.1:0-33120 GCA_035280065.1 Candidatus Acidiferrum sp.
GCAGCAGCTCCTGAATTCCGGGGATGTCCATGGACTGGGTGTGCAGCCCGGCGAGGTCAAACGTGCCGGTGACGTTGTAGAGCCAAACGATGCCCACAAGCATGAGGATGGAACCGGCCATGGTGTACAGGACAAATTTGACGGCGGCGTAGATGCGGCGTTCGTGGCCCCAGATGCCGATGAGGAAATACATCGGAATCAGCATCACTTCCCAGAAAAGGAAGAAGAGGAAAAGATCGAGCGAAAAGAACACGCCGATGACGCCCACTTCCAGCATCAGCAGCATGACGAAGAATTCTTTCACGCGTTTCTGGATGCTGCTCCACGAGGCCAAAACCGAAATCGGCGTCAGGAACGTGGTCAGGATGACCAGGAACATGCTGATGCCGTCGACACCTAGGTGGTAGTGAATGGGCGGCGCAGGAATCCATTTCGCGAACTCTTCGAGTTGGTATCCCGAAGAGCCGATGGGCACGCCGCGCAGCAGGAGCAGCGAGAAGAGAAATTCTGCCACGGCAACGAGCATGGCGATGGAACGGATGAACTTGTGATCGTCGCCGCGCAGCATCATCAGGGCGACCGCGCCGACGGCGGGGAAGAAGATCAGCACGGATAGCAAATGTCCGCCGGAGAGCATCAGCGCACCAACCCCAAAATGGTTTTGCCGGCGCCCGGCCAGAAGAAAATGACGGCGAGGATAACAATCGCGCCGGCCACGACCCATACGGCGTAGCTGCGCGTGTTTCCGGACTGCGAATGACGCACGCCGTCGCCGAAAGCTCTTGCGCCGTGAGCAATACCGTTCACTGTACCGTCGATGCCTGTGACGTCAACAGCTTTCCAGAAGACATTGGTGGAAAGCCAAAGCAGCGGACGCACGACAACGGCGGCGTAAAGTTCGTCGACGTAGTATTTGTTGAGCAATGTCGTGTAAGCCGGCTTCATGGATTTTGCGAGATCGTCGGGCTTGCGTGGATTCTTGAGATACAGCCAATACGCGATTACGAGGCCGATCAACGCGGTGCCGAAGGCCACGCCCGCGAGAATCAGTTCGAGCTGGTGCGTGGCGGCTTCCGTGACTGCGTCGGCAGCTTCCCCCGATCCGCCAAAAACGGGCGCAAGGAAATTCGCGAAGTAGTCTGGCCCTTGGAAAAATGTTGGCAGGGCAAACCAGCCGCCAATCACCGAGAGGACCGCGAGAACCACCAGGGGTCCGAGCATGTTCCAGGGCGATTCGTGGACGTGCACTTTCTTTTCGTCGTAGCGTGGGTTTCCGCTAAATGTGAGGAAAATCAGCCGGAACATGTAGAACGCGGTCAGCAGTGCGGTGAGCAAACCGAAGGCGTAGAGAATGCGGCCACCCCGCCCGCTCTGAAAAGAAGAGAACAGAATCGCGTCCTTCGAGAAAAAACCAGCGAGAGGGGGAATCCCAGCTATGGCCAGACTGGCCGTAAGCATCGTGTAGTAGGTCCACTTAATCTTTTTGCCGAGGCCGCCCATCTTGGGCATTTCCTGCCCGCCGCCCATGGCGTGAATCACGGAGCCGGCGGCCAGGAAGAGCAGCGCCTTGAAGAAAGCGTGGGTCATCAGGTGGAAAATGCCAGCGGTGAAGGCTCCGACGCCGCAAGCCAGGAACATGTAGCCAAGCTGGCTGACGGTCGAATAGGCCAGAACTTTCTTGATGTCCGTTTGGACCAAGCCGATCGTTGCGGCGAAAAATGCGGTGGCGCAGCCGACGACGGCGACGACTCGCATCGCGGTGGGTGAGTGCGTGAACAAAATGTGCGAGCGCGCGACCACGTAAACGCCTGCCGTGACCATCGTCGCGGCATGAATCAACGCGCTGACCGGTGTGGGGCCTTCCATCGCATCAGGGAGCCAAACATAAAGGGGAAGCTGCGCGGATTTTCCCGTGGCACCCATGAACAGCAACAAGCATGCGATCGTCAGCGTGCCGAACTGGCCCAGGGCATCCGGCTGCCATGTTCCTGCCTTGGCGAAGACCGCCTGAAAATCGAGAGTGCCAAACGCGCGGAAGAGCAAAAACATTCCCAGCATGAAGCCGAAGTCACCGATGCGATTGACGATGAACGCTTTTTTGCCCGCATCGGAGGCGGATTTCCGGAGGAAATAAAATCCAATGAGCAAGTAGCTTGAAAGCCCGACGCCTTCCCAGCCGACGAAGAGCAAAACGTAATTCGCGGCAAGCACCAGAATCAGCATGAAAAACATGAACAAATTCAGGTAGGAGAAAAAACGGTAGTAGCCGCCTTCATGCGCCATGTAGCCCGTGGCGTAAATGTGGATGAGCCAGCCAACGCCGGTGACCACAAGCAGCATGACCACAGTTAGTTGGTCCACCTGTAGATCGAAGCTCGCGCGGAAATTTCCGGCGGTAATCCAGGTGAAGAATTCCTTGTGAAAGAGCGCTTGCCTCGATTCGAAGAATTCGCGAACGGCTTCGAGCGCGCAGAGAAACGAAAGTCCCGTGGACGTGATGGCGGTCGCAGTGACGTATTTATTCGGCCACTTCGCGCCAAAAAGCCCGTTGATTGCCGAACCGAGCAGCGGCAGTAGCGGGACAATCCACAAGTACTCGAGCATCGGATGTTTGGGCATCAGAGTTTGAGCAAGTCAACGCGCTCGACGTTGAGCGTTTGCCGGTTGCGCGCAATCACAATGATGATTCCCAGGCCCACAGCGGCTTCCGCCGCAGCGACCACGATGACGAAGAGCACAAAAACCTGTCCGTCAAGCTTGCCGAGCGCCTGGCTGAAGGCGACGAAGGCCAAATTCACGGCGTTGAGCATCAGTTCGATGGACATGAAAATGGTGATGACGTTGCGCTTGAAAATGAACGCGAACACGCCCAGGCCGAACAGAATCGCGCTCAGGATAACGTAATAATTCGTGGGGACCATCTCAGCCTTTCTCCCGCTGCGCCAGAACGACCGCGCCCAGTATCGCCACCAGGATGAGGAACGAAGTCAATTCGAACGGATAAACAAAATCCTTGAAGACCATCTCGGAAATGCCTTTGGTGGAAGAAAGCGCCCCGGTTTGCGCTACAGTTTGCACGCCGGCTCCAGACCTGGCAATCGTTGCGGCCACGAATCCCGCGAGCGCGGCAACCAGCAGCAAGCCCGGCGGGCCCGCCAGTTTCGAAAGGCTGGTGTGCTCTTCCACGCCTGCATTGAGCAACATGATGACAAACACGAAAAGCACCATGATCGCGCCGCCGTAGACGATGATTTGCACGGCGGCGACGAATTCCGCGCCCATGAGCAAATACAATCCCGCGAGCGCGACCATCACGACGATGAGCGAAAGTGCGCTGTGAATGGGATGCTTTTGGAGAATCAGGCTGATCGCGCCAATTACCGCGAGCGCCGCGAGAACGAAGAAAACAATGAGAGGCGTGGTCATTTCGGCCCCCATTGCATCTTCGCCAGGATCGCGAGGCTAGTGAGGATGACGTTGGCAATGGAAACAGGCAGCAACAGTTTCCAGCCGAAAGCCATCAACTGGTCATAGCGGAAACGGGGCAGAGTGCCGCGCATCCAGACGTAAATGAACAGGAAGACCAGGACTTTGGAAAGGAACCAGAATGGCGCCTGGATGAAATTGTTGAATTGTGGAAGCACGATGAGAGCGAAACCGAGGGCCGTGAGCGCGGTACCTACGCCGGGCAAAATGACCCGGCCAAAGACTGTCTCGTAGCGCAGGCCGTCCATGATGACCCACAAGCCGAAAGGAATCAGAATCAGCGAAGGCAGATAGTGCGTGAATGTCCACGAAGCAGGGAAGGGAGAGAGCCAGCCGCCGAAAAACATGATGGTGCAGAGACATGAGACGGTGATCATGCTGGTGTATTCGGCGATGAAAAACATCGCAAATTTGAAGCTGGCGTACTCGGTGTGAAAGCCACCGACGAGTTCCTGTTCGGCCTCAGGAAGATCGAAAGGCACGCGGTTCGTTTCCGCAACGGCGGCGGTGAAGAAGCAAAAGAAACCGAGTATTTGCGGCCACAGGTTCCAGCCGAATATCCCATGGTCCGGGTGCCCCGGCGGCGGCGCTTGCGCGTTGATAATGTCGCGGAGGTTGAAGCTCCCAGCCATGAGAAGGACGCCAACCACCGACATGGTCAGTGTGAGCTCGTAGCTGACCATCTGCGCGGAACTCCGCAAACCTCCGAACAGTGGATACTTACTGTTTGACGACCAGCCGGCAAGCACAACTCCATACACGCCCAGCGCGGTGATGGCAAACAGGGCGAGAATCCCGATGTTCAAATTCGGCGGGGCTATACCCAGGTAGATGTCGTGCCCGAACAGACGGATCGGATCCGGGCCGAACGGAATAATCGCGATAGAAGTCAGGGCCAGCGCGAGCGCCAGCAGTGGGGCGAGATAAAACACAAATTTATCCACGCCCGCGGGGGTCGGGTCTTCCTTAAAAAAGAATTTCAAACCGTCGGCTAGGGGCTGGAGCAGGCCGTGCGGGCCGACGCGATGCGGTCCCCATCGGGACTGGATGTGTGCGACGACTTTGCGTTCGAACCACGTCAGATACGCATTCACGGTGAGAACGATAAACAGCAGCAGGGCGATCTTGACAATCGTGATCGCCAGTTCAGCATTTGTGGCTAAGAGCGCGCGCACGGTTAAACGTCCGCCTCGGGCAAAGATTCCATCATGGTGCACCAGCGGGTGAGCGTGCCGCTGGTGAAAAGGTTGTCGTTCGCGGAGCGAATCAGTCCGACAGGGACGTCGTAGGGCGCGTGGCCGTTGCGGGCAAAGTGCGAGCGCGTGGCTTCCGCGCCGCCGGTGAGCAAACCGGCAAGCGGGACGTTGTAGGAGGGAACGGCTTTGCGAATCTCTTCGAAGACGGCGCCGACTGTCTTGTAGTGGAAGGCTTTGCCGAGACCATGCTTTTCGAGTTGATGCGAGAGGATGCGAAGCAGGTCGAAATCGGTGCGCGGGCCCATCACTTCGGCGCCCTTGCGCAGCAATTGAATTTCGCCGGAAGTGTTGGTGACGGTGCCATCTTTTTCGTAGGCGGAAGCGGCCGGAAGAACGATGTCGGCGGCTTTGGCTGTTTCGGTCAGGAACATTTCCTGCACGATGAGGAGTTCGAACTTGCCGCGTCCAGTTCCTGGCGTTCCAAAGTGTGCGAAGGGATTTGCACCCACTACATAGAGCGCTTTCAGATTTCCGGACTGCGCGGCTTCAACCATTTGCGGTGCGGTCATTCCAGGTTTTGAAGAAAGCACACAGCCCCAGAGCTTTTCGAGGGATTCGCGCGCCTGGGCATCGTCAACGTGGGCGTAGCCGGGGAAACGGTCGGGCAGAAGGCCCATGTCACCGGCTCCGCGCGAGTTCGAATAATCGCCCAGCGCCATGTAGCGCGTCTTGCCGGGGAGCTTTGAGCCGAAGGCTGTGAGAGTGGCGATGGCGGCTCCAGAAAGTTCCGCGCCAAAGACGATGGCGACGTCAGTCTCCGCTTCCAGTGCGGCTTTCAATTGGACAAGTTGTTCAACCATTTCCGGCGCGAGCTGGCCCTCTTCGTGAGCGAGCCATTTCAGGATGGCGTGCTCCTGGCCCGGGGCGATTTTCACGAACTGATTCGCTTTGCGCTTCAGCTTAATTTCATTCGAATTGATGAGGAACAGCTTGGTCCCGAAGTGGCGGATGCCGCTGCGAATCTGCCATGCCACTAACGGGTTCTGATTTGAGGGATCGTTGCCGATGACCAGCACGGCTTTGGATTGATCGAGCTGGTCCATAGTGAGAAGCGAATCGTCAGCGCGGTCGCCGAGCGCGGTGATGAGTCCAGCGTAGTCCGCGGTGCGGTGATGATCGATGTTGTTGGTTCCAAAGGTTGCGCGCGCTAGGCGTTGCAACAGGTAATTTTCTTCGTTCGAAGTACGATTTGAGCCGATGAAGCCGATAGATTCTTTGCCGCCGGCGTCATAAGCGGCTTTCAGCTTAGTGGCTGCCGTCTGCGCTGCTTCTTCCCAGGAGACGGGGAGCAATTTGTCGCCTTTGCGAACGAGCGGCTGGCGGATGCGCTCCGGATGGTTCGTGAAATCGAAGCCGAAGCGGCCTTTGACGCAGAGAAAATCCTTATTGATGCCGCTGAGGTCGCGGTTATTGGCGCGAAGGATTTCGTGATTGCGGACGCTGAGAGTGGTCTTGCAGCCGTTCGAGCAGTGCGCGCAAACGGTCGGCACGTATTGCATTTCCCACGGGCGCGTTTTGTAGCGATAGGTGCCGCTGGTCAGCGCGCCTACGGGACAAATGTCGATGCACATGCCGCATTCTTCGCATTCGAGGTGGTCTTCGCGATTCGGAATGATGACGCTGTTTGCGCCGCGCATGCCCACGCCGAGGGCTTTGACGTCCATGCCTTCATCGCAGACGCGCACGCAGCGGAAGCACAAGATGCATCGCGGGGCGTCGTAGTAGACGAGTTCAGACCACTTCTCTTCGGGGCGATGGATTTTTTCTTCGACGAAGCGGCTGGAGTCCGCGCCGTAGCGGAAGACCATGTCTTGGAGTTCGCATTCGCCGCCCTTGTCGCAGACGGGGCAATCGAGCGGGTGATTGGTGAGGAGAAATTCGAGCATGTACTTGCGGGCCTGGCGGACTTGGTCGGTGTCGGTGCGAACGACCATGCCATCGGTGGCGACCAGCGTGCAGGCGGTTTGCAGCTTGGGGGCTTTTTCGACTTCGACCAGGCACATGCGGCACGCGGCCTGGAGCGAGAGCCCGGGGTAGTAACAAAAGGAAGGCACTTCGGTGCCAAGCCGCCGCGTGGCTTCAATGACTAGCGTGCCTTGCGGTACTTGGATTTCGCGGTCGTTCACCTTCAGCTTAATGAGTTTCTGGTCGGACATGAATCCTTAATGCGCCCCTTTGCGTTTTGTCTTCTACCGTGCTCTATCGGGTTACCGTGTTCTACCGGGCCCCAACGAGCGCTCCCGCGGATTTGTAGGGGCAACGTCCCTTCAAATGATCTTCAAATTCGCCGCGCCATTTTTTCATGATGCTGATCGTGGGCATCGCTGCGGCGTCTCCGAGCGGGCAGAACGTGCGGCCCAGCATGTTCTTCGCAAGGTCGGCGATAAGGTCGATGTCTTCTTCACGGCCGAACCCAGCGTGAAAACGCTCGAGCGTCTTGCGCAGCCAAGTGGTTCCTTCGCGGCAGGGGATGCACCAGCCGCAGGATTCGTGCGCGTAGAAATGCATGATGCGGCGGGCCATGTCCACCATGCAGGTGTCTTCGTCCATCACGACCATACCGCCGGAGCCGAGCATCGAGCCGGCTTTGGCGACGGAATCGTAATCCATCGGGATGTCGATTTCGCCGGCGGTGAGAAGAGGGCAGGAACTTCCCCCGGGAATGACGGCTTTGAGTTTTTTTCCGTCCGCGATGCCGCCAGCCACTTCGTAAATGAACTTTTTCATGTTCATGCCGAGCGGGACTTCGTAAATGCCGGGCTTCTTGACATGACCTGCAACGCAGAGCATGCGCGTTCCGCCATTTTTCGGCGTGCCACGGTTGGCGTAGGCTTCGCCGCCTTCGCGAATGATGGCAGGAACGGCGCTCAGCGTTTCCACATTGTTGATGATGGTGGGGCAGCCGTAGAGTCCGACGACGGCGGGGAAGGGCGGCTTGATGCGGGGATAGCCGCGCTTGCCTTCGAGCGATTCCATCAGGGCGGATTCTTCGCCGCATTCGTAGGCGCCCGCGCCGGTGTGAATGAGCAAGTCGAAATCGAAGCCCGAGCCAAGAATATTTTTGCCGAGGTAGCCCGCGTTATACGCTTCGGCAATGGCGGCGTCCACGATGTCGAGCACGTAGCGATATTCGCCGCGAATATAGATGAAGCCCTGGTGCGAATTGATGGCACGACCCGCGACGACCATGCCTTCGATTAGTTGGTGCGGGTCCATTTCCATGAGCGGGCGGTCTTTGCAAGTGCCGGGCTCGCTTTCGTCGGCGTTGCAGATGACGTACTTCGGTTTCGCCGAATCTCTTGGCACGAAGGACCATTTCATTCCCGTGGGAAAGCCCGCCCCGCCACGGCCACGCAAGCTCGATTTTTTTACTTCATCGATGATGGACTCCGGCGTCATTTCTCTCAGCGCTTTTTCCAGCGACTTGTAGCCGCCCTGCATGACGTAGACATCAAGCTTATGCGAATCTTTCATGCCCCAGCGGCGGCTGATGAGCGGTGTCTCGAGGACGTTGCGTTCATGAAGCGCGCCGGAAATGACGGGCTCTGGCTCGGGGCGTTTTCCCGCGTCGAGATCCTCGATGATGCGGTCAAATTTCAGCGGCGTGAGATTTTCGTAGAAGTCGTAATTCACCTGCATGGCGGGCGCCCCGGTGCACGCGCCTATGCACTCGACTTCTTCGAGCGAGAACACGCCGTCCTGGGTGGTTTCTTTGTGGCCGATTTCCAGGCGCTTCTTCGCGCGGTCGAGAATTTCGTAACCCCCCTTGAGCATGCATGCGACGTTGGTGCAGATTTGCACATGATGCTTTCCCATGGGCTTGCGGTGCAGCATGGAATAGTACGCCAGCGTTTCTTCGACCTGGACGTTGTTCAGGTCCAGGCGGCTCGCGATTTCGGCGATCATTTCGTCGCCGATGTAGCCAAATTCGTCCTGCGCGTACATCAGCATGGGGATCAGCGCGCTGCGCTTTTGCGGATAGCTGGTCTGTAGCTTCTCGAATTTGGCCGCAAGTTTGGGGGAAAGTTCCATGGCTACCTGTCAACTTCTCCGAGCACAATGTCAATCGTTCCGATGCAGGCGACCACGTCGGCAATCAATTGGCCTTCGACGAGTTTGGGCAGCGCCTGCAAATTGATGAACGAAGGCGAGCGGAAGTGCACGCGCAGCGGCTTCGGTGAGCCATCACTGGCCACGAAGCAGCCGAGTTCTCCGCGCGGGGACTCGACCGCCACAAACGCTTCGCCGGGCTGGGGCGAGAACCCTTCGGTGAAAATTTTGAAGTGGTAGATGAGCGCTTCCATCTCCGTCTTCATTTTTTCGCGCAGCGGCGGAATGATCCCCGGCGCCTCGGCTTTGATCGGACCTTCCTCGGTGATTTTTTCCATCGCTTGCTTGACGATTTTCAAGCTTTCGCGCATTTCTGCGACGCGGATCAGGTACCGAGCGTAACAATCGGACTCCGTGCGCGTCGGAACGTCAAAGTTAAATTCCTCATAGCTGGAGTAGGGGAACACTTTGCGGTTGTCGTAAGGCACACCCGCGGCGCGCAGCGTCGGACCGGTCATGCTCAGGGCAATCGCGTCTTCCGGTGAAATGTAGCCGATACCTTTGGTGCGTCCAATCCAAATCCGGTTCTCCGTCAGTAGCGTTTCATATTCATCCACGCGACTCGGCATCATGTTCAGGAATTTCTGAACGGATTGGCGCCAGCCAGCGGGCGGGTCGAGCGCCACGCCGCCGATGCGAATGTAGCTGGTCATCATGCGCTGGCCCGCGAACATTTCAAAAATCTTCAAAATTTCTTCGCGCTCGCGGAAGCAGTAGAGGAATACGGACATCGCGCCGAGGTCGATGGCATGCGTGCCGAGCCACACCAGGTGCGAGGAGATTCGCTGCAGCTCGACCATCATCACGCGAATGTATTGCGCGCGCTTGGGGACTTCGAGGCCAAGGAGCTTTTCAACGGCGAGGCAGTACACGAGGTTGTTGCCCAGCGGGTTGAGATAATCCATGCGGTCGGTGAGGGTGATGACTTGGGAGTAGGTCTTGTCTTCGCAGGATTTTTCGATGCCGGTGTGCAAATAGCCGATGTCGGGGACCGCCTTCACCACGGTTTCGCCGTCCAACTCCAGCAAAATGCGCAGCACGCCGTGTGTCGAGGGGTGCTGCGGTCCCATGTTGAGGACCATCGTTTTTGCTGCGCCAGTAACGGTTTCAACGGTGGTCATAAAATCCTGCTCTTTTTGAAGACATCTCCAGTGTCGGGCACATCCCGGAAGCCGGGGACGGGAAAATCTCTCCGAAGCGGATAGCCTTCCCAATCTTCGGGAAGCAGAAGCCGTCGCAAATCGGGATGCTCGTTGAAGCGAATGCCGAACAGATCGAAGATTTCGCGCTCCAACCAGTTCGCGCCCGGCCAAACCGGCACCAGCGAATCCACCACGGGATCCTGGCCAGTCAGCCGCACTTGCAAGCGCACCCGGTCGCGTCTGGGGATGGACACCAGCTGGTAGTTCAGCTCGAATCGCGGTTCAAGGGGAAAACGGTCCGCGCAAGTCGCGTCAGACAGCAGGTTGAACTGCAGCTTGGAGTCCGCTCGGCAACGCTCCGCGGCGGCCCGAAGCAAGTTTCGCGGCACTACGATAGTCGTTTCGCCGCGAAATTCAATTACTTCGGCAACGGCGGTTGGGCTCCACGAACGCAGGGTTTCGACAACAACATTAGCTGTTTGGCTGGAAGACTCCGTCACAATTCAATCCCACGAGCGCTGTGAATGTTATTTATGCCAGTCCAGCGCGCCCTTTTTCCAAAGATAGAGATAACCGACCAGGAGAACGGCGATGTAGACCATCATCTCCGCAAAGCCGTACCAGCGTAAACTGCGAAAGATGTAGGCCCAGGGGTACAGAAAGATGGCCTCCACGTCAAATAAGATGAAAACCATGGCCACGAGGTAAAACTTTACGGAGAAGGGTTCCCGCGCGTCCCCTGTGGGCTCCATGCCACATTCATACGCTTGCTGTTTCGCCCTGTTCGGGCGCCGCCATCCGACTAAGACTGAAACCGCTGTCAGCGCCCCGGCAAGCCCAAAGGCAATCAGCAGGTGTAGGAGAAGTGGAGCATAGGTATGTAAGCCGGAATCCGTCATAGTCAAATTGCTATAATACGGTTTAGTTGCCGCTCGGTCAATTCGGGCGAAAAGATTTTTGAGAGAATTTTGTGCCGCAGGCGTTCAAGCCGGAGTGAATATAGATATGGCTTTTGGCCACAATTCCAACGTGACGGTTGCGGGCGACACGTATCACGTGCAGACGGAAGAGCGTGGGGCCGCTCAGGCGCTGATTGATACGACGGTTTACCTGCGCGGGCGCGTGCTTCATCGGCGCACGAATAGCTTCTCGGATTTGCTTCCGCTCAATTCGGAGCGCGAGCAGGCGCTCAAGCTTCGCGTTGATACGCAGCACCGGAGCGTTGTGGATGAAATTCGGTCGGGGAAGCTGCAGCTTAGCGCTGGGAACGATGGCAAAGCCGCTGCGACTCAGCGCGCGGCAGGTGCCTCGGCAGTACCAGCGTCAGATTTACACTTGGAGCTGCTGAACGCCAAAACGTGGCTCTCCGGCAAGCACGCTGCGTTGCAAATTGCGGTGAACGATAGCGCCAAGAAGCCCGTCGAACGTGCGACGGTGATGGTTCGCGTGGAGGGCGCTGCGGAGCCTGCCGCGGTTTCTGCGGAAACCAACATGCTCGGGCGGGCGAAACTTGAATTTGACATGCCGCCGCTGGTTGGGCCGGAGGTGGCACTGGTCGTTGAGGCATCCAAAGGAAAGGCGCGCGGGCATTTGCGTTTTCAATTGCGCGCTAAGCCGCGAGTGCCTTCGGCCAGCTGAGGATTTTCTTAGGATCGCAGGTCATGCTTACGATCACAGTAAACGGCGAGCAGAGAGAGTCGAAGCCCGGCTCGACGGTCGCGGATTTGCTCCAAGAAATGGGCTTGGATCCCGGGCGCGTGGCTATTGAACGCAATCTGGAGATACTCTCTCGCCTGGAATGGCAGAAGACGAGCGTTCAGCCTGGCGATCGCTACGAAATCGTGCAATTCGTCGGCGGCGGCTAGATTCTCTTAAGCAAGTGGCCCATCTTGCGTTTTTTGGTTCTTAGGTAGGCGCGCGAGGTTTTTGAAACGCGTGGCTGGCAGGGAACGCGTTCCACGACCTGGATGCCCGCGTTTTCCAATTGCCGCACTTTTTCGGGGTTGTTGGAAAGTAGGCGAATGCGTTTCGCGCCTAGTTTTTTCAGGACTTGGGCAGAAAAATCATATTCGCGTGCGTCCGCGGCGAATCCCAGCTTTTCGTTTGCCTCGACCGTGTCCATGCCGCCGTCCTGCAATTGATAAGCGCGGAGCTTGTTCATCAAGCCAATGCCGCGGCCCTCTTGGGGAAGATAGAGCAAGACTCCCGACGGCGCCTGCCCGATTTTCTTCATCGAGAGCTCGAGCTGCGAACGGCAATCGCACCGCAGAGACGTCAGCACATCTCCTGTGAGGCATTGCGAGTGGACCCGCACCAGCGGCGCGGTCTTTCCATTCAAGTTTCCACGGACTAGAGCCACTGCCTCCTCATTTTTGCCGCTGCCCTGAAAGCCAAAGATCGTGAAGCGACCATAGCGCGTCGGAAGGTCTGCGTGGGCGATTTTCCGCACGTCCGCACTCTTCTTGGTCAACCGCCTACCTTGTCGCGATTTTGCTCTCATGAGAAATGAGCAGTATACATGGATCAATATGCCATTGGGATGACGAACCCGTCTCCCGAACGAGGGGAGCAGACTTCGAAAAAGTGCAGGCCTCGGTCGACGATGGCCTTCGTGACGGAGTCTACGTAGCACCCCGCACACAGAGTAATAGGATGAGCGTTTCCCCACTGCACAAGGGTATGCGACAGCCCGGCTGACAAGAGGTGCTCGCAAATTCGAAGGGTTCAATCCACTTGATGTCACCCCCAAATATTGAGCCTGTGAGCCGCACCGGTTGCACGCTCTATCCGGCCCCGAAGCCAGTTCGTTTACTTCTTTTGTGAGTCTGTAATCAGACCACTTACTGTTTGGCTGGAATAAGTAGCAAGGAAAGCCTGCAGCAGGCTGGATAACGAGCGCCGTTCCCTCATAACGCTTGTAGTCGTCCTTCAGTCTTGCCGCAAGGCAAGTGAGGCACAACTTGACGATATCTTGGAATTGGGATTCTGGTTCTTGGGAGTGTCCGAACTGTGAAGGTGAGCCGCAGTTGGCGCAGGTCCCGTGTATTTGGCGCCAGCGCAGATAGACTACCAACGCAACTGCAGCGAGAATTCCGACGAGTACGGCTATAAAAAAAACATACATGTTTTGGTCGCAGGGTACTCCCGAACCAACTCGCCGGGTCAACGCTTTCTGCAACTCGCTTTACTTCGGCGAACGGATTGGCTAGCGTTTACCTGAGACACGGACCGCTCCATGGACTCCGCCACAACCGTTCGCGAATTTCTCTTCACGTTGCTGCTGAAGGTGGCCGTAGCGTCCTCGATTGCCGCGCTCCTGGTTCGCTGGAACAGCTTTCGGCGTGTGATCTACACCGAGCAGCGCGACGCGGATCAAAAGCTGAAATTGATGGTCTTCATGGTGGCGCCATTGATTTTAGGAGTGACGCTGCGCCTGATCGGAGGCCAGAGCTATTCCTTCGCCGACTTGTCTCTCGAAGGTGCGTTTCTGATGGGCTTGTTAGGTGGCCGTGTTGTCGGCCCGATCGGCGGTGCCATCATCACGATTCCCGCGCTTGTTGGGCATGAATGGCTGGCCATGCCCGCAGCTTCTGCGGCGGGCTTGTTGGGCGGGCTGATTCGGCAAGCCATTCCCAACAAAGAAGACCTTTGGAACTTTGGCCCGTTCACTTTTTTGAACATTCCCAAAGCCACGGTTCGCTTATTGCGGAAAGCAGAATTGTCGTGGGAGATGGCGCCGCTCGCCACATGCGTAGGGCTGGAATTGGGCCGCGTGGCGCTGGTGCTGGCAACGCACAAGCCAAAATGGCTTTTCGCAATTCACGCGAAGTGGGATTGGTGGCTGGTGCTCGCAGTGATCGCTACCCTGATGTCCGTGGCGTCGCCGCTGAAAATCTGGAACAACACGCGCAACGAGATGAACCTCGAGCGCCACCAGCAGCTTCTGCTGAAGGCGCGCATGGACGCTCTGTCGCGGCAGATCAATCCGCACTTTCTGTTCAACACGTTGAACACCGTGACGGCGCTCATCCGTTTTGATCCGGATGCCGCGCGCGGCGTGGTGCTGAAACTGAGTAACATCCTTCGGCGTTTGCTGCGCAAACATGAAACATTTGTGCCGCTTCGCGAGGAACTGCAATTCATTGACGACTACCTGGACATCGAAGTGGCTCGCTTCGGCCGCGAAAATCTGGAGATCGTGAAGCACATTGACGATGCGGCCATGGAGGCGTTTGTCCCCAGCATGTTGCTGCAGCCGATCGTTGAAAATTGTCTGAAGCACGGGCTGGCGCCAAAAATCGGCGGCGGAAAAATCGAATTGCGCACCGTTGGCGGCGACGGCCGCCTGAGCATCGAGATTGAAGACAACGGCGTGGGCATTTCCGAAGAAAGACTGCCGCACGTTTATGTGGAAGGAATCGGGCTGAGCAACGTGCGCGAGCGGCTACGCGTACTCTACGGAACCGATTTTCAACTCGATATCCAAAGCCGGCTGAGCGAAGGCACCGTGATTCGCATTGATATTCCCGAGCTGGTTCCCGCGCTCCAGGAAGTCAGAAAGTAGCGCTCGCGCTGTCACCCGCAAGCGGTTGGCGAAATCACGAACTGCTTCTGTCCTCACGCATTGTGCAACAGGCGTTGTAATTCGGCGGCGGTTGAACTTCGTCTTATAAATGTGGCTTGACAGCGTTGTGTCCGCCGCCTAGAGTGTCGGCCATCGTGTTTCCATTGTGATAATGCACCAAACGTTTCACTTTGGGTGTGCATTCAAGGGAGCGTTTCAAATGGAGAAGAAGATGGCGAACTGGCGTTCAGGACTTCTGCGCAGGGCAGCGTTGGTTTTGGCGGGATGCGCGTTGCTGAGCGCGCAACTTTGCGCGCAGGAGCCGAAAGCAGCCCCCGCAAAAAGCTCCACTGCGGCCAAGAAGAACGGGCCGGCAGCTGCCACGAATACGATGGCGGCAGCGTCCGTGCGCGGCCAGGAAATGACCGAAGCGGATCTTTCCGCCTTCCTCGACGGTCTGATCCCCCAGCAAATAGAAAAAGGCGACATCGCTGGCGCTGTTGTTGCGGTCGTAAAAGATGGCAAAGTCCTTTTCGAAAAGGGCTACGGCTACGCGGACGCCGAAAAGAAAACGCCGGTGTCTCCGCAAGACACGCTGTTCCGGCCAGGCTCCATCTCCAAGACGTTTACTTGGACCGCCGTTATGCAGCAGGTGGAACAGGGCAAGCTCAATCTGGACGCGGACGTAAATCAGTACCTCGACTTTAAAATTCCTCCAACCTTTGGCAAGCCCACGACTTTGCGAGATATCATGACCCATCGTTCCGGCTTCGAGGAAACGATCAAGGACCTGTTCGTCGGCGAGCAGAAGGAACTGACGCCCATGGCGCAGTACCTGCCGTCGCACTTGCCGACGGAGATTTTTGCGCCTGGCACGATTCCCGCTTATTCCAATTACGCGACAACGGTTGCGGCCTACGCCGTCCAGCGTGTCTCCGGGCAGGATTTCTATGATTATGTTGATGAACACTTTTTCAAGCCGCTGAACATGACGCGCGCCACCTTCCGCCAGCCTCTCCCGGAGTCACTTAAGCCCTTCATGTCCAACGGCTATGACCTCGGCTCCGGCAAGCCCAAGCACTTCGAGTGGGTAGAAGTGGCTCCGGCTGGCTCGCTTTCCGCGTCTGCAGAATCTATGGCCCACTGGATGATCATGCATTTGCAAAACGGCCACTATGGCGATGCGCAGATTCTCAAGCCCGAGACGGCGATTCAGATGCACGCGCGGCAAGAAGGCTGGCCCTCCAGCATGAACGCGATGTGCTTGGGATTTTACGAACAGAACCTGAACGGTCACCGGGTCATTTCGCACGGTGGCGATACGGAACTGTTCCACAGTGATTTATTTTTGATTCTCGATTCGAACGTTGGTCTGTTTGTTTCTTACAACAGCGCGGGCCGCCCAGAGCACGGCGATTCGCGGGGTGACCTGTATATCAAATTCATGGACCGCTATTTCCCGGCCCCGCCGTCGAACGAACCTACGCTCGCCAGTGCGAAAGAAGACGCGCAAAGCGTTGTGGGTTCCTACAAAGTCAGCCGCCGCTTCGAGACCAACATTTTGTCTGTAACGACTGTGCTAGGACAGGCCAAGGTCTTGGCTGATCCCAAGGACAACACCATTTACGTTGAAGCTATTAAGAAGGAAAACGGCCAGCCGCGCCATTTTCGCGAGATTGCTCCGATGCTTTTCAAGAGCGTCGACGGCCCGGAGAAAGTGGCTGTCGTAAAAGACAAGGACGGCCGACGCCTACTTTATATTGATTATCCTTTTATGCTATTTCAGGAAGTAGACACAACGCTCGATGGCCAAATGCTGAACTACACTATTATGGGGCTCGGAATCGGCGTTGTTGTGCTTACCATTCTCTTCTGGCCCGTCTCCGCAATTTTGCGAAAGCACTACAAACAGTCACTGATGCTGGATCCTGTTGCACGCAAATGGCGCCGCTGGGCGAAGATCGCCTGTATCATCGATATCATTTACTTGATTGGTTTCATTTGGATCTTCAGTCTTTTAGAGAAGCTCGCACTCGGCTCCAACGGCGGCTGGAAGATCCATCTGCTGCAGACGATGGGATTGCTTACAGGAATCGGAGCTCTTATTACAATCGTGACCGCTATCAAATCCTGGGCCAACTCGACACAGTGGGTTTGGTACAAAATTTGGAACACGCTGCTAGCCGTCGGGTGCGTCGGCTTTTTCTGGTTCCTGGTGCACTGGCACCTATTGAATTTCAATCTGAACTACTGATTCGCGTTTTCTGCAATATAAAATTCCGGCCAAGAATTCCTTTGTAGGGGCGCAGCCTGCCTGTGGCTGGCAGGCACGGCTGCGCCCTTCTTTCTGGCCGCATCTACAGGCAAGAATGCCTTCTTGGTCCTGGGAGGGGAGCACCAGGCCCTCAAAAAAAACGCTTGACAACAGGCAGTCGTTTTGGTAATTTCTGAATGGAGAGAAAGTACAGAAATGAGCGTACAAACAAAAACTGCACACTATCCCCTGACCCCCGTGGCCCAGAAGTTCATCCTCCACTGGGGCGAAATGGGCACCCGCTGGGGCATCAACCGTACCGTGGCGCAGGTGCACGCCCTGCTGTTCGTTTCGCCGCGGCCTCTTCCGGCCGACGAAATTGCCGAGACGCTGGCCGTGGCCCGCTCGAACGTCAGCACCAGCCTGCGTGAGTTGCAAGGCTGGCGCATCGTGCGCGTGGTGCACGTGCTGGGCGACCGGCGAGACCATTTCGAGTCCATCAAGGACGTTTGGGAGATTTTCCGCATCGTTTCGGAAGAACGGAAGCGGCGCGAAATTGACCCGACGCTGCGCGTGCTCGACGAATGCGTGCAGGAGGTCAAGACGAACCCGCAGGGCGATCCCTACACGCGCGAAAGGCTGACGGATATGCGCGAATTTCTTAACGCGATGTCAGGTTTGTTTGATGAAGCGATTCGCATGCCGGCGGGCGCGCTGAAAGGTGTTTTGAAGTTGCGGGGGAAAGTGGTGACGATGCTCGGCAAAAAAGCAGTGTGAACCAAGACGCGTTGTGGCGAACGAAGAAAGAAGAAAAGAATGATTTCCCTGGTGAGCGAATACACAGACGGAAAGGGGCGGCACGCGCGAGGCTGGCTGTTCTTCGACGCGGAGTGCAAGTTCTGCACGCGCATCGCGCGCTGGCTGGCTCCCATCATGGTGCGGCGCGGCATGGCGCTAGCGCCGCTGCAGGATCCGCGCGTGGTGGCGCTGCTGGGCTTGCCGCACGACGAATTGATGAAAGAGATGCAATTTTTGTTGAGCGACGGCAGCCGGTATGGCGGCGCGGACGCGGCGGTCGAGCTGGCGCGCGAAATCTGGTGGGCGGCGCCGCTGGTGTGGTTCTCGAAGATTCCCGGGGCGATGGAGATTCTGCGCAAAGGGTATCGGTGGGTGGCGGCAAATCGCAGTTGTGCCGCGGCGCAGTGTCCCGCGGGCGAAAGTTCTAAATAGAGTTTCCACGTAAGCTCCGGGAAAAGGAGGCCATCATGCCCGGTCTTATTCGGCTCCTCTGGATGGCGGCTTTCGTGCAAGTGGCGATTGCGTTTGCGAATCTCTTCCTTCCTGCAAAACTGAAATACCGCGAAAATCTTTCGCGCGTCGCGCCCATCATCCGCCAAATCTTCGTTGTTCATTCCGTTTACATCGTCGGCGTCGTGCTCCTTTTCGCCACGGTGACGTTCGGCTTCGCCGGTGAATTGGCCAGCGGCCGCGGCCTGGGGCGTTTCCTCGCTACGGCCATCGCGTTGTTCTGGCTCTTTCGCGCCCACGTTCAGCTCTTTTATTACGACGCCACGCTGCGCAAGGAAAATCGCCGGGGCGATATGGCGTTCACCGCAGGCGCACTCTTTCTCGCCGCAACCTATGGCGCAGCTTCACTCGGACACGGATTGTGAATCTCTCATGCACACGGGCAAAACCTTTTTTCCATCAGGGCTGAAAATGGCTGCAGCGGGAGGGGCAACGTGGCTGGTCCTTCTGGCCGGCGTTATTCTGAGCTTTTCTCAGCTGACGATTTTTGATTTGTTGTTCCTTCTCGCACCTTGGGTGGTTGTTCCCCTCGCTTTGAGTTTAGTGCCTAAGCAAGCTAGCTCCCTTTCCGAGGTGAGCAGACTGGTTGCGCGATACTTACTACTGCCAGGCGCAGCTCTAACGACTGCGAGTTTCTTTGTAAAAGACGGCCCGGCGGCGGGTACGTTGGTATGCCTGTGGCTCCTCGTGGCTGTGGCTTTGGCTCTCGATGGCTTGGAGCGCCTCATCCGAGGGCGTCTCCATTCATTCCCTGAGTTTTGCTTCGCTTTTGGCGAAGGATATGCACTTGTCGGAGCTTTGTGGCTCCTGGCGTCCCGCGTAGGACTGCGGCCTTTTGCGTTCCGTGAGCCCATTGTGCTCTTGACGGCGATACATTTTCATTACGCGGGCCTGATGGCGTCAATCCTGGCGGGGCTCACTGCATCCTCGATGCGCACTCCACTGTCTCTCCGAATGGCATTGTCCTGCGCCGTGGTCGGTCCCGGTCTGCTTGGCCTGGCGTTTCTCGCTGGCCCAAAACTGAAACTCGCGGCTGTCGGCCTGATGGTGATTGGCGAGTGCGCGATCGTGTCTGCAACTTTTCGTATTGGACTAGCGGAAGCCAGGGGAATGGGGGGACGCATGCTGCTCGTTGGGGGCGCGTGCGTGATTGTCGGGATGGCGCTCGCAGCCATCTGGGCGCTGGGGGAATACCCGCTTCATGCCTTCGTCAAGCTCGAACAAATGGCGCGCTACCATGGCGTTCTCAATTCCGTCGGCTTCGGATTGTGCTCCCTCGTCGGCTGGACCCTGTTGGAACGTAAACCTGTGCCGGAGGAATCCCGATGAAGTTTTCGGATCTTTGGCGATGGGATGGTCGAGTCAGTCGCTCAGCATACGCGACCGTCGGGCTCGTTGGGGTGGCCATTAAGCACAATCTGGACCGTCTGATCGCATCCTCCTTCCTGGGCTATAAGAACAGTTTCAATTACTGGGCACCTCTTGGAAAAGCGGCGAGGCTGGATCATCTCTCGGATACAGAAGCTAAATTTCTCGCGATGTTACTGCTCGTCTCGATTCCTTTTATCTGGGTCGGCGTGGCAATGACCGTAAAACGGTTGCGCGATGCCGGGCAGCCGTTGTGGCTTGTCGTCCTTTTCTTCGTTCCCTTCGTCAATTTGTTGTTTTTCCTGTTCCTGTGCGCCTTGCCGCGGCAGGAGCGCCCTCAGGAATTGGAAGGCGCGCCTTGGCCGGGACCGCACGGGATCGATAGCTTCATCCCGCACAGCAAAACCGGCAGCGCGGCGCTTTCGATTTTGGTCACAACGGTTCTCGGTCTCGGATTTGTGCTTATGGGAACCTTGATCATTGGCGCTTACGGTTGGGGATTGTTTGTGGCTCTCCCATTCTGCCTGGGAATGTTTTCGGTGCTGCTTTACAGTTATCACGAGCCACGGGAGTGGTTTGACTGCCTAGCTGTTGCGCTTCTGCCGGTGGCCCTGCTCGGCGCTGGGCTACTGCTGATCGCTGTAGAAGGAATCATCTGCCTGCTGATGGCTGCGCCATTTGCTGTGGCACTGGCAGCGCTGGGAGGCGCGCTCGGTTACGCGATCCAGGCGCGTCATTGGCGCCCAAAGCAGTCGCCGGCAATGTTATCCATTTTGATCCTGCTTGTGCCGGCGTCGTTTGGAGTGGAGCGCGCTGCCGCTCTGCGACCGCCCGTGTATGAGGTTCACACTGCCATTGAAGTGAACGCACCTCCGGAGAAAGTGTGGAACCAGGTTGAAGCGTTCGCGGAGATTCCGCCGCCCAAAGAATTGCTGTTCCGCGCGGGCATTGCTTATCCGATTCGCGCAGAAATTGCTGGACATGGCGTTGGCTCCGTGCGGCACTGCGTTTTCTCGACAGGATCTTTTGTCGAACCGATCAAAGTGTGGGACGAGCCGCATTTGCTGAAGTTCGGAGTGACGGCAAATCCCGCGCCGCTCAATGAACTGACACCGTTCGGACATATCGACGCGCCGCATCTTCACGGATACTTCGTGTCGGAAGAAGGCCAGTTCTTGCTAACCGAGCTTCCTGGAGGGCGCACGCGACTCGAAGGAACAACGTGGTATCACAACGCCATGTGGCCGGCCTCGTATTGGCATTTGTGGTCGGCCTACATCATCCATCGCATCCATCTTCGCGTGCTCGAGCATATCCGCGCCGAAGCCGAAGCGGTGAACTACTGACCGTTTCTCTCAACATCGTGGACACGGATATCACAGAGAAGAGAAATGCGATGGCAAACGAACCGCAAACACCGGACGTCAATTCTGAAGGCAAGACCGTCGTTATTACCGGGGCATTCAGCTATACGGGGAAATACGCGACGCGCATTTTGCTGGATCGCGGATACAAAATACGCACTCTGACGCATCATCCGGAGCGCGCGAATCCATTCGGGGACAAAGTTCAGGTCTTTCCCTACGACTTCGACAATCCCGAGCGGCTCAAGCAAACGCTGCCAGGAGCTTCCACACTAATTAATACCTATTGGGTGCGATTCCCACGCGGCAAGGCTACGTTTGAAACCGCTGTGCAAAACACACGGACTTTGATTCGAATTGCAAAAGACGCAGGCGTTCGGCGCATCGTTCACGTCAGCATCGCAAACCCGTCACTGGAATCGCCCTTGGGCTACTACAAAGGGAAGGCGCAATTGGAGCAGGCCGTCGCGGAGTCTGGTCTCGCTTACACGATTCTGCGGCCAACGGTCGTCTTTGGGCTCGAAGACATTCTCATCAGCAATATTGCATGGTTCGTCCGCCATTTTCCTGCGTTCGCAATTCCCGGTGTCGGCCGCTACCGCATCCGGCCGATTTATGTTGAGGACATGGCGAGGTTGCTCGCTGACGCTGTCGAGCAAAGCGGGAATGCAATTCTCGACGCGGTTGGTCCCGAGACTTACACGTTCGAAGAGCTTGTCGGACTCATTGCAAACCAGCTAAGCCGACGCATTCGCCGGATTCATGTGCCGATGCCTGTGGCGTATGTCGCCACGCGAGCTGCCGGCTGGCTCGTCGGAGATGTGGTCCTCACTTGGGAAGAATACAAGGGCCTGATGGCAGGCTTGCTCGCTCCCGAAGGGCCTTCCTCCGGGGAAACGTGCCTGAGCCAATGGCTCGCCGCGAACCGCGAGCATGTCGGCAGGCAGTACGCGTCGGAAGTAGCACGCCACTATGCACGCAAAGAATCACGCGCAACCCAGTCCGCTAATTATTCGGGCCTCTAGCTCTGCAAGTTTTTTAGGGAGTGTGGAAGCGATGCCGGAGAAATCTGGATTTGCAGGCGCCGTTCAGCCGAGCCTGAATGTGACTTCGATCATTACGACACAGGGTACGGGTTTACCGTCTGGGCCTGTCGCCGGGGTGAATCGCCAATCATGGACCGCCTCCGCGGCTTGTTGCTCCAATCCATGCCCAGGCCCTCGTACAGCCACAACCTTTACTACCCGGCCCGCAGCGCTGACGACAACACTGAGTATGACGGATCCCTGCACCCTGGCCGCCCGCGCTTCTTCGGCGTATGAGGGAGTTGGACAATAAGTGCATCGGGGCTGCGTCACTCCGTTGACGCCCGCGCGAACCACTCCAGCGGGAAGCGAACGGCCATCCCCGGCTGTACCGGAATCTTGGCTTATGGATTGCTGAACGGTTTCCTTCAGCAGTTTGTAGTCTTCGGGGATAGAGAACAGGGAGGCGTCCGGTTCCTGCCTAACCAATCCCGTGACGCGAACGGTGCGGTCGCCATAACGGGGATCGGTGCGCTTGGTAAGTAGATTGATTTTAAGCGCCTCCGAATACCAATGCTCCGTAACGACAGTGATGGGCCGGTCGTTGCCTAGCGAGCCCGTCGGATACGTTTGGCTCACGCGCACGCCGCGAACGGAAAGGCCCTCGATGGTGTCAGTGCCAATATTTTCGCGGGTCGTTTCCGGTTTGGCTGTGGCCGATTGCGGGGAAGGAGCGGCAACGGGGCCGGGCGTGCCCAAGGGCCATTGGCGGGCGATCTTGGTTAGCGGATACAAGTTCGTTCGGAGTCGCGTGGAGGGATCGTATAACTCGATGCGCGTCAACTGGGGCTCGTCGCCAGTGGTTAGGTCAATCCAATTGCGCGCTTCATTACGCGTGCGTCCCTGGGAGTCGCGCCCCACAAGGTTGTAGGTTTTGTGGGTAATCAGCGTACCATTTTGAAGCTGGTTCACCATTTCGAGTTCAACTCTCGCGGAGAATGGCAGCCCAGGAACCGCGGGAATGTGCTCGCCATACATCCATTCCGCAACACGTCCGTCTCCAGGCGCGCCCGACTGCGCGGCCATCGCAGCAGCAGGCGTCTGAGAGGCCGGTTGCGATGAGTTTGTCTGAGAAAAGCTAGACGCCGGAAGACAAAGCGCGAGTGCGAGTAAGGTAGGGCGACGCGAATAGCGCATTTGTTAAAACTCCGAGGGAAGACAAAAAATCTGATTCTATTATACCATCCGTTTCGCGCTCCGATCCGTAGCCAGAGTTAGTCAGAAGCAATGTTAAGGACTACACCAATGAACGCGAAAGATTTTCGACGGATTGCGTTGAGCCTGGAAGGTGCGGAAGAGGGCTCGCACATAGGTGCAGTGGACTTCCGAGTTGGAGGGCGGATTTTTGCAACGCTGGCTTCCGTGAAACAGGGCTACGGCAATTTGATGCTTACGCCAGAGCAGCAGGCGGCGTTCGTCGAGGACTTGCCGGAAGTGTTCCTCCCCGTCCACGGCGGATGGGGGAGGAACGGCGCGACGCATGTCCGCCTCGCAGTAGTAACCGAAGATGTTCTGGAAGGCGGGCTGCGCACCGCCTGGAAGCTGAGGCTGGACAAGAACGCAAAACCAGGGAAAAAGATCAGTGCCAAGAAGGGGCAAGTGGCGGGTGCCAAGAAGAGAACAACCAAAGGAAGGGAGTGACGAGCTTGGTCTCACCTGTCCCATTGGCCAGATAACCAGTAGCCCTTAACGCCCCCTAACCTGCGGATCAAGGGATAAGCTGACTGGGAGGACACGAAGCAGGACCTCTGGGGACCAATGTCTAGATCCAAGCGCATTCTGGTCACTTTCGCAGTCGCGGGCTTAATATGCGCGGCCTATCTATGGCTCCTCGGCGTGGCCACGGTGTTTGCGCTGGAGGCGAGATACGTTGCTTGGAAAATACCTGTGGTTAAGAAGACCCCACTTCAACTTCCGGATCAGACGATTGCACAAGGGGCAGGCAGAAAACTGGCTTATTTCGGATACGAATTCGAGGTCCCCTGGGAAATTGATGAGGCAAAGAGCAAGGAACTCGGACAGTACAACCCGCAACCGCCGAAGGAGCAATTCATCGCATTTCGTTCGGGAAACAGGCTAACAGTCTTTAGAATTGCGCCAAAAGAATTTGTGAATAATTTTTTGTCGATGGGAAAGGCCGTCGAAGGTAGATGTGCATCGCCTGATGACGAAGCCAGTCTTGCCTTGAAGTTGCTTTTATGTGACCTCGGCGCTCCTAAAGCATTGTACGGCGAAGACGTTTTGCAGTCGGACTACTCATTCAAGGAGAGGGTTCTGGAGACAACGCCCGATAAGGTCGGGTTGCTCACACCAAGGAGGGAAGCTGCGGCAAGTGCAGTGCTCCTGGTAATCAAGGGAATAATGATGCCGGGAGGAAGCGAATCCGGCATCTACCGAATTCAGACGGGAGACTTCAGGGGGTTTCAATTTGGTGATCCCCGAAGCCGCAGGCCACTCCTCCTCGAGATTTATAACGAAGAGGGCGGATTCAGCTTCATTTTCGCTCAACAGAAGAACGGCTCTGAGCCTCCAATTACTCAAGCAGAGATCAATCGCGTTATCCAGTCCTTGCGAAAATCAAGCAATTGAGACTAGATGTAGCGTGAAATAAAATAGCACTCACGATTCCGAGAGGATGTGCTTGTAGTAGGACTCGTAGACGGGGATGACATCGTTGGCGCAGAATTTTTTCTTGGCGTTGACCCGCGCGATCTTGCCCATTTCGCGTCCGCGGTCGGAGCGGCACAGAATTTCGATCGCATAACGTGCTGCGGTTTGTACATCACCCGGTTCCACCAAGTATCCGTCCGCGCCATGCTCGACAACTTCAGGCATGCCGCCGGTGTTCGTGCCAATCACAGGAACTTCGCAAGCCATTGCTTCGAGAGCAGCAAGGCCAAACGATTCGAGCTGCGAAGGAAGCAGAAAAAGGTCGGCCGCAGCGAGTTTCTCGTAAACGGCATCCTGCTTGCCAAGAAAGAAAACGTCTTTCTGCAGTTTTTTCTTGCGGACAAGATATTCCGCCGCACCGCGATCCGGCCCATCTCCGATAAGCACGAGCTTGGCCGGCATTTTGGCCCGCACCAGCCCGAAAATCTCGACGGCGTCGGTGAGGCGCTTAACCGGCCTGAAGTTCGAAAGATGCATGAGAATCGGCTCGCCATTGGGGGCCCAATGCCGCGCGAGACCTTTGTCCGCTGCGCGGCTGTACAGATCGCAGTTCACAAAATTCGGAATCACTTCGATAGGCCGCCTGATATCGAACTCTTTCAGCGTCTGCCCCAGCAGGTAGCGCGAAATGGAAGTCACACCGTCGCTCTGCTCGATCGAAAACTTCGTGATCGGCAGATAGCTGCGGTTGCTGCCGACGAGCGTGATATCCGTGCCGTGAAGCGTGGTTATAAACGGCAACCGCCGCGGCGCGGCCATCGAGCGTGCTAGAAGCGCGCTCACCGAATGCGGAATCGCATAGTGCACGTGCAGCAAATCAAGCGCCTCCGATTCGAACACTTCGAGCATTTTCGTAGCGAGCGCGAGAGTATAGGGAGGATGGTCAAAAAGCGGATAGCTGACCACTTCAACTTCGTGAAAGTGGATGCGGTCGCCGTCGAGGTTTAGCCGTATCGGTGGCGCATAGCTGATGAAATGAACATCGTGCCCGCGTGCAGCAAGCTCAATGCCAAGTTCCGTCGCCACGACGCCGGAGCCGCCGTAAGTGGGGTAGCAGGTGATGCCGATGCGCATGGTTTGGCTTTGAGGCTCCGCGCTTTTTTGAGAACCGCTACGATACATCAGTTCGTTCTTGGTGCGCTCACAAAGCCCGCCGCCGAATAACCGATGCGGCTTGCAGGTCCGCGAGCCGGAATGCTAGAGTCGCGCGACCGGGCCGGACAAGTCCCGATTGTGCGGCATCTTATTCAACGCTCTGATTAGACGCGCCCTATTAGACGTTGGGACAAGGAAAACCGTGACACGGCTGGCAGGCAAAGTGACCCTGATCACTGGCGGCGGCACGGGCATCGGCCGGGCCATCGCGAAGGCGTTTGCGCGCGAGGGCGCGAGTGTAGCCGTGGTGGGCCGTCGCCTGGAAAAAGTAAAAGAAGTCGCCGCAGAAATCGAGAAGCTTGGTGGCGCGGCGATGGCATTGCAATGCGACGTGTCGCGGGCGAACGACGCCGAGCGCGCGATCAGCGAAACCGCGAAAAAATTCGGCAAGTTCAACGTGCTCGTAAACAACGCCGGAACCCTGAGCGTTTCCACCGTGAGCACCATCACTGAGGAAGACTGGGATCGCGTCATCGCCGTAAATCTAAAAGGGCCTTTTCTTACCTCTCGCGCGGCACTAAAGGAGTTTCGCAAGATCGGCGGCGGGACCATCGTAAACATCGGCTCGGTGCTCGGTCTCGTGGCGATGAAAGACCGGGCCGCCTACTGCGCCTCCAAAGGTGGCCTGACCATGCTTACCAAAGCCATGGCGCTCGACCACGCCCATGAAAACGTGCGCGTGAACTGCATCTGCCCGTCGATCGTAGAAACGGAATTGGTCAAAGGCCTTTTCGACGACAGCGAACAAGGCAAAAGGTTAAAGCAATCGCGCATGGGAACGATTCCTCTGGGGCGTTTCGGTAAACCGGCAGATGTGGCGGAACTCGCCGTGTTTCTTGCCTCTGACGAATCTTCCTGGCTCACCGGCACTGCGATTCCCCTGGATGGAGGCCTGACCGCATTTTGAACTCTCAGCTCTCAGCCATGAAAACAAAGCCAAAACCGTCTCGACAACCGCCAAAATCCTCGCAATCCTTGGACTCGCGCTGGGCCACCGAACTCGTCCGCGAGCGAATGAAAGAAAGCCAAGCCATCAATCACCTCGGCTTCGAGGTCGAAAAAGTGGAACGCGGCCGCGCGATTTTTCTACTGGACGTACGTGCACACCACAAGCAGATCCACGGCGTTGTACACGGAGGAATTCTGGCAGCGTTAGCAGACACCACCGCGGCCATCGCCGCTTACACGGTGGTCCCGCGCGGAACAGAAATCGCCACCGTCGAGCTGAAGATCAACTACCTCGAGCCGGTCCCCGGTGGGCGCATCAAAGCGGACGCACGGGTGCTGCGTGCCGGAAGGAATTTTGTTGTGTCCGAGTGTGAGATCTGGAATGAGGACAAGTCGCTAGCCGCAAAGGCGCTGCTCACTTTTGGAGCAGCCGCCGGACACTCGATCCAGGAACATCAGGAATAGCAGGAATTACTCTTCGCCGCCTTGCGCGGACTCCTCCCCATCTTTGTGCACGTACTTGATCACGCGCTTGAAGATGAGCAGGTTCGGGCTGCCCTGGCGTGTCAGCTTGATGCAATCGCGGTCGTACCACTCGACGGTCCCACGGACCACCTCGCCGTCTTCCAAAACCACGGCCATCGGCGTGTGCGACTGCATCTGCTTGACCCAGTAAAAATTCTCGGCGTGCGTCGTTTCCGGCGGCGCGGGTTTTTTACTAGGTACTGGGCCATTGTGCGGCCCATTGTGTGGGGGGCGGGGTGCGCTGGGCTCTTTCACATCCGGAAACCCCGGACGAAACATGCGGCGATTAACCATGACTGCTCCTTTTGAACACCTCAGGGTTGGAGTGACTGACCTTAAGATGCGCGGGCGATGCGTTAGGTTTCAGTCTACGCGATTCTTCGCCGCAGATGCCAGTATTACCCTGCAAAAATCAGAACCGGCGCTCGGACCCGCTGGAGGTAGCCGTAGAAACCGGAGCAAGTGATGCCGCAAGGGCATCGAGCCCAAGCTGGCGGTTCAAATTGCGGCGCGCGCCGGTGTAAAGCTCATCAAATCCAGCGATGGCGCGAAGTACCCAAGCCGAATCCACCGATTTGCTCAGCGATTCCAGCTCTTTGGCAAGGTTGGCGTTGCGGAGGACGGGTTCCTTTATTTTCGACGTAAGCTCGAGCAGGTCCGTAAGCAATCCGTAAAACACCCCAAGCTGGTCCTCGAAGGACGATGCGCGGTCCTTCGCCAGCGCCGCCGTGTCGGCGAACAGTTGCGCGAAGCCTTGCCCCCGCGCCGCGTGTTCCAGGATGCGCAGGGCATTCCTTCGTTTCTCCGCCGCGGCGGTTACATCCATTTCCATAGCCAGACCGGGGCTGCCTTCGGCGAGCTGCGCGGTCAGTTTGATCTCCGCGGCCTTGCGGTCGGTCTTTTCCTTCAATACCTTTTCCACGGCAGCTTGGGCGAGCGGCGCAAAATGAAATTGTAGGCACCGCGACACAATCGTGGGCAGAAGAGCGTAGGGCGAAGGCGCAGTCAGGATCAGTGTCGCCGATCCCGGCGGCTCTTCCAAAATTTTCAGGAAAACATTCGAAACGTCCTGCCGCATGGTTTCCGCCCCATCCAGAATAAAGACGCGCCGCCGTCCCATCGGCTGAAAATAGGCGGCGCGCTGCACGGCGCGCAACTGTCCGATGCGCAGCATCGGACGCGCCACGGGGCTTTTCAACCGAACAGGATCGGGAACCAGGACCCAAACATCGGGATGCGATTGCAGAATTAGTGGAACGCGCTCGACCGTCGCAGCGTCGGCGCTCTCGCCGCGCTCCACCAGTCCCTGTTCGATCAGTTTCTGCGGTTCCGCAAGCAGGGCAATGCGCTGGCACGTAGCGCACTCTCCGCAAAAATCGTCCTCCAGGCGTTCACAATTGGCCGCTTGGGCGAACAGCCGCGCCAGCGTGAATTTGCCCACGCCGCGCGAGCCTGTAAACAGGAGCGCGTGTGGAACACGCCCGCTGCGCAGAGCGCCGCGCAGCGCCGCGACAATCCGTTCATTGCCGAGAAATTCCGAGAAGCTCATCAGCGGCCGCCCGCTCTGGAAAGTTGCGAAGTCTTCAAAACAGTGCCGAGAACTTCGTTCGCAATGTCGTCAGCTGCCCGCATTTGGTTGCGCTTGCTATCAAAGCATTCAATCCTACCCCAGTTCGGCCGCTCCGAAAGCGCGTCGTACATCTGCGCCGCGTCTTCCAGGTGCCGCAAGCTCGCTTCCTGTAAGTCTTTTTGCGCCGACGTATAGCTCCGTGCCGATTTCAGCGCCACCAGCTTCTGCGCTTCCACCGGCGGCACGCGAAGGTAAAGCACCAGATCTTCCTTGGGCAGCCCATAAATCCCATATTCCAGATGCTCAATCCATTCCTGAAACGCCGCGCGCTTTGCAGAATCGGCCCGCGCCGTCTGATGCGCAAGATTCGAGCCGATATAGCGATCCACCAGAACAATTTCGCCGTTGTTCAGCGCCGCCTCCAGCTTAGGCTTGGCTTCGAAGCGGTCTCCGGCATAAAGAAGGGCAGTGAAGTGCGGGTCGACGCTCTCCAGCGGCCCCAGCTCGCCGTTCAAAAATTGGCCGACCATCTTGCCGAACCACGAATCATATTGGGGAAAGCCCGTCGCAAAAACGGAATGGCTTCGCTCGCGTAGCGCAGCACTCAGCAGTTCCACTTGCGTGCGCTTGCCGCTGCCATCAATCCCCTCAATGGCAATCAATTTTCCGCGAGCAGTCATCTTGTGGGGACCATGTGTCTTGGACGGTCGAAGTCAGTCTAACTGGAGAGGCGCAGTGCCGCAACGTTGCCCATGTTCTCGCTCATGGCACAGAAGTCAGATCGAACGCGTCCGACCCACCGCCATGTATCATCCTGAGGGCCGCGTATTTTTGCGGCGGAAGGATCTCAGCTGATGCGCAAGCTCGGCCTGCTCCTGTGAGGAGAAACGAGCCGCTGACCGCTTCGCGGCAAAACTCTTGCGCTCTCCGCGCCTCTGCATTTCGTTCTTCTTTTCCCGCCCCTCGCCACTCGTCACTCGCCACTTTCTTCCTCTTCACTGTCAACGTAAACTGTCAACGGTAAACCATGACCACCACTTCCATTCGTGAAAACCTGCTTCACATTCAAGAGCGCATCGCCAACGCCGCCACCCGCTCCGGCCGCCGCCCAGAAGACATCACGCTTATCGGCGTCTCGAAGACTCATCCCGCCATCTGTATCCACGAAGCCTATCAAGCCGGCGTGCGCCACTTTGGCGAAAATCGCGTACAGGAGTGGGAAGTAAAGCGCGTGGGCACCAACAACTTGTCTGCCACGTGGCACCTCATCGGTCATTTGCAAAGCAACAAGGCGGCGAAGGCCGCCAAGCTATTTCACACCGTGGATTCTGTAGACGACTTCGCCCTTGCTCAAAAACTGGATCGGGCAAGAACCGAAGCAAACTCGTCTGGCAAGCTCCGCGTGCTCCTCGAAGTGCGCGTGGCCAAGGAAGAAACGAAAAGCGGCGTGGAAACAGCAGCGCTCCCCGAGCTGGCCGAAAGAGTAGCCGCGCTGCCGCACCTCGATCTCGCCGGCCTGATGTGCATCCCGCCATTCTTTGGTTCTGTAGAGGCCGGGCGGAATTTATCGCGACCCGGTCGGGAGCCCGGCGCGGTCTCTGCGGTAATGGCCGGTCTTCCGACCGGTTCAGTTTCTCCCGCCGACGCCGTCCGTCCCTACTTTCGCCGCTTGCGCGAACTGTGCGATGAGCTGCGCGCAAAGCTCAATCTTCCGCTGCCCGTTCTATCCATGGGGATGTCCCACGACTTCGAAGTGGCCATCGAAGAAGGCGCCACCGAGGTGCGCGTCGGAACTGCTCTTTTCGGGGATCGCGAAATCAAATAGGAAATGCGAGCAGGGGGGAAGATGTTAGAGATTCTGGAACGCGGCGGTGCCGCCATTTTTGCCGTTCGTGTCCAGCCCCGCGCCAGCAAAGACGAACTGGCCGGGGAGATGGAGGGCGCACTGAGAGTACGATTGCAGGCCCCCGCAGTCGAGAATCGCGCCAATGACGCCCTGATTGAGTTTCTCGCCGAGCTTTTGAAAACGCCCAAGGCGGCTGTTAGAATCCTGAGCGGCGATCGAAGCCGCACGAAACGCATCGAGATTCGCGGAGTGACCGGGCAACAAATCCAAGCTCTGCTGGTCAAGGAAGCCTAGCCGATGTCTGCAAAAATTCAGAGCATTCAAAACGATTTACGAACCGCCAAGCTCGACGGCTGGCTTTTCTACGATTTTCGCGGCCGCGATCCCATCGCGCAAAGCATTTTGCAATTGCCCAACGGAATGCGCACGCGCCGCTGGTATTACTTCGTTCCCGCCAAAGGCGAGCCGAAGAAGCTCGTCCACAAGATTGAATCGGAGTCACTTGCAGCTTTGCCGGGAGGCACTCTGTACTACGCAAAGCAAGACGAGCTTCACAAAAACTTGAAGAAAATCCTCGGCCGCGCGAAAAAAGTGGCCATGCAGTATTCCCCGAAGAATGAAATCCCTTATGTCGCGATGGTGGACGCGGGAACTGTCGAACTGGTCCGCGGCGCAGGATCCAAAGTGGTAAGTTCCGCGGACCTCGTACAAAAATACGAAGCGTGCTGGAACCGCGAGCAAATCGACTCCCATTTCTCAGCGGGCCAAATCATTGATCGCATCGTTCGCGGCGCTTTTGAGCATGCCGCGAAATGTGTGCGCGAGCAAAAACCAATTACGGAATATGATCTAAAGCAATGGATCTTGAAAGAGTTTGAAGCCGCGGGAATCTGGGCCGAGGAAGGCCCGGACATCGCCGTCAACGCGCACGCCAGCGACCCGCACTATGGTCCCACGCCTGAGTCCGCCGCGCCCATTCGCGAAGGCGATTTGCTGCTCCTGGATGTTTGGGGGAAAAAGAAAGCGGCGGGAAGCGTCTATTACGATGTGACCTGGATGGGCTACCTCGGGGCGAAAGTCCCCGACAAGTACGCGAAGATTTTTGACGTGGTGCGGGAGGCGCGCGACAAAGCCGTCGATCTGATTCGCACTCACATCGCGAAAGGGAAGCCGTTGCAGGGCTGGCAAGTCGACAAAGCCGCACGCGCCGTCATCGAAAAAGCCGGTTACGGAAAATATTTCTTCCACCGCACCGGCCACAGCATCGGCGAAAAAGTTCACGGGAACGGCGCCAACATGGATGGACTCGAAACGCACGACACGCGCCACCTCATCGCGCACACCTGCAATTCCGTCGAGCCTGGAATTTACCTTCCGGAATTTGGCGTGCGCACCGAAGTGAATGTCTATGTTGGCGAGAAGGAAGCGCGCGTCACCGGAGCAGTGCAGGCCGCGATTCTGCCGCTGTTGGCTTAGGGGCACGATACATCGTGCCTTTGTAATGTGGCACGATATCGAAGACTTCCGGGCAACATGGTGCTCTCCATAGTTCTGCACAGAAGGGAAGAAATGGCCGAGGAAACAACAGTTCAGGAGCCGTTACAGGAGCCGCTCAGTCAGCTGCACAATTCCAGACGTGAGGCACTCGCCTTGGTAGTCGGCGTGGCGGGCTGGCTCGTGCCAGGCCTCGGCCATGCCCTGCTGAAAATGTGGGGCCGTGCCGTGATCTGTTTTCTAACTGTGGGCGTGCTGGTGTGGGTCGGCGCGGGAATGCGCGGAAACCTTTTCACATCGCGCGGGAATGACGCTTTCGATTCGTTGGGATACATCGCGGATTTAGGCACGGGTGGTTTCTATCTGGTAGCAAGAGCTCTGGAAACGAACGGGCCAGACGTCTCACACGCCGATGGCGACTACGGAACCAGGTTCATCGCCACGGCCGGCGTCTTCAATTTGCTTGCGGCCCTGCACGCCTATGAAGCCGCGCGAGGTCGCAAAGCGTGACGTCGCCTTTTCCAATGTTTGCTGCATCCACGCGGGCGGCCCTGCACGCGTATGAAGCCGCCCAAGGTCGCAAAATATGACCACGCCCGTTTCGGCAAAATTCGCGGCGTCGGCGCTAATCGCCTTGATCGCCGTGAGACTCACTCACCTGCAAGCCCTGGTCATTTTTGCCCTGGTGATTTCCGTTGCCTTCGGGTTTCTCGGCCGTCGTCAGCCCAAGGAGCGCCTGAAGTACATCCTCTGGACATTGCTCCTCTTCCTGCTGATCGGCGTAGGCATCGGTTGGGCCATGTATCCCTTCTCGCATTGAGTTTTAAGTCTTATCCCGCGCTGAGAAGAAATCTGTAGCACAGCCTTTAGTCTGTGCCATTTGAACGCCGCGCACGAATTGACAGTGTTTTTCAGCGGATGCTATCGTCATGAAGCAAGCCGAGGTAGCTCAGTGGTAGAGCAGCCGATTCGTAA
>DATEGO010000126.1:0-99601 GCA_035280065.1 Candidatus Acidiferrum sp.
GGAGATCACGTACGACCACGATCCGGGAACGGCCGGTTGGGTGGGAGTGATGACCCGTATACAGGGATCCACGAACGGGAGCGGTTACCTGGCATTCGCGTATGCGGGGGCAGTGTGGCTCTATCGGGTCGATGACAACGGGTCGCTGATTTGGAACTTCCTTGCATCTGCTAACACGGATGTGAGCGTCGCGCCACGGCGGCTGCGGCTGGAATCGCAGGGCAACGTCCATCGAGTGATGTTCAATGGTTTGCTCGTGATCACCTATACCGACGGCAACAATGTGTACACGGCGGGGCAGCCGGGCATGGCCGTCTCTTCGTTCGGCACCATTCTTTCGTTCTCCGGAGGGGCTTTACCACGTACGCCAGTGAGGAGTGGTGGACAACCGACGGGAGTGCTGTCGGCGACAACGAGCCAGACGACGCTGAGCCTGACCACGGACGAGAATGCGACCTGCCGGTACGCGACGAGCCCAGGAGTGGAGTATAGCTCGATGGGGAACACGTTCAGCAACACAGGGAGCATGACGCACTCAACACTCCTAACTGGGCTGGTAAGCGGCGGCCAATACAGCTATTACGTTCGCTGCCAGGATGCAGCAGGGAACGCCAATACGTACGATTATGCGATCGTCTTCACGGTGAGCAGCGCGAGCACGACGGCCAGCAGCACGTTCTCCGGGGTAGAGTCTCTTTTGTCTGAGGGCGGGATGTGGGGCACGGCGGGATCGTGGCAGCCGATGAGCAAGAATAACGGGGCTTACTCCTCGGGCCTCAGCGCGGCGCGGATGGTGAACCCCTTAGTGCCGCCGGACCAGTTTGGGGAAATCACCTACAGCCACGATCCGGGAACGAATGGTTGGGTGGGAGCGATGACCCGTATACAGGGGCCGACGAACGGCGGCGGTTATCTGGCATTTGCGTATGCGGGGGCAGTGTGGCTTTATCGGGTCGATGATAATGGTGGGCTGAATTGGAACTTTTTGAAGTCGGTGAACGTGGATGTGAGCGTCGCGCCACGGCGGCTGCGGCTGGAATCGCAAGGCAACGTTCATCGGGTCATCTTTAACGGTTTGCTGTTGATCACCTACACTGACAGCAACAATGTGTACACGGCTGGGCAGCCGGGGATGGCTGTTTCTTCGTTCAGCAGCATTCTTTCGTTCTCCGGAGGCGTTTCTCCCCAGACGCCAGTGCGGAGTGGTGGACAACCGACGGGAGTGCTGCCGGCGACAACGAGCCAGACGATGCTGAGCCTGACCACGGACGAGAATGCGACCTGCCGATACTCGACGACGCCGGGAGTGGCGTATAGCTCGATGGGGAACACGTTCAGCAGTACAGGGAGCATGGCGCACTCGACGCTGCTGACCGGGCTGGTGAGCAATACGAACTACAGCTATTACGTTCGCTGCCAGGACGCAGCAGGGAACGCCAATACGTACGATTATGCGATCGTCTTCACGGTGAGCAGCGCGAGCACGACGGCCAGCAGCACGTTCTCCGGGGTAGAGTCTCCTTTGTCTGAGGGCGGGATGTGGGGCACGGCGGGATCGTGGCAACCGATGAGCAAGAATAACGGGGCTTACTCCTCGGGCCTCAGCGCGGCGCGAGTGGCGAATCCCCTGTTGAGTCCAGACCAGTTTGCTGAAATCACGTACGACCACGATCCGGGAACGTCCTGGGTGGGAGTGATGACCCGCATTCAGGGGCCGACGAACGGCAGCGGTTATCTGGCGTTTGCGTATGCCGGGACAGTGCAGCTTTATCGGGTCGATGACAGTGGGACGCTGAATTGGAACTTCCTTGCATCGGCTAACACGGACGTGAGCGTCGCGCCACGGCGGCTGCGGCTGGAATCGCAGGGCAACGTCCATCGCGTCTTCTTCAATGGAGCGCTGCTGATCACGTACACGGACAATAATAATGTGTACGCGGCCGGGCAGCCGGGCATGGCCGTCTCCTCGTTCAGCACTATCCTGTCGTTCTCCGGAGGTAATCTCTAGCTCAGGAGAATCTTCTCCCCGGCCAGCGTGTGGAGAAGGTCAGCAGACGACACTGCCGCGTGCTTGAACGGGAAGCTGCAATAGCTTCATATCTCGTGACCAAGTTCTCCCCATCGTGGAGAGTTGTGCCATCTAGGTCCTCCTTAGTTCTGGTTCAGAGCTTATGTCAGATGTAAAGATCTTTACGTCCCAACGGATACGTCTCGACGCCGTTTGTTCCGAAAGCGAGTTGAATTACCGGCCAGACGAGAAGTGTGGAGCAGCACTAGATATTCCCGGGCTAAACGGCCTAGCACTGCGCTCACTTGTTACTTTATTCGATAACAAAGCAAGGCTCTTTTCTCGGGCGATGACATTCGACAAGAATGGCGCTTCGCACCGGCAGGAGGCTTCGCAGAAGCGGACGATCATTGCTCTATTGGGATTACATCGCCTCAAGACGTCCGGAGAAACCATCCCCTTCGACGTGTCGTCCATTTGTGATGTCGTGTTGGGAGATACGAGCTGGGTCAGGAGTCTAGAGGACCTTGGCTTGCTAACCTGGTTTATCGCCGATTGTGAACCGGATAGGCTGACAAACCTGTTTAGTGAGTTCGATTTCGAAAATGCCCTTGGCATGTATTCTGATGGTCGCAAAGGATACACCAGAGCGCTGGCCTGGTTCCTGGCGGGCATAGCACACGCGCGAATGGTTTGTCCTCGATCTTTTCCGGACCTGACTGACATCGCGGTGGAGACCTATCACTCGCTTGAAGAAAATCAGAGCGAACGTAGCGGGTTTTTCGGACACGCAGCAGGCTCGAGGTTGGCGCAGCATTTGATCTGCAGCCAGTACGGAACCTTCGGGGATCAAATCCACCCAATCTATGCGCTGACGGTTTTCGCAAAGGCATTCCAGGTTGAGGAACCACTTGCATCCGCGCTGAGTTGTGGAAATGCAATTCGTGCCTTGCAAGGTGAATTGGGGCAATGGTGGTTCCTCTACGATAAGCGATCAGGTCGAGTTGTGAACCGATATCCTGTTTTCTGTTTGCATCAGGACGGAACTGCGCCAGTTGGATTGCTTTCTTTGGCGGAAGCCACAGGCCAGAGCTTCTATGACCCGATTTATAGGGGATTGTCCTGGATTATGGGAACGAATGAACTAGGGCAGGACGTTCGGAACAAAGAGCGGACCATGATTTGGGATTCAATTCAGCGAAGAAGGAGGCTGCCAAAGTATTGGGAGATAGCACATAGCCTAGTGCATGTTCCTTGTGGTCTCCGATCAGATCAACTCAATGTCTGCTATGGGGCCCGACCAGACCACTTTGGGTGGTTGCTTTATGCTTTTGGGAAACAGGGTTTGCCGACAACAAGGTTCACGGGCAACGCTTTGGCGGCCGGGTAGTTCTTAAGCAACGTAGGCCATAAGGGTGGAAGGTAAGACTAGGTTGCGGTAGGGAACTTTCTTGGCAGACGGTGGCAGGATTTTTCCTTATCCTTGCCGGGTAAAATGTGATCTTAACGGAACAAAACTCTAGATCGCTTGCCTTCTGAAATAAGCATCTCGTTTTCAATGAGTTGTGGGCTGTTCCTGGTGGGTCGGTCTGGCAGCGCAATTGCGATTATTCTTAGACGTTGGTAGATCTGTCTTCGTTACCTTAAGTACCTTTATTTTGATGCACTTAGCCGAAGGGCATTTTTTGAATTCCTTTGTGCACGGTTTATGGCGGTAGCCTGTACGCATGGGACATCGAGTTGCAGCCCTTCGCGGATGCGAAGAAGGCAGTGTTGATAGGGCGTTAGCCAAGGGCGTCGACGTTAGACTAGACCCCGGACCTCAAACCAGCCTAACCAAAGAAATCACTGGTATAGAGAATTGGGAAGATGAAAAAAACGGCAATTGTCACAGGCTCGGAAGGATTTATCGGGCGGCACCTCGTCAGATTCCTCCAGGCTAGAGCCATCAATGTGGTTGGGACATATGCTACGGAGGGTTCTGCCCCTTTTCCAAAGCTGCCGAATCTGCGGTTCGAGCAGTGCGACCTTCGAAACGGTCAACGTGTTACGCAAGTCCTGACACGGCATCAGCCAGCCTATATTTTTCACCTCGGAGCGCAAAGTTTACCTACAGAATCCTGGGCAGATCCCGTCAGGACATTTGAATCAAACATTATGGGATCGTTGTATTTGTTCGAAGCAGTCCGGCACTTAAGTGTGCCTCCAGTTATTGTTTCGGCGTGTTCCAGCGCGGAATACGGCCACGTGTCCGACGCTGATATGCCAGTCAAGGAAGAGCATCCGTTGCGGCCACTGCACCCGTACGGAATCAGCAAAGTTTGCCTGGATCTTTTGGCACGCGAGTATTTTCTTGATTATAAAATCCCCGCAGTGAACATCCGGCTTTTCAACACCACCGGCCCTGGCAAGACCAACGATGCCCCTTCTGATTTCGTACGGCAAGTTGTTCGCATCAAAAAGGGGCTGCAGGCTCCCGTCATCGAGGTTGGAAATTTAAAACCTCGCCGCGCATTTCTGGATGTGCAAGACACAGTTCGTGGTTTTTATCTTGCGGCCATGAAAGGGAAGCGGGGAGAGGCGTATAACCTGTGCGCCGACAGGACCTATCCCATCCACGAAGTTCTGCGAACCGCAATACGCTTGTCCGGCGTTAAGGCAGAGATTCGACCGGTTTCCCGGCTGATGCGTCCTTCCGATGAGAAAATTATCTTCGGTAGCACGAAAAAAATCCGCAAGGATACGGGCTGGAAACCATTGAACGGCATTGAGCAAACCTTGCGGTCCATGCTTGATCATTGGGAAACAGCGCTTTAGATAATTCTGATCGAATGTCTTGCCTTGAAGGAAAATTCACCTTAACCAGAATGAAAGAAATGGCCCAATCACCCTTTCGGGGAGTTCCGTTGCGGCAGAAGCTTTCCGCCGTGCTGCTGGTTGGCGGGATCGGGACGCGCCTTCGGCCCATACTCCCTTCCAAGCCAAAGCCTCTCGCTCCGATAGGAGAGGTCCCTTTCCTTGAGCTGCTCATCCTGCAGCTCAGGTCGCAGGGCATCCGCCGGCTGGTATTGTGTACAGGTTTTCAGACCCAACAGATAGAGGAAGCCTTTGGCGACGGCCATAAGTGGAATGTGGCGATCGAGTATTCGATAGAATCCCATCCCCTTGGAACGGCGGGGGCACTAAAGAATGCAGAGAAATTTCTTTCTGAAGATTCGGACTTTCTGGTGATGAATGGTGACTCATTCCTGGAAACTGATTTTCATCAGTTGATCCGCTTCCACCGGGAGCGAGGAGGATGGGCGACGATAGCGGTCCGCCGAGTCGAGGATGCAGCCCGATACGGCACGGTCGAAGTCGATGGACAAAATCGAGTAGTGCGATTCAGCGAAAAGCTCGGGGTTCAGTCGCCGGGCCTGGTGAACGGAGGCATCTACGTGTTTAAGAGAGAGGTCCTCCAGAGTCTTCAGGAGGGCCCTGCCAGTCTTGAGATGGACGTACTACCGAAACTCATTCAGCACGGAACGTTTGCCATCGGACAGGCTGGAATGTTCATTGATATAGGAACACCCGAGGACTACACACGGGCCCAAGCACTCCACCAGCGGCTTTCAAAAGCTGCGATGTCTACTCCTCGATTTGGGCCCTTGGAGGACGTGCGCCGCTAAAGCGCGAACGCACTGTTTTGCTTCCCAGTCCGAAGCGGTTGCTTCGGGGGCGAACGGCAGGTTTCCTAGTGCTTTTGATTAAGGATTGGGGATGAAGAAGGCAGCATTCTTAGATCGCGACGGCGTGATCAATCAAAAAGCCCCAGATGGCGAGTATGTGACGCGCTGGGAAGACTTTCGTCTTTTGCCTGGCGCCATTGAAGGGATTGCTCAGCTAAACCGAGCAGGGTTTTCCGTCATCATCGTTACAAACCAGCGTTGTGTCGCGAGAGGACTACTCACCGAGGAGGAGTTGGGGGCATTACACCAGCGAATGACCGATGAGCTTGCGCGTGGTGGTGCGACGATTGACGCGGTTTATTACTGCCCTCACGAGCTTGAGCCACCCTGCCGTTGCCGGAAACCGGAGCCGGGCATGTTGCTAGAGGCGTCGCAGTCCCGGAATCTCGACCTTGCAGGTTCCTGGATGATTGGAGATTCAGACTGCGATATTCAAGCCGGCAAAAATGCGGGATGTCGGACGGCTCGCCTATCGGACAAGGATTTTTTGGCCACGAAATCCAAGAACGAGGGGGCCACTACGGTTGAGGCGGATGTGGTCGCTTCGTCGCTTCTTGAGGCAATTCCGCAGATCCTTTGCTTTGGACGTCCTTAAAAAGGAAACGAATATGATTATCACTCGAACTCCAATGCGCATTTCCTTTTTCGGGGGCGGCACGGACTATCCCGTTTGGTATCGGGAGTCCGGTGGTGCTGTCCTTTCTACAACGATCGATAAGTGTTGCTACATCACCTGTCGGCGCCTTCCGCCTTTTTTTGAGTATCACAGCCGCGTCTCCTATTCAAAGATAGAAAACGTCGCAGAAAACAGAGCCATCGAGCATCCCTCCGTTCGCGGTTGTTTAGAGTTTATGGGAGTGGATGAAGGTGTTGAAGTTCACCACGTAGCTGACCTGCCCGCGCGAACCGGGCTTGGCACAAGTTCAGCCTTCACTGTCGGTTTCTTATTGGGTCTCTATGCTCTGAGAGAACAGATGCGTAACAAGCACGCTCTAGCCCAAGATGCGATCCATGTTGAGCAGGAGGTTCTTCGGGAAGCCGTCGGTTCCCAAGATCAGATCAGCGCGGCCTATGGAGGCTTCAATCGTATCAATTTCAACACGGACGGTACATTTGAGGTCAAAAAAGTAATCGCACCCGCCGCTAGGCTGGCCGAGCTTCAGGAGCATTGTGCCCTCTTCTTCACGGGATTCTCCCGCATCGCCTCAGAGATTGCGAAGGAACAGATCAAGGCGACGCCTCAGAGGAAGCGCGAGCTGGAATTAATGTGCGAAATGGTGGATGAAGGGGAAGCCATCGTTAGCAACGCCAATCGTCCCATCCAGGAGTTCGGTCATTTGTTGAATGAATCGTGGCAGATTAAGCGAACGCTGACGCAAAACATAAGCAACAACAGTCTTGATGAAATTTATGAGGCGGGACGCACTGCCGGCGCATTGGGTGGCAAGCTGCTTGGCGCGGGTGGTGGCGGCTTCATGTTGTTCTTTGTACCTCCTGAACGGCGAAAAGAATTGCGGATGCGGCTCAAGAACCTTTTGTGCGTACCGTTCTCCTTCTCAAATCGCGGTAGTCACGTAGTCGTCCACGAACCGGACCAGCTCTACGATAAGTCGCTGACCTTAGAGCGCTGCGAGGTCTACGCGCAAAACGGGGATCGCGGGGGAATTTGATCATGTCGAAGATTCTAGCAAGTCGGGAGTCCACGGCATGCGCGGCGGTAGAGCATAAGGATCGAACAGCTCTGCCAACCTACGTTCTGGTCACTCCTTCACGTAATGAAGAGGCGTTCCTCGAGAAGACTATCCAGTCGGTCATTCGGCAGAGGGTTCCGCCGGCAAAGTGGGTCATTGTGAATGATGGGTCAACGGATTCCACGGGTGCCATCGCCGAGCGCTACGCCGCGGAACACAACTGGATCGAAGTCGTCAACCGGCCCGTGCGAAAAGGGCGCAATTTTGCAGCGAAAGTAAACGCATTCAATGCCGGCCTGGAACGTCTCAAAGAAGTGAGTTACGAAATTATAGGCAACTTGGATTCGGATGTTTTGCTAGACGAGGATCACTTTGAATTCCTTCTTGGAAAGTTCCGGCAAGATTCCCGGCTCGGCGTTGCAGGAACCGTTTTTCGCGAACAGGACGGCTACAGCTCGGCGACCGATAGCTTTGAAGGTCAGGATTATGTTTCTGGGCAATGTCAGATGTTCCGGCGGGAATGTTTTGAGGAGATCGGGGGATACTTCCCAAACAAGGCGGGGGGGATAGATCTGATTGCCGTCGAGACGGCCCGCATGAAGGGTTGGAAGACCCGATCGTTCCGAGAGAAGTCATTCTTCCATTACCGACCTTTGGGAACAGCGGAGCGAAGTGTATTGGCGGCGTCATTCTCATACGGACAAAAAGACTATTTCCTCGGTGGGCATCCGCTGTGGGAGCTATTTCGAGTATCCTATCGAATGACGAAACGGCCTTACCTCTTGGACGGCCTCGCTCTTGGCTTGGGCTATGGTTTGGCGGTCGTGCGAAGGCTCAAGAGACCCGTTTCGAAAGAGCTCATGGATTTTCGTCGCCGTGAGCAGATGCGAAAGTTAAGAGCCATTTTCAAGCTAGTCCTAACGTTTAAACCAGTCGATAAATTTACATTGCTCTCTAATAGTGATTCTTGCAACGTCACCCTTGACGCTCCGAATTCGCAAGTCGGTGACCCTTCCGACTACCGCTGAAATCGCAAAGGTAATGGGTTATGTGTGGAATATGCGGACAATATAACTTCGGAAACCAGGCGCCGGTCCGGCGCGCGAATATCGAAGTGATGGCGAAGTCCATCGCCCACCGCGGGCCGGATGACGAGGGGTATTTTATCGCTGGGCCCCTGGGCTTCGGCTTTCGCAGGCTTTCGATCATTGATCTTGCCGGCGGGCATCAGCCCATGTCGGACCAAGAAGAATCCGTCTGGGTCGTCTTCAACGGTGAGATTTACAATTTCCCCGAGCTCAAGCGCGAACTTCAGAGTTTCGGTCATACATTTCGCACCAACTGCGACACCGAAGTCATCATTCACGGCTATAAACAATGGGGCGATGAGGTGCTCAATCGCCTTAATGGCATGTTTGGACTTGCTATCTGGGACGTTCGCAGGCAGCGATTGCTATTGGCCCGGGATCCATTCGGCATCAAACTCATTTACTACCGCATCGACAGAAGCACTTTGTATTTCGGTTCGGAAATGCGTCCTATCCGAGCTGTCATGCCCGAAAAAACGGACATTGACACCACTTCTCTGAATCTCTTCCTCAGATACCGATTCACCCCCTCTCCCTACACGATAGTTAAAGGCATACGAAAACTAGCCCCAGGCACGAAACTCGTCGTCGAAAATGGAAATTGCCAAGTCAGCCGCTGGTACCGGTTTAAGCCTGAGCCTTTCAGCCCGTCAAAATCGCCGGCTGAAGCAAAAGAGGAATTGCTTTTTCTCTATAAAGCGGCCATCAAGCGCCAACTGATCAGCGATGTCCCAGTGGGTCTGCTTCTTAGCGGTGGCATCGATTCTGGCTTGTTGCTGGCCTTAATGAATTTGAACGGCAGTTCTTGGCCAACCTATACGGTGGGCTATGGTTCTTCCTTCGCCGATGACGAACTGGCAGATGCTGCCGAGACTGCTCGAGTGCTGGGATCAAAACACACTAGTGTCACCCTCACACAGTCAACATTCCAGGAAGCGCTTCCGCAAATTGTTTCCGCATTGGAAGAGCCCATCGCGACATCCTCCATTGTTCCCATGTACTTCGTATGCCAGCGAGCGCGCAGAGACGTTAAAGTCGCTTTGGTGGGACAAGGCCCGGACGAGTTGTTTGGGGGTTACCGCCGCCACTTAGGGGTGCGTTATAGCTCGATTTGGTCCTCCTTGCCAGGCTGGGTGCGCACGCCAATCTCCTCCACAATCACCGCTTTGCCAAGGAATGAGACTCTCAAGCGGGGTGTTTACTCCCTGGCGATTCCCGACCGGATGCGCAGGTACCAACACGTACTCTCGCTTCTGCCCGGAGACCAGGTCGAAGGGCTGTTTCATGAGGGGCTTTTACCCCTAGATGCCGGGGACACCATCCTCCGTTGCTGGCAGGACATGAGTGAACTCATGGAAGAAACGGATGAACTGGGCGGGCTTCAATTCCTCGAAGTCCGTTCTACACTCCCTGACGAACTGCTTATGTATGCCGATAAGCTGTCGATGGCACATGGACTCGAACTTCGCGTTCCGTTTGTCGACAAGGAAATTGTCGAATATGTTGAACGATTGCCAGCTAGTTTCAAGGTCAGGAATGGATCGAGAAAATGGCTGCATAGGCAGGTTTGCCGCGCGTTTTTGCCGGAATCGATCGTGAAACGGCCGAAACGCGGCTTCGCCAGCAACGTCGTGGATGATTGGTTCCTCGCAGCCATCGACAACAAAATGGCTGATACGCTGCTAGATGGCGGTTCCAGGATCTACCAGTATCTTCGGCCAAAGGTGGTACGTGAGTTGTTCGAACAACATGTTGCCAGGCGACACGACAACCATAAGATGCTCTTCAGCCTGACGCTCTTTGAAGAGTGGCTGCGAACCAATGATGAGCCGGTGGCCGCGATCAACTAGCCGGTTACAACGCCGAGGGACATGATCAGTGACTTCGCGTGGCGAGCTAAGGCCGGCGGCTAGAGGGGCAAAGATTTCAGCGTCGTCAGGTTGGAAGGTTATGAGAGATCAGGTTGCAGGAACGGAACAAGAACAGACGGGCGGAGAAACGTCCACGCTACAGAACTTCGTAGAAATCAGAGTCAAGGGACGGTGGGTTCAGGAACCTGCCATAGATGTCAATGGCAGGAAGCTCTTTGCCGCTGGAAGATGGCTCCGGACGGCTAAGGTCCGCAGCGACGAGATGATGGTAAATGAGCTGGAGAATCCTGAGCAGTACATCAAAAAGTTGAAAAACGATGGGAATCGTATGCTAAAGGCGGACATCTTCACTTTCGCGCAAAAGGTTCCAGCAACACTCCCGAAGTATCCTTATCCCATGGAATGGGAAAGTGTTGCGGCTGTCCACCTGATTAGCTTCAATGAGTGGTGGCAAAGTCTTCCCCAAGAGACGCGCAAGAACGTCAGGCGCTCTCAGAAACGTGGTGTGGCCGTAAGAGTCAAGGAATTCGATGATGGTTTGATTCAGGGAATCCGAGGAGTCAATGACGACTCTCCGCTGCGGCAAGGAATGCGAAACGCCTATTATGGCAAGAGCCCTGAAGAGACCAGAAAACTCTATGATGAATTTGTCGGCCGATGCGACTTCATCTGTGCCTATTTGGGCGACGAGTTGATAGGCTTTCTGCACCTCGTATACAGAGGGGACGTCGCATCAATCTTGAATCTGACTACGAAACCGAGCCATTTTGACAAAAGGCCGGCCAACGCCTTGATGGCCAAGGCGGCGGAAGTTTGCCAATTGAAAGACATCTCATACATTACGTACGGCCTCTATAATTACGGAAACAAGCAAGACAGCCCTTTGCGAGAGTTCAAGGTCCGCAACGGGTTTCAGGAGATCCTGGTGCCCAGGTACTTCGTGCCGTTGACGGGGTGGGGAAGACTCTGCATGAAGGCGAAGCTCCACAGGGGGCTCGTGGGCATTCTTCCTCATTCGGTGATCACTGTTGGAGTGGGTGCTCGGGCCCTATGTTACAATTTCGCGGCGTTTCTAAGCCGGTGTAGCTCAACGACAGAGCGGCCGAATCGTAATCGGCAGATGGAGCGTTCAACTCCTCCCGCCGGCTCCAGTTCTTAGTCTGACAGCGACTCACCTTTGGAATTAGCTTCATTGAAATTTGATTACCTCCTCTTGAATCAAGGAAATTTCACATGCCCGGTCTAGTTGGTCTGATAACCAGAATGCCCCGCGAATGGGCCGAGCCGCAGCTGCTGCGGATGCTGGACACTCTTCGCCATGAGGCTTTCTATGTGAGTGGCACGTGGGTTGACGAAGCGAACGGAATTTACGTTGGCTGGGTTGCGCGCGAAGGCTCCTTTGCCGACAGAATGCCAGTAAAGAACGAGAGCGGTGAAGTCACCCTGTTTTTTTCTGGAGAAGAGTTTCCTGAGCCGGGAACTGCTTCCGTCCTGAAAGCACGGGGACATGTGGTCGAGCCAGAGGGACCATCCTATTTAGCCCATCGATACGAAGACGAGCCAGACTTTCCCAGAGGATTGAATGGCCGATTTCACGGTTTGGTGGTGGACCGCCGTCGTGGAACTGCCACGCTTTTCAATGACCGCTATGGCCTGCAACGGCTGTATTACCATGAGGCGGGCGACGCGTTTTATTTCGCGGCGGAAGCAAAGGCAATCCTGAAGGTTCGTCGTGAGCTTCGTAGTCTTGAGTCGTGCGGCTTGGGAGAATTCATCGTTTGTGGGTGTGTGCTTGAGAACCGGACGCTGTTTTCCGGCATCCACGTTCTGCCACCCGGTTCGGCGTGGCTGTTCCGGGGAGGAAAACTCGAGAAGAAGAGCGCCTACTTCCGGCCGGAGGAGTGGGAAGAAGAAGAGCCGCTTGAGCCGGAGACTTACTACGCTAGTCTGCGCGATGTTTTCGTGGGGAATCTGCCTCGCTATTTCAATGGGAAAGAGCGTCTCGGCGTTTCTCTCACGGGCGGGCTGGATACACGGATTATCATGGCTTGGCGCAAGGCTCCGCCTAATTCTCTGCCGTGCTACACGTTTGGCAGCATGTACCGGGACAATCAAGACGTACGATTGGCGCGCCAGGTGGCGAAGATTTGCGGACAGCAGCACCAGGTTATTACTACAGGCAAGGAGTTCCTGGCGCGCTTCGCTCATTATGCGCAACGATCCGTCTATCTTACGGACGCCTGCGTCGATCTCAGCCGTTCTCCGGATCTCTACGTGAACGAGAAAGTGCGGGAGATTGCGCCAGTCCGCATGGTGGGAACCTACGGCAGCGAAATGCTTTTGCACGCAGTGATGTTCAAGGCAGAAGAACCTGCTGCCGGACTCTTTCAATGTGAGGTCGAACCGCAAATCCACGCGGCCAAAAAGACGTACGAGGCAAATCTACAAGTTCACCCAATGACCTTTGTTGCTTTCCGTCAATCCCCTTGGCACCACTTCGGCGTGCTTGGTTTGGAGCAGAGCCAGGTGGCCGTCCGCTCACCTTTTCTGGACAACGACCTGGTCAAAACGCTGTACAAGGCACCTGGATCAATAGAAATCAATCAAGATGCCAGGGTGCGGTTGATAAGAGAAGGCAACCCTGACCTTGCCAACTTGCGCACCGACCGTGGCACTCGCGGAGTCAACAGCATTTTCACTCGGGGCTTTCACGAATTCTTTTTCAAAGCTGAATATGCCTATGACTATGGTATGCCGCAGTGGATTGCCCAGGTGGACCACATGGTCGCACCGCTGCACTTGGAGCGTATGTGGTTGGGTCGTCATAAGGTGTTTCATTTCCGCGTGTGGTATCGCGACGATCTTGCGGATTACGTCCGCGAGATACTCTTCGATCAGAGGTCACTGGCACGCCCTTACGTCAATGCGGAATCTGTCCGAACCATCGTCAATGGACATCTTAAGGGCAATCGCAATTACACCACTGAGATCCATAGGCTCCTTACGCTTGAACTTACACATCGACTATTTCTGGATGCGAATTGAACTGAAGCGGAAGACCGCCCTGGATATGTGGACCCTGTTGGCCCACTCTCGTCTACTGGGTATTTCGATTACCGTTGCACCGGTAATGGATTAGCGAGGACCGAGTGAATTCGCAGGTAGCACGCACTACTGATGCTTCCGCTGCAGGGGCAACTGGCTCGCTCCCTGTCAAAGAAACGCTGGCGGCCGTCTTCCAATTTGTTGAATGGCTGGAAAGGTACGGCGAGACTTCGTATGATTTTCAGAGCTTCTACGCGAGCCGAGCAGGACAAAAAGCTAAGGCACTGTACTACAAAAGACCTCTATGGGGCGCAATGGCCGTAGCTCCCATGGTGTTTTCTGAGGCGCTGCTGCCGTCCGCAAAGAGCATATTTTGGAAACGCCAGCGATTTCCAATAGCCGATGCTCACTATGCGATGGGGTTTTCTTTTCTCGCGAAGCTTACAAAGACAGAATGCTACTACGAACGAGCGGTTCACTTTCTCGAAGCTCTTAAGAGCACCAGGTGTCTGAATCACGTTCATTATTGCTGGGGATATCCATTCGACTGGGTGACGCTGCGGGGTACGATTGAAGAGGGAACTCCTCTCATAACAACTGTCCCGTACGTGTACGAAGCCTTTAGGCAGGTTTGGGAGATAGACAGGGCCGAGGAATGGCATGGAATAATGAAGTCAATAGCCGAGCACGCTCTTCTCGACTATAAGGATTTTCCGACTTCCGCGACTGCATCCACTTGTTCCTACACCCCCGATCCCAAACAGTCAGTGGCAGTAGTAAATGCAAATGCATACCGGGCTTTCCTGCTGACGTGCGCGGCGCATGATTTTTCGAACGAGAGATACTGGGAGGTCGCTGAGAGAAATCTGAATTTCGTCCTCGAATCTCAAAATGAGGACGGCTCCTGGTATTACGCGAAGGATGGAAAGCGAGGCTTCATCGATCACTTCCACACTTGCTTTGTCCTGAAAGCGCTAACAAAGATCGAGGCAATGACCGACCATGCTGGATGTACCGAAGCCATCGACCGGGGAATTGGCTATTATGCGCAAAACCTGTTCGACGAGAACGGTTCGCCGAAGCCATTCTCGAAGCGGCCGCGGCTAACGGTGTACCGGCGCGAATTATACGACTACGCCGAGTGCGTTAACTTAGCCGTCCTGCTTCAGGGGCGTTACCCAAAATTGGACAATCTCTTGAGCTGCGTTTTGAATGAGTTGCTGACCGTGTGGCAAAAGCCAGACGGCTCGTTCAGGAGCCGTCGTCTTCTTGTAGGCTGGGATAACACACCCATGCATCGTTGGGCCCAATCGCAATTGTTTAGAAGTCTTTGTTTCCTCACGTATCGCAACGCAGAGAAGCCCAAGCCGGACCACTTAGCAGAGACATGATTCAGATTTGCGTGCGTTGACCGGGCTGGCGTTTTGAGTTTGAGAACGTCTAACACGGGATTCGGGGCACATTGACCATCCAGTTCCGCAAACTAGCTATCCGTTGAAGCGTAAAGAACTCAGTTGGAAAGGAGCAAATCTTGAGGGTAAGCATATTCGGTCTAGGTTATGTGGGCACCGTGTGCGCGGGATGCCTTGCAAAAGAAGGTCATGAAATCATTGGCGTCGATCCGGTGCGGACAAAAGTGCAACTGATCAACGCGGGCAAGTCACCTATCATCGAGGTGGACATCGAGGAGATTATTGCGGGCGGGGTTAAGAGCGGCAAGCTTCGTGCTACTGAAGACTCCGTACAAGCCATACTGGACACGGACATATCTTTTGTTTGCGTAGGCACTCCGAGCCAGATAAACGGCAATCTTGACCTAACACACGTCCGACACGTTTGCGAACAATTGGGTCAGGCACTCAAAGACAAGGCGGCGCGACATACGGTCGTAATTCGCAGCACGATTCTGCCTGGCACAATGCGCCGGATAATAATACCGATATTGGAGGAAAGCTCGGGGAAGAAAGCTGGGAAGGATTTTGGGGTCTGCAATAATCCCGAGTTTCTCCGCGAAGGTTCGGCAGTGAAGGATTTCGCTTTTCCTTCCAAGACTGTAATTGGTGAGCTGGACCGGGCCAGTGGGGATACGTTGGCTACGCTGTACGCAAAGCTCGACGCGCCATTAATCAGAACTGACGTAGAAACAGCCGAGATGATCAAGTACATCGACAACAGCTGGCATGCTCTGAAAATTGGCTTTGCGAATGAAATCGGGAATCTCTGCAAGTCTTTTTCAATCGATGCCCATAAGGCTATGGAGATTTTCTGTCAGGACAAAAAACTTAACATTTCACCGGCCTACCTTAAACCTGGCTTTGCATTTGGAGGCTCATGCTTACCTAAGGACCTTCGAGCCTTGGCTTATTCAGCCAAGCTGCAGGACCTGGAATTGCCAATTCTAAATGCAATACTGCCGAGTAACGAGCTACAAGTTGCCCGGGGTCTTCAGTTGATCATGGAAAAGGGTCGCAAACGGATTGGGATTTTGGGCTTCAGTTTTAAAGAGGGAACGGACGATTTGCGCGAAAGTCCAATGATAGAAATCATCGAAAGACTGACCGGGAAAGGCTACCACGTACGCATCTATGACAAAAACGTACAGGTGGCGAGATTAGTTGGCGCGAATCGAGATTTCATTCTAAATCGCATTCCCCATATTTCCAGGCTGATGGTTGACAATATCGACGCAGTCTTGCAGTACGCGGAGACAATTGTGATCGGTAATCGATCAACTGAGTTTGAGGACGTTCCCCAAAGACTGCACAACGGTCAGCATTTGGTGGATTTTGTGCGTATTTCGAATTACAGGAACAATAATGGCGAGTACAGTGGCATCTGCTGGTAAGAACTCCGAGCGTCAGCAAAGCGACGATCCGAATGGAACGAGTGTTCAGGTCAGCGAGCCGAACCCAACTGAGATCTTGGCGACAGGATCTAAGATGACCAGCCATCGGGGGGCAAAGAAACGAGTCTTGATCATCGTAGAGAACCAAGCGGTTCCCTTCGATCGCCGTGTTTGGCGGGAAGCTTGTTCGCTTCGGGAGAGCGGATACGAAGTGACAGTATTGTGCCCTCGTCGGAAAGGCTCCGCCAAAGGATACGAAGTTCTCGAGGGAATTCGTGTCTATCGACATCCTTCACCGGCAGAGGGACGCACTGCGGGGGGGTATTTGTGGGAGTACAGTTGCGCGTTGTTCTGGGAGTTCTGGTATACGTCGTGGGTCTATCTGCGGCACGGATTTGACGTGATTCAAGGTTGTAATCCCCCTGACGATGTGTTTCTGGTCGCACTCCCCTTCAAGGTTTTTGGCGTGAAATACATTTTCGACCACCATGATGCTAATCCAGAGCTGTACGTGTCGAAGTACGGGAAACGAGGGGCGCTCTATCGGATCTTGGTTGTGCTTGAAAAACTTAACTACCGCTTCAGCAATGTGGTGATGGCAACAAACAAGAGCTACAGAGACTTAGCGGTGAGCAGGGGCGGCTTGGCCCCAGAAAATGTGTTCGTGGTCCGCAACGGACCGAACATGGAAACATTCAAACCGGTTCCCGCCAATCCTGCGCGCAAAAACGGAAAGAACTATTTGATCGGTTACGTCGGTAACATGAGCATTCAAGATGGCTTGGACATACTGCTAGACATCGCGAAGCACGTAAAAGAGTCAGGCAGACACGATGTACTGTTCACCTGTGTAGGCGGGGGCACCGAACTCAATAAACTTAGAAAGATGGTAGAGGAAAAAGACCTGCTCGATACTGTCCACTTCACGGGAAGAGTCTCCGATGAGGAATTATTGGAAATACTCTCGACAGCCGATGTTTGCGTCAATCCGGACAGGCCAAGTCAAATGAATGATATTTCCACGATGATCAAAATTATGGAATACATGGTTCTTAGCAAACCAATCGTGCAATTTGATTCAAAGGAGGGCAGGTTTAGCGCACAGGAAGCATCACTCTACGTCAGCAAGGACGAAGGGGTTGCGGACTTCGCCGCTAAAATCATATGGTTGCTAGACAGGCCTGAGGAAAGAAGAAGGATGGGAGAAGTTGGAAGGAAGAGAATTGAAAATGAGCTTGCATGGGAGTATTCCGTTCCAAACTTGCTTGGCGCTTATCGAGAAGCGCTGCTTGGTCACTAATTCCAGCCTTTGTGTGCCAGCATTAAAAGCCGTTGCAATTCCCGCAGCGAGCAAATAAACAAGATAATCCGGGCGTTCCCTTCAAGGAGAAGGAAAATGGTTTGCCGGCCAAAGACTGTGTGGGTAGTTTTGAGTCTTTCCACAGTTTTGCTCAATGCTTTCATATTGTTTGTCCTGATTCCAAAGGTGAGCGCGCATATCAGTGGCCTGTATAGTCAGAATTATTACGCCGATGGCTATGATCAGCTTGCGGCAAACCTAGCCGCCGGTAATGGCTACCGTTTCTACCCAGATACAGCGCAGACATTGATGCGTGAGCCGGGGTATCCAGTGCTCCTGGCCGGAATATACAAGCTTTTCGGGAGCAACTTCGAAATCGTAAAGCTTATGAACATGATCATGGCCTTTGGCGCGGCATACGTTATGACGCTGATTGGGCGTGAGATCTCAACCAACCCGCTCTTGATCTATGGTGCGCCTTTGTTGTTTCTTTTTCATCCAGAAACATTGATGGCCGAAAGCCGCGGAGGCGTTGAAGTCCTTTTCGGTTTTATACTTGTTCTTTATATTTCCACGGTATATCGAATGCTTCGCACTGACCGATGGCTTGCGTACGTGCTGAGTGGAGCCGTGCTGGGTATAACCCTTTTGGTGCGCAGCACCCCTATCCTTTTCCCGGCAGTTCTGTTTGGCTATTTCCTGTTCGTCAGGCGTCAAAGCAAAAGCTCATTCTTTCTCGTAAGAAATTTTACGCTGAAGATTGTAACGACGTGCTTAGTCATTTCTCCTTGGATTGTTCGAAACTATTTGCTTACCGAAAAAGTCGTGCCTACAGCGAGCGTACTGGGAGTGGCCGCGCAGACGGGACTTTATCTTGCCACTCACCACGAAATCGGAAACGTGGGCGTTGATTGGGAAGCAGCGATGGAGAGAAACAGGCTCGCACAAGAGCTCGGATATCCTTTCAGGGCCGGGTATTATCAATATTTTTATTCTCCAGCGGACGAACTCGCCTTTTCGCAATACTTGTCCCGGAGAGTGGCGAATGAATACAAGGCTTCTCCATTTCTGTTTGCAAAAACGATGAGCCTTAACCTGATTAAGTTCTGGTGTGGCGGCAAGACCGGGAAATCGGTTGCCTTGGACGCGACTATCCAATTCCCGTTCCTGGCCCTGGCCATATCCGCAGTCGTGCTTTGCATAAAGGGTGGCCGGGCGAAGATTGTGGCTCCATTAGCTCTGTTGTGCGTGTATATCGTTGGAGTCTCTATACCGATCCTAGCCCAAGCCAGATATGCGGCACCGTTGATCCCATTCATGTCGATTCTTGGCGTGATCACTCTTTTGGCTTTGAAACAGAGGCTTGGAAAACGGGATTACGCGCTCAGTGAAATCGTCCTATGAGTGAACCGAACGCGGAAACCGCGAGCGGATCCGCCTAGTTGAAAACGCCGTTATTGCATCCGGCCATTTTGTTGAACTTAAGTCGAATCGGCAATTCGATGCTCGTTACCTCTCCAAGGCTCTCATAACCTGTGCCTACGCAGATAGCAACCGTCCTCTTTGCCGTCGGCATCGCCGGCCTCTTTTGGCTCGATCGGGATAAGTCTGCACGCACATCGAAAGCGCTCTGGCTGCCTCTGATCTGGCTGTCGATCGCTGGGTCCCGGTCTGTCTCCGCCTGGCTCGGGATGAACGTACCAAAGGAAATCCCGGGTCAGGTTCCCCCGAGTAGCTCGCTAGACCAGTTTATAGCGGCCGCGTTAATGCTGTTGGGGTTGATCACTCTCATTCTGCGCCGCAGAAACGTAATGAGTCTGTTCAAAGCCAATTGGCCGATCATGCTGTATTTTTCCTTCTGCCTGGTTAGCCTTGCTTGGTCCGATTTTCCCAGCTGGGGCTTCAAGCGATGGGTCAGGGCCTTGGGCGATTTGATAATGGTCCTGATTGTTGCCTCAGAGGCGCAGCCGACTGCGGCCTTCAGGCGCCTGTTTGCACGAGTAGGTTTTGTCCTGTTGCCTGCTTCCGTCCTTTTGATCAAGTACTACCCGGAGCTGGGTCAGGATTTTGACGCATTTGGATACCGGCAGTACATAGGAGTTGCGACCGGCAAGAATGTCCTCGGGGACCTGGTTTTCCTCATGGGACTGGGAGCCTTATGGCAGATACTCACTCTCGTCCGTGACAAGGAGCAGCCCAATCGCGCGCGTCGGCTGCTGGCCCAATGCACGCTGCTCGCGTTTGGCATCGAGATCTTGTTTACCGCGCACTGCGCCACCGCCGGGGGTTGTTTCACTCTTGGCGTGGGTCTGATGCTAGCCGCCTCCCTACGCCTCATCAGAGGCCGCCCCGGAGCCGTGCATGCCCTGGTTCTCACGATACTGCTAACTGGGGGTCTCATCGAGCTTTTCGGAGGCAGAGCTGCAATTACTCAAGCAATGGGAAGGAAGCCGGATTTAACAGGACGCACAGAAATCTGGGGGATCCTCATCCCGATGGCGCCTAACTTGATCGGCGGTGCTGGCTTCGAGACCTTCTGGCTGGGGCCCCGCGTGGCTAAAATCTTCGAGAAGGTTGGTGGACCCCAAATGACCAACGAATCGCACAACGGTTATATTGAGGTGTATCTGAACTTAGGGTTGCTCGGCGTAGGTCTCATCGCTCTAATTCTTGGGCAGGGATATCGCAGGACTGTCGCCGCGTTTCGTCACGATCCTGCACTCGGCGGTCTATTGATTTCTTACGTCGTTACCGCGGCGGCCTACAGCCTCACCGAGGCTGGGTTTAGAATGCTTGGCTTGGAATGGTTTTTCCTGCTTCTGTCAATTGTGACCGCGAGCAGCGTCATCAGCCTTGCCGAGCCCGCATCAGAATTGGGCCGGAAAATCGCCAGCCCCGATACCCCTCCAGGGCAATTCGGATACGCTCGAACGCAACCGGGCTTGCGTGGCGAGACAAAGCCGCTCTTTCCCAGGATGCCATGATTCGCCGGCCGCGAGCGTGCGATGGCAGGAACTCGGGTCAGAATCCAGCAGTTATGATGACTTCGATTTGTCCCTGAGAAGAGCAATGCGTTAGGAGAATCCATGCGTCGATTACGTATTTTGGTGCTGGGACCAGATTGTAACCCAGAGGGCATCAGCATTCCCTACGTCACGTATTCTCACGCGGCGGCGCTTGCACAACTCAATGACGTCAGTTTGGTTGTTAGAGCGCCCGTTGAGGAGCCTGTGCGCCGCGCTAGGGCGCCGTTTCGCTCTATAGAGGTGATCCGGATGCCCTGGTTCGAGCGCATCTATGCTTGGTGCTTCCGCTGGATCTTCAAATCTAACTTTGCCAGCCAGGCCGTCACCGCGTTCACTTATCCCTTTGCTCTGGCATTCGAGTGGTATGCCTGGAGGCAGCTGCGCCAGCGAATCTTGGCGGGCGAGTTCGATGTCGTTCTGCGAGTCGTGCCAATGTCAGCCGTATTACCCAGTCCTTTCGCTTACTTCCTGCGAAATGGACCCGTGCCTTTCGTGATTGGGCCGATCAATGGCGGACTCCCGTTTGTGAAGGGTTTTAGCCAGGCTGCTAACCAGCGTGAATGGATCTCAGGTCTAAGGACCCTCCACCGATTGCTGCCTTTTGCCCGATCGACTTACCGCAACGCGGCAGCGATCATAGCCGCTTCGTCGCATACTTACGCTGAGTTTGCTGTTTATCGCGACAAACTATTTTTTGTCCCGGAAAACAGCGTCGGGAGCTCTTTGTGTTCCGACGATACGCGCCATCCCGAGCCTGACGCCAAGCTTGACTTGATCTTTGTCGGCGGGCTGATCCCTTGCAAGGCTTGTGATCTTGGGTTGCAGGCAGCGGCCCCCTTGTTGCGAAGTGGTTTGGCACGCTTCACCATCCTTGGCGATGGTCCAGAGCGGAACCGGCTCGAGCAGCTTGTGAAATCCCTTGGGATCGAGAAGACTGTTTCCTTCTTTGGTTGGGTTAGCCGCGCCGAAGTACTTAACAAGTTGCGATCCGCGGATGTTATGGTGTTTCCATCGGTTCGCGACTTCGGTGCCGGCGTGGTCTTTGAGGCGCTCGCGACTGGCGCCGTACCCGTGGTCGCCGATTTCGGCGGGCCAGGCGACATAGTCCGCCCAGACGTGGGGTACAAGGTACCTCTTACCAACGAGAGCGAATTCGTGTCAGAGATGAAGATGATTCTGAACGACCTCGCGGGCAATCGGGACAAACTTAATCGTCTGCGACAGCAAGGCATGTGCTATGCACGGGAATGCCTAACTTGGGATGCGAAGGCACAGAACACAACTCAGATCTTGAATTGGGCTGCGCGGCGAGGTCCAAAACCAAACCTCTCGCCGCCAAAGGTGTTGCCCGCGCGTTTAGACCAACAAGCGGCGGCCAGGCCAACTGGCGAAAAGGTCAGTTCACCGTTGCTGTGAGGTTCGTCGGAGCGGCAATGGTTGCCACAGAGGACTGCGTGAGCGGATGCGGATACGTGTATGGCGTGTAGTATGCCGTCCAAGTGTTCGCCAGGTTGCAAACGTAAAGGGTGTTTGTGTCCGTGGCCCAGTAGCCGACGCCCGGAGTGTTCCCGCCCGGACCAGCCTTACAAGTTGAGGGCCGCGCTGATAACAGCCCTTGTCCCACCCCGGCGGTGCCATTGAAACTACCGGCCTCACCGAAGGCGCCGAACTGTTGATAGTAGTCGCGGTTATCGGCCAAGATACCTGTGAAGTCGCCTACCATGCTCACGGCTCCCGGGCCGCCCAGGGTGTTAGCCCATACGTAGATCGGACTGAGCACCTGGTGCGGCCACGTTCTGATGTTTCCAGCCGTCAGGTTAAGGACGTTTGAAATTGGATATCCACCCAGCAGATCTCCGGCTCCGCGTCCGGGCTGGTCAAGGCAAGCGTAGCCATTGCTACTGGTATTTTGGTCCCAGACGCTCGTTGCGCCGGTCGCCTGATTGCCGCAGTATCCCCACCCATTCGGGGGGGCACTTTGCCCATAGGTAGCGCCGCTTTGACGGATGATGTTCAAATCGATTACGTGCCCGTATGACGTGACGTTATTACCCCAAATGAGTGTCGTGCCGCCATTATTGTGCGTAATACCGCCGCCTTCTGTAGAGGGGCTGACGTTAAAAGTGTTTTGATAAACTTCCGCCGCTCTGCAACTGCGCCAGGGATCGTGCGTACCGTGATTCGCTGAACCGTGGTTGTTGAGCACCGTCGAGTAACGCAGCACCCAGCGGCCCCCGTTACTGCAATCGCTCACGTAGCCGCCGGTCATTCGCGTGTCCTCGACGTAGAAGAATTGGTTTGTGCCGAAGTGGTCGCCGTCAACCCAAGACTGATTCCCGAGACCGTTCGGGTCCTTATCGCCCTGCCAATTCCCCCCGTTTAGAAACGCAAAATCGTTAGTGATGTCCTGCGCCGTATTGATGTAGAGATGGTCTGCAACTCCCACTACGGAATTCTGCACGGCAAGTCCCTTGCTGCCGCCGACAAAAATGGTGAAGTGGCAGTGGTCTATACGCGCCTGCGTTGAGCTCCCATCGATGACGAGGTTTCCTGTGCCCTCGGACCCGCTCGAACCGTTTTCCAAAATGGCGATTCCTGTGAAACGGAAAGACTTTCCCGAAGTCGTGATGAATTCCATGACCGGGTTTCCGCCCATGTTATTTATGATGGTTGTTAGATCGGAACCTGTTGTTGAAGCGCCGCCGCTCGTGGCCGATATTGCACCCGCGCCTTGGATCGTGACCGATTTGGTAAACGTAGCCGTGAGTGAGGCTCCGCTATTCCAAGTGCAACTTCCGGACGGAATGGAGATGACGTCGCCATCGACGGCCTGAGCTAGTTCGGCGGCGATAGCAGCTGCGACGGCGGTCTGACTGCAACTCGCGGCCGTGTAGGTTTTTTGGGCGAAGGATGGAGAAGCCCACAGACACAAGATCAAAATAGCCCACTTCTTCATTGACACACCTTCAATCCCGCGACGCTTCTTGGAGAGTGTGCGAACTGCCATCCCACGGTTCTCTTCATTGATGCCGCTCCCTCCTCGGCGGAAGATCCCCATACCGTTGGCCGTGGTGTTTCTCGGTCACAAGGTCCGGCATAGTTGTCGTGCCACGACACCTTACTGGCGGCGAAGGCGTTTCTCGATATCATGCCAACTCCACTCTGCAAGCTAAACGAAAGGGCGAACGAAAAAGCAGTGAGGAAAGGCAGGGATGAATACACGCGACTCCACTGAATTTTTTCAGCGTTTCCCTCATTCATCGGCACCCCGCCCCCCCAGGATCGATGATGTGCAGAAACACGAACAAAGTCTACTGTACTGTCGGGTAGTGTTCGCACAGGGTACGTTTTCCGGCCGCCCTGGGCGAAGGGAAGGGTATAAGGACTCGCTTTAGCTGCGGCGAATGGTCCGCAGCTGATGGCAAAGCAAACGCGCTGCATGGTGGAGAAATCGGTGGCAGATTGTGGTAGTGTTTTTCCATTCCGCTTGCCTCAACAGCAAGATTGTGTGTCATAAATGACGCATCTTGAAATCTAGGCGCTCTAATGTATTTATTTTCAATGTCTTATGGACCTTTGCTGAGTAGAGTTAGCCTGCCCTCACAGGGGCTTCTGGCAGGTTGCTTGCTAGTTTGTGGGTGACCATTCTCACGGATTAATGGCGGTAGCCTGCGAGCCCACCTGCGTAGAACCAACGACCACCAATCCCCAAAGAGACTGAATGTCAACTGCGTCACAAGTCCGGAAACCTCGCATATGTATGCCATCGGGAAGGCTTTTCAAGAGGAAGGCTTTTCTGTCCGGTCATTACGAAGGGCAGGATGTACTTCAAGAGATCGACGACTTGGACTTGATTTGCCTCGAGCCGGGTCCGGGCTATAAGTTCAAGGAAAAGTGGCAGAGACGCCTTCTCTTTCGTGATTTTTCTCGAAGACTCATCTACCAAAATCCTGGGCTCAAGAAGGTCCGGCTTACGCAAGAATACGATCTGTTTCTTGCCATGTGCCAGTACACGCACGATTTTGTGCATATCAATGCCATTGAAGCGTGGAAAGAAAGGTGCAAGGTCAGTGCTTGCTGGATCGATGAACTGTGGTTGGCCGAACTCCCGCAGTGCAAATACTGGATTCAGGCCCTAAGAAACTTTGACCATGTATTTGTTAGTTGCCTAGAAACCGTAGAGCCTTTATCGAAGATCATCGGCAAGCCTTGCCACTGGCTTCCTGGCGCCGTTGATGCGCTCGGCTTCAGTCCGTATCCCAACTCGTCCTCTCGAGTTATCGACGTGTATAGCATTGGGCGTAGATGCGAAGCAATTCACCGCGAGCTGTACCGGGCAGCGGACAATGGGTCGATATTTTACGTGCACGACACTTTTGAAGGGTCTCTATCGGACGTATACGACCATAGACAACATCGCAACCTTGTTTCCAACATTGCGAAGCGCGCGAAGTTTTTTATGGTGGCGCCCGGCAAAGTGAATTCACCGGGCGAGACGCAAGGCCAGGAGGAAATAGGGCGCCGCTACTATGAAGGGGCAGCTGCAGGCACCGTTATGATCGGCCAAGCTCCGAATTGTGATTCGTTCCGGAGAATGTTTCCATGGCCCAATGCGGTGGTTCCCATTCAATCCGACGGCTCCGACGTCATAGACGTGATTGCTACTTTGGACAGAGATCTGGAGAGGGTTGTTGGAATTAGCCAAAGGAATGCCGTTGAGGCTCTCTTGCGTCACGATTGGATGTACCGATGGAAGGAGCTCCTTAGAGTTGCCGGTCTTGCCCCCCTGCCAAAGATGGCTGCACGCGAGCAACGATTAAAAGGACTGGCGGATCGCATTCTAACCATGGCGAGTCGGCATGTTTGAGAGCAATATTGGACATTCGGCTGGCTGACGTCGCGAGCTGACTATTAGGCTGGAAAAGGGTATGAGTATTACGCGCACCCCACTGCAGATCTTGATTCTCTCCAGCCACAGGTCCTCTCATCGGGTGTGGAGAGGTCAGGGCCGTGGATGATTTCATCCGCTGGACTTTGCAATGAACCCTTTGGTTTCAATTCTGATTCCCGCTCACAACGCAGAGGATTGGGTCGCGGACACGATCCGGTCGGCGGTCGCCCAAACCTGGCCGCGCAAGGAAATCATCGTGGTGGACGACGGGTCCACTGACGGCACGGCCGATGTAGCGCGGAGATTTGCCTCGAAACAGGTTGCCGTTATCTGTCGAGAGAACCAAGGTGCCGCGGCAACGCGCAATCATGCCTTGCAATTCTGCCAAGGAGACTACATCCAGTGGCTGGACGCGGACGATATTCTAGCGCTGGATAAGATTGAACGTCAGCTTGCCGCCCTGCGGGAAGGCGACGGCGAGCGAACGCTTCTTTCCTCCGCCTGGGCCACCTTTAGCTATCGCACCAGCCACGCTCAGTCTGTTCCAACCTCCTTATGGCAAGACCTCTCTCCTGTCGAGTGGTTTCTCAAGAAAATGGGTGAAAACTTGTATATGCAGACCGCCACCTGGTTGACGAGCCGAAGGCTTACTCAAGCAGCTGGCCCATGGGATACGCGTCTTCTGAGTGATGACGACGTCGAATATTTTTGCCGCGTTCTCATGGCGTCAGATCGAATTCGCTTCGTACCCGATGCAAGGGTGTTTTACAGAATTACTCCCGCGAGTCGTCTAAGTTACGTCGGCACATCAGACAAGAAGAAAGAGGCACTGGTCCTGTCGCTGAAACTGCAGATTCAGCACATCCGCTCAGTGGAGGATAGCGATCGCGTCCGAAAATCTTGCTTGGCATGCCTAAAGAGCCGCCTGGGCGAATTCTATCCAGAGCGGCCTGACCTTGTGGCGGAGCTACAAGCACTAGCCGAGCAACTTGGAGGCGCCCGAGAAATCCCTCGGCTGCGTCGCAAATATGCATGGATGCAGCCGATCTTTGGTGCGAAAGTTGCGAAATCAGCTCAGATTGAGCTCCCACGAATGAAGGCCTGGGTGGTCAGATGTTGGGACAAAGCTATTCATAGTCTTGAGACTAGCAGGGTGTTCTTCAGTCATATCTTGAAACCGAAGTCCATCGCTCGCGAAGACTCACAACGGAGGGATTAGCAACGTGTCAAGCGGGGCCCAACAATTGAACAAGATCCAATCCATCTGGAACGAACACCTGGAGGTGGCCAAAGCGCTTCACGAGCTTTCGTCCCATGTATCTGAAGCGGTTGACATGATTAGTAAGTCGCTGGTCGCCGGCGGACAACTGCTCATCGCCGGGAACGGCGGGTCTGCGGCGGACGCGCAACATATAGCAGCGGAACTTACAGGCCGTTTCTTTCGCGACCGGAAACCGCTCCGTGCGCTGGCCTTGCACGGAAATACATCAGCGCTGACCGCCATTGGGAACGATTACGGATATGAATATGTGTTTGCTCGGGAATTTTCGGCTCATGCGAGACCAGGCGACGTCCTGCTCGCACTCTCCACGAGTGGCAACAGTCCCAATATCCTGCGAACAATCGAGGTGGCTCGAACGAACAACGTGCTTGTGATCGGACTTACAGGCGCATCTGGAGGAAAATTGCGCGATGCATGCGATTTGTGTTTATGCGTTCCTTCCAAGTCGACGCCGCGAATTCAGGAGATGCACATCACAATCGGACACGCTATTTGTGAACTCCTGGAAGAGAGACTGGCAGAGGCATGAGGCAGAATATTCAGGTTGAAGCAGAAAGTACTTACCCGCAGGCCCAAGAGAAGCATGCGCTGGCGACTTCTGGGGCTCCTCGAGCGTTGTCCGTAGCTCTGCTTACCGGGGGCAGTGACCGGCCATACGTGTATGGCCTGACCAATGCGCTTAGTTCCATTGGGGTAACGGTTGACCTCATTGGCAGCGACGAGTTGGACGAACCGGACTTTCGCAACAAACCCGGAGTGACATTTTTTAACCTGCGAGGTGACCAGCGTCCAAGTGCTGGCCTCGGTGCCAAGCTTTGCAGAATAATAGCCTATTATTTAAGGTTAATTTACTACGCCGCTACTGCAAAGCCGAAAATCTTTCACATCCTCTGGAACAACAAGTTTGAGGTATTCGACCGTACGCTGCTCACACTGTATTACAAGTTGTTGGGGAAAGCCGTTGTGCTCACGGCTCACAACATTAATAAACGTAAGCGCGATTCTGCCGATACCGCACTCAATCAGTTGACATTGAAAATCCAGTATCGATTGGCCGACCATGTTTTCGTTCATACGCCAAAAATGAAGAGCGAACTCATGAAGGAATTTGGCGTTCCGACAGACCGGATCACCGTGATCCCATTCGGGATTAACAACTCGGTTCCAAACACAAGTCTCACGCCGAAAGAAGCAAAAGGGCGGCTGGGCATCCGCGAGAATCGGAAGACTATTTTGTTTTTCGGCAGAATCAAACCATACAAAGGGCTCGAATACCTAATTGCGGCCTTCCAAACGCTTATTCGTCGGCGCGACGATTATCAACTGATAATTGCTGGGCGGCTCGAAGAGGGATGCGAGAGATACTGGGAAGAACTCCGGACTCAGACCCAGGAACATATAAAAGCTGGGCAAGTCATTTCACGGATTCAGTTCATTCCAGACAGTGAGATTGAAGTGTATTTTAAAGGTGCCGATGTTCTAGCGCTGCCTTATAAGGATATAGCTCAGAGCGGGGTGATTTTTCTTGGATACAATTTTGGCCTCCCTGTCATAGCCGCAGACGTGGGTTCATTGAAAGAAGAGATTATTGAGGGGACTACTGGATTTACTTTCAGGCCCGGAGATTCAACTGACTTGGCCAGAGCGTTAGAGGAGTACTTTGCGAGTGATCTGTTCGGAGATCTAGAAAGGCATCGGCCAGAGATTCGAGAGTTCGCCAGGGAACGGCACTCCTGGGGATTGGTCAGCGAATTAACCACAGGCATATATGGCAGCGTGCTTAGAAGCGAATCTGAGAATTCGCCTGGAACGTCAAGCTTATCTTCATCAGACTGATACGGCTACGCCTCATGGGCTGCACGATCTCCGTCATGGGTGGCGCTAACCGCCTTTCTAAAATCTGATCTAGCCTAGAAACCCACAAATTGGCCAATGAGAATTTATCAGATTGATCCGATAAACGATGAGCGCTGGGCGAGATTCCTGGAGCGACACCCCAAGGCATCGGTTTTCCACACCGTGGGCTGGCTTCAAGCATTGCGACACTCGTTTCAGTATGAACCGGTGGTTTTCACGACTTCATCGCCGACCGGTGAGTTGAAGAATGGGCTGCTTTTTTGCCGCATTGAAAGCAAGCTGACGGGGCATCGTTTGGTATCTCTGCCTTTCTCGGATCATTGTGAGCCTCTTTGCGATTCGGCAGATGACTTGAACCTCTTGCTCGGCTACTTGCAAACCACGATGGAGCGTCAGAATTTGAAATATCTCGAAATTCGTCCGGTCGACGGGAATTTCGCCCGGATAAGCGGAACGAATGGTTTTCGACTGGCTGCCACGTACTATTTGCATGTTCTGAACCTGCGTCGAGACTTGGACGAAGTGTTCCGAAGTCTTGACAGGGATTCCGTTCAACGCCGCATTCAACGGGCCGAGCGGGCCGGGCTTACAGAAAGCTCGGGCACATCCGAGGACCTGCTAAAGGAATTTTATGCCTTGTTCGTTATGACTCGGGGTCGGCATCACCTTCCTCCGATTCCCTACAGATGGTTTCTGAGCCTCATTAAATTTCACGGACAAGCCGTGGAAATTCGCGTGGCATATAAGGACAACATCCCAATTTCCTCAATACTGACCTTACGTTGCAAGGACAAGGTCTATTACAAGTACGGATGTTCCGACGCACGATTCAATAAATTCGGAGGAATGCCATGGCTCTTGTGGCGGGCAATCACCACCGCTAAATCAAATGGAGCGGGCGACTTTGATATGGGAAGGACTGAGGAAGAGAATATGGGGCTTCTTGTGTTCAAGAACCATTGGGTCCCTGATCCCCTGCGCCTCGCCTATTGGAGATTTCCTGATTCACCTTTCCTTGGCGCGACCGACGGATGGAAACTAAACATGGCGAAGTACGCATTTTCTTTGATGCCGGACAAATTACGGACGATCGCTGGCAAGCTAATCTACCGGCATATTGGATAGGACGACGCAACGGTAAAAGATATAGTTATAAGTAACACATTAATAATCTTTATCAATATCAGGTCATTCCTCTAAGACAACGTCTGTGTGGAGAAAGGTGAAGCCGGACCAACGTGATTCAGACTCTCAAGGACTATTATTGTCTCTCCCCGGATTCTTTACATCCCGCGGTCACAGACGGTAGTGATGTGCCGGGAGATATTGGCTTCTTCCAATTCGGTACAGGCAATATCTGCTACGGGCGATGCCAGACTGGCGTCGCGGCGAACCCTGAAGGTTCCAACGAATTCGACGTTTTGAAGCACTTTCATCACGATGGCACAACGATTCGACTTCCTTTTGTCTTTGCTGAGGTAGTGGAGAACCTTCGACGCGAACGATATCGGCAAAAAACGCTCCACGGAAGGAGTCTGTTCCTGGAGAGCAAAGTGGCTCGGGCATTTTACTACCTCATCCGAAGCAATCTCCCGACTCCGGTGCGCCGCTGGGTGCAAAAGGCCTATTTCCGCGATTGGAAAGAATTACGCTTTCCGAGTTGGCCCGTGGACTTCACCGTTGACAACCTTCACCAGACCTATTTGACGCTGCTGATGGAAGCCACTGGCGCGAAGAAGATTCCGTTCATCTGGTTTTGGCCACACGGCGCGCCGAATTGCCTAATCATAACGCACGACGTGGAGACTTCTGCGGGCTGCGACTTTACACCTGAGTTGATGGATTTGGATGATTCGTACGGATTTAAGGCATCGTTTCAAGTCATCCCGGAGGAGCGCTACGAGTTCTCGAATGAGTATGTTAATGATATTCGATTCCGTGAATTTGAATTCAATATACATGACTTGAATCATGACGGGCGCTTGTATTTGGAGGACCGGGAATTCTTGCGTCGGGCGGCTCGAATCAATGCGTTCGCTCATCGATATCAGGCGAGAGGTTTCCGCGCAGGGTCGTTGTATCGTAACCAGGATTGGTATGAAGCTTTCGATTTCGCCTATGACATGTCCGTCCCGAACGTGGCACATCTGGATCCTATGCGCGGCGGCTGTTGCACGGTGATGCCTTATTTCCTTGGAAAAATCGTTGAACTTCCCGTCACAACTTCCCAAGACTACACTTTCTTTCACATTCTCAACATCTTTTCGATTGATTTGTGGAAACAGCAACTGAATTTGATCCGCGGGAGAAACGGGTTAATGAGTATTCTTACCCATCCGGATTACCTCATCGAAAGCCGCGCGCGTCGCTGCTACGTATCGCTGCTGGATTATCTGCGCACAATGGTTGATCGAGAAAAGATCTGGGCCGCTCTACCCAGAGAGGTGGATTCCTGGTGGAGGGCAAGAAGTCAAATGAAGCTCGTGCGAAATGGCAACGGATGGGAGATTGCAGGTCCCGAAAGGGAAAGAGCACGGCTGGCGTACGCGATTCTAGATGGCGGCCAGCTTTTTTATGAACTTGCCGAAGCTCCTTCTCGAGAGCGTTTAACACAGTGATTGTCTTTCAGCACGCAAGGATGCGGGCTTATCCCATAATCGGAGTCAAAGCTAATGTCTTATGTACGTAAATTACCCACTTCCGTGTCTTTCCGAGGTAAAGGACTCTTCGGATATTCCTTTGGCTCAATGATCCAAAAGGATCTCGAAGTTCTCTACGTTGAGTCGGAAACGGGACACGATACTTTCATGGTTTGTCGAGGTATCACTCGTACCTACTACGTGCTTGCCGGGAGCGGCACATTTGCGATTGACGGCCATGAGTACAGCGTTTGCGCCGGAGAACTGGTCGAGGTTCCCTCAGGCGCTGAATATTCCTATTCTGGCCGGATGACCATGCTGGTTTTTTGTAAGACAAGGTGGTTCCATAGAAAAGACAAGTTTACGAAGTGGAATCCCGATGTAGTTGGGGACGAAGCTCCGTGGTCCCTCAGTGGTGCTTCCTGGTGGGAACGCCTGGTCAGGGTGCGAGTCTTCGGAAAATCTCTTACAAACGCCTTTTTGCGCCTCAACCGGCGTGTTTGGAACATTCTTCCGCCGTCCCTCGTTCGCCTTCGCCCGTTCAGCTCGTATGGCCTCTTTTTGCACGCCCTAGTTCGAACAAACGATGTACGGGCACAGGCATTAAATACGTTCTTTCTCCGCAATCGGCCGGAGTTGGAACTAATGAGACGCCTGGTCAGCGACAAGAAGAAAGGTGATACGGTCAGGATCGCCGTGCTAGGTTGCAGCACCGGTGCAGAGGTGTATTCGATCGCGTGGACGATAAGGACGGCACGGCCCGATCTAAAGTTGATTATGCAAGCAGTCGATATTTCGGATGAGGCAGTGGCATTTGCGCAACGAGGTGTATATCCCTTGAACGCGCGAATGAACCTTAACGCAGTTCGAGACTGTATGGCCGCAGGGCGTTGGCGAATGAGTTCGACCGGTTCGGAACTAGTCGATTCGGAGGTTTTTGAACGGCTGACTCCGGCTGAAAAAGCCGAGCTTTTTGATCCCCACAAGGATGCGGCTGCGATAAAGGATTGGCTAAAGGAGGGGATCAACTGGTCCGTAGCGGATGTGAGGGAACGTGAGATCGTCAATAGACTCGATCCTCAGGACATTGTGGTGGCAAGCAACTTTTTGTGCCACATGGTGGAGTTCGAAGCGGAGCGATGCCTGCGAAATATTGCGCGGCTGCCTCGTCCTCAAGGTTATCTCTTCGTGTCGGGAATCGACTTGGACATCCGGGAAAAGGTTGCTCAACAACTTGGCTGGGAACCAGTAACTGAGTTACTGGAGGAGATCCACGATGGAGATTCTTGCTTGAGGGGCCAATGGCCATTCCTTTACGGTGGCCTGGAGCCCATAAACAAAAGAAGGCCAGATTGGAGACGTCGATACGCGGCCGCTTTCCGTTTAGCTCCTGCGACAGGACTGCGGCGGGAGCACAGTGAAACGGTTATCTGTGAAGAAAAGGTTTAGGACCGAGAGTGGAAATGTCTGTTAAGAAACTCCCTATTTTGACGTGGATTTTGAGTCATAGGAACTGCCCGTGGACTTGTTTTGATGCGCGGCTGCGGATCCGAGAGGACACTTAGAAACGCGATGAAGGATCTAAAAGGGTTGACCATCCGCGGAGGGCTTGCAAGACTCTCCGCGCAAGCGGCTAACTTCATCATTCGTGGCGGATCCCTCGTGATATTGGCCCGGCTCCTTAGCCCGAAAGACTTCGGATTAGTGGGTATGGTGACAGCGTTCACTGGAATCCTGCTTTTATTGAGGGATTTTGGACTTTCGTCGGCTGCAATTCAGCGCGCCACGGTCACCGACGAGCAAATCTCGACACTATTCTGGATCAATCTGCTGGTTGGCACACTTCTCGGACTTCTCACAGTGGCAACGGCTCCTCTCGTCGCTGCGTTCTACCACGAGCCTCGGCTCTTTGCTGTGACGGCGGCGCTGGCGGTCGGATTCCTCTTCAATGCCGCGGGCGTGCAACACTCAGCGCTTCTTCAACGCCAGATGCGTTTTACCACTATGGCTGTAATAACAATCGTTTCCTTAGCTGTCGGTAATGCCCTTGCCATTGTTGGGGCCAGAGCAGGATACGGATACTGGGCCTTGGTAGCAATGACGGTTAGCGTTCCACTTACTGCGACTATTGGTGCTTGGCTGAGCACGGGCTGGGTACCCAGGATGCCACAGAGAGGCGCTGGGATTGGCTCCATGATGCGTTTTGGCGGGATCGTAAGTCTCAATAGTCTGGTTGCCTACTTTGCGTATAACGCGGACAAAATGCTGATAGGGCGTTTCTGGGGCAGCAACGTACTCGGAATCTACGGAAGGGCTTACCAGCTGACGAATATTCCGACAGAGAATCTGAATGCTGCGGTCGGTGAGGTGGCGTTTGCGGCTTTGTCCCGGCTTCAGGACGACCCCATCCGCCTTAAGAGCTACTTCTTGAAAGGTTACTCGCTGGTTCTGGCGATGACCTTGCCTGTGACGATAGCCTGCGCCGTTTTCGCGAACGATGTTGTCCTTGTCCTTTTAGGGCCAAAGTGGATGGATGCGGTTGTTATTTTTCGCTTACTGGCTCCAACGATCATGATCTTCGCGATTATCAATCCGATGGGATGGCTGCTAGTGTCATTGGGACTAGTGAAACGAAGCTTGAATATCGCGCTTGTCTTCTCTCCCACCCTTATTGCTGGTTATCTGCTGGGATTGCCTTATGGGCCGAAGGGGGTCGCCTTTGCCTATTCGGCTGTGATGGCGCTGTGGGTCATTCCTTTTATCGCCTGGTGTGTACGCGGAACGGCGGTTTCCCTCTGGGATGTTTTGCAAACCATGTTCATACCGCTGGGTTATGGCGTTTTGGCTGGAGCTCTGGCCCTCGTGGTACAAGTAGCCTGTGGCAATTTCTTGGCGCCTTTGCCCAGGCTGGTCCTGGAGACCAGTGTGCTTCTGACCGCGTTCTTTGGGATGCTGTTTTTTGTGGGAAAGCAGAAAACCTTCTATCAGAATCTCATCCGCGGACTGAGGGGGCCTTCGCTATCCAAAAGCGCAGAGCTTAATCTCGACTTAGGTCAAACATGACCACCTTTGACTTTGACACCTGGCCTAAGGCCGAAAATGAACTCTCGTTTTATCTGGACTTCATCTCTTCCGGACACAGTCCAGTTAGAGACGCAACACTGACCGCAGGGCGAGATTAAGGGCTCATGCACGCTTCCATTCGTGGTTTGGCAGATTTGCGGATAGAAACAACGCCACGAAAGATCGCTCTCTTCGGATACTTCGGCGAAGGGAATTTGGGCAACGAATGCACATTACAAGCTTTGTTGTACAACATACGAAAATATCTCCCGGATGCGAGAATAAGCTGTATTTGTCCGGGTCCCGAAGAGACGCGGTCGGCCTATAAGATTTCTGCCTCGGCGATTCGAGAAATGCCACCTTCGCCGATTAATAATCATTTTCTCCGAATAGCAAGGAGAGTTTTTGTCGGCATTCCGATGGAACTCATTCGATGGCTAAAGGCTATTGCCACGCTGAGGGATGTCGACATGCTCATAATGACAGGAACAGGAATGCTGGGAGACTTCGGCATCGGCCCCGGCTTACACTATGAAATACTAAAGTGGGTTTTGTCCGCAAAACTGTGCCGTTGCAAAGTCATATTTCTCAGCGTTGGTGTGGGCCCCATTCGTCGCGCCCTCAGCAGGCGCTTGGTGAAGGGGGCGCTGTCATGTGCTGACTACCGGTCTTATCGGGATCGTTTCTCGAGAGACTATCTAAAGCATATCGGTTTTGACGAGACAAACGACAAGGTGTATCCGGACCTGGCATTTAGCTTCCCTACGGATCAGCTTCCACAGAGTGTCGGTAAACGCAGAAACAATGCCATCATTGGCATAGGCCTGATGACCTATTTCAACAGGCGCAATATAAGGGACAACGATGAAACGGCCTACCACAACTACATTGCTGGGATCGGAACCTTTGTAAGGTGGCTGCTCGAAAAGAAATACACGGTTCGCTTGCTCATCGGCGACGTATCTTATGACCATCGTGCAGTCCGTGACTTAAAGGAATTTATTGAAAAAGACGGAATCACTTACGAAGATGCAGGAATCATCGATGAGCCCGCAGCTTCTGTTATGGACGTACTTTCGCAGCTGAATGCAACGGATCTCGTGGTTGCCAGCAGGTTTCATAATGTCCTATTGGCTCTAATGCTCGGTAAGCCCGTGCTGGCGATTTCGTACCATGAGAAAGTGGATGCTCTAATGGCGGACGTAGGGCTCGATGGGTTCCGCCAGGATATTGAGTCAATCGACTTGGAAACGATGATTCGTCAATTTGAAACGCTTGAGGAGCGGTCGCCCCATCTGAACCAGCAGCTTAATTCCAAGGCGGAATCGTGCCGCATAGCGCTGGACGATCAATATACTTATATCTTTAGTACCTATTTGAAGTGAGTATCGCACTTAACTAGAAATATCGACTCTCGCGACGCATGGGCCAGTGACCTCGTTTTGCTCGAATGAGTTGACTCTGATATTCCTCAAATGATCGCCGAACCGCGCTGTGACTGGCCTCTCGAGGCTTCTACCAGAGATCTCCGGCTCCCATTCTGACTTATATACCGTAGCCTGGACCAAAGAAAGCGGCTCCCGCTTTCCGGGTCTTTAGACGCCTAGGCTTTAGTGGAAGAGTTTTTCCTATAAGTGGACGAAAACGCCTCCTCTTGTTCCGCCTACACAGGGTTGGCACAGCCAGCAAGATTATGCTAACTCGTTCATAGTAACCAGCTTACGGGGGTCATAGACGAACCCCAACAGAAGCCAGCAAGTCTCTTTTTGGTAAGCTGATTGCGATGTAGGTCCTCGAGCACGCGAATAGGGTTCCGCGTTCTAAGGGCAGGAGTATGCCTCGTCTTTACCTAGGTGATAGACACCTAGCATGGTGGAGAGGCCATTTCTCCTTGGTCGGGTCTTCGGCATTGCCCACGAGAATCCGGTTAGTTGTTTGTTCTTAATCTCATTAGGAGTCGGTCTGAATGAAAGTGCTACTAACTGGGCATCAAGGCTACATCGGTTCAGTGGCTAGCCAGATGTTGATCGCTGCAGGCCATGATGTGGTGGGGCTGGACACTGGTTTGTTCGCGGGCTGCGATTTTGGGGCGCCTGCCCCGAAAGTCTCCGAAATACGCAAAGACATCCGCAGCGTTACGATTGCTGACCTCGAAGGCTTCGATGCCGTGTTACATTTGGCGGCGTTGTCGAACGATCCCCTGAGCAATCTGGATTCGAGTCTCACCTACGACATCAACCATCAAGCATCCGTTCGTCTCGCCGAGTTGGCCAAGCGGGCGGGCGTACCCCGTTTTGTCTTTGCCTCTTCTTGCAGCACATACGGCTCCGCGGGGGATGATTTCCTCGAAGAATCCGCGACCCTCAATCCCGTCACTCCCTACGGCGAATCCAAGGTTTTCGTTGAGCGCGACGTCGCAGCCCTTGCCGACGACCACTTCACCCCGACTTTTATGAGAAATGCGACGGCTTACGGAGTTTCTCCCCGGCTGCGATTGGACATCGTGCTCAACGATTTTGTCGCTTCGGCCCTAACGACCGGCCGTATCCACATTAAAAGCGATGGTACGCCATGGCGGCCGATCGTACACATTCGGGACATCATTCAAGCCATGATTTGTGTCCTAGACAGTCCGAAACATGCAGTCCACAACGCAACTTTCAATGTGGGAAGTACAAGCGAAAACTATCGGATCAGCGAACTTGCCGACATCGTAAAAGAAACCGTACCTGGCTGCCGCATCGAGTATGCTCCGGGTGGCGGGCCCGACAAGCGCTGCTACCGGGTTAATTGCGATAAGATCCTTCGCGTTTTGCCCCGGTTCCAACCGAAATGGACGGCCCGACGCGGAGCTCAGGAACTCTACGACGCGTATCGTGCGGAAGGACTTACTGCGGATGATGTTGCGCGCGGGCGGTTTTTCCGCATCAACACCATTCAGCGTCTGCAAAAAACCAAGCAACTCGATACTAAGTTGCACTGGGCCATTTCGTCCGACAGGCTGGTGTTGTCGCACTAGCTGGGCTGAAGCCGAACCACGAAATTAAAGGGGAGAGCTAATTCGATGATTTTTACAGAAGCTGAACTCCGTGGTGCATTCGTGATTGATATTGAGCGGCGCGAAGATTCCCGCGGGTTCTTTGCGAGGGCCTTCTGTCAGCGCGAATTCGATGCGCACGGATTGAAGCCAGTCATCGCTCAGGCAAACGTCGCATATAACCGTAAGAAAGGGACGCTCCGGGGAATGCACTTTCAATTTCCGCCTGCTGCCGAAACAAAATTAGTGCGCTGCACCCGCGGAGCCATCCTCGATATCATCGTCGACTTGCGGCCGGAGAGCCCGACCTATCTTCAGCGCGTAGCGGTTGAATTGAACGAGGAAAACTGCCGGGCCCTTTATGTTCCCGAACGTTTCGCTCATGGCTACCAAGTGCTTCGGGATAACACGGAAACGAGCTATCAAGTCGGTGAGTTCTACACGCCTGGTTCGGAGAGCGGCCTTCTTTACAGCGATCCGCGTTTGGGCCTGGAGTGGCCGCTTCCAGTGAGCGTAATTTCGGACAAGGACCAGGGCTGGAAGCTGCTCAGCGAACAGGAAGAAGAGGTCAAGCGGAGGATGAGCGCCCTGCCGCTGGAAATCGCAAAGTGAATTTAGCTTCGGCCGAGGAACTCCAATGATTATCGTTGATGAGGCTTTGAAGGCGCGGGAAATGGAAGGGCGCCCCATCCGGGTCGCGCTGCTTGGCGCTGGTTTTATGTCCCGAGGCTTGGCGAACCACATTGTCCACACCAAGCCAGGAATGCGGCTCGTGGGCGTGTTCAATCGACAAATCCATCGTGCTTTCGATCTTTGCCATTACGTCGGTGTCCCGGACGTAGCCGCGCCATCTACCCAACAGGATGCGGAACTCGCCATCAGCGAGGGCAAGATTGTCGTGACCGACGACGCATTTCTTCTAGCCCGTTCCGCTGGGATCGATGTTCTTGTGGACGTCACTGGTTCGGTGGAGTTTGGCGCCCGGGTGGCTCTTGAAGCGTTCCGCCACAAGAAGGACGTGATCCTCCTGAACGCAGAAATTGATGCCACGCTTGGACCCATTCTCCAGCTTTATGCTCAAAAACACGGTGTGGTCTTGTCCGCGTGTGACGGAGACGAACCTGGACTTCAGATCAATCTTTACCGCTGGGTCAAAGGACTGGGATTGACTCCGCGCGTGATCGGCAACGTCAAGGGTCTTCAGGACCCTTATCGAAATCCCACGACTCAAAAGGGTTTCGCAGAGAAATGGGGCCAAAACCCCGCGATGGTGACGAGTTTTGCAGACGGCTCCAAAATTAGCTTTGAGCAATCCATTGTCGCCAACGCCACCGGATTCCTGGTGCGCTCCCGCGGCATGTCGAGGGGAATGGAATACAAAGACGACGTCATGAAGATCGGCAAAATCTATGACATTGATGAGGTCCGCAAGCTGGGCGGCGTCGTGGATTATGTGGTAGGGACTCCCCTGACGAAATTGTACGTCCTCGCGGAGCATCCGGACCCCAGGCAGCAGCACTACTTGAACCTTTACAAGATGGGCGATGGGCCCCTCTACTCGTTTTTTACGCCCTATCACTTAGTGCACTTTGACGTGCCCAACGCGGTCGCCCGTGTTGCTCTGTTCCGTGACTCTGTTGCAAAGCCTTTGGGCGGCCCAGTGGTCGAGGTCTGCGCCGTGGCCAAGCGCGATTTGAAGGCCGGTGAGACTCTGGATGATTACGGCATGTACATGACTTACGGTGAGGCCGTAAACGCCGACGAAATGTGCCGCAACCAATACATTCCCGAAGGTCTGGTGGAAGGTTGCGTTCTGACGCGCGACGTGCCGAAAGACGAGGTCATAACGTACCGCGACGTCACGCTCCCCCCGGACAGGCTGGGGGACCAGTTGCGTGCCGAGCAATACAGGCACTTCCGCGGTGAAACGTGGCTTGAGGAAATTGTAGCCTCGCGCGTATAAGGATTTTGCCAACCAAAGGAGTTTAAATGAAAGTTGTCCTCTTCTGCGGCGGGCTGGGACTCCGCATTCGCGATGCGGAAGACATTCCCAAGCCCATGGTGCACATAGGCTATCGGCCTATTCTCTGGCACGTTATGAAGTACTACGCCCACTTCGGGCATAAGGATTTCATTTTGTGTCTTGGGTATCGGGCCGAAGCCGTAAAGAATTATTTTCTGAATTACAACGAATGCGCCTCCAACAATTTTGTTCTTTCCGGGGGTGGGAAAAAAATAGACTTGCTGAACAGCGACATCCACGACTGGCGTATCACTTTCGTGGATACGGGAATCAACTCCAATATTGGCCAACGCCTGAAAGCAGTGGAGAAGTATTTGGAAGGAGAGGATGAATTCCTTGCGAACTACAGCGATGGGCTAAGCGACCTGCCATTGCCCCAGCAACTCGAGCACTTTCACGGACAGGACAAAATCGCCAGCTTCCTCTGCGTGCGTCCCAACCTTAGCTATCATCTGGTGTCGCTGCAGCAGGGTAACGGCAGCCTGGTCTCTGACATCCATGCAATTAACGATGGGAATGTCCGCATCAATGGCGGATTTTTTGTCTTTAAAAAGAAGATCTTCGAGTACATTCATGCCAAGGAAGAACTGGTGATTGAGCCGTTTCACAGATTGGTTGCGGAGAAGCAATTGATCGGTTACCCGTACGATGGCTTCTGGGCTAGCATGGACACGTTCAAGGACAAGCAGCAACTTGAAAGCCTCTGTTCGGGAGGCACCGCTCCCTGGGAGGTTTGGAAGCTCAATGGCAATGGCGGAAGTTACTGAGGCGGCGGGAGAACATACCAGCGCACATGCTTGCTCTAGACTTCCCTCGAAAAGCTGAGAGTCACCTTAAAATCCTGTGCTTGGGAGCGCATTCCGATGACATTGAAATCGGATGTGGCGGCACTCTCTTACGTCTGCTCTCCACTCGCCAGGAGACGGAAGTCTCTTGGGTTGTTTTTGGTGCGTGCAATAAGCGCGAGCAAGAAGCTCGTCACAGCGCTGCGCTGTTCCTAAGTCACGCGAAGAAAAAAGAAGTGATTGTGAAGAGCTTTCGCGATGGTTTTTTCCCCTTCGAGGGCGCTCAGATCAAGGATTGCTTCGAGGAATTGAAGGCGGCAGCGCCAGACGTGATTTTCACGCACAACCGCAAGGATGCCCATCAAGACCACCGCTTGATTGCGGAGCTAACCTGGAACACATTCAGGAATCATCTGATTCTCGGATACGAAATTCCAAAATATGACGGAGACTTGGGCCAGCCTAACTTTTTTGTGCCACTCGACCCAGAGGTCTACGAGAAAAAAGTCCATTACCTCATGGAGGCTTTTGAAACTCAGCGCACAAAGAAATGGTTTGAAAAAGAGACTTTTCTTGCACTCATGCGCTTGCGCGGAATGGAATGTGTCGCAGACAGCGGCTACGCTGAGGCTTTCTATTGCCGCAAGCTTGTCTTGTAAATGGTAAGGGAACGGTCTGTCCGCGCCGAGCCTCAACGTGTCGTCAAGCCAACGATCCGTCGAGTAAACGAATCTCGGCAAACATCGCATAGGTTTTAGGGATTTATTGAACGTCGGGTCACTACAAATGAAGCGTTATCTCGAAGCGGCAGCATCAATCATTCTGGGAGTCATTCTCCTCTATGTAGCGCTCTCTCATTTTGGATTAGCGGAAACGATGGCGTCGGTACGTAAGGCGCGCCCCCTTCTTCTGCTTTTGGGGAGCTCGCTCATGGTATCGAGCTACTTTCTGCGGGCCGCTCGCTGGCTGATTTGGGAGCGCAGCCTCGATTATTGGAGCTCGATTCGCTTGGTGTTGATCGGATTTATGGGCAACAATGTTTTGCCTGCCCGATTGGGTGAAGTCCTCCGGGCCCATTGCACATCGGCAAAAACTAGTGAAGATCGAGGAAGAACAAGCGCGCTGGCTTCAATTGCTGCCGAACGCATTCTTGACGGATTGATACTCGCCATCTTCGGGCTCGCCGGCGTCATTTTAGTTCCGGTTGATCGGCGGCTTCAGAGGGGGCTGCTTTTCGTTTCCATCATTTTTGTCGCTCTTGCCTTGGGACTCATTTTGAGCATTCATTGGCACGAAAATGTTCGTTCCATGATTGCCAGGACGAGCAAACAGTTTCCAGGGCATCTGCCGGCATTCGCCCGCGAAAAAGCGACCCAATTTATCGACGGTTTTCTGCCACTGCGGATGCCGGGACGCCTGGTGAAGGCAATCTTTGTAACTGCTCTTGTCTGGGCGATTGAGGCTACGTCCTATTACTGTTTCGGACTCGCGGTTTGGGCCGGAATGACGGTAAAGATTGCTCTCGTCTTTGTCGTCGCTGTTAACTTTGCCTCTCTGGTTCCCCTTACCATGGGGGGCATCGGTTCAATCGAAGCAACCGCTCCGCTCTTCCTCGTCAGTTGCGGAATTCCAGCCTATCCAGTTGCGCTCGCCATGGTTCTGGTTCAGCATGGCGCGCAATATATTTTCACAACGGTTACCGGTTTGATGGCTTACTCAACGGGAGGCTTTTCTTCATTATTATCGCTAGCACGCCCGAAGCGCGCGCCGGAACGCCACCCCCCGGTCTTGCCGCAAGCTGTTGTCGAGGATACTCGTTCGATTCTCGATGAGCTCTCTTCTTCGCTCGAATTGAAGCCGCGGACACCGAGAGAGATAGATTTATCGATCATCATTCCCGCTTACAACGAACAGGCGCGACTGCCACGAACAGTTCTGGAGACAATTGGTTGGTGCACCAAACGCGGGCTCAGTTTTGAATTGATTATCTCCGATGACGGAAGCCGCGATCAGACTCTTGCTCTAGGGCGTTTATTCGAAGAGAGTGACGTCCGAATTCGCACGCTTTCCTGCCCGCACACCGGTAAAGGTGGCGCCGTGCGTTTCGGAATGCTAAACGCCAGTGGCCGGCACGTCCTCTTTATGGACGCAGATGGCGCCACTCCCCTTGACGAGATTCCAAAGCTTCTTGATGCCCTCGCGCGAGGACACGATCTGGCGATCGGATCGCGCATTGTGCAGAATCCCGGTGAGGTTGAGATCAAAGCCTCCCTTCATCGCCGGCTGATCGGCCGGTGTTTCGCATTCTTCGTCAATCTATTCGCATTCGGAGGTATCGGCGACACGCAGTGCGGATTTAAGATGTTTCGCCGCGAAGCAGCTTTGGCAATTTTCCCTCTGCAAAAAACCGCCGGCTTTGCTTTTGATGTGGAAGTACTTTTCATAGCTCGGCGGCTATCGCTGTCGATAGCCGAAGTGCCCGTAAATTGGGTCGCCCAGCCGGGTTCCAAGGTGAATTTGGTCACTGACTCGATGAAGATGCTATGGGACATTTGCCGTATTCAATGGTTACACAGCAGGTTCGACGAAAATGCACTCTTGGCACTGAGAAGACAGCTGTCAAGCTAAGATTGGGCGAATGAGTGTGTCGGCTCAAGGCTACCCGCTGGGATCTGCGCACTGAATGGCGCAATGGGGCATCAGATAACCATAGCTGGTTAAGTTTCTACACGCGGCCAACCTGGCCCGAACGCGTAGGAGGGCCCGCACTCAAGGGGCGTGCATCGAGGCTTTTTAGCGCTTCCCGCCTGCTCCACGCTCTGCCAGCAGACGTTCGCTTTTCGCTTTTCCCAATCGGTAGTCCGCCACTTCTGCTTCACGCCAACCGCTTGCGTCGCTAGAATCCAGGATCTCCATGAACCAGGGTCCGTGCTGCAGTTCCTCAACGCTCCTGCTGACGCGTCGTTGAAGGCAAGGCCACAGTTAATTCACAATGGCCTGCAGACCTGTTGGAGGACTGGGAGGCGTAGCCGTGAAGGTGCCTGAGAACGCCGTGACCACAGCGCTAGTGCCGGCCGCATTGTTCTGCATCGTCCAGCCAAAATTGATTTGCCCCGTGCCGGCTTGCCAGAAGTGACCACCCAAGTCGCCGTTCGTGTAGTCGTTAGCGTCGCCATTTGTGACGTCGGCGAGTGCCGACGGACTGGGGAAATCATAGACGCATTTTAACGGCTGATAACACGTGAGAATTGGCCCGATGCCGCTGGTTCCTGAGATGATAAACAAGTCTCCCGGTAGGCTCGGTGTCATGGTCGGCAGGTCGGCATGCTGGCTCGTGCCTCCACCACCGCTTTCAACTATTCCGTTATAGACGGTGCCCGCGGCAATCACGCTGCTGCTTCCGCCAGCCGTGACTCCAGTGTCGATCTGCGTGGCGTTTAGGCAGTAGACCGTCAGCAAATCGACACCGCCACCTCCGGTTGTCATGGTAATGGTATAAGTGTTGGGATTTGAGATCACCGTACCCATCTTGTACCAGATCGTCGCGGGACCGCCGCCCGGAGTGACTTTTGTGAAGCTGGCACCGTTGCCGTCACCTCCGTCATGGACCGCCGTGATGTATGAGGCGTCGTCGGTAAACGCGACGGCGCTCGTCGACGTCGGGCACCCAACATTGAACGTGCGCGTTTCTGGGCCCCCGGTCATGTTCTGTGCCGAAAGCAAGACGGCTGTGCCTGTGCTGGGTGCGGACCCGGCGTTCCCCGGCTTGAAAGCCGCAGCCATGATCGTGAATGCGCCGTGGGAGGATTGCGAAATAGTAAACTGTGGCGTGAAAATGTTGCTCTGAGCAATGCAGTAGAGTTCGGCGTGGCCCTGGAAATTGTTCTCTTCAAGCAGGGTGCAATTCGAAGGGACTGCGATCGAGTTCCAGCCGCGTACCGTCCCACTGCTGTTGTCATCCACCTCGACGTAAACCAAATCACCTACGGTTGTGCTGAAGGGCGTGCCCTGGATGTTCGGCGCAGTGTTGCTCGCTGGTACTATATCGTGAGTGCATGAACTTCCATCGAGAGTGCTCGTAGTGTTATACCAGTTCGACATGCTCCAGTAGCTGTTTGTGATTCTGGCAGGATGATGCTCTGTCACGTAGTACGCGCCGGGCGAAGCACTCTCGTAGTAGATTCCGTGGTCGATGTTATTCCCATCTTTGCAAGGCACACTCCCAGAAAACACTGGAGTCAGAACATTGCTGTTGTTGTCCGTGAAGGTCGGTAGGCAGTGTGCGGCACACGTCGTTGGAGTGCCGCCCAAGGAATCAGGCCATGTCCCGGACATGATGATCAGCGAGCCAGTGCTTACCCCTCGCGGATAACCGGGAGGGTCTAAAGTGAAAATATTGTTGTTCGCCGACGCCCCACTGTCGCGCTGGTTGTCTATCCCGTTCTTGCCGAAGAACTGGTTCAGCGTCGGCGTTTGCGCGAATGCTGGAATCGCCGTAAGAGTAAGGGCGATGAGGAGAATACATCTCTTCATTTTCTGCTCCAATGAAACGCCGTACCCTGAAAAGCAATGGAAGAAACGTTTTGCCAACCTCAATAAGAACTCATTCGAACTGCCACCAGATCCTGTATGTTTGCCAAGTTCGAATGATAGGTTATTCCCCCGCGCGAAATCGACGGCGTTCGAATTTGCGTTCAAGCCTCCTTTGGGGAGGGAGGACGACTGCCGTGGACTCCACAGCCTTGACGAGCACGGGCGTGGCCTGGGCATCAACCAGCGATTCGCGGCTTCAGTCGCATTCCAAGGCTAGTCTAGGCAGCCGCTGGCTTCGCTTTCTACTGGACGTACGGACAAAGAAAGGACAGGAATGATGACTGTCCTGCAGGTGGGACGTGCCTGCTCTTTGACCCTTCGATCTTGCAGCAAGAATTAGCCCCTCGCGGGTAAGAACCTGCACGAGCGAGTAAGCCGGTGGGGACCATTCGGCTACAATCCGAACAGGAAAAGGTCTTGGCCCGCCGACAACAAGATGACCTGGTGCCCATCCACATTGAAGGAGATGGGCGCTGCATAGGTAAAGCCTCCCAAAAAGACGCGCCACAACTCCTTTCCAGTCGCTGAGTCTATGGCAAAGGCGTACCCACCTGATTGCCCAAATACCAGACGTCCGCCCGTCGCCAGGAGACCACTATAACCAAGTTCCTTCCCGCCTGGTGGGGGGAAATGCTCCCATTTCTTCACTCCTGTTGCGGCGTCGAATGCCCGCACAACCGACACTTGATCATATTCACCCGCGGTCCCCGAGCTGCCGGGATAGAACCCCAAATTTCCTCGCCTAGGTTTTGGAGACTTAGTGAACACCGAAGCCCCTTCGGTGGCCGGAACGAAGATTAGCCCGCTCTTTTGATCAAACGCTGGGTTTTGCCAATTGATGCCCCCCTCGCTGCCGGGCTTCGTTAGCCGTCCCTCAGATGTAAGCTCAGCATGCGTTGTGAGGATTGGACGCCCCGCGGGGTCGAGGCCCTGTGCCCAGTTTTGCTCGACGAAAGGCACACCCAGGAGGAATTGGCCCGTGGTTCGATCCAGGACGTAATAAAACCCGTTTCTATCCGGTGCGCAGAGCACTCGACGTAAGGTGCCCTTGATCGTGAGATCAGCCAAAATAGGAGTCTGCGTCGCGTCCCAATCGTGTTCATCGTGAGGAGTGAATTGGAAATGCCAGGCCAGCTTTCCCGAGCTAGCATGCAAGGCGACCACGCTATCAGTGAAAAGGTTGTCTCCTGGGCGAACATCTCCGTTGAAGGCGGGGGCCGGATTGCCTACGCCCCAGTAAAGGAGGTCCAGAGTTGGGTCATAACTCCCCGTGACCCAAGTTGAACCACCTCCAGATTGCCACGCATCATTTTTCCACGTGTCGTACCCAAATTCCCCGGGACCAGCCGCGGTGTTGAACTTCCATTGTTGTTGGCCAGTCTTTGCGTCATAAGCCGCCACGAAGCCACGAATCCCATATTCGGCACCCGAAACGCCAACGATGACAGATCCGTTTGCAATGAGCGGCGCTCCCGTCATGGTGTAATCGTCGGATGTGCTGCAGACCTTGGTTTGCCAAATCACGTCTCCATTCTTTGCGTTGATGGCGACCAGAATACAATCAAGTCGCTGCAAGAACAAAACGTTTCCAAGGACTGCAAGACCTCTGTTGGATGCGGTGGTATCTATCGGCAGGTTATCCGGGACGCTTCCCTTGTACAACCACCGGATTTCTCCTGTCTTGACATCTAGGGCCGCTACATCCGACGGGGGCAGGGTTGTGAAAATGAAGCCGCCCACGACGATTGGCGTCGATTCAATCTTGCCAGTGGATGTGCCGAATTGCCTAATCCAACGAAGTCGAAGTTGTGAAACATTCTTGGGCGTGATCTCATCCAGCGGTGTATACCGCCTCCCATCGAGGGTGCCTGAGTAGGTTAACCACTGATCCTTTGCATTTCCGGCGGCCTGAATTTCGTCACTGCTTACATGAATGTCCATAGGCCGCAGGGATTCCGAGTATCGATTGGAAGCAGCAAACTGAAGAGATCGCAGGTAGCCGATTACCTGCCATCGCTCCTGGGTCGAGATCGGAACGGGGGCCATACCTGTTTTGGGAATTCCGTCCCTAACAACTTTGTACATTGCGAGGTCACTATCGCCATGCCTGAGCAGCGAATGATTTAGGGCCGGAGCCAGCCCTCCGGTTGCCTCGTTACCGTGGCAAACCGCACAGCGTGCACGGAAGGTCTGTTTTCCTACTTCGTAATCAGTATTTGTACAAAAAGGATTCATGAGCGAGCCATCCAGACTAGAGCCCAGCTCAACAAAGTTTTCCAGACTGAAACCGCCGCGAACGTGCGTCATGAACCAGAGCTCGCGCCAGGACAGGTCGGGGACATCGCCTTCCGCTTTACGCGCAAAAAGCTTTGCGCGCCATACCACCTTGTCCCAAGTCCATCCGCTTGTCCCCGACACCAGAGAAATAAGTGGCTTCGCCAGGAAGGGTGCGCTACCCAGAAAGCTAATTGCAACAAAGCCCAAAAAGAGCTTGCGTGGTGGTGTCGTTCTGAAGCGGTTGCGCTTCAGGAGTAGCAACATCACACCAATGGCGAGGAGCACTCCGAAGGCGGGAAGAAGTATCATAATTCAGGATGTATCGGGCTAAGGACGACGCGCAATATGTAATTTGCCATTGTTTCGTGCAGATCACTCGGCATCGCACAGTGCTTCTAGCTCGAATGCAACAAAGCAACCTTTGTTACGCACTGCGGCGGCAAGGACTCAGGGGATTTTGACTATCGTGGTACATTTGCTCAAATCCGTCTCCAGACCATTCGGCATCTGCGCAGAAATGGCTAGCATATGCTTCCCAGGATTGAATAAGAGAGACTCGGTCTTTCCCGAAATGCCTTTGACGAACCCAGTAGCTCCATCGGGCGCGGCAAACGTAGCCAGCTTTACGCGTTTCGGTATTCCCGCGGAAATATCATAAAGGATGAACTGCTGTACACACTCCTGTTTCACCCGTGAAGAACAAGGGGGCGTGATCCCGAAGTCGTAGTCAAAGGAGAAGGTAATCTTGTGCGTGGATTGCGAGTGGAGTGCGCCACTACAAAGCAGACTCGCCAAGACCGCTGCCAAAAGCTTACCCGTCATATTTGCTGTAATTGAAATTTTCCTTAGAGCTGAGTGTCTCGATTGACTTCTCTATCGTTTAAGGTCTTACTTCTGCCCTCTTTCAGTTGACGAAACAGGTGGGTGCAGTCGAAATCGCAATAGTGCGTGCCCGAGATTCTGTATGAATGCCTCCGAGGTGTACACGTCGGAGCCAGGATGAATGGTACCAGCTGGCGCGGTCGGTTCCACTTGATCCAGTTGAAACTCCCGGGCCACTTCCTCGATGTCGTCCGGCTCGATTGGTCTCTTCTTTTGAGCATACCCGTTGATAAGCGAATGCTCGCAAAGCAGATTGATGACGCGGGGAATACCCAGAGAAAACATGTGAATAGCTTCGAGAGCCTTCGAACTGAAGATCGTTTCCCCCGCGTTGTTTGCCCCTGCAATTCGCAGCCTTTCGAGGACGTAGTCATGCGTCTGCTCTTTATTGAGGGGGCCCGTCTTGCTACGAATCATGATGCGTTGGCGCAACTGTCGTAGTTCCGGCAGCTTGAGTTTTTCCTCGAGTTCGGGTTGGCCTGAGAGGACAATCTGGAGCAGCTTCTCCGTCGAGGTCTCTAGGTTCGTCAGCATGCGGATCTCTTCGAGAACCGAAAGTGTCAAGTTCTGGGCTTCGTCTATGATTAAGATTGTCGTCTCGCCAGCCTTGTAACGCTCCAAGAGCCATTGATTCAGTTTCATTAACTGATGACTTTTGGACTGCGAATCGCACGTAATTTCAAATTCCGCCAGGACGAAGTCGAATAGTTGCATCGAGTTCATCCTGGAATTAAACAGAAAGGCTGTCCGCGCCCGGTTCCCGCGCAGCCAATCGAGAAGCCGGTTTATTAAAGTTGTCTTTCCCGTTCCTACCTCACCAATAAGAGTGAGGATCCCCTTCCGCGTCTGGATGCCATACATAAGGCTGGACAGAGCTTCTTCCAACTCTTTTGTCATGAAGAGGTATCGCGGATCTGGGTTTACGTTGAAAGGGTTGTCCTTCAGCCCAAAGAAAGTCTTGTACATGGTCTCCTACTAATCATTTCTCATCATACTAATCTTTGTTCACGGGTTCGTCCGCTTTTTCATCAATTGCCAAGGAATTTCTCATGGGACAAGCCCGCTAGTGCAGCACGAATGGTTGCGCACGCCAGTTTAAGCCTACCGTGATCACGTGTGTAGTGAAGCTCGCACCACAATTCGCGGCACCGCACGCAGCGGTATTGGAAGTCTGTACGTTTGCGTTGTAATTCAAAGTGAAATCCGTCGTTCGGCTTAGTGGCCGCTGCAATCCCGCACCCGCGTAGACGGAATTGAACACCAGCGTCTGAGCTCCTGTTGCTCCGCCTATACTCTTATTCCGCGCGTATCCGACACTCACGTTTCCGCTCCACATTCGAGTTAACTTTCGCGTACCACTTCCTATGATCTGATCCGAGGTGGCCCCCAACAAGAAGCCGCCTCCGTTATTAACCCCGTGGTTGTAGTTCAGCGATACGCCGCCGGTGGGGAATGCATATGTCAAGTTTGCTAAAGCTGAAGGTGCAATATATTGGGTTTTTGTACCAAGTCCCTGGGGCACTCTGTAGTTCGTCGCTTCCACGCCGCCCGAGAGCTGGAGCGCCAGGCGCCCGGTGATTCTCTTCCCGTACACGGCCTGAGCCAGATGATCTCCGATGGCCTGTGGCGAATTGAGATAATGGTATGCACTAAACCGGTACGACAGACCGAGTGTGTCGCTCCTGCTCACTTGCAGGTTGTAGCCCGCCGTCAGGTTTGCGTCATTGGATTCGATGTTTCCTGATTCCGTGAAGCGCAGAATGCTAAAGACTCCGCCGAGTGTTAGCGAGTTTTTCGAGCTAAGTAAATAGGTAATTTGTCCCCCAGAGGAATTGGAGTAACGCGGACCCAGTGTTGCAAAAATCGACTGGTTCGGGGTGAAGCCATTCTGCAGGCCGGGCGTGTTCGGCGCCAGCGGACCGCCCACTCCCGGCACGGCAAGGGGAGTACCTGCTCCAAAACCAAACTGTGAGGCTGGAAGGTAGGAAAACTGATCCAAAAAAGTCAGTTGTAGGCGGCGCCAGTTGAATGTCTGGAAAGCTCCGAATTGATGAAACTGTCCGTTACCGATGGCCGAGCTGGATGAAAGAGTTCCGCCCCCCGAGTAGTTCATTGAAAGCTGCGACCTGCTCCAATTTTGAGAGAGGCTAAGATTTCCCACTAAGTAGCTTGTTGAGTACCAACCGCTCCCGCCCGCTTGCGCGAAGGCATTTGATTGGATGGTGTTCGTGTAGGAAACGCCAGGAACCCAGTAGCTGTGCCTTTCGGGCGGCGTCCCGACCGTCAATTGCTGAAAGCCTGTTAAAGGGCGATCGTCCGGCTGCATCGCCTCAATTGGCTGGTTGGGTTCCTGCTCGTCCCCCGCCCAAATCGGAAGAAGCACTTTCGCGGCGGGTTTTGGCGGTGCGTCGTTCTGCTGTTCTTGCGCGCAGCTCGCAAGTGGAAACAGGGGCATCCCTGCCAAAACCACCACAGAACTCAGAAGTTTTTTCAAGGATTTCATCTTTGGATCCTATGGGACAATGATTGTGTCTCCGGGCTCCAACTGAATATTGTCTTCGTGTTTTTTGCCATTGAGGACATCTTTGTAGTTGAACGAGTGTTTCACCTGCTTACCTCCCTCCATCCGCAGCACGTAAATACTTTTGATTTTCGCAAATTGTGTGAACCCGCCGGCGCTAGTGAGAGCTTGTAACACGGTCATGTTTGGCAGAAGCGCGAATGCGCCGGGATGAGTCACTTCGCCTGTAACATACACTCGCCGGCTATTGATTTCCGCTATGCTGACAGTCACCTGCGGGTTGGTGATATATTTTTTTAACTCATCGCGAATAATGTTCCCCAACTCCATCGGCGTTAACCCCACGGCTTGAACATCGTTCAACAGCGGTAGGCTGATCTTTCCATCCGGCCGGACGGGAACCGTTCGCGTTAGTTGGTCTTCTCTCCAAACATCGATCTTGAGTACATCCTGGGCTCCGATCTTGTATGTAGAATCAGCCGCAGGGGGCTGCCCGGGAGTTGTCGTTGTCTGGGTCTTCGAGTCCTTCGGCTCCTCTTTTTTCTCTTGCGCTGCCGGGTCCTGAGCCTTTGCGGGTGCTGTGGCGATAAACAAAAATGCTGTCAGTATCATTGGAATTGAGCGTCGCATTGTCTTTAGTTCACCGCCGTTTCTCTTATTTCTCTTCGAGGCCTGTTTGTTTGATCTTGTACAAAAGAGATTTGTAACTAATTTGGAGTTGCTGCGCAGCTCGTTTCCGGTTCCAATGAGTCAGCTCAAGGGCTTTTGCAATCAAGTCGCGCTCCGCCCTTCTCGAGGCAGTCCGGGCGGCTGCCTTCAACGAAAGAACTCGAGGTTCCTGTCCATTCCCCGACTCGCGCATGGGCCTCTCTCCAAGTTCTTGGATCGCCCTCGCGCAATCACCCACCAGGACGACCCTTCTGGCAAGATTCTCCAATTCGCGGACATTACCTGGCCAGTCGTGGGCCACGAGGAATTCCATCTCACGGTCATGGAGCATGGGGATTTCGCGCCCTAACTCAGTAGCGTGTTTCGCCAGGAAATGAACCACGAATAGGTGGATGTCTTCTTTTCTGTCTCTCAACGGCGGGAGGTGTAGGCCAACTCCGTTGATGCGGAAATACAACTCACGGCGAAACTTCCCTGATTCGATTTCTTTCTCCAAATTCCGCGAAGTAGAGGCTATAAGGCGCACAGGACTAGACCCGTTCTCATCCGTTTCTCCGTCTGGCAAGATCGAAAGCAGGATCCTCTGGTTCTCCAGGTCCAATTCATCAATGTTGTCCAGGAAAAGCGTTCCCAGTCCGTTTGCGGAGCCTTTAGCGCCCTGTCTGAGTTCAAGCTTGAGCGCAAATAACTCAGTTTGTTCAACGGCTCGGCAACTCACCTTCCTCAGCGGTATGTGGCCATATTGGGAAAGCCGATGAATCATCCTTCCGTAGACTTCCTTGCCAGTTCCACTCTCACCCGTAAGCAGCACCGGGATACTGGTTAGAGCAATCTCTTCAACAAAGGAATTCAAAGCCTCAATCGCCGGGGAATGCCCCCTTACGAAGGCAGCGCCCGATGGGCGGATTGACGGAACAGTGGGGAATGAGCTCATAAAGCTAAGCCTGACCAAGGAAGCTTAAAGCAAATGCCTCGCCAAGGGGCAAGTCTCCCGGATCTAAGGAAACTAAGCTAAGACATTGTCTTTAAATGAGTTAAGCGGAGGCCAGCCCGCTAACGCCTCCCTGCCCGGTCCCCGAAGTCCCAATTCTTTTCCCAGAAGTTCCAGTTTCTTGCCCCTTCCGTTGAGCAAACCTCAGGACTTGCGGAATCCCTAGCCTGCCCTTCAGGGAACCGTAAGTCCGCCCGAATCAAAGGCTTGAATCTGCGTTGCTGCTTGTTGAGCGACAACCATTAGGTAGATTTGCGCTCCAGCAAAGCCTAAGCAATCTCCAAGCCTAGAACAGCGGAAAAACCATAACAGCTGTAGTTTCAATGAGATGCCATTCCTAATTCCGATTGTAGGCCCTTTGACCGCGCCATTACTTTCGAACTTGATCTCGTAGCCGAGTTGCTGCCTTAAGACCCTCTTAGCCCGCGAGGAATCTCCACGATGTGGCCATGCAATGATTCGGGGCAACGCCCCGATGAAAGCCGGATGCCTGGCTATCACATAGGATGATGCGGCATCAAAACATCCCAAGCCCGCCAGAAGGCCTCCATGTCTTGGGGAAGGCCGAGCGACACGCGAATGTGTTTTTCAAACGATGCAAAGCCAGCACTGACCAGCACGCCCTTGCTGCGGAGCGTTTCCACTACTTCTTTCCCAGGCGACTCGGTCCTCATCAGCACAAAATTTGCGTGCGAATCCAGACAACGCAGCATGCGCGCATTTACCTGGTTGAAGAATTCCTGGCGATCGTTTGCATTGGCCGCGGCGATTTTCTTGGTGTAAGCTGCATCGGACAACGCCGCAAGAGCCACGCCTGTGGCAATACTGCTCACCTCCATCGGGAGACGCCGCTCCGCCAGCCGCTTGGCGGTTGCCGCCGAAGACACGGCGTAGCCCACTCGAAGCCCGGCAATGCCGTACATCTTGGAAAACGTTCGAGTGACAATCAGTTGTGAATGGGCGGCGGCGCGAGAGGCCCACGAGGCATACGCATTCGTTGGCGCCACGTACTCGTGATAAGCCTCATCCATCATCACCGTAACGCCAGCCGGCACCTTCCGCAGAAACGCCTCCAGGTTGGTCTCGGGAGTGAGCGTGCCTGTGGGATTGTTAGGATTGCAGATGTAGATCAGGCCGGTGGTGCCCTGTGCTCGCGCAAACATAGCTCCCAGGTCATGCGCGTACTCGCGGGTGAGTGGTACGCTGCGCACGTCCGCTCCAACGAGCGCCGCCGCTTGGGCTATTAACTCAAAAGTAGGGGAGGCTGCAACCAGCGTTTTGCCCGGTCCAAGATAAGCCTCTGCGGCCATACGCATAAGTTCCGTGGAGCCGCAACCCAGCGTGATGCAGTCTGTCGCGACGCCATGCGAAGTGGCCAAAGTAGAGCGAAGGTTTTCAACGTCCTCCCCGGGATAACGGTTCACTTCAGCCAGCGCTTCTTGGAAAGCAACTTTGGCCTTTTCCGAAGGGCCATAGGCGCTTTCATTTCGATTGAGCCGGATTAGCCTCTCGCCAGAATCCGACGCAACAGAAGTTGTTTCCAGAATCATTGGGCAAACGGCCGTCGCGGCCGCGGCCGTTCCGAACTGCCGCAACAGTTCCCTTCGATGAATGCGCATGGTCCTAATTTCCTCCCTCATGCAAGAGTCCTCGCGGCGCACGAATGATTTTGGATTGATGTGAGGTGTCCTGCAGGGAACCGCCCCACACCTTCGAAGATTCCTGGAGACGAAGCTTACTGCACAACGAGCGTCAATGGTATCGAATGGGTCAGATTGCCGGACATGCCCGTGATCGTCAGGTTGTAGGTGCCGGATCGACTCCGCTTGTTCGCGCGGATAGTCAGGATCGCAGAACCTGAGCCCGTGACCGCTGACGGGTTCCAGGACGCTGAAGTGCGCGCGGGCAGCCCGCTAACGCTAAGGGAAACGGTGCCGGTAAAGCTTTGCAAAGCTGACACCATGACGGTGTCCGAACCAGCCCCGCCCCGCGAAACTTGCAAAGTCGTTGGCGAGGCCGATAGAGAAAAGTCTCCTGCCGAACTGACAATCAGCGACACGTTCACCGTATGACTCAGGGCTGCCGTAGCTCCGTTAATGCCCAGCGTGTAGGTGCCGACAGGGGTACTGGCCGACGTTGTGACGGTCAGCGTCGACGAACCCGATCCCGTAACCGAAGCCGGGACAAAAGAAGCGGAAGCTCCGGATGGCAAACCACTTACGGAGAAATTGACCGTGTCCGTGAAACCATTCAACGCACTCACAGAAACCGTGTAGCCTGCGTTGCCCCCTTGTGTTGCGGATCGCGACGCCGGTGATACGGCTATGGAAAAGTCCGGCGCAGGATTAACGGTAATGGTGCGTGTTGGAGGATTGGGATCAGTCAAGTTGGCATTGTCCGTGACTGTGAGCGTCGCAGTAAAGGCTCCCGCCGAGTTGTACGTCACGTTGCCCGGTATGGTCAGCGAACTTGTGCTGGGATTTCCTCCAGGGAAAGTCCACGAATAAAAGGAAATGGTTCCGTCGGGATCGCTGCTGGCCGAACCGTCGAAAAAGACGGATTGTCCCGCTGTAATGGTCACGTTGGCCGAAGGGCTCGAAATGACGCCGGTTGGAGGCACGTCGGCAGGAGCAGGAGTCAATTGAACAAACTGGGCCACGGAAGGCACGCCAGCAGTATTCACAAGGAACAGCAGGTAATACCCTTGGGGGGCGATGTTTCCGTTGGGCGGCGCGGTAACATTGAGCACACCAATTCCTGTTGTGAACGAGAGGTTCACCAAGCGCTGTTCCATGTCAAAGGCGTGCGTTGGAGCTCCAGGGCGCATTAACACAGCGGACGAAATGCTTGCTGCGTCGGGAGTCTGCACCTGAAAGGCAGAACCGTATCCGATGCCCGCAGAAGGGACTCCGGTGATGGAAGGCCGCGTGGCAGCCGAGCCATCGGCGTTGAACAAATAAGGCGGACTGTAGATCTCAATATGCTGTTCATATGTTCCGCGAGCAGGGTTCCCGCCGATAAATAGCACCGTTGCGTCCGGAAGCAATAGTGAATTCGAATGATATAGACGGGCAAACGCGTTCTGCCCCGCGGAGCTGAACGTGTTGGACGCGGGATCGTAAAGGTCTGCATTCAAGCTTGCCGTCGATGTGTCTTCATCGTTCAAGGACCCGCCCAGCGCGAGCACTTTGCCGTTTGGCAGAATCGTTGCGTTCATTTCGATGCGCGGCTGTGACATGTTCGGCCCGTAGGCCCATTGGGGTGTTGCTGCCGAAAGGTCAATTAGCTCCGTCGTTTTCGTCGCCGGATTCCCGCCGCCCATAATTAGGACTACCGGCTTGTAGTTGTTGGCCGGAGTCAGCGGAAGTAATACCGATGTGCCGTAAGTACGCGTCCCGCTGTAATTCGTAGTAGCGACAACGCCAGACCATGTGTGCGCGACAGGATCAAAATACCTCGAGCTTGTCGTCGAACCCGAATAGAACACCTTGCCGCTGGGAAGGAGATGCATGCGCGGATACAGGGGCGGAGTGAAGGGTGAGCCGTACGGCACACTCCAACCTGAGCCGATGGTATAAATCTCAACAGTCGAGTTCGTGCCGCCTTTTTCATCGAGGCCGGAAAAAGTCATGACCGTTGCATCGCTCAGACTCGTCACCGTGGGGTACCAGCGGCCGTGCGCCATACTTTGAGCGTCCGTGAATTGACCGCTTACAGGATCGTAAATGGCGCTGCGCAACTCCCCGTGGAACGGGTCGTATTGCAGAGTGCCTCCGTTGACAATGGCGCGCCCATCTGCAAGAACCACCATCCCGTTACAGAACATGTCCCAGTTTACAGGCTGCGTCGTTACCGTCCCGGTAGCTGGGTCGAAAATGCCCGCTTGGAAATTTGTATTTCCAGCCACGTTGCCCGAGCCCGAGACGATCAGCACTCTGCCGTTGTGGAGAAGTGCGGAATGCACAGGATTGATGGGCATTAGGTTGGGCAGCGTCTGCCACTTGCCTTGTACGCTGGCTTGCGCAGCCACCCGAGGGACACAGGTCAATAGAAACATTCCTCCGATGGCCACGACAAGCAGGGGCTTTGCGGTTCCGAATGAGCGCAGGCAAGTGCAAATACGAAAAGTGGGCATAGTCAAGGGGGATCCTCCCGGCTGGAAAAAGCTCCGGAGTGCATGGCCAAGGTACCTACTCCGATCACGTGACCTTCGTCTTGAGACTTAAGGCCGAGTAGGTCAATGGCACGCCGCCAGCCAAAGCTTGGGACGCATTAAGTCCTTTCTTTTTATTTAGTTCCGGTGTCGATGCCGGCGGTCGATAGCAAAAGAAGAGAAAAGCGTTTCCCATATTCTGAAATAGCCCGTGGGACCAAAAACGAGAGGGTCGGTTGCTTGGGGGTGGGGGGGAACCACATGTCCTTGTGATGTCAAACTAGGTTGTCGCCGCCACCGTACAAGGTCGCTTTGGAGGCCACATAGCGCTGCATTCGATTCGCACTTCGAAGCTCTATAAGCGTCTGTCTAAATGCCAATACGTTAACCGCTGAAAGGGCATCAAAAATGGCATTAAAACGGATTAAAGTACTCTATATAAAAGGGTTAGTGGCGGTTCAATGGCATTGTCCGTCCTGAGAACAAACCTGGAAGGGAAGTGGGAAAAGTGGGTAACGGTTTTCACCTCTTTGCTCTAGTTGGCTGACCAGAGCGAAAGATAAGCTTCGCTTTGCAGGTTCTCTCAAGAATAACTCGCTTCTTTTTAGTGAGTTATAGACAGGCGTTTTGGCACCCCCCCGAACCCAGTTGTCCTTCATTGGCAGGTGGATTGCCTCACCCCTACCGTCCCGTTGTGAAAGTGTCCTTCACGCTGCGGCTGCGAATACTTAAACACTTCGTCAACAGGGAGCCTTCAAAGGAGGCTGAGTCTAGGATGAGCACCGAGCCGAACGTCGACCGGTGGTACGCGCTACAGCTGAGAAGCCGTTGGGAGACTTCGACGGCGGCATTGCTTTCCTGCAAGGGGTACCAGACTTTTCTTCCCACTTATAAAAATGAGAAGCGGGGAAGCAGCCGTTCGAAAGAAGCCCAGGCGCCACTCTTTCCCGGTTACCTATTCTGCCGCTTCAACGTTTGCGACCGCCTGCCGGTATTGATTACCCCCGGCGTCATTAGCGTTGTCGGCATGGGCCGGATGCCGATTCCGGTCGAGGAATCGGAAATTGAAGCAATTCAGAGAATGGTTTCGACCGGCATGCGCGTCGAGCCATGCCCTTACCTGGAAGTAGGGCAGCGCGTTCTAATCGAAGACGGGGCGTTAAGCGGTGTCGAAGGCGTGCTGACCAGCTTTAAGGGAACGCAGCGGATTGTGGTCTCGATTTCGCTGCTCCGGCGGTCTGTGGCGCTGGAAATTGACCGTTGCGCGGTATCGGCGGTTCGACCGAAGCACTCCGGCGCGGAGTCATCGCGCGTGATTGTTCCGTCGTTCGAACCGGTGGTCGCTTAAGTTTCAAAGAGTTTTGGATTTCGCGAGGACTGAAACCTAAATGGGAAACGGCTACTCAAGGATTCCGGCGCTGTGGGAACAAGGAGGGTTTCGCTCGACTACGCGCAGAGCGGCGTCGGCGGTCGGCTCACTCATGGAAAGTCGCGAAGAGGTTTTGCTGGAAGAATCGTTCCGGAGCATGCTTACGCTTGAGCGGCGGCGCGCCGAACGGTCGCGCAAGCCGTTCGTCCTGATGCTTCTCGACGCCAGCGGGTTCATCGAGGAAGGTACGTCTGAACGCTTTCTGAGCCGCATATGCTCCGTTCTGCTGAAATCCACTCGCGAAACGGACTTGATCGGCTGGTACGAGAAGGGCGTAGTCCTCGGGGTGATTTTCACGGAAGTCAACTGCGAAGCGAAGACTCCGATCACCGAGATACTACGTTCCAAGGTCTTGGATGCGCTGCAAGTGGAACTAGGACGCAAGGTCGCTTCGAGCCTGGTGGTGACGACGCATCTTTTCCCTGAAAAAGCCGGGCAAGATAAGGGCGAAAAGCTTGCCGACAAGCGGTTCTACCCGGATCTGTCCAAAGGAACGCCGAAGAAGCGCGTTTCTCAGGTGATGAAGCGCACGATCGATGTCCTGGGAAGCGCGTTTTTGTTGCTCATCCTAAGCCCCTGGCTTGCGATTATTTCGATTGCCATCAAGCTGACCTCCAAGGGGCCGGTGATCTTCCGGCAAGAGCGGCTAGGCCAGTTCGGTTCGCGTTTCCGTTGCTTGAAGTTTCGCACGATGTATGTGAACAACGACCCCAAGATCCATCAAGAGTATGTGCGGCAATTTATCAACGGCCAGGTGGACGGCGCGCCCAAGGAATCGGGTAAGCCGGTGGTGTACAAAATTAAAAATGATTCCCGCGTGACACCCCTGGGCCGCTTCCTGCGAAAGACGAGCCTCGACGAACTTCCACAATTCTGGAACGTTTTGATGGGTGATATGTCTCTGGTGGGGCCGCGCCCGTCTCTGCCGTATGAATTCGAAGTTTACGATATATGGCACCGCCGCCGCGTTTTGGAAGTAAAGCCCGGTGTTACGGGGCTGTGGCAGGTCAGCGGTCGAAGCCGGACGTGCTTTGACGACATGGTCCGCCTGGACCTGCGCTACTCGCAGTCATGGTCCGTTTGGCTGGACGTCAAGATTCTCCTGCAAACTCCCGGAGCTGTTCTGAGCGGCGACGGGGCCTACTAAAACCATCTGTTGTAAGTTCTAAGTTTTGAGTTCCGAGTAAAAGAATGCGGCGAGACGTGCCTAGTCAAGCCCAACTGTAAGCATCAGGAGACGGCAGCCTCCCTGACAACGCCTTTGTCGCCTCGTTCGCGGGCTCGATATTGGTCGTGAATCCACCGATAGGTCTTTTCCAGGCCGACTCGTAATGGCGTATTAGGTTCCCATTCGAGATATTTCTTGATCAAAGTGTTGTCGCTATTCCGGCCATTGACGCCCTTAGGAGCACTAAGATCATAGTTTCGCTTCAGTTTGATTCCAGCGATATCTTCGACCATGTCAACTAATTGATTGATGGTGACCGCTTCGCTCGAGCCCAAATTGATGGGTTCAAGGATCCCCGAGTTCATGATCCGGTCGATACCGTTTACGCAGTCATCGATGAACATAAAGCTCCGCGTCTGCGTGCCCGAGCCCCAGATTTCGATTTCGTGTTTGCCCGAGAGCTTTGCTTCGATCACTTTTCGGCAAATCGCTGCCGGAGCCTTCTCGCGCCCCCCGTACCACGTGCCCCAAGGTCCATAAACGTTGTGAAAACGGGCGACGCGCGTATAGAGTCCAAAATCTTCGCGAAAGTGTCGGCACATGCGCTCCGAAAAGAGCTTTTCCCACCCATAGCCGTCTTCCGCCAGGGCGGGATAGGCGTCTTCCTCTTTGAGCGAGGGGGCTTCAAAAGTTTTTTGCTTATCTCCGTTGTACACGCAAGCCGAGGACGAATAGAAGAATCTTTTCACGCCATGCTTCACGGCCGCCTGCAGCATGTGCGTGTTAATCAGCACGGAAAGCATGCATAGCGCTTTGTTGTGCTCGATAAACCCCATGCCGCCCATGTTGGCCGCCAAGTTGTACACATCTGACGCATCGTGGGCAACAGACTCGCAGTTTTCTTTGAGATTCAAATCGAGCGACAGATTCTCAACATCCTCGAATCGCTGATACCATTCCTCGAAGGGCTTACTATCAACGGCTCGGATTCTCTGAACGCCGCGGCTTCGTAACGCAGCAATGAGACTTCCCCCGATGAACCCACCCGCGCCGGCGACTACGACCACCTTGTTCCTTTCGCTCACTCAGCTGCCCCCTAATTATTCAAGCTCTGATTTAAGAGTAGCAACGGGGCCAATTCCGTACCAGTGGCAAGATGGGCCGTGACAACCTCCAAGCCGCAAGGACGAAAGCGGCTTGCAAACACAGTGCCCTGCACGCAGGAAACGTGTTAAGTGGCTTAGCTCAGGGGCCGTCTTGGCCAATGTCCCCAATGGAAAAATAACTGCAATCGGGGTGGTGGAAGATCAGTGCGCTGACGCTGGCTTCAGGATCCATCATGAAGCCTTCGGTGAGCTGGACACCGATTTCTTCGGGCTTGAGAAGTTTCCAGATTGCAGCTTGGTCTTCAAGGTTAGGGCACGCTGGATAGCCGAAGCTGTAGCGCTTGCCGCGATAGCGCGAAGTAAACCGCTGCGCCATGGTTATCTCAGGAGGATCGGGGAAGCCCCAGTCTTCGCGGATGCGGCGATGCAGCCATTCGGCGCAGCCCTCAGCGCTTTCGATGGCGAGAGCTTGCAAGCCGTGGCTGAGGAAATAGTAGCCTTCGTTCTTGGCTTTTTCGGAGCGTTGCCGGACACCTTCCCCCGCGCTGACAACGAAGAGCGCGAGGTGGTCGCGCTTGCCATCCTGCGGCGGCAAAACGAAATCGCTGAGGCAGAGGAAGTCGCCCTGGCGCTGCCGCCCAAAACGGAACGTATGTAGAGGCTCCTTTGCGCCTTGCGCGAAGAGATGCAAGCATTCGCCTTCGGATTCCGCTTCGAAGAATTGCCAAACGGCGCGAAACTTCATGAACGAAGCGGCTTCCTTTTTCACTTCTTCCATGCTTTCGAGCAGCTCAACGGCTTTCGGATCGCGCTCCCCCAGATGCTTTTCGAAATCGCCGCGGAAGCCTAAGTGGCGGCCGTAGAGCATGTATGGATTGACGTAGCCCCATATTTCGCGGAGGTCGGGGACCAGGCGGACCTTGCGGTCGAGATAGGACACTGGCGGAATCGGGAGGTCCGTGCGAACACGCGGCGAGCGCGCTACCTTCGTGAGAGGCGCGACGCTAACCGTGGTGGACACTTTGAAACCATTTCCTGATGCCGTGTGCTCACGCAAGACGGCTTCGCGCGTGGCGGGATCCATCAACTGATTCATTAGGCGCAGGCCGGTCATCGCGTCTTTCGCATAGCAGACTGCTTTGCCGTAGCTCGGCGCGATTTTGGTTTGAGTGAATTTCGCAGAGAGCGCCGCCCCGCCCACGAGCAGCGGAATCTCGATGCCCGCGTCTTTCAGATCGCTGGCGGTGGTCACCATTTGCTGCGCGCTTTTCACCAGCAGCCCGGAGAGGCCGATGGCGTCCGGATGGTGTTCCTGATAAGCCTTGATTAAGTCTTCCGGCGGAACCTTGATGCCAAGGTTCACAACATCGTAGCCGTTGTTTTTGAAAATAATTTCCACGAGATTTTTGCCGATGTCGTGGACGTCGCCCTTCACTGTGGCAAGGACCACTTTGCCGCGCTTGGCGGAATCCGCTTTTTCCATGAACTGCTCGAGGTGGCTAACTGCGGCCTTCATGGCTTCCGCGGATTGCAGTACTTCGGCGACGATCAATTCATTGGCGTTGAAGAGGCGGCCAACTTCCGCCATTCCCGCCATGAGCGGGCCGTTGATAATGTCGAGCGGCGCGGCGCCCTCGGCGCGTTTGCGTTCGAGATCTGCGATCAATCCGTCGCGTGTGCCTTCGAGGATGTAGTTGCCAAGGCGCTCGTCGAGAGGCAAATCGGCGCCGCGCGGTTTCTCCTTTTTCTTGGCGGTGCGGAAATGCTCGGCGATGGACGCAATCCAGAATTGATTGACGGCAGCGCGCTGTTCTCTGCTTTGCTGACGCCAGTCCGCGGCAGCGTTGAGCAAGAGACCCGCATTCGGATGGTCCGGGGGCACGCTCTTCGGTGCATGCGAAAAGAGCAGATTCTCAGCAAGTTCGCGCTCGTGCGCCGGAATGGAGGCGAAGCGCTCGATTTTTTCCGTGTTGACGATAGCCAGGTCGAGGCCTGCTTTCGTGCAGTAATAAAGGAAGACCGAGTTCACCACTTCGCGTGCGCCGGGAGGCAGCCCGAACGAAACATTGGAAATGCCGAGAATTGTGCGAACATCGGGCAGCGCCTGTTTGATCAGGCGAATGCCTTTCATCGTTTCGACCGCGCCGCCAATGTAGTTTTCGTCGCCTGTAGCGCAAGGGAACACCAGCGGGTCGAAAATGATGTCTTCTGGCGCGAGCCCATACTTTTCCGTGAGCAGTTTGTAAGAGCGCTGGGCGATCGCCAGCTTGCGCTCGCGCGTGAATGCCTGCGCCTGGACGGGATCCTCGTCAATGCACCCGACGACTACAGCGGCGCCATATTCATGCGCGATGGGCACGGTACGCTGAAATTTCTCCTCACCGTCTTCGAGGTTGATGGAATTGATGATGGATTTGCCCTGGCAATAGGTCAGCGCCAGCTCAATAGCCGCGGGATCGGTGGTATCAATCATGATGGGCGGCTTGATCTTGCGAATCAGCTTCTCGTAGAAAGGAGGAATGTCCTTTTTCTCTTCGCGCTCCGTGCTTTGCAGGCAGACGTCCACGACTTGAGCGCCGCCGCGCACCTGGCGCCGCGCGATCTCGCTTGCTTCTTCCCACTTTTCTTCGGCGACGAGATTCTTAAATAGGCGGGAGCCAATAACGTTTGTCCGCTCGCCGACGAGAAGCGGCCGCGTGCTTTCTTCCGCCTCGATGGCCTCGATTCCTGTGTAAATGGCGCGGTGCATTTCCGATGGCCGCTGACGCGGTTTTTTGCTTTCGGCCATTTGCGCAATCGCTCGAATGTGCTGTTCCGTGGTGCCGCAGCAACCGCCGACAAGGTTCAGCCAGCCATTGTTGATAAATCTTTCGAGCTGAGTCGCGAGCGAAGTCGGCGTTTCGTAGTATTTCCCATCTTCTGGATTAGGTAACCCTGCGTTTGGGTAGCAGGAAACAAACTCGCTTGTGAGCTGGCTCAGCGTACGGATATGGTCGGTCATGAACTCTGGCCCTGTGGCGCAGTTCATTCCGAATGCCAGGGGCTTTGCGTATTTGAGCGAAGCCCACATCGCGTCAATCGTTTGGCCGGCGAGCATTGTTCCCATCTGTTCAATGGTCACGGAGATGATGAGAGGGATTTCGGCGCCAATTTCGCGAGAGAGCTGGCGAATAGCGAGAATAGCGGCCTTGATATTGCGCGTGTCTTGAGCCGTTTCAACGATCAAAAGATCTGCGCCACCTTCGATAAGGGGCTTGGCGAGGTCGTAGTAATCTTGTCGCAGATGGTCGAAGGTGATTCCCCCTGTGACGGTAATGGTTTTGCGTGTGGGCCCCATGGAGCCAGCAACGAACCTTGGTTTTGTCGAAGCGGCATATTCGTCCGCGGCTTTCCGCGCCAGTGCCGCTGCCTGGAACATCAACTCGTAGGATTGGTCCGCGACTCCGTAGTCGACCAAGTCGCTCTTGGTTCCGTTGAACGAATCGGATTCAATAATGTCGGCACCGGCTTCCAGATATTTCCGGTGAATGTCCAGAACCACGTCGGGGCGTGTGCGGACGAGGCTCTCGTTGCATCCTTCAAGTGCAGGGCCGCCAAAGTCCGCCGCACTTAAGTTGCGCTGCTGCAACATCGTGCCCATGGCGCCGTCGAGCACCAGGATTCGCTGCGAGAGTAGCTCGCGCAACGCTTTGCCGGATTCGTTCAGATTACGCATTTCGCTGGAATGGCGCGCTCCTTGTGGAAAGACAGCCAATGGCTAACCTATTATTTTACGTGAGTCAGCGGGTATGCGAAACGCAGAAGCAGCGAAGCGCCGTTTTTAGGGTGCGAATGGCGATTTCGGCGGCCGAACTGATTCGCGGATGCTATATTGCCCACGGATTACAATTAAAAACAAGTTATCACCCGGCTCGCACGCTTCGCAGACGGCGGAAATCCTGAAACGCATTGAACCGGTTCTCGAGGAGCACCGGCCCGATGTGGCGGTGGTTGTTGGGGACGTGGATTCCACCATTGCTGTTTCGCTGGCGGCGGCCAAACTGGACGTATTGGCCGGAAAGGGGAAAGCTGGCAGAAGCCCCTCTGTTGTGGGACGGCCAGGCAGCCAGGCGGATTGTCGAAGTCCAGCTGCGATTGGCGCCCGGGCAAAAAGCACCCTAATTGACAGTAACAGTTCAGGAACATCCCCGCCAAAGGGACTTGCCCCTTTGGCCAGTTTTCTCTACTCTGGCATGAGTGAGTACCGTTACTAAACTAAATGCGCCGGAAAAAGTGAATACTAAACGTGCGTCCTCAAAACTGAGCGTTTGCATCTTGTCGCCGCACCCGCTGGTGCTGAGCGAATTTGAGCGAATTTTGGAGAAAGCGCCGTTCAAGGTCGTGGCGCAGCAGTTGGAGTCCGTATTGGCGCCGGACCTGCGCCACCTGGATCCGCCCAAGGCCAACGTCTATGTGATTGACGCGCACGCCGCAAAGCCCGCTACCGGAGCGCTGCTGACAAATATTCTGGAGCGGTATCCGGACTCACGGTTAATCGTTGTTGGAGAAAACCATGCGGAAAACAACAGTTTTTCGCTGCTGCGCCTGGGCGTGAAGGGCCTCCTCACTTATATGGAAGCGCGCGAGCAACTGATCCGTGCGTTGCCCCTGGTAGCCAACGGCGGGTTCTGGGTGCCCCGCCAACTGCTTTCCGGTTTTGTGGACTCCATCCTCACCAGCCAGGGACGCAGGCTGAAGACCGATTCCGTCACCAACCTGAGCCGCCGGGAACAGGAAGTTCTGGATTCGCTCCTGGAAAACCTTTCAAACAAGGAAATCGCCAGCAAGCTAAACATTGCGGAACGTACGGTGAAGTTTCACGTGTCGAATTTGCTGAACAAATTCGGCGTTCGCCGGCGCGCAGACCTGATTTTGCTGACCTTCCAGCGCCGGCTGTCCCAGGCCTAACCTGCACACTTATCTCAGGTTATTCCAAGCCTCTTTCTGAGGTATTCTAAGCATTTGAATTTCAGCCGGTTTCACTACTCTATCAACGCTGGAGCGATCCCCTTGAACATCCTGGTTACCGGAGCGGCGGGGTATATCGGCAGCATCTGCGCGGAGGTTTTGCTCTCGCGCGGGATGAACGTGATCGCGCTGGACAACTTGCTCGAAGGACATACGGCCGCCGTGCCACCGGGCGCGGCGTTCTGTAACGTGGATTTGGGAAACCGCCAGCAAATCGAAAGCGCTTTTACGCAACACAAGATTGACGCCGTAATGCATTTCGCCGCCGAAGCGCTGGTGGCCAAATCGGTGAAAGAGCCAAGCGTCTTTTATGCGACCAATGTCGCCTGCGGCGTCAATCTTCTGGATGCCATGACGCGCCACGGAGTTCGAAGATTTATCTTCTCCTCCACCGCCGCGACTTACGGCGAACCGGAAATCGTGCCCATCTCCGAAGATCATCGCAAGGCGCCCATCAATCCTTACGGGAAATCCAAGCTGACTTTTGAGGGAATTCTCGCCGATTACAAATCCTATACCGGGCTTCAGTACGCGACGCTCCGATATTTCAATGCCGCGGGCGCTTCCAAGGAACGCGGCGAGCATCATCGCGTGGAGACGCATTTGATTCCGCGCGTGCTGGATGCTGCTGCAGCGAATTTGCCATACGTCGACGTTTTTGGAACCGACTATCCCACGCCGGACGGCACCTGCGTGCGCGATTACATTCATGTGCTCGACATCGCGGATTCTCACGTGCGCGCGCTGATGGAGATTGACCGCGTGTCCGGCGAAGCGTTCAACGTCGGCAATAGCCGCGGCTATTCGATTCTGGAAGTAATTGACGCGGCGGAGCGCATTACAGGTCGAAAGATTCCCCGCAAACTCGGTCCGCGCCGTCCCGGCGATCCTGCGGTTCTGGTGGCGAGCAAGGAAAAACTAAAGCGCGTGCTTAGCTGGGAAGCAGCACATTCTTCTCTCGAAGAGATTATCCAGTCGGCGTGGGAGTGGAAGCAGAAACATCCGCGCGGCTATGAAAACGACGCGCGCGCTTCGGCCTAATCTCCCAAGCGAAAACGGATGATGCACCACAGGGCCTGTACCCCGTCTTTCCAGGTAATCTTCTTGCCTTCTTCGTATGTGCGTCCGGCGTAAGTAATCGGCGCTTCGTAGATACGCCAGTTGTGTTTCGCGATCTTCGCGGTGATCTCCGGCTCGAATCCAAAACGGTTCGATTTGATTTCAATGCCTTTCAAAACCTCTTTGCGAAAGACCTTGTAACAAGTCTCCATGTCTGTCAGCTTTAAATTGGTGAAGATGTCCGACAGCAAAGTGAGCATGCGGTTGGCCACATAGTGCCAAAAGTAGTGCACGCGCTGCGGCCCGCCGAGAAACCGCGAGCCATAAACCACATCCGCGCGTCCATCGATGATTGGCTCAAGCAAAACCGGGTAGTCGCGCGGGTCGTATTCGAGGTCGGCATCCTGCACCAGCACAATGTCGCCCGTGGCTTCCGCGAATCCACGTCGCAGCGCTGCGCCTTTGCCCTGGTTCACAGCCTGAAAGAAAAAGTGCAGGTCCCGCAACTCAATAGGTTCGCGCCTGTCTTGCGCCTGGGCAAGTTTCTCGTTGTTTGCGAGCCGCGCTGCCATGTTCTCCAGGATCTGTCGCGTGCCGTCGGTCGAGCAGTCATCCACGATAATCACTTCCTTGCGGATGTTCATGTCTTGAACGCGCCGCAGAATCTCCTCGATGGTCCCGCTTTCGTTGTAAACGGGGATTACGATTGAGAGAATCGGATCGTCGAGCGCGGTTGGATTGTTTCGCTTGCGTGCCATGGGTGCGAAAGATTGTAGCGGCGCGGCGTCCGGGGAGTAAAGGCGAGCTCCGTGAAATCTCGGTTAATAGAGGGGTACCGGCAAGTTCGGAAAGCCGATATTCTTGTACATGCGGAAGTTTGACAGCAGTGCCGGCAGAACCTCGATGACCACGTTTTATATCGAACAGTTTGGCTGTCGCGCCACGCAGGCGGACGGCGCGGCCCTCGAGAGGCAGTTGCTCGAGCGCGGCTGCACGTCTGCCCGGGATGCATCTGCCGCCGACATTGTGGTCGTGAACACCTGCACCGTGACGGCTTCCGCGGATGCGCAGGCTCGCGAGGCCATTCGAAAGCTGCACGCCGCGAATTCCCGCGTTCGTGTCATCGTCACCGGCTGTTATGCGCAGCGTGCCCCGGAGGAAGTGAGCCAGCTTCCCGGCGTGTCGTGGGTTGTTGGCAATTCGCACAAGCCGCAAATCCCCGATCTGGTTGGGACGATTTCCTTTCCAAGCGAACCCTCGCGTTCGAATGGATTCCTTCCGCTATCCGCAATTTCCCAGACACATAAGCCAGAAATACGCCAGTCCGCGGAGCTCCTCATCGGCGATATTTTCGAACAGCAAGCTCTCTTATCGTCCCCCGTCTTCGGCGGAGAAGGGAATCACACGCGGCCCACGCTCAAGATTCAGGATGGCTGCAATTCACGCTGCTCGTTTTGTGTGATTCCGTTTGTTCGCGGCAAGAGCCGCAGTCTGCCGCCCGCCACCGTGATTCGCGAACTGCAAAAGCTCAGCCAAGCGGGTTATCGGGAAATCGTCTTGAGCGGAATCAATCTCGGCACCTACGGTCGCGACCTTTCGCCAAGGGTCGAATTCAAAGACCTTCTCGTTCTCATCCTTGATGAGACGGCGGTCGAGCGCCTGCGCATCAGCTCCATTGAGCCCATGGACGTCACCCGGGATCTCGTCGAACTCTTCGCATCCACCGAACGTCTCGCGCAACACTTCCACATGCCCCTTCAATCCGGTTCTGACCGCATCCTTTCTGCTATGCACCGCTGGTACCGCGCCGAGCATTACACGCGCCGCGTCGAACTCGTCCACGAGCGCCTCCCGCACGCCGCCATCGGCGCCGATGTCATCGCCGGTTTCCCTGGTGAAACCGAGGACGAACACTCCGCAACTCTCGCCTTCATCGAAGCGCTTCCCTTCACCTATCTCCACGTCTTTTCTTATTCGAAGCGCCCCGGCACCAAGGCGGCCACGCTGCCAAACCATGTTCCTGGTGCTGTAATCAAGCGCCGCGCCCGCGAGTTGCGCGCTCTCGGCGAACGCAAAGCCGCTGCTTTCCGCCAGTCGCAAATTGACAAGAAATTGCGTGTTCTCACGCTTCATCCTTCGGAGGATCGCGTAAGCGCCCGGACTCCCGCGCTTTCGAGCAACTATCTCCGGCTCTGGGTTGACGGCGTTTTTCCGGCCAATCAGTGGCTCGATGTAAGGCCTTCCGGCTGCGAGGGCAACTCCCTCATAGGGCAGGTTGCCGCGTTCGATTTTGTGCCTGCTTCTCTTTAAAGGACCTAGAAAATCATGGCACACTGAGCCGATGCTTAACCTTGGCATCTGGGCCTTTGGCCGCGACTCCTCCGCTGTCCTGGTGGACGATACCTCCATCGTCGCCGCTATCGAAGAAGAAAAACTCAGCCGCTCCGCCGGAACAGGTGGCATTCCGCGCTTGGCGGTCGCCCGTTGCCTCGAACAGGCAAACGCAGAAATTCAGGACGTTCAGATTACTGTATTTCCTCTCCGGCCCCGCATTACTGCCCTCCGCGAGGCAGGCTTTCACTTTCGGCAGGGTTTTTCAGGCGGCGGCCCCACGGCGTGGATCCAGTCGCTCGGCCAGTCACTCCGGCAGGTTGGCCAGCTCCGCCAAATGAGTCGTCTTTACGGCGGCTCAGGTTCTTTCCTTTTCCTCGACCATCACCTTTGCCATGCCGCCAGTGCGTACTACACTTCGCCATTCGAACGGGCGCTGGTTCTCACTCTCGACGAACGCGGCGACAGCCATTCGGGCTCGCTCTACCTCGGTGAAGGAGACGAGCTTCGCCCTCTCCAGACGATTCGTTTTCCCAATTCATTGGGCTGGTTTTTCTCGCGCGTCACGCACCTGCTCGGTCTCCGGCCCCGCCGCGATGAACACAAGGTGCAATGGCTGAGTAAAGACGGCCAGCCTGACTTTGTGCCGGCGCTTCGCAAAGTGTTCCACTGGAATGCCGATGGCCTGCCGGTTCTGAGCAAGCGCTATTTGGGGAGCGGCGCACACGACGATGCGACATTTTCCGAAACGATCTTGCGCGAGCTCGGCTTGCAAGCGCCAGCCGTAGCCTCTGATCCGCAACTTCGCGCCTCTCTCGCCCGCAGCGCCCGCGACGTTCTCGAAGAAATCGTCCTGACCGTCGCCGAACGTTACCGCAAGCAGTACTCGGTGGATTACTTGTGCGTGGCCGGCGGCCTATTCCTGAATGTCTTCCTCGTTCGCGCGCTTGAAACTCGCAGCGGCTTCCAGCAAGTGTATGCCCAGCCGGTGGCCGGCAATTCTGGCACCGCTTTGGGTGCAGCGCTCCTTGCGCGCAAGCGTCTTGGCCGTCCTGCGCGCCAGCCGTTAAATCATCTCTATCTAGGTCCGGGCTTTCCCTCCGGCGCCATCAAAGCCGTTCTCGACAATTGCAAGATCATCTACAAATATCCATCTGGAGAGGAGCATCTCTTCGCCGAGGCCGCGCACATTCTCTTGCACGACAAAATTGTCGCTTGGTTTCAAGGACGCACCGAGTTTGGCCATCGCGCGCTCGGCAACCGTAGCATTCTGGCTTCGCCGTTTTCCGAGTACGTCATCGAAAACGTCAACCAGTACATCAAGCATCGCGAAGACTTTCACCCCTTTGCGTTTTCCGTGCCGGCCGAAGTGGCTCCGCATCTCTTTGACTGTTCCACGAACTGCCGGTTCATGGCCTCGCTGGGGAGGCTCAAACCAGAAGCGCCGTCGGAATTGCAGCGTTTTGCCTTCGAGGGCGGTCAAGTCCGCGTTCACGCGGTCGAACGCGAAGCCAATCCGCGCTTCTGGCGTCTGATTCACAAATTCGGCGAGCGCGCCCCCGCGCCAGTGCTCTTCAACACGTCCTTCAACCTTTTTGGCGAACCACTCGTCTCCGATCCTCGCGAAGCCATCCGCAGTTTTTATTGCGCCGGCATCGACGCCCTCGCCATCGGCGACTTCCTCATCGTCAAATGAATTCCAACGAGTCCGGCCGGCTTGCGTTGACTTCAGTCTTCAAAAATGACCTGAGCTAGCGCTTGATCTTCCGTGTGCGTGATGCTCAGCGCGATGTGTTTCACACCGAGTTGCTTCGCGATCCTCTCTGCCTCGCCTGCGAGCTTCAGCGTCGGACGACCGCTCTTCTCGCGTACTACTTCCAGATCCACCCAGCGCACGCCCCGCCGCCAACCCGTTCCCAGCGCTTTCATCCCCGCTTCTTTCGCCGCAAACCGCCCCGCGTAGCGCTCATACTTGTTTTTGAATTGTTCGCAGTACTCTCGCTCTTGCTGCGTGTAGAGTCGGCGCAGAAACGTCTCCCCATGCCGCTCAATCGTCTTCTGGATGCGCTCCACTTCGGCAATGTCCACGCCCATCCCGATGATCAAGAAGCCTCCAAAGCCTGCGTTCGTCGCATCTCAAATGGTTCAATGCTAGTTCAACCCCATTCAGCCTGTTTGACCGCTCCGATTATACTGTTACCGTCGCAATGCCTACGAACACGTTGAAAACTCGCAACAAGGCCGGGCGCAGTGGAGCCGGCCGCAAAGGGGAAAAGCACACTTCTGCCTTGAAAGGCTGGACCGAACGCAAAGCCAGCGGCTTGCAAATCCTTCAAGCGGATGCCTTAACAAAAATCCCTTGGCTGGTCCATGGATTCAGCACGCGGCCCGGTGGCGTGAGCGAGCTCAATAGCGAAAAAGTCCTGAATCTCGGTTTCGCCGAGTGGGACACCAAAGAAAATGTTCTCGAAAACCGCAGCCGCTTCCAGTCCGCTCTCGGCGCAAGCGACCTCACGCTCATTGCTCTGAAGCAGATTCACTCGGACGTCATCCATCTCTTCCAAAACTCTCCGGCCGAACCTTGCCGCGGCGACGCCTCAGCCACGAAACGCGCTGGCTTGCTCCTCGCGGTCCAGACCGCCGACTGCGTCCCGATCCTTTTGGCCGATCTCAAAAAACGTGCGGTCGCTGCCGTTCATGCCGGTTGGCGCGGCACTCTGCGGCGCATCGTAGGCAAGACCATTGGCAAGATGCAGATGCATTTCGGTTCCAAACCAGGAGATCTGCTTGCTGCCATTGGCCCATCCATCGGAGGATGCTGCTACACAGTCGGCACGGAAGTCGCTTCCGAATTCCGCTCGCAATTCTCAAACGCCTCCGAATGGTTCGACGAATTGCGCACCGGCGACGAACCGAATCCCTTGCAGTGGCTCAACATGGCACCGCCCGGCCATCAGCCCCCGCCCCAAAACGTTCTCCTCGACTTGCGCAAGGCGAATCGCGCGCAACTCATCGATGCAGGCCTGAGCGCTCAAAACATCACCGTCAGCGATTTGTGCACCGCCTGCCGCCGCGATCTCCTCTTCAGCTACCGCAAGGAAGGCGGCACCACCGGCCGCCTTGTGTCCGTCATTGGCATCCGATAATCTTCGCTGAGGTCCAAGGGCCCCTACACGCGCGACGAAATGAATGAGCGATGGCATTTGTGTGTACCTTTCGGTCCCTCATAATCTGAACATGCCGAACACAAGGAGTCGGCGGAGCAGGAAGTTGAGTCTAAAGACTCTTCTTGTGAGAATCGCTTTGTTGGCGTTTCTGTGTCACCTCAGCTCGGTGTCCGCAGTGTGCCAGGAAGTTGCTACCTGTAACGGCGGAACATCTCCCGTAACGCTAACCGTAGTTGCCACCGCGACTCCACCGCCCCACATCGGGCTGAGAATCGCAATCTCCAGGGTAGGACTTGAAAACCAAACTCAGGAACTACAGTACAAATTTGCGACGTCCGGGCAGCCCCTCGATTTTGCCGGTATCTGCCCCGGACATTACCTCGTGGTTGCTCGATCCGATATTGGGGACTGCGGATACAGAGCAAGCAAGAAAATTCATGTTTGGAAGAAGGGTAAGCAAAGGGTCGGGCTGCGAGTCCGATGGAAAAAAGGATATATTTGCGAATGACTCGCAGTCCATGCCCATGCTTTCTCTAACGTTCAGCCGATGACAACCAACGGGAGACCTTGCGTCTCCTTAAGCGCGAGCTGGCCGCAGGCGGCCATGACATCGCGGCCGCGGGAATAGCGCACAAACGCCGGCACGCCTTTGTCAGTCAGAAGGCGCCGAAATTCCTCGATGCGCTCCGGCGCGGGTTCGCGGTAGGGAAGTTCGCCCGGATTCCACGGGATCAAGTTGACCTTTACCCGCTTCACCGCAGCCAGCAGTCGCACGACGCGCCGCGCATCGTCTGCAAAATCATTCACGCCGCCGAGCATTACGTATTCAAACGTCAGGTGTTCCCACGGCCGCAGCGGATAATTCTTGCAAGCTTCCATTAGCGCGCTCAGCGGATATTTTTTGTTGATCGGCATCAGCGCGTCGCGCTGCTCATCTTTGGAAGCATTCAGCGAAATCGCCAGCTTCGGCCGGACTTTTTCGTGGGCCAGCCGTTCGATCCCCGGCACAATCCCGCTTGTCGAAAGTGTCACATGCTTCGGCGAAAGTCCCACGCCTTCAGGGTCCAGCAGAATCCGCAGCGCGGCTATCACCGGCTCGAAATTCAGCAGCGGCTCGCCTTGCCCCATCAGCACGACATTTGTTTGCTTGCCTTGAGCTATCGGGTCAGGGTTTTGGGTAGCGCCGAGCTTCAGCCCGGCATCCTTTTCTTTTTTTTCTGCGGACGACTTGGCGCCCTGTTCTTCTAACGCCAACAGCGCTTGCGCGACAATCTCTCCCGCCGTTAAATTGCGAATCAGCCCGAGCTGCGCCGTTAGGCAGAAGTGGCAGTCCACCGCGCATCCCGCCTGCGTCGAAATGCAAATCGTCTGTCGCCCCTCGCTTGGCATGAACACAGCCTCTACTGAGGCAGCTGTTCTTGGGCGGCTTGGTTCTTTCTGTCTCTGCTCCGTGTCCTCCATGCCTTCTTTCTCTTTGTTCTCTGTGTTAAGTCTTTCTTCTTCCACAGTGCCGAGCCCAAACAAGTAACGGACCGATCCATCCGCCGACGCAAACCGCTGCCTCACCTCCGGCAGCGTCACGCGCGCTTCCTTCACCAGCCGTTCGCGCAACGCCACCGGCAAATTCGTCATCCCCGCAAACTCGAATTTCCTCTCCGCATACAGCGCGTGGTAAATCTGCCCTCCGCGATAAGCAGGCTCACCCAGCGACGCGCAGAACGTGCGCAACTCTTCTTTCGATTTGCCCAAAAGTTCGATCATGCTATCCCTGAATGGCTTGCCCTCTCTTCATCATCCCATCCGGCGAAATCAGAACCAAATCTCCCCCCATGAACGGCCTCGTTTCCCTCCGGTCCTTCACCTTCTCTACCTCCTTTACGTCCTCTTCGCCGCCTTGCGCTATAATTTCCTTAGCAATTCCGCGAATCCCAAACCAGGGTTGGGAGGCCTCTAAAATGACGCAAAAGGTCGCAAGCGAAAAACTCGCCATCGACAATTGGGTAAAGGGCCTCGCCGCGATCCCCGAACGCGAATTCTCGCTCGAAAACGTCCAGGACTATGTCATTCGTCACGCCGTGCGTCCCGAGAGCCTCGAAAAATATTGTTTTTTCTCCAAGGGAAACTACACGCGCAATCTCGTCTTCCGCAACGAACTCTTCGAGTGTATGACGCTGTGCTGGGACATCGGCCAGCACAGCCGCATTCACAATCACCGTGGGCAGAATTGCTGGATGTCCGCGCCCATCGGCCGGCTGCGCATCCAGAATTACCGCGTGGACGACCGCGACGCCGCCAAGGGCACCTGCCACATCGTTCCCACCGAACTTTACGATCTCGACGCCGCTCATCCCACCTACGTCAATCCCATGGAGCCGGTCCACGAAGTCATGAATCTCGCCGAATTCAACGAGCGCGCCGTCAGCATTCACATCTATTCCAAGCCCTTCGATATCTGTGAAGTGTACTATCGCGACAAAGACTCTTACGCCGACGTCCCTCTCTTCTTCACCAGCGAATACGGCAAGGTCAATCCCGAGGAAAAGCTTCTCTAACTAGAAGCTGTCAAGCTTTCTCATGCGTAGTGATTGGGGTCGCAGCTTTAGCTCCGGCGTCAGGAGTCGGCAAAACTAGGCTCTAGCCTCTGAGGAATTGATTTTATTCTGGCCACGCGATGACTTGTGAGATAAGTGATAAGCCCCGCGTTCTCTCCGCGCGCGTTGATTCAGAGCAACGCCTCATCCGGTAAACCATTGCAAAAAAGGGGCGTTATGGGATTGTCATTATCATTTTCCTTTCCCCCTCACCATGTGTCACAATGCGAGGATGGCGACGGAAATTCGCGATATTCAGAAGCACACGCTCCCCAATGGCCTCGTAGTCATCACGGAGACCATGTCGCACGTCCGCTCTGTCTCTGTGGGCGTGTGGGTGCGCAACGGTTCCCGCCGCGAAATTCCTGAGGAAAACGGCCTCGCGCACTTCATGGAGCACATGGTCTTCAAGGGCACCGAACGCCGCTCTGCCGAAGCCATCGCCCGCGAAATGGATTCCGTCGGAGGCATGCTGGACGCTTTCACCTCCAAGGAGCAAATCTGTTTCAATGCCAAAGTTCTCGATGAGCACTTGCCTATCGCCTTTGACGTCATAGCCGATCTGGTTCTCCGCCCGAAATTCGACTCCGAAGACGTGAAAAAAGAGCGCAAGGTTGTCCTCGAGGAAATCAAGATGGACCTGGACAATCCGGAATACTTGCTCCACGAGATTTTTACGCGCGGCTTCTGGCCCGGGCATCCGCTGGGACGGCCGATTCTCGGCACGCCGGACACGGTGAAGAAATTCAATCAGGATGCGCTGCGCACGCGCTTCCAGAACTGGTTTGCGCCGGATCATCTGGTCGTCACCGCCGCGGGCCACGTGACGCACGACGAGGTGCTTGCACTCGTGCAGCGCGAGTTTGGCGCGCTTGGGCCCGCCGGGCCCGCAGATGACGACGGCGCGCCGCAGACGCAGGCCCCCATCCGGCTCGAAAAAAAGCGCGATCTCGAGCAAGCGCACCTTTGCATCGGCATTCCTTCGGTCCCCCTCGCGCATCAAGACCGCTTCGGCTTTGCGGTGCTCAATAATCTGTTGGGCGGCGGCATGTCTTCGCGCCTGTTCCAGAACATTCGCGAGAAGCGCGGGCTCGCGTATGCCGTATTTAGCGAGCTGACTCCTTATTCCGACGCCGGCATGATGACCGTCTACGCCGGAACCGCCACGGATGCCATCGGTCAGGTGATTGACCTCACCATTCAGGAGTTTCGCTCGCTGAAGGAAACTCTGGTGAGCGAAGAAGAGCTGCGCCGCTCGAAGAACCACCTCAAAGGCTCGCTGATGCTTTCGCTCGAGTCGACCAGCTCGCGCATGTCCAATCTGGCGCGCCAGGAGCTATACTTCGGTCGCTTCTTTTCGCTCGATGAAATCCTCGCGGCCATCGAAGCCGTCACTCGCGAGGAACTTCACTCGCTCGCGCAGCGCTACTTCCTGACCGACCAAATCGCTGTAACCGTCCTCGGTCCCGTCAACGGCTTCACCCTCGACCGCTCCCGCTTAGCCTGCTAACTCCCTAGGCTTCGCCTCCAAATTGTTAAACCTTTTGGACTTGTGCCTCCTTATTGATTATCATTCGAACGGAACCGTTAGAGATTTAGACCTTGCGCAGGATCGAGTGTGACCCTTGATAAGGCAAGCATGAAGTTGGCTTTAAACCCACACACGCAAAGCCGGCATGTGCGGTACGCGGCATTTCCATCGTCTCAGCGAGCTTCGTAACTCTGTTGTTTCCCGTGTATACTCAAGTGCTACATATGTCGTTGATTGCCTTCGTAATTGTTCCGTGGGGCCCTTTCTGCTAGCATCCTACCCAGTCGCGGGAAAATATGCTGTGTCCAACCTGTGGCCTTGAAATTGGGGACAACCAGCGCTGTTCCTCGTGCGCGACAGGCGCGCCTTTGAATGCCTCGGAAGCCCTGCCTGTTGGTGACACGTTTCTCGCTGTGAAACCTCCAAGTTTCTGGGAACGTGTGAAGCCGGCAATTCTGGTGGTCGCCGGTCTCCTCCTTTGGCTTCCGATTCTTCGTCTGAACTATCTAAGAGCTCTACGTTGGGCCGGCGTCATGAATGCCGAAGCCTCCGGCTACATGCTGGGTGGCTGCCTGACATCTCTGCTGGTTGGGCTCTTGACGATGTTCGTCGTCGCCAAGATTCGAGGCAAGAAAAGCGCCCCGCCCACGCGGTTCTTTGGCGTTTCTGTAGTCGGCTTCTTGATTTCCTTTCTTTCATTCATGGGCAGTCTGAATGCTCCTCCAGATAAAACCCAGCGGAATATTGCTGAACTTTTGCGGCAGGCGGCGGGGAAAAAGCCGACAACCGCCGACGCCAACTGGTCGGATGGGCCCATGCGCGACTTCTTTCGCGAGCTTCTCGATAGGAACCAGCAATACATCGCGGAAGTCCACGCTCTAGATAGTTCCGCAATCAAGAACCTGTACTCGGCAGACTCTTACGCAGGCAAGGCGCACATGGAGAAAGTGATGTCGCAGCTTCGCGCGGCGTACGATGTCGACCAGAAATATTCTTCCATCGAACCTGTCTTAAAGATCGTGAGAGATCGCGTTGCGGTCGCGCACGCTTCGGAGCGGGAGAAGCAAGATTTTCTCAAAGGCATGGACGAAAGCCTCGACCGTTCCCTAAGGCCGCGAACGGAGTTGCTTCGCACAGAAAAGCTCTGGATGGACAGCACACTGGATCTTTACGGGTTCATGCTGGCGCATTCTTCGGACTATTCCATCCAAGACACCAAGCTTTATTTTGCAGACAGCGCGATCCGGAAGCAATTCACCGATCTCCAGTCCAAGGCGGTTGCTTCGCATAAAGGCTTCCTTAAGGCCAAGGCCGCTCTTGAGGCTGCCCGTAAGGACAACTTGAATCGGCTTGGCGTTTCCATGTCAGAGTTTACTCCCTCCCAGCTTGGCAAAGCCCATTAAGCAGCTCAAGTTGCTTCGTCGTAGCAGGGACATAGCAGTTTCAGGCGATCGCGACCTCCAATTTGTCGGAGAGGGTGTGGGCGCTGGAATATTCAATGTGCAAGACGCGCCGGGGCTTGTCGTTCTGCGCCTTTGACGATGCGTGCACGATTAGCGGCCGCATGGCCAGCGCGCCACCGCGCGGAACCAGGCACTCCGCCTCGGGAACTTTTATCGAAAGCTCGTGAATGTCCTCGTCTGTGAGGACTCCCAACGTATGTGTTCCCGGCAATACGCGCAGCGGACCGTTCTCGATCGTCGAATCGTCCAGATGAACTCTTAGCGCCAGTACCTGTTCTAACGCGCTTGCTGGAGCGTGCGCATAATGGACGCCATCTTTCACCGACCACGGTCCCCAGCCCGACGTCTCGCGCCGTTCGCGCAATGGAAGCGCCGTATCCTGATGCCACACCACGAGCCAATTCGCTGTTGGGGATTTCTCGAAGAGCGTCGCGCGAAACGGAAATGCTCCCTCACCCAAAATCTCCCGCGCAATTCCAAGTAATTCGGCTCCCCGCGCCATCTCCGCAACCCCCGGAATCCTCATAGCATGCCGCACCCCGGCCCTGCTCCGAGGCAGACTCGCGCACTCCAAATCCTCAAGCAGCCGTTCGGTTTCCTTCTTTTGCACAACATCCGGAATAATCGCGAATCCTTGCTGTATCGTCCCTTCAGCCCATTTCAAGGTGGCTGCCCGGCTATTCATGCCTGTTTTGCGGCGTGGGAGGCGTTTACGGCGGCGCCGATGATGCCGAGTTCATCGGACATGGCGGGGATGACTTCGAAGCGGCTGCCTTGCAGCGGGCTCATTTTTACCATTTCGTGGACCAGGCGGTCGAGCAGGCCGGTATCAATGAACTTGGTTTCCGGGCCGGTGATAAAGAACGTGCCGGGGCCTTCCATGTGGATGCTGGTGGCGGTGGCGGCGGCCAGCGCGCGATGGCACAGGGTGACATACTCAGCGCAGCGGGCGTCGCCGGCGCGCGCGTTTTCGAAGATTTCTTCCGGCTCAAGGTCGAGGAAGCGCATGCGCATCGAGCGGCGGCCGAGAATGCCTTCGAGGTGGCCTTTGCCGCCGCAGCCGCAGAAGCTTTCTTTCGGGTCCAGTGTAACCACGGAGTGGCCGCCTTCCCATACGCCTTCGCTGGCCGGATAGCGGCCGAAGCCGATGCCGTTGCCCAGCGTCCACACGCGCGTAAGCTGGTGCAGCTTGCCCTGGGTGGCGGCGATGCCCGCGGCCATCACGTCCGCGTCATTGAAGAGGCGCACGGGAACTCCGGCGGCTTTGCCTTTGAGCGAGGCGAAAAGCACGGCTTGCAGCGCGAAGCCTTTTACCTGTTGCAGATTGGGTGATTCCTCGACTACGCCGCTGCGAATGATTCCTGGGAAGCCGATTCCGACGGCTTCGAGTTTTTCTCCGGCGGCCGCTTTTTCAATGAGTCCGCGGACGCATTCGGCAATGTCTGCCGAGGGCATGGACTGCAAGGGATCGAGCGACTGCGCCGTTTCGGGGAAGAGTTTGAGCGGGCCGGCGACCTTGCTGCCGTCCACGAGGCCTGCTGCGATATGTTCTTGCACCAAAACGCCGACTGTCCTGCTCATTGCTCGCCTGCCCATCTCGTGCCAAGAAGATTCGAGGAGATCATCTCATTCTTTCTTTGGCCCCGTCAGCCCAGGAAAACACCGAATCGACCCGAAGGGCATGTACCGTGCCCCTACTTCAGCTTGTTGAGGCCGTTGAACGCGGCGGCTTTGTAGCACTCCGCCAGCGTCGGGTAATTGAAAACCGTGTCCACGAAATATTCCACCGTGCCTTTTAGCGCGAAGACGGCCTGGCCGATGTGCAGCAATTCTGAGGCGCCTTCGCCGATAATGTGCACGCCGAGCAGCTCTTTTGACGTGGGATCGAAGAGCAGTTTCAACCGGCCGGTGGTGTCGCCGCGAATCTGGCCGCGGGCAATTTCGCGAAAATAGGCCATGCCGACTTCGTAGGGCACGCCGTCGTCGGTGAGCTGCTCTTCGGTTTTGCCGATGAAGGAAATTTCGGGGATGGTGTAAATCCCGTAGGGATAATTCGCGCGGTTGGAATGTACCGCCATGCCAAATGCTTTCGCGGCGGCGATGCGGCCCTGCTCCATGGAAACGGAGCCGAGGCTAGGAAAGCCTATCAGGTCGCCCACGGCAAAAATGTGCAGTTGCTTGGTGCGGTACTCTTCGTCCACGGAAATGCGACCGCGGGAGTCGGCTTCGAGTCCGGCGGCGGCAAGATTTAGTTCGTCGACGTTGCCCTGGCGGCCCACGGCGTAGAGCAGCGCTTCGCCAGAAATCTTTTTCTTGCTCTTCAGGTTGGCGACGACGGAATGCTCAGGCGTTTCCTCGACGCTTTCCACTTCTTCGTTGAGGCGCAGCGTCACGCGGCGGTCGCGCAAATGGTAGCAAAGCGCTTCGACCATTTCCTGGTCGGCAAATTCGAGCAGGCGCGGGCGCTTTTCGATAAGCGTGACACGCACGCCGAGCGTGGCGAACATGCAGACGTACTCGACGCCAATGACGCCGCCGCCGACGACGATCATGGCCTTGGGGATTTCCGGCATGCTGAGGATTTGGTCGCTGTTGATGATGTTTTTGTTGTTGAACGGCACCAGCGGAGAAACGGCGGGTTTGGTGCCGGTGGCGAGGATGATGTGCTCGGTGGCGAATTCGGATTGGCCGCGCGAGTTGGTCACCTGAATGCGGTGGGGATCGAGAAAACTAGCGGTGCCGGTGATGACGTCGATGCCGTTGCGCGAGAGCTGGGCGCGAATGACGTCGATTTCGGTCTTGATGACGTTGAGCGCGCGGAAGGAAAGGTCGGCCATGGTGATGGGATCTTTCACCCGGTAGTTGACGCCGTAAATGCTCTGGTATTGGTAGCCGGAAAGATGGAGGACGGCTTCACGGATGGTTTTGCTGGGAATGGTGCCGGTATTGATGGCGGTGCCGCCGACGACTTCGAGTTTTTCGATTAAGGCGGCGCGTTTTCCGAATTTTGCGGCTTGAATGGCGGCGCGCTGGCCTCCGGGGCCGGAGCCGACCACGATGAGATCGTATTTTTCCATGACTGGAGGCGCGAGTATACCAAAGGCCAGAAGTTAGATGTTGGAAGTTGGAGGTTGGATAAATAGGCAGAGAGTGGAAAAGGGAAAATGGAAAAGGGAGCGCCTGGGTCTGGGCGAGAACAGAGGGCGGTGGGATTTTCCTTTACGAGGACTTCTGTTGACGCGGGGTTCGCGCTCTGCGATGATTCTGAAAATTTGTTTTGCGTCGCGGTTTGTGGTTAAGGTTCTTCTGGCGGGAGTCAGCAATCGGCTTGCGGGTCTCCATACTGGCGTCCGGGAGCTCGGGCAACATCACGTTGCTTGAGACGGAGAGCACCCACCTCTTAGTGGACGCCGGCTTAGGCAAGCGCGAAACGCTGGCGCGGCTCGCCGCCGTCGAAAATGATGTAAAGAAAATCGACGGCATCCTCATCACTCACGAACATACTGACCATTGCAATGGTTTGCCGCAGATGCTGGGGCTGTGGAAGGCGCCGCTTTACGTCACTGAGCCGACCATAGATGCGCTGCAGCGGATTCTGCCGGAAACTTTTGGGAAGCGGCTGCGGGGCGTCGAGACGATTCATGCGGGGCAGCGTTTTGCCGTGGGTGACATTGAGGTGCACGCTTTTGCCATTCCCCATGACGCGGCTGATCCCATCGGCTTCACATTTCGAACGAACGGGACGAAGGTAGCGCTGGTGACGGATCTGGGCTACATGCCCGAGCTGGTGAAAGTCCACTTGCGCGGGGCCGACTGCCTGATCCTGGAATCGAATCACGATCTCGAGATGCTGAAAGTCGGGCCGTATCCGTGGGTCGTGAAGCAGCGCATCTTGAGCCGCACGGGGCATCTTTCGAATCACGCGGTCAGCGAATACCTTTCCGACCCGGATGGTTTTGATGCCGCGGCGCGGTACCTGGTGCTGGCGCATCTTTCGGAAGAGAACAACAATCCGTTCACGGCAGAGATTTGCGCGCAGGAAGCGCTGGGGCGGCGACCAGCGGAAGCCGCGTTTACGGGGCAACTTCTTGTTGCGTCTCAGCACAAGCCGCTGAGACCGCTGGAACTCTAGTTTCCTGAGCAACTGGTTGGCCGTAGAAAGGGCGCTGCGGTCCGTTCGACTTCGCTCAGGGTAAAGCTGCGCCACCTACAAAAGCTTACAGTTTGAGTTCGGCGGTTTAGAAAGAGTTGAAACTTCTGGTGGCAATTGCTGCGGCAATGCCCTACACTGGATTGTTCTTGGTAGAGGTGCGGAGGCCAAGAGTAGCCGGGCGCGCTGTTCCGATCCGCTTCGGACGCCTGAGCGAAAGGGGCTCTTTCCGGCCAATGAAGGGCCGGAAGCAACTTGAAATTCAAGGTTGTCCGCCGAAACCGCTGCGAAAGCGAGAAGCGCGGGGTTGGGGGGCAGGTCTAAGGCCTGTCCACTGTCGTCCGTCAGTTTGTAGCGGCCTTAGCGGCCGCGCGGATGAAGCGCTATCGAGAGGCGGCAAACCCGAGCGCATTCTTTCGCGGTTCCCTCCTTTCGTTTCGCTTTCTCCAGAAAAAGACGGACAGAAAAGGCGACCGTGCAGCTGTTCGAATTGACGCGCGCGCTGGTGGACATCGAGTCCACGACAAACCACGAGAAAAACGTGGGGGACTACCTGTTTGCCCATTTGTCGGCGCTGGCGGCGCGAAGCAACGGGCGCGTCAGCCGCATGCCGGCGGAGCCGAACCGCGACAATCTTTTTGCAAAGTGGGACGAACCTGTGGTGACGCTCTCGACGCACATGGATACGGTGCCTCCTTTTTTTGGTTCGAGCGAGGATGAGAGTTTCATTTTTGGGAGGGGAGCTTGCGATGCGAAAGGAATCATCGCGGCGATGGTTACGGCGGCGGAGAGATTGCTCACAGCGGGAACGCGCAATTTTGGAGTGTTGTTTGTGGTGGGCGAAGAACGGAACAGCGCAGGGGCAAGAGTGGCGGCGGCGAATCCGCAGGGATCGCGGTTTTTGATTAATGGCGAGCCGACAGAGAATCAGCTGGCGCTCGGCTCGAAGGGCGCTTTGCGTTACGAGATTACGGCGCGAGGCAAGTTGGCGCATTCGGCTTATCCCGAACTCGGGCATTCGGCGGTTCACACATTGCTAGATGTTATTCAGGATATTCGCGCGATTCCGCTGCAAGAAGACCCGCTATTGGGGCGAAGCACGTTGAATATCGGCACTATTGGCGGCGGCCGCGCGCCGAACGTGGTGGCCGATTATGCGGAAGCGGAAGTAATGTTTCGTACGGTCGGGGATCCTACCACCCTACGACAGGCTGTGACCACGGCGGTGGCGGGACGCGCGGAGGCGCGCGAGGTGTTACATACTCCGGCGATTCGCTTGAACAAATTCGAAGGACTGCCGGCGACGGTGGTTGCGTTTACGACGGATATTCCAACGTTCAATGACGCGTGGGGCGAACCGTTTCTGATCGGGCCGGGGAGCATTCACGTGGCGCACACGGCGGAGGAACGCATTCCTAAGAAAGAATTGTGCGACGCGGTGGAGATTTACGCGCGTATGACCACGCAATTGTTGGCCACGGGGCGGAGGAGTGTGGCATGAGCCTCGGCCTTGGCATTGTGGGCTGCGGGAAGATGGGGTGCCTGATCGCGCAGCTTGCTCCGGAGTACGGATTCGAGGTCCGTGCGAAGTTCGGCCGCGGAAATAATCTGCACAATGCTGTGGTTACCGAGGAATCTTTGCGTGGAATCGATGCTGCGGTGGAATTCACGACGCCGGATGCCGCGCCAGACAACTTGCGCCGGCTCGCTTCGCTGGGCATTAACGCGATTTGCGGCACCACAGGATGGTACGAGCAACTGCCGGCGATTAACGAAGCGGTGCTCGCGGCGGGAACCGGGCTCGTGTACAGTCCGAATTTTTCTGTGGGCGTGAATGTATTTATGCAAGCGGTGGCGCACGCGGCGTGCTTTTTCGCCAAGTATCCGGAATACGAAGCGTGGGGATGGGAGATTCACCACTCTGCGAAAAAGGACGCGCCTTCCGGCACTCTGAAGAAACTTGCGGAACAAATCCGAGCATCCGGTTACAAACGCGCGCTGACTCTGACGGCGAATCGCGCCGGAGCGCATCCGGGCACTCATGAGATTGGGTTTGATTCGGCGGCGGATACCATAACGCTGCGGCACACGGCGCGGAGCCGCGAAGGCTTTGCGCGCGGGGCTTTGCGCGCGGCGCGATGGGTGGCCGGCAAGCAAGGAGTTTTTGAGTTTCGAGAGATCCTCAGCGAGTTGAGTTGAGGATTCTCTGGAGCGGCATCCCAGCCGCAAGACCTGGCCCTCGGTAAAATAAGGTTACCCAGGAGAAGAGAAAAATGGTTACTGGCACTCGTTTTATAGGCACGGGCACAGCGCTGGTCACACCGTTTCGACGCGACGGTTCTCTGGACGAAAGTGCGTTGCAAGGACTGATACAGCGTCAGATTAAGGCGGGAATCGACTTTCTGGTTCCTTGCGGGACGACAGGGGAGAGCCCCACTCTGACCCACGAGGAGCATCTTCGCGTCGTGGAGATCGCGGTCAAGTTGGCGAAGGGGAGGGTTCCGGTTCTTGCGGGGGCGGGTGGGTACAATACGATGGAAGTGATTTCCCTCGCGCGTGAACTCGCAAATCTCGGTGCGGACGGCATTCTTTCGGTCACGCCGTATTACAACAAGCCGACCCAGGAAGGGCTGTATCAGCACTTTCGAGCGATCGCCGAGGCCGTGTCGCTGCCGATTATTCTCTACAGCGTGCAGGGGCGGACGGGAGTGAACATCGAGCCGACGACGGTGAAGAGGCTTGCGGAAATCGAGAACGTTGTGGGTATCAAGGAAGCCTCCGGAAATATTTCGCAGATGGCGGCCATTCTCAATTCTGTTCCCGACGACTTCATCGTTCTTTCCGGCGATGACTCCATCACGCTGCCGCTGATGGCGCTGGGCGGGCGCGGAGTGATTTCCGTCGTGTCGAATGAGATTCCAGCAGAAATGGCGCATCTTACTCGGCAGGCGTTACGAGGCGATTTTGACGGGGCACGAGAGATTCACCGGCGCTACCATGCACTGATGGAGATCAACTTCGTGGAATCGAATCCCATCCCTGTAAAGGCGGCGCTGGCGGAAATGGAACTGCTCGAGCCGGTGTGGCGCTTGCCACTCGTGCCGCCGAAAGCGGAAAATCGAACGCGCATCCGCGCGGCGCTGGAATCGCTGGGACTCGTCTCACGCGAAGCGGCCGCGCATGCCCGCGAGAGATCGCATGCAGCCGTCGCTCATTGAGAAGCTATTCGACCAAGCTCTCAAGCACTACGAAGAGGAACATCATCGGCTTTTCCGCAATTTCAAAGCTGCGCTGAACCGCGGCGAAATCCGCGCGGCGGAGCCATGCGCTTCTGCAAAATCGGGCTGGCGGGTGAACGCCTGGGTGAAGAAGGGAATCCTTCTCGGCTTTCGCATGGGCGCCATCGCCGACATGTCCATTGACGCGGCGAAGCAGCCATTTTTCGACAAGGCGACCTATCCGGTGAGAAGTTTCGTGATGTCGGATGGAGTGCGCATTGTGCCCGGGGGATCCAGCATTCGCGATGGAACGTTTATTGGCCGCGGAGTGATTTGCATGCCGCCGATGTTCGTGAACGTGGGTGCATTCGTTGGCGAAGGCACGATGATTGATTCGCACGCGCTGGTGGGCAGTTGCGCGCAGGTTGGCAAGAACTGCCACATTTCAGCGGGGGCGCAAATTGGAGGCGTGCTTGAACCGGCTGGGGCGCTGCCGGTGATCATCGAAGATGAGGTGTTGGTCGGCGGGAATTGCGGCGTCTATGAGGGAACGGTAGTGAAGCGGCGCGCAGTGCTGGGGACGGGGACGATTCTCAACCGGTCGATTCCGGTGTATGACCTGGTACGCGAAGCGGTTTATACGGCGACTGACGGGGAGCCGCTTGTCATTCCGGAGGAAGCTATTGTGGTTCCGGGTTCACGTGCTGTGACGCATCCCGCAGGAGCGAAGTGGGGCCTGTCGCTGCAGGCTGCCGTTATTGTGAAATATCGAGATGTGAAGACGGATGCGCGAGTACAGCTCGAAGACCTCTTGCGCTAGCGCTGGTTGGGTTGTGGCTACTCCTCTCCGAGACGTTCTTTCAACTCTTTGAGGCCCTTAATTTCTTTCAACGCTTCTATATCTTTGTCGCGTCCGGCTGCGGATTTGGCTCGGTAGAGTCCGTCAAGAGAAAGAACTCTACAGCCAATGTTTTCAACTTTCTTGATTTGAGAAGACTTGTACACGGCGTCGTAGAGTCCGAGACCTGCAACTTCTCCCAGCAGATCGAAATCGCCCAAGTCTGTTGCAAGCGTAAAGTTGAGACCAGCCGTGACAGTCTTGGGATCAAATCGAAAGGGCAGGTCCAGAGGAGCGCCGCGGAGCCTGGGATGAAATGGCTGGAGAGCGCGGCAGAGTTTCTCAATGTTGTCTTTCGAGCGTTTGTAGCAAACATCTAGATCGAACGTCGCCTTTGCCGAGCCGTGTGCTACCAAGGCCACTCCACCGATTACAATGTATTCGACCTCCAACTGATTGAGTACGTTGATGAATTTTTCCGAGTTCGGCGTCATTGGCTGACGCTGCTGCTCTTGCGCATCTTTTCCAAAAAAGTAGCAACGGAATATAGCTTTCGCAGGCGCTCCGCCACGGTCAAATCCAAATTCTCTACCAGCAACGTCAGGTCAATTCCATACTCCTTGGCGGCGGCAATAGCACTTCCAGGAGGCGGGTTGGTGATCAATTCGTAGGCGAGTTTTCGCTGCTTCGGAGTCATGCTTTTTCTTGATGTTCTCACACTCTGAGGCGGCGTTCAATTTCTGCGCCTAAATTGCAAGCCAAGGAGGCGCTTGGCTGTGTTTACTTCAACAGAACTTGCTCGAAGAACTGCAGAGCGCGGGGGTCGTTGGATTGGCCGAGCCAGAACATGGCTTGCTTGCGCACTTCGGGATTGCGGTTGTTTTGTGCGACCTCGATTAGCTTAGGAACGCCTTCGTCTTTGGGCAATTGGCTCAGGGCGAAGACGGCTTTCTTTTTCACGTCAGTGTCGGGATCGTTTTCGATGGCCCCGGTGATGGTGCCCACAGCTTTCTTTCCAGCTTTTTGAGCCAGCCAGAAAAGCGCTTGCCCGCGTACGTGTGAGCTGGAGTCTTCATGCGCCATGCGAATCATTTCCTCGAGCGCGCCGGGTTCATGGCTGACGGACAGAGCAAAGGTTACATGGGCGCGGACGTCGGAACTCGGATCGTTCTTTGCCATACGCTGCAGTGCACTCAATCCTTCTTTCCCTCGTGCCACACCGAGCCAGAACGCTGCCTGCCGGCGCAGTTCTTCGCGCTCGCCCGGCTTCACGAAAGATTCCATGGCGCGGTCTGCTGACGCGTCGGCATGCAAAGCAATCGCGGTCAACGCACCCTGGCCGATGTTGTGGTGTTCGTGACGCTCGAACTCGGCTCCTTGAACATAGGTGGTGAGCAGGGCCACGCTTTCCGAAGGTTTCACGACGGTCAGCCAAAGGAAGGGAAGGCCTCCAGCATCCAGAGTGCAGTCTTCCGAGGCTACGCGAATGCGGTCGACTTGTTTGGCTTCGATGCGGAAGAGCACGACGAGCCGCCGCGAGCCTTCAAGCTTGATGGCGCCCCCGGCCTGGTTGTCGTCTCTCTTCGAGCCGCTTGTCCAGTTATGATCGTTTTCGAGCTTGCACGTGCCGCAGCCGGCTCCATCGTTCCAGTTGCCGCAACACATGTTGCGATCACCCGTAATTTCATCCACGCTGTAGCCAACCCATTCGGGTTTCTCGGCCTGGGCGAGGATTCCACGAAAGGTCGCTTCGAGTGTCCCCGCAACCGCGCGCGTTTCCGCCTGGGCGTTCTGCACGCGAGGCTTGTCGTCATTCGTTTGAAGGGGCGCAGCGTAAGCGAGGCTTTGGCCAAAATCCGTTCTAAGGCTGTGACCCTTCGAGAGCTGTGAAGTCGTGCAGAAAGTCCCCACCAGAATCATTGCCAGGCCAAGGACTCTGCGTCCTTTCGATAGGTTGTCATCCGAATGCATGTGCCACCTCACTTCTGCAAGAGTTCCATCAAGTAGTCGGTTGCTTCCTTGGAATGCATGAGCGAAAGCTTTGAAACCGCGGTTTTCTTGAGTTCCGGGTCTTTTTCGTTGCGCGCAATGGCCACAAGGGCCGCGGCGTTTCCCTGAAGGAAATAGGCGTTCAGCACCTCCTCCTTTAGTCCGCGGTCCGTCTCTTTGCTGTAGATGGTCTGAAGGGCTTTGCCCGATTCATCGGAGCGAATCAACCCCAGGTTGCGGATCGCTGCGAGGCGCAACTGGCGATCTTTTTCGGATTGGGCGGCCTGCACAAGCTTCCCGGATTCGCCAGCGAGGAAAAACGCTTGGAGGATTTCCCGGCGAAGATCCGTGGAGATTTCCGTCTGATACAACTGTTCGAGTTCGTTGACTCCATGGACCAAGCCGAGCTGGCGGATGGCTTCACGACGGAGCGATTCGTCTTTCTCGCTTTTCGCGGCGGCAAACAAGTGTTGCTTGTCGCCTCCCAGCATGTAAGCGCGAAGAATCGCGCGCCTTACGGAAGCATCCGGGTTTGAGGCGTAAACCTCCGCCATGATTTGCCGGGATTGAGCGCCACCGTACAATCCCAGATATTTGATCGCTTCGCGCTGCAACTCCGGATTGCTTTGGCCTTTTGCAATTCTTCCGATGATTTCGCGGCCTTGCGGGGAACCACTCTGTGCCAAAACAAATAATGCCCGCGATTTCTCCCGCGGCGTGCCCGGGCCGTTGATCACTTTTTCGAGTAGCGGCATGGCCCGTTCCGGGTCGCTGTTCATCAATCCTTGAATCGCCATTAGCTTCAGTTCTTCGTCGCCCTGATCCGGCTTGACCGGTTGTCCGCTGGACTGCTTGACTTCAAGTCCCAGGACGTCTGCATCTCTTTGCCAGCGGGTTTGCGGAAAGCGCTTCTTCATGTCGGCCAGCGTGGTCAACGCTGCTTCACGCTTGCCCAGTCGGTTTTCGGCGTAGGCTTTCCAGTAGAGAGCCGCATCCGTCCGCGGGCCGTTCATGTCTGCGAGCATCTTGAATTTCGCCTCGGCTTGCTCGTAGCGGTCCTCATCCAGCGCTTCGTGGCCCTCGTCGTAGAGTTCCTCCAGCCGTTCGGCCTTTTCCTGGGCACGATCGCGGGCTTCCTGTTCGCGATCGCGTTTTTCCTGTTCTCTGTCTCGCTTCTCCTGTTCTCTATCACGGGCTTCTTGCTCGCGATCACGACGCTCCTGCTCCCTATCCGGCGCATCTTGCGGATCCTGAAGAAAACCCCTGTCAGAGAGGTGGATTGCCGAGAGCCTCGACGCTCGCGCGCCTCCGGGGGACAAGAGCAGCGCTGCAAACGCGATCCAAACCAAAGTGGCCTTACACACTACATTCCGCTGGGTCATGCTTTGTTCCTTTCGATCTTCGTAGAATCATTCTGCGCCGGGGCGGGCGTTGTGGCTTTTTGCCGTTCCTGGAGCTCCCTGCCGACCACCCGAACTTTGAACAGAATTCCGCGCGCCTCGATCTTTTGGCGAATCTTTTCCAGTTGCACCGGAGTGATTTCATCCGGGCTGTTGGCGACATCGAGCAAGAAGCGCTCGAGGTCATCGAGAGTGCTGGCCATCACTTTGTCGCCTTCCTGAAGAGCTGTTTGCCGGTAAAGACGGTTTTCTTCGAGCAAATCTTCGGCTCTGCGTTGCTCGGCTGAAATATTGACGAGTTTCTCCGACGAGGAGTTAGGTTGCGCATTGGAAAGCTCGACGAGAAACATTTCGGACTTGCTGAGATGATCGCCCACCGCGACGACTAGAACGCGCTCGCGAATTTGTTCTTTAGTGGCAGTCACATCCACTTCTGGACCACGCGGCGTGAAACGTCCAGCGAGGAAGGCCAAAATAAGCAATGCTGCCACGGCTGCAAGAGTTCCCAGCCGTTTGGGTTCGAGCCACTCTTGCCACCAGCGGGCCGGTCTCTCCGGCAAGCGCGGCGCAATCTGCTGCCACACATGCCGGCCATAGTCGTCGCCGGGATTGGGTACGGGCAGCGTATCGAGCGCGGCGAGCACGGCTTCGATGCGTTCTAGCTCCACCCGGCATTCTTGGCAAGCCGCCAAGTGTTGCGCGATGACGGCCCGTTGGGCGGCCACGCCTTCCTTGTAAGCAATCAATTCTTCCTCGGTCATGTGTTTCATGATTCCGTTCCCATCGCTCTGGCTTGCGTCCCTCTTCCCACGAAGGGTTGCAGAGCCAACCGCAATTTCTGTACCGCACGAAAAACGGTGTTCTTCGCCGCACCCGAACTTGATTTCAGTACTTGCGCGATTTCTTCGATCGCGCAGCCTTCCCAGTGTCGCATTACGAACGCGGTCCGCTCCGAATGAGAGAGCGCGGCGAGCGCAATCTCCATCTGTTTTCGTAACTCAATGTTTTGCGTCAAACGTTCTGGCGTTGGCGCGTCATCGGGCACCGATGTCACAGGATCGTTTTCCATTCCTTCTTCATGGACCGCCGGCTCGGCCTTGCGAGCTTCTTCCTTCTTGCGCTGCCGCATGCGGTCAATGGCGTAGTTGGCCGCGATGCGATAGACCCAAGTCCCAAAGTTTGCCCGCGCCTCAAACTTTCCGAGCTTCTGATACGCGCGCAAGAACGCCTCCTGGACCACTTCCTCGGCATCGGGCCGGTTCCGCGTCATGCGGTAAGCCAGCCGAAAAACATTGTGGCTGTGCCGCTCGACGAGCACGCGAAAAGCATCCCGGTCGCCGGCGAGCGTGCGTTCCACGGCGAAGGCGTCGCTGTCAGCGATGGTCTGGGTGTTCTCGACGCTCGGCTGCATTCGAATCATTAGACAGGATTCTGCCCCTGCGGTTAGGAGGCGCTAAGGGCTGTCAGACCAACAAGTTAGCCCAAACCGGTCGTTTGTGGTACCACAGTCCAGGTTGCGCGAGCTTCGGGTCCATGGCCGAAGGGCAACGCTTGTTGCGGTATGATGAAGATAGGGACTCGCGGAAGTCGTCAGATTTCAGTTAATGCTTTGCAGGAGAAAGAATTGATTCCACGCTACACGCGCCTCGAGATGGGCCATGTCTGGAGCGACGCGAACCGCTTCGCGAAGTGGCTTGAGGTGGAAATTGCTGCTGCCGAGACTTTGGCGGAAGCGGGTCAGGTGCCGAAGGAAGCGGCTGCGGCGATTCGTGCTCGTGCCAAGGTGGACGTTGCGCGCATTCACGAGTTAGAAGCAGAAGTAAAGCATGATGTCATCGCGTTTACCATGGCCGTAGGCGAATCGATTGGCGATCCCGCGGCGGCGCGCTGGCTGCACTATGGCATGACGTCGAATGACGTGGTGGACACGGCGCAGGCGTTGCAGGTTTGTGATGCGTCGAAGTTGATCGAGCGTCAACTGGTGATGTTTGGAGAAATTCTTGACCTCCGCGCGCACGAATTTCGCCACACGCCCCAGATTGGCCGCACACACGGCATTCACGCCGAACCCATTACCTTCGGCCTGAAAATCGCCAATTGGTTCTCTGAAAACCAGCGCAACATCGAGCGATTTCGCAATGCCGCTGCGCAAATGGCGGTGGGGAAGGTTTCCGGCGCCGTGGGCACGGCTTCGCATCTCGGCACGGAAATCGAAGAGCGCATCTGCAAGCGGCTTGGGTTGGGCGTCGCTCCGGTGGCGTCTCAAGTGATTCAGCGTGACCGCCACGCGCAGTATCTCAGCGCTCTGGCAAATATCGGCGCGATGCTCGAACGTATCGCCTTGGAAATCCGGCATCTGCAACGCACGGAAGTACGCGAAGCCGAAGAACCGTTTAGCGAAGGGCAGCGCGGCAGCTCGGCTATGCCGCACAAACGCAATCCAGTGACTTGCGAGCAAATCTGCGGTCTCGCCCGCCTGGTGCGTTCCAACATGCTGGCCGCGTTCGAAAACGTGGCACTGTGGCATGAGCGAGATATTTCACACAGCTCTGTCGAGCGCGTGATTCTCCCCGATTCCACGATTCTCGTGGATTACATGCTTTCGAAGATGATCACTATCGTCGGGGACATGCGTGTGTTTCCGGAGCGCATGCTGCGCAATCTCGAATCCACCAACGGCCTGGTTTTTTCAGGTCAATTGCTGCAAGACCTGGTGGAGAGTGGCATGCCGCGCGACGAGGCCTATAAAGCCGTGCAGGAAAATGCGATGGCTGCTTGGGAATCGGATAGCAGTTTCCGCGAGCGCGTTGCCGCTGACAAGTGCATTACAAAATATCTCGATGCGAAAGCGCTGGCGCACACGTTCGATCTGAATCGCCAGCTTCGCTATGTGGACGCCATCTTCGATCGCGTGTTTGGCCCGCATCCTCCCGGCGAAAAATCGATCGCCAGTTCTGGCGGAAGAGACTAGGCCCCAGCCGGGAGAGAAAGTCGAGCGTGCCAGAATTCAAAGGCTTCGTGCCGCAAAAAAAAAGAGGCGCCCCGGTTTCACCGGGACGCCCTTCGGCCTCTTCTAATTCCGGCTTGCGCTGAAATTAGCTGCGGAGGCGGAAATCAAAAACTATTCCACGCGCTGCACATAGCGCGCTTCTGAAGTATCCACCTTGATCTTGTCGCCTTCATTCACAAATGGCGGAACTTGTACGACCAAACCTGTTTCGAGCGTCGCTGGTTTCATCACCGCACTGGCAGTGGCCTTTTGCAGCGTTGGCTCAGTCTGAGTCACCTTCAGATCCATGGTGTCCGGCAAGGCGACGCCAATGGGCTTGCTATCAAAGAATTCCACACTCACCACGGTGTTGGGGATGAGGTAGTAGACCGTTTCGCCGAGTTGCTCGCGTGTGAGGTGCATCTGCTCGTAGGTCTGTGTGTTCATGAAGTGAAAGTCGTCGCCCTCGCTGTAGAGGTATTCGAACTCGATTTCATCCAGGATCGCGCGCTCGACAAATTCCTCGGCGCGGAACCTGTAGTCAATGATCGCTCCGGTCTTGAGGTTCTTCATGCGCGTTTGCATGGACCCGCGCTTGTTGCCGGGCGTCCGATGTTCTGTGCTGAACACGGTGAAAAGCTGGCCCTCGTGCTGGATGACCATGCCGGGGCGAAGTTGTGTGGCCTTGACGCTGCTCATATGCTCCCTAAGAAGTTTCGATTTCGGAAATTCAGGCGGGCCAGGAATGTGGCCGCATCCGGAATGACCAGCCTGCTGCTGGCAGGCTCGAGGCACGCCGGTACAATTCTCTCTGCCGGCGCGGACATCCAGTATAAAGGCCCCTCTTCTGCGCGGTCAATCATCCGCCTGCTAACGATTTTTTCTCAGAGCCCTGGCCTTCTGCTGCAACAGGCATTCCGCAATAATGAACGTGAACCAGCCGCCAGCCCTCTTGCGTCTTTCGATAAACCTGGGTTTCCCGGCCATGAGTTGCAATTGGAGAGCCATCTTTTCGGAGCTTGGCTGAGAAATCCCAGTAGAATTCCGCCACTGCAGCGTCACCAAGCACTTGCACAGCAATGTCGTGAGCGCTCAGCTTCCGCTTAGAGAACATCCCGCCCATCAGGCGCTTATATACGTTCTCTTTGATCTGCTCAAAGCCATGTTCATGGCCCAAAGGATGAATGAACGACGCTTCAGGAGAATCCCACCAGACTTGCGAGGCCAGGTTCGGGTCGGCTGCATCAATGGATTTCGTATATTTCGCAATGAGGTTCATAATTTCTTCGACTGCTCCACTGCTCGGAGAAGCATTGGAATCTTCCCCTACCGGCCTGTGCCCATGTGCATGCCGTTCCCGGGCATCGGCCATTATTTTTTCAATTTCATCCGGATTGCGTGGCAGCCGCTCGCTCAGCAGTTTGTAGCTGGAGTCTGTGATCAGCACGTCGTCTTCAATCCGCACGCCAAGGTTTTCTTCCGGGATGTAAATGCCCGGCTCTACCGTGACTACCATCCCAGGCTGCAGCGGGCTGCAATAATCGCCTGGATCGTGCACGTTGAGCCCAATGTTATGTCCCAGTCCGTGGATGAAATACTGGCCAAGGGGCCTTCCTTCGCGGTCCTTTCCATGTGAGTTGATGTAGTCGTAGGCGATATTCATCAGCCCGTCTTTTTTGCCTTTGCAGGAGAAATGCGCTCCGGGCTTGATGGCGGCGAGCGCGGCGTTTTGTGCGCCAAGAACGATTTCGTAGATTTCCCGCTGGCGAGCCGTAAACTTGCCATTCGCGGGAATGGTGCGCGTAATGTCCGCGGAATAGCCGGAGTACTGCGCGCCGACGTCGAGGACCACGATGTCGCCATTTTCGATCTTTCGCGAAAGCTTGTCGTAATGGAGCGCCGTTGAATTTGGCCCTGCGCCGACAATCGGCGCATAGCCTTCTCGTTCGGAGCCGCCCATGGAATGCACTTCCACCATTTTTGCGCCCACCTGATATTCATACAGGCCCGGACGCATCATTTTCATGGCTTCGAGGTGAGAATCCACTGTGAGCTCAATGGCCTGCTTCAGGAAAGCAATTTCACCGGGAGACTTGACCGGGCGCATCCCAGCGATCTGCGCGCGAACGTTTTTTAGTGTCGCCTTCGGCGCAGCAAGCTGGAGCCAGTCCACGACTTCTTTCTCGTGCGGGTACCCGCCGAGTTCTTTGTCGTAGGGAAGAATGGTGTAGAACGCCGAGTCGAGCTTGGCGAGGTTTTCGACCATTGCACGCATCTCAGGGAAGGGCTTTACACCGGTGAAGCCCGTGCGCGCCTCGACGCCTGGATCCGAAGGTGACATGCGGACGCCGTTCCATTTTTCCTTGCCCGGATTTTTGGCCGGGAGGAAAAGGATTTCTCGCGGTCCATTCCACGATGCACCTGCGGTGGTTCCAGAGTTTTGAGTTGCAGGAAGAAGGATCAGTCCTGCACCTTCCTCGTTATGGCCCGTCAAATAATAGAAATTCTCTTCTTGCGCGAAGATGTAGTCCTGGGAAATTTCTTCGCGTCCGGTGAAGCCCCACAAGATGACGGGTGCGTCGACTTGGGAAGCCAGCCTCGTGCGGCGCCCGGCGTAGACACTGTTCGGTTCGCGTTCGCGCCGCTCCTGTGCTTCCGTCGAACTCACATACACAGCAAAATTGAGGGCCAGAACCGCCGCGACCATCCACTTACGACCACTCATGCATGCACCTCAGCATCACAGATTTGTCCACACCCGCAGGGCGCAGGCTTTTCTAAAACCAAGCGCGTCTTGTTTCGCAGACGTGTGATTGTAGCCGAAGCAAAGGGGGATTACCGCTACGATTGAAAAAAACTTACAAGGTGCTGAGATATTTTTTCCGGCTCCTCGTGCTGGAGCCAGTGGCTGGCCTCGGCGAAAGTGAAAAGTTCGCCTTTAGCGCAATAGCGGAGGCTTTCGTGAGCCATTTCCGCCATAAGGAACCTGTCGCGCTCGCCCCATAAAATGCGAGTGGGCACGCGCACGGTACGGTCCGGAAACGGAATTCGATAACGAATGGCTGCGCGATACCAGTTGATCATCCCCGTAAGAGCGCCAGGCTGCGACCACGCTGCACGATATTGGGTCAGGTCCTCCGCAGAAAACGTGCCAGGGCGGCTGGACCCTATCAGCGCCCGAGTGGCGCCTCGAAAAGTGAAAGCGGATAAGAGCGCTTCCGGCAGCCAGGGAATCTGGAAAAAAAAGATGTACCAGCTTCGCAGCGTCTGCGGAAGCCGCGTATAGAGGTAGCGACGCATGACCGAAGGATGAGGCACGTTTACTATGGCAAGTTTCGCGATCCTTTCGGGGTGCAACAGAGCGGTGCTCCAGGCGACGGCCGCGCCCCAATCGTGGCCTGCGAGATAGATTTTCTGCTGCCCAAGCTGGTCGGCGATAGCTATGACATCGGAGACTAGTTCTGGCAACGCGTACGAAGCCACGCCGCGCAGCTTGCTGCTCAGGTTGTACCCGCGCTGGTCCGGCACGATGACGCGAAATCCTGCAGCCGCGAGCGGCTCGATTTGCTTCCGCCACCCGAACCAAAACTCGGGAAAGCCATGCAGAAGCACAGCGACCGGGCCATCCTTTGGCCCGGAGACAACGGCGTGCAAGGTCACGCTCTCGTTTTGAAAACACTTCTCCTCAAGGTTAGGTTCCATGGAAGCAGAGTTTATGCGTGAAAGGGGAAGCCTCCAAGGGATCGGGGCGCGGCTAATCCAATTAGAACCCAGGCGCGCCGGAAGCCGCCGGCCGCATCTCGGGCGCGTTTACGCCAAAGCGCAAATGCGCGAAATACGTTTGCCCAAGCGACATGACGCCGGTGTAGAGATAGCCCCAAACGAAGAGCAGCAGAAACGGCACGGTGCCGTAGTTGTCGTTGGTGATGGCGTACACTACGGTTAACGAAAAATAGATCCCCAATAGAACCTCTGCGTATGGAATCCATCCGGCTTTATTCTTGTAGGATTTTTTCGCGAACGTGCCGGTTTTGCCTTCAATCTTGAATTTTGGCGTCCGCGCAAATTCTGTTTGCTTTCCCACAATGGCTTCGATCACCGCTTGCGCGTTGCGCACGGAAATACCAATGCCGGTAGCCATCACAAACGGCATGTACAGAAATGTGCGCCACCACGTTTTCGGCCGCAGCTCCTTTTGCGCTACCAGGTAGAAGCTCGAAATGGAGCAGGTCGAGGCCAGAAACAGAGGGAGGTCGATCAGCAGCATCTGGAACCAGCCCTGCTGGAAGCGCACGATCATCACCGGCAGGAGCATCGTGGACAGCACAATCATCAGCGGATAGCTGATGTTGGCCGTGAGATGAAAAAACGCTTCGGCCTTGATGTGCCACGGCACATCCGCTTTGAAAACCTTGGGAAGGATTTTTTTCGCTGTCTGCATCAACCCTTTGGCCCAGCGCGCTTGCTGCGATTTGAAGCCGTTCATGTCCACGGGCAGTTCGGAAGCGCATTCGATTTGCGGGAGATACAGGAACTTCCAGCCTTTAAGCTGCGCGCGATAAGAAAGATCTGTGTCTTCGGTCAGAGTATCGTGTTGCCAGCCTCCCGCGTCGTCAATCACTCTGCGCCGCCACACGCCCGCGGTGCCGTTGAAATTGAAAAACGTGCCGCGCCGCGAAAGCGCGCCATGCTCGACCACGAAGTGGCCGTCGAGAAGAATCGTCTCGACGTTCGTCAGCAGCGAATAATCGCTGTTCAGATACGTCCACCGCGTTTGCACCATCCCGATGTTTTCGCCGCCATCGGGATTCAGGAAATACGGAATGGTGCGCCGGAGAAAATCCGGTTCGGGAATGAAATCGGCGTCAAAGATCGCTACGAATTCGCCCTTCGCCGTTTTCAAGCCATTTTCCAGGGCGCCAGCTTTGTAGCCTTCGCGATTCGAGCGATGAATATATGTGATAGGCATGCCCTGCGCTGCGTGGCGTTCCACACAGGCGCGAGCAACCTCCTGCGTTTCATCTGTGGAATCATCAAGCACCTGAACGTCGAGCAACTCCCTCGGATAGTCGAAGCGTGCGACTGCTTCTGTCAGTCGCTCAATCACGTAGCGTTCATTGAAGATCGGCAGTTGCACCGTGACGCGTGGCCAGTTCGTTACCGGGGGCGGCGGTGGCGGCACATTCCTCGAATACTGGAAATAGTCGTACACCAGCCAGTAGCGGTGAAGCCCGTACATCGCCAGCACCAGCAGCACGATAAAGTAGGGAATCATCATGGCCAGGTCGAAGGCATTGGCGTGATAAATGCCGCTAAACGTTTTGTCAGTAAGCCTGTGAAAAAAACGGCTCACGGCGCTCTGCTGCGCGAGAAAGATTGTGAGTGTGAGGGCAGCGTACACGATAGCGGGTCCTGCAGTTATAGATTGCTTCGCGTCATTTCTGGCGAACCCCAATTATAAAACAGAATTTCGGCCGTTGCTGAACCCCTCAGGAAGCAAAATCGTTGCGCTTGCAAGGGGTCAAGGCACGAGGACGATTTTTCCTGCGGCGCCTGGCTCGAGAATTTCCTTGTGGGCACGCGCGGCTTCAGCCAGCGGCAGCTCCTTGCCCACCACGGGGCGCAACGTGCCATTTTCTAAACCCGCAATCAGCCCGGCATGAATGTCCGCTTCTTCCTCCGGAGTGATGGCCCAAAGCGTGAATCCGCAAGCCGAGGCGCGCCGCGCCATGAGGTCCCGCGGATTAATGGTGATTTCCCCACGGTTGCCTATGATGATGACTCGCCCATTGATTGCCAGGAGTTTCAAATCCGTCGCCAGATTCACGTTCGCGAGCATTTCTAGAATAATGTCCACGCCCCGCCCGCCGGTCGCTCTCATGATTTCTTCGTGGTAACCCGCCTTGCTGTGCCCGAAAACCTGATGCGCGCCTTCGCGCTTTACCAAGTCGAGCCCCTTGGCCGTCCCGGCTGTGCCAAAAACGGTGAGCCCCATCGCGTGCGCCATCTGCACACCTGCGCTGCCCACGCCGCCGCTCGCACCGTGCACCAAAACTGTCTCAGAGGCATGTGCCTTCGCCGAATGAAACAGTGCATGATATGCGGTCCCGTAAGGCACCCAGACGCCCGCGCCCTGGCTGAAGCTAATTTTCGCCGGCAGCGGATGCACTTGTTCTTCCAACGTCAGTGCATACTGGGCATAAGCGCCAGTGACAGTCTTGGCCGTATATACGCGGTCGCCCGGCTTCACTTTTTTCACGCCTTCGCCTACGGCCTCAATCACTCCCGCGCCATCCGAGCCCGGCGTGTACGGAAGCTGCGGTTTTTGCGCGTAAGTGCCAGTGCGCATGTACGTGTCGTAAGGATTCACGCCTGCCGCGTGGATACGCACGAGCACTTGCCCGGCCGCAGGCTTGGGCGTGGGCACTTCCTCGAGTTTCAAGACTTCCGGGCCGCCAAATTGACGAACAAGAATGGCTTTCATGATCTCTCTCCACTGAATTCAATAGGACACGCAAATCCCGCGCGCCATACGAAGAAAACCAGGAACCGAAGAATAGGAACGAAGGACTAAAAATGATCGTCGGCGCCAATCGCCGCCCCTTCCCTTTCCACAAGTCCAGCTGAACGGCCCCAAGCGGTGGTCTGCCAATTGTCTTTCCCTTTCGCCGCAGGAATCCACGACGGCAAAGATAAGCTCAAATACTCCGCCAGGGCGAAAAGATAGGGCTCGTACATGTTCCGCAGCTCTGCGAGCCTTTCCGCCATTTCTTCGAGGTCGACTACTTTCATTCCGTGTTGCACAAACATGTCGCGAATCCGCTTCACATCCTCGGCGGGAAGGCGATTGTGGGGAAGCGCGCGCGGCCGCATCTTAAAGACTTGCGAAAGGTCAACAGCAGCGTGGCGCGCGATGGCGAAGGTCAACTCCGCCTGCCGCCGGCAGGTATCCTGAACTGCCACTTTGACCAGCGCGCAGCTATCTAAAATCGCGGCCAGCGCGCCAATCCACGATTGGTTGTCATGCTGCGAGCGGAAGAACGCTAGCACCGGATACGAGAGATGGCTCTCCATCAGCTCAGCTGCCCACAATTCCCAATCCTTGAAAAGCTGCCGCAGCGCCTCGCTGCCTCCCGGATAGGCGTGGCGGCGAAGAAGTTCTCCAGCGGTCGGTGGCGTTCCGGCTCGTGCATCCAGCAGGGAAATATTCACTTCGCGTTTTGAAAACGATCCATAGATGAATGGCAAGTAGCCGATAACCGCAGCAAGAAAGCCAAACCCGAACCCGGCCTCTGTAACGACGAGGAGGCGTGCCAAGCCGGTCCGCGGCACGACGTCTCCAAGCCCAAGCGTGAAAAAAGTCGTCCCGCTGAGATAGACGTCCATCGCAAATCCTGGTTGGCCACCTGTGATGTTGACTGCAGATCCCGCCCCGTACTGCATCAGGCCGAATCCCAGCACGAGGCCAAGCGCCCACACGCCCACCAACACCAGCAGTGACAGCGGCCCATAAAAGCTGAGCAGCGTCTCCCGCTTCTTGCGCGAAGGAATGATTCCGGTGGCCAGCTTCCAGTTCTTCCAGGTGAATTTGTAAAACACGCGCGTGAGGCGGAATCTCCGCGTAACACGACGCGGAAGAATGATGGCTTCAAATGCGTCCCACACCACAATCACGAAGATTGCGACACCCAAAGCGAAGGCGCCCGGCGCTGGAATCATGTGCGGCATTGTACTCGCTTGCCTCAGTTCGTAAGAACGCCCGATGGGACGGCTTCGAAATCTTTACGAAACCAGCCGCGCGTTGACGCTGATCTCCGCCCTAAAGAGCTTGGAAACCGGGCAGCCTGTCTCCGCATTTTTCACTGCTGCATCGAACTTTGCCTTGTCCGCGCCGGGAACG
>DATEGO010000127.1:0-5936 GCA_035280065.1 Candidatus Acidiferrum sp.
TCGCCACACTTCTTTTGCGGCTGATGATATGATGCTCGCAGTGATATTGGAACTACCCTCCAAACCGTACAACGAAATTCTAAAAGGCATTCGTATCTGCAACGAAAAACGGCGCTCCAGTCAGCCGCTTGGGCAAAAAAGCGCCGGCTGCATCTTCAAAAATCCTCCCGGCGCATCCGCGGGCCGTATGATTGATGAATTGGGACTCAAGAGCCTCTCCGTCGGCGACGCGCGCGTGAGTGACCGTCATGCTAATTTTTTTGTAAACACGGGCCGCGCATCCGCCAGAGAGATGCTGGCGCTGATTGCCGACGTGCGCGAGCGTGTCCAGAAAGCCTACGGCGTGGCCTTGGAAAACGAGGTGGTCGTTTGGAACGCTTAAAGCCCATGCAGCGGAACGCCACCGCGGCTACCGAGGCCAACGAGCGTTACCGGCCCGAACTGGTTGCCGACGAAGAGCCGCGCTACCTGCGCCGTCAAAAGCCCGTCGAAATCCGCCGCAAGAAACTCAGCGGCCGCGGCTGGACGTTCTACCGCCGGTTCCTGGTCGTCACCGCAACCGGCGTCGCCATATCTGCCGGCGCGTATTACGGCACGAGATTTCTTCTTTATTCGCCATCCATGCTGCTGCTCAAGCCCGAGCAAATCGAATTGAACGGCAATCACGTGGTCGCCCGCGAAGCTGTGCTCCGGCCGTTCGCGCAAGACCGCAATCACAGCGTCTTGCAAATTCCGCTAGACGCGCGCCGCGGTCAGCTCGAGCAAATTCCCTGGGTCGAATCGGCGACCGTGCACCGGATTCTTCCCAATCGCATTCGCGTCGAACTCACGGAACGCACTCCCGTCGCTTTTGCACGCAATGGCAACGAGGTCGAGCTGATTGATCCTCACGGCGCGATCCTTGATCGCCCTCAAGATACAGATTATCAATTTCCAGTCGTCACGGGCGTCTCCGACGACTTGCCGCGAGATCAACGTGAGAAGCGCATGCAGTTGTTTCAGGAATTTATGAAAGATATCGAGCTTGTGCGCGGCGGCGCGTCGCAAGCCGTCAGTGAAGTGGACCTCTCGATTCCTAAAGACCTGCGCGTGGTCCTGACCGGGCTCGCCAGCCCCACCGACACGCAAGCCGTCACCGTCCATTTCGGCTCGAGCGATTTTTCCGGCAAGTTCAAGATGCTCGTCGACAATTTTGCGCAGTGGCAGGCCCATACCGGCCGGGTCCAGTCCATTGATTTGCAGTACACGCGGCAAGTGGTCGTGAATCCCGACACCAACGCGGGCGCGATGGCCGCAAGAACAAAATAGATTCGACTGAGGGCTGCGGATTTGGCGAAGAAAGACAAATACCTGGTTGGGCTCGACATAGGCAGCACAAAAACTTCCATCCTCATCGCCGAAATCGAAGGCGAGATCGTAAAGTTTCTGTCTCTTGGAGCGGCCGAATCCAAAGGCTTGCGCAAGGGACTCATCGTCAATCTCGATTCCACGGTGAGCTCTATTCGCCGCGCCGTCGAAGAAGCCGAAGGCGTGGCCAACATTCCCGTCGAAGAAGCGCTCATCGGCGTCGCCGGGCATCACGTGCGCGGCGTGAACAGCCGCGGCGGCATCACGCTCGGTCCGCGGCCCCGCGACATCGAGCGCGAAGACGTCCGCCGCGCCGTGGATGCCGCGCGCAATATATCTCTTCCCGAAGATCGCGAAGTCCTTCACGTCCTTCCCCACGAATTCATCGTTGACATGCAGGACAACATTCGCGATCCCATCGGCATGGTCGGCCAGCGCCTCGTCGCCAACGTTTACGTCGTCACTTCTTCCATCGCGGCGTCGCAAAATCTCGTCACTGCCGCGAACAAAGCGGGCATTCTCATCAGCGACACTGTGCTCGAGCCGCTCGCTTCCGCGGAAGCCTGCCTCACGCAAGACGAGCGCGACCTGGGCTGCTGCTTGCTCGATATTGGCGGCGGTACCACCGAAATCATCGCTTACGGCGGCGGCGTGGTTCGCCACATCGGCGTGGTCCCCATTGGCGGCGACCATTTCACCAACGATCTTGCGGTGGGACTGCGCACGCCGATTCCTGAAGCCGAGCGCATCAAGCGCCGCCACGGGTGGGCAGCTTCGGCATTTCTGAAAGACAATGGCGCGCTCGAAATTGCCAGCGTCGGCGACCGCCCGCCTCGCCAGATTTTCCCGCACATGCTTACCGACATCATCGAGCCTCGCGCCATGGAACTGCTCTCGTTCATCCGCGACGACCTCCAACGCGCCGGGCTGGACGGCCAGATGCCTGCCGGATTCATACTCGCCGGCGGCGGCGCGCAGTTGAGCGGCCTCGATGACCTCATCGAGCAATCGTTCCATTTGCCCGTGCGCATCGCGGAGCCTAAAGGTTTGGCGGACCTTCCGGAACAAGTAGCTCAACCGGAGTATGCCACGGTTGTGGGACTGGTGTTGTCTGGCGCGAGGGCGCGCCGTTCCGGTCCGCAACGCTCAGGGACATTCGTATCCAAATTGAAAGCCATGTTCGCAGGCGCTTCGTGACCCAGCCCGCGGGGCGCCGAACGTGAAGGAGGCCGATAAAACATGACGGGAAAAGACGCGGGAATTCGCATGAGCTTCAGCGAGGAATTGCAGCCGGCAAAAATCAAAGTCATTGGTGTGGGCGGGGGCGGTTGCAACGCGGTCAACCGCATGATTCGGGCGAAGCTCGAAGGCGTCGAATTCATCGCCGCCAACACTGATTTGCAGGCGCTGAAGCTCTGCCAGGCTCCGGCGAAATTGCAACTCGGCGCGAAGCTCACCAAGGGGCTCGGCGCAGGCGCCAATCCTGAGGTCGGCCGCAAAGCCGCGCTCGAGGACACGGACAAAATTATCGAAGCGCTCGAAGGCTCGGACATGATTTTCATCACCTCCGGCCTTGGCGGCGGCACAGGCAGCGGCGCCGCGCCCGTAGTCGCTTCGCTCGCGAGCGAACTCGGTGCGCTCAGCGTCGCGGTCGTCACGAAGCCCTTCGTCTTCGAAGGCAAGCGCCGCATGATGCAGGCCGAGCAGGCGCTTCAGGAATTAATCGGCGCTGTGGACACCGTCATTGTCATTCCCAACGAGCGCCTGATGGACACCGTCGAGCGCGGTACCAGCTTTTTCGACGCGTTCCGCATCGCCGACGACATTCTTCGCCAGGCCGTCCAGGGCATCTCGGACATCATCACCGTGCCCGGCATCATCAATCGCGACTTCGCCGACGTGAAAGCCATCATGCACGGCCAGGGCTACGCGGTTATGGGCACCGCCGTTGGCACCGGAACGAATCGCGCGATTGACGCGGCGAACCGCGCCATTGCCAGCCCGCTCCTCGAAGACAATTCCATCCAGGGCGCGCAGGGCATCCTCATCAATATTTCGGGCAGCTCCAGCCTGACGCTGCACGAAGTGCACGAAGCTTCGACCGTCATCCAAAAAGCCGCGCACGAAAACGCCAACATTATTTTCGGCGCCGTGCAGGACGACACGATGAAGGACTCCGTCAAGATCACCGTGATTGCTGCGGGCTTCAAGGACGCCAACAAGAAAAACGCACTGCCGAAGCAATCGTTCCTGCCAAAAACCTGGAAAGCCGGGCGAGAAATGATGGAGCCACCGATGCAGCCCGCAAACGTCGTGCATCAGGTCCAGCAAAACGTACGCGAGGTCAGCCAGGAAGTTCCAGCTGCGGACGACCTGGATGTCCCGACGTTTTTGCGGAGGCAAGCTCAGAAGGCTTAACGTCGCGCCGCCAAGCCCAAAGGGCCTGAGGTTGCAACTAAATAATCAGGCCGTTACGCGAAAACTTTCCGCCAGAAACACGCTTACAGGCCCGGTCGCCACTAAAGGTTTTGTTATCAGCGGTTTTCATGGCGTAGAATCTTTTCGACATGCCAAGGCGGATCAATCGTGCTGACGCGGCACGTAGAGCAGAAGTGCGGAGGCTATTTCTCGAGCGGATTCCACCCGGAGGACGCATCGGGAATAACCTTTTGAAGTTCTATGGTTGGCTGGAGCGGAATTACGCCGAATTGCTTCCTCGAGAAAAAGGCGATCCATACCAGCACTTGAAGGTGGACCTAGAAGGCCTGTACAAAGATTGATTGTCCCGCTGTCCCTCAGGACCACCGATAGGGTTCAGCCTGCCGTCTTTTCTCTCCCGGCCAGCTTTCGTCAATCCTTTCGAGGATTAGCTTGGCCTTCTCGATTTCGTCTGTGATGGCGCGCGGTATTACAGGGTGTCTTTTCCGCTGCTCGTTGTCCAAATGGCTTGTGAAAATCGCTAGCCTGCTTGGACACAGAAACATCCCTTCATCAACGGCCAAGACTTACCGGCCAGGGCCTCGGAATTGCTAGCGTCATCAGCAGCAGACCGAGCAGCGCCGTGTTTTTTAAGAAGTGGGTCATCTCGCCCATCTTTGCCATCGGATCTCGGACCGCCCAAAAATTGTGGATGCCGAACGAGGTCCCCAGGAGGAAAATCACCAGCAGGCCCGCCCCAATCGTCGGGTGATAGCCAAGCAGCAGGCTCGCTCCACCCAACAAGAGAAGCACGCCGGTGCCGCCCACCGCGACAGCTGGAGCGGGTATGCTTTTGCTCTTGGCATACCCTGTCATCATGCTGAGCTTCGCGAAGTGGTTGAAGCCGTTCATGAGGAAAAACAGGCCAGCGATAACCCGTCCGGCCAGGAAAGCGATGCTGCTGATATTTCCGATGTTGCCCATGAGACCCTCCTTTACTTCAGACCGAGATCATTACACGCGTCGCACGGGAACCGAGTGAGGGTTAGAAACTTGCCGTGATTATCCCAACTGTCCAGAGTCAGGGCAAGCCTCATTAGGATTTGGCCGGCGGCCATGCTCGACGCCAGCGCTCTCTCTTGCGCCAGAGCGAGCGGGCAGAGTAAAGCCAGGGGCAGTAAAAACGTGCAAAAAACGTGCAATGAATCCCGACATAGGCGACATAGACGACGTAGGCGACAGTTGTCGCGTGTTGATTCAACGTAACTTACTGAAAAGAAAGAGCGGGCCTGGGGAAACACGCTTACAGGCGACACCCGACATTCAGTGCACGGTCACCGTCACAGAGGCCGAGGTGCGTCCGAACTGATTGGTGGCGTCAAATGTATATGTAGTCGTCGCGGACGGCACCACGATGACGCTGCTGCCGCGGACAGGGCCGACCTGGGGCGTGATGATACTGTAGATCTGCCCGCTGACGTTCCAGCTCAGCGTCACCATCTGCCCTGGGCTGACTGTCGTCGGATTAGCTGTGAAGCTCGTGATCGTCGGCGAGGGCCCCGTGGGAACGTTGGCGTCCGTATAGACGGGGTTCATCAGCACAACTTCAAAGTTCGAAGCGGTAATGGTCTTCAATAGGTTCAAATTGTTATTGTTCCATGCGTTGTCCGGCGCTCCGCTGATGAAGATACCGCTGCCATTGTCGGCAAGGATCATTCCGTATTTCTTGAGCGCGGTAAGGATGACCTGGTCGTCGGCAGGAAACCCCGAAATGTCAAAAGTCGATTTCAGGCGTAGGCGCATCCCCATGGGCGGGGCATTAGGGTCAGTGACGTTCGACGCCCAGTGCGAAGCGGGCGGGGTGAAGGCGCGTCGCGTCGTTGGGACGGTGAAACGCAGAGCGTGATTGATGGCGCCTGACGCAACCTCGTCATGGCGCGCAAGACCCAGGAAAACCGGCAGCCCCGCCGCGTCCGTCGAGGTCCAGGTATTGGGACGCTGCTCATCGATAGTCATGTCCCAGATGGCGGCCGAATCGGTGCTCCAGTTCCCGCTCTTCGAGATCGCCCCATGGAAAAGCTCGTACAGCCAGCAGCCGTCTTTCTCAAGCACTAATACGTGTCTGTCGCCGTTGCCGGGCTTCGGATAGCCTTCGATGAGCGCGTTCGACG
>DATEGO010000128.1:0-28373 GCA_035280065.1 Candidatus Acidiferrum sp.
CCCGGAGGGACGATCGACCTGCGGTTCCGCGCCACGCTCGGCAGCACGCTCGCTGCTGGCACGATCGTCACCAACACCGGCGTCGTAACATGGAACACCCCCCCGCAGACAGCGAGCGCCAGCGTCTCGGTCACTATCGGAACAGTCCCCGGCGCCGGCAGTTTGAACGGCACCGCGTGGCTCGACGCCAACTTCAACAAGATAGCCGACACCGGCGAGCTGCGGCTCCAGGGCTGGACGGTCGCGCTGTTTCTTAATGGGGTCCAGTTGCAGTCGGCTCTCACGGATGTCAACGGCGTTTATAGCTTCAGTGGCGTGCCGCCAACCGACGGGACGCCAAACCGGTATGAGATCCGGTTCACCGCGCCCGGTGCGGGGCCGAATACCGCCAAGCTCGGAAAAGCCGACTCGGTCTTTACCAACAGTCTGCAGCGGATAACCGGCATCGCCGTGCCCGCTGGCAGCAACGTCCAGAATCTGAATCTGCCGATCGGGCCGAATGGCGTCGTCTACAACTCGGTGACGCGCGCTCCGATTGCGGGCGCAACTCTAAACATGTTGCGCGTCGGAAGCAGCACGCCATTGCCGGCAACTTGCTTCGACGACCCTGCTCAACAAGGCCAGATCACGGCGGGTGGCTTTTACCGCTTCGACCTCAACTTCTCGGATCCTGGCTGTCCCAGCGGCGGCAGCTACCTCATCGTGGTGAGCGCGCCAACGTCGAACTACGCGGCCGGTGAGTCGTCGGTCATCCCGCCAACTTCGGGCGCCTCGACCGCTCCGTTTTCGGTGCCCACCTGCCCGGGAAGCGCGCAGGACGCACTCCCCGCCGTCCCGTATTGCGAGGCGCAGGCGTCGGAGTTTGCACCACCACCCTCGGTGGCCCCGCGCAGCACGGGGACTCGGTACTACCTGAATCTCACCTTGGACAGCAGCTCGGTGCCCGGCTCTAGCCAGCTCTACAACAACCACATTCCGCTCGACCCGCCGCTCGCGGGAGCATTCTCGATCACGAAAACGACGCCGTTGCTCAACGTCACTCGCGGGCAGCTCGTCCCGTACACGATCACGATTGGAAACGTGATAGGCGCATCCCTGCAAAGTGTGCAGATTGTGGACCGCATTCCAGCGGGCTTCCGCTACGTTCCCGGATCCGCGCGCCTGGATGGCGTGCCCACAGAGCCCACGGCGACTGCCCTTCAACTCGTGTGGAATGGCCTCAGCCTCGGAAGCTCCGATCATCGCACGCTCGTGATGTTTCTCGCCGTCGGCGCCGGTGTTGGCGAAGGCGAGTTCGTCAACCGCGCGCAGATCATGGATAGCTTATCGGGCAAGCCCCTGTCCAGTGAGGCGACGGCAACGGTTCGTGTGGTCCCCGATCAGACATTCGATTGCACAGACGTATTTGGCAAGGTCTTCAACGACGTCAATCGCAACGGAGTGCAGGACAACGGCGAAGATGGCCTGGCCGGCGTACGGGTCGTAACGGCAACAGGGCTGGCAGCGACGACGGATCAGTACGGGCGGTTCCACATCACCTGCGCAATCACGCCGAACGAAGACCGCGGCAGCAATTTCGTACTGAAGCTCGACGACAGGACCCTCCCTAGCGGTTACCGTTTGTCAACTGATCAGGTGCAGATCAAGCGCGCCACTCGCGGCAAAGCCTTGAAATTCGATTTCGGTGCGTCAATTCACCGCGTGGTCGCCATCGATTTGTCGGATGAGGCGTTCGAGCCGGGTAAGACGGAAATCCGCGTCCAGTGGAGGCCACGCCTCGACCTACTCCTCGCGGAGCTGCGCAAAGCGCCGTCGGTGCTGCGCCTGTCTTACGTCGCCGACACCGAGGATTCGGCACTGGTCGAACAGCGTGTGCAAGCGGTTAAGCGGCAGGTGATGGAAGCATGGAATGCGAACAAAGGCAGCCAAGACAGTTATGTGCTGACCATTGAGCCCGAGGTCTTCTGGCGCCGTGGCGGCCCGGTCAAACGGCCCGACGCCTACGTGCCGGGGAACAGATGAATGGTATGTGCAAACAGCGCCAAATACTGCTGATTGGCGGATTCCTGATGATGACCGCCCCTGCAGTCATCGGCCAGGTCAACACGGCCAAGCCCGGGGAGCCGGTCGAGCGGCATCTGTCGAGCGACCAGAACTTTCGGGAGTGGTCGCACGACTCGAATTCGACCGATGCAACCAAGCGCATCAAGGTCTGCCGGGTCCAGAACGTCTGCAAGATGCGATACAAGGAAGGCAACACGCCGCGGACGCGCGTAAGGAACCTCGTTGTGCCACTGCAGTATGAGGACGAGAACGTCCACATTTCCGACGCCTTCACCAATCAAGTTAAGCAGGCGCTCGACAACCTGCGGGACAAACAGGGTGTGACGGTCCGGTTTATCGGCTACACCGACGACGCGCCGCTGACCGGCCGCGACCAGAGCCTTTACGGAAACCCGGTGTCCTTGTCCAAGGCAAGGGCGCAGCGCGCCGCGTTGGCCATGCAGGAAATCCTGGGATTGCCGACGTCGGCGATGCAAAGCGACGGCCGCGGGGCCTCTCACCCGATTGCCTCCAACGAAACCGCGCAGGGACGGATGTTGAATCGTCGCATTGAAGTGGAATTCTGGTACGACGATCCTCTCCAAGGATTACCGGACCAGCCGCAACTGTGCCCGGACGATGTCGACGAAACGGTGACCAGGGTTTACGATCCCCGCTGGGGCAGCATCCCGATCATCGAGCTCGCGAACGGCCAGCCGATTATCCCGCCCGGCTTCGTGGCGAATCTGCATCGCGCACTTACAGACATCGCGGATCGGACCAACGCGCGACTGCGGTTTATCGGTTACACGAAGAACGAGCGACTCGACCGCCGCACCGCGTCTGTGTATGGCGACGACATCGGTCTATCTGCGGCGCGGGCTCGCCGAACTATGGATGTCCTCATGCAGGACGCGGAGTTGTCGGGCGCTCGGTCCGAGCACGAGGGACGCGGCTACGTGCAGTCCGACGACGTTGTGAACACAGGTTTCATCCAGGGCCAAGAGTCGTTCGTGCGTGTGCAGGTCGTGTACGACGAACGCTTACCATTGGACAACTACGAGGACGTGGATATTACGCGCGTGACGCAGGAGCTTCATCCGAAGAGCCCGTATGAGCTGAATACCATGCACATCACCGTCGATGGCAAGCCGGTCGATGACCTAGGCCGCAGCTCTTCCGACATTCAGCGCTGCACTGACGTCGCGCTCGACAACGCCAGTATCCAGGTCCGCCTTGACAATCTAGAATCGCGGCGGCGGCTCGGTGTCGCGGCGAATCCAGTCGCCATGGGCGTAAGTAACCAAGGCGACAGTCTTGCTGCTTCGGTCGTACGTTTCCGGATGTACAGCAACTATGCGAGCTTCATCAAGCGTGCTGAAATCCGAATATTCGACCAGCAGCAGTCCCTGCAAGCCGCGCCATTTCAGATCATCGCGGTCGACGACGCGGGTTTGGCGCAATGGCATCCGACAACAGGAATTCTCGTGGGCCCGTCACGCGATCTCAAATATCTACTGCGCGCCTATGACCCGAAGGGTAATTTCGACGAAACGGACGCGCGGCCGCTGCGGCTATACCGCGAGGCATCGCCAGCAGACGTCGTGACCTCCGATGCGCCTTCAACGCGCGAGCTGCTGGCCGCCTACGGCGAGAATGACCTAGCGCGCCAGCGGATTCCTCTCGGCAGCGGCACAGTGAAGGTGCGGGGCAGCGGCATACCGGCTGGCCACACGGTTTGGGTAGCGGGCCGCCAAATTCCGGTCGACCCGCAGGGCAACTTCGCCGCGGAGGAGATCCTTCCGAACGGCGCGCATAGCGTCGAAGTCGCGGTCCTTGACGATGCGGGCAACGGTTCGCTGTATCTTCGCGACCTGGAGTTCAAACGCACGGACCTGTTCTACGTCGGCATGGCCGACTTGACAGTATCCAAAAACAGTGCGAGCGGGCCAGCAAAGCTGCAAGAGGGTGTGAATACCGTACAGCCCTACGATTCGTCGCTGGATGGCCGGCTGGCGTTTTACTTGAACGGTAAGGTGAGTCAGAACTGGCATTTGACGGCAAGCGCGGATACCCGCGAAGGCCCGGTGAAGGACCTGTTCAGCAACTTCCTAGACAAGTCGCCTGATTCGCTATTCCGGCGCATCGATCCAGCCTATTATTACCCGTCGTTCGGTGACGACGGGGTAGTGGAGGAAATGGCACCGACCTTGGGCAAGTTCTACGTCAAGGCGAGCAATGGCCAGAATTACGGTATGTGGGGCAATTTCAAGGTCGGCTACGTGGATAACGAGCTGGCCCACGTCGACCGCGGTCTGTACGGAGCCAACGCGCACTACGGGTCCGAACTCACAACCAGCTTCGGTGAACGAAGGATCACAGTGGATGGATTCTCCGCCGAACCGGGAACGATGCCAAGCTATGAGGAATTCCGCGGGACCGGCGGATCGCTCTACTACTTGCACCACCAGGACATCCTGACGGGCTCGGAGCGAGTGCGCATCGAAATCCGCGACAAAGTCTCGGGTATCGTCACCGGGGTGGTGAACCTGCAGCCCAACGCGGACTACGACATCGACTACCTGCAGGGCCGGGTGCTGCTTTCCCAGCCACTGTCGTCGACCGCTAACGACAACCTGTTAGTCCGCAGCAACGGCTTGAGCGGTGACGAGGCCCACCTGGTGGTGCGTTACGAATACACGCCAGGTTTGGACAAGCTGCATGAACTCGCCGTCGGCGGTCAGGGCCATTACTGGCTCAACGACTATGTGCGGCTCGGCCTGACGGCCAATTCCAACGGTGGGGACACCGCAAGCAACCTCGGCGCCGCAGACATGATCTTGCGGAAGAGCGCCAATTCCTGGTTCAAGTTGCAAACAGGTCGCAGCACGGGTCTTCTCTCCCCCTCGCTGCAATCCGATGATGGCGGATTCGGGTTTCATGGTCCTGACAACCAGTCCTTCACCGGCGCGAAGGCGGGCGCCTATCGCGCTGACCTGAGCCTTGGGCTGGGAGATTTCTTCAAGGGCCACGACGGCAGGTTTACATTCTATAAGCAGAACCTCGATGCCGGTTATTCGGCGCCCGGACAAGCGACGGTCAAGGACACCCAGCAATACGGCGGCACGTTCAGGATGCCGGTGACGAGCAGCTTGAGCCTTGTGGCCAAGGGCGATCAGAGAATCGAGGACCAGGGGCTCGAAACCCGGGCGGTCGAGGTGAACGTGGGCTACAAGCTGGCCGAAAGATGGACCGTGAGCACCGGCGTACGCAACGACCTACGCAAGGATCATTCGCCGGTTGTTCCCCTGACGCAGGAGCAGGGCGAGCGCACGGATGCGGTTGCGCAGGTGAAGTTCGATTCCAGCGCCGCCTGGAGCGCCTATAGCTTCATACAGCGCACGATCGCGACAAGCGGCGGCCGTCAAGACAATGATCGCATCGGCGCGGGCGGCTCCTATCGTCTCACGAAGCGCTTCCAGATCGACGGTGAGGCGTCCGACGGAAACCTCGGACCAGGCGGAAAGGTCGGCACTAGCTTTCTCTATTCCGAGCGGACCCGTCTTTACCTGAACTATTCGCTGGAAAACGAGCGGACGGACAACGGCCAGCTGCTTCACGGCAGCGGGGGCAACTTGGTCTCGGGCGCAAGGACGCGGCTTTCCGACACCTCCAGTGTCTACATCGAGGAGCGTTACCAGGATGGCGCGTCCCTGAGCGGACTAACTCACGCAACCGGAATCAACCTCACGACGAATGATCGCTGGAATCTCGGTGGCAGCGCGGAGGTCGGCAAGCTGCGCGACTCGCAGACCGGCGCCGAGACCGATCGCAAAGCGGCCGGGATCCGCATGGGCTACGGCTTCGATAAGATGCAGTTCTCGAGCGCGATTGAGTATCGCCGGGATAACGCGGAACAACCCGACCAGACGCATAACGAAACGACTGCGTGGGTGTTCCGCAACAATTTCAAGTTGCAACTGACGCCCGACTGGCGCTTAATCGGCAAGCTGGACCACTCGGTCAGTGACAGTTCGCTCGGCGAGTTCTATGCCGGCGGCTACACCGAGGCCGTGGTCGGCTACGCGTACCGTCCGGTGCGGAACGACCGGCTGAATGCGCTGGTCAAGTATACGTACTTTTATAACGTGCCGACCACGGATCAGGTGGGATTGCAGAACATCGCGACCGAGTTCCTTCAGAAGAGTCACATCGCGGCGCTCGATCTTACTTACGACCTCACGGCCAACTGGTCCATCGGTAGCAAGTACGCCTACCGCATGGGAGAGGCAAGCCTGGATCGCGTGCAGAGGAATTTCTTCGACGACGCCGCGCGGCTCGCGGTGTTCCGCGTGGACTGGCGGTTGTTAAAGCAATGGGAGAGCATGGCGGAGGTGCGAACCCTTGACCTCTCGCAAGGAAGTCAACGGCGCAGCGGCGTGCTAACCGCGATCTATCATCACATTGGCAAGGACCTGAAGGTTGGCGTCGGCTACAACTTCACCAACTTCTCCGACGATCTGACCGACCTGAAGTACAACCACAGAGGAGTATTCGTCAATCTCGTCGGGACCAAGTGACGCCCGCGTGGCGGTGCTAGAATTCAAGAGTAAAGTACCTGCGGGCCGAAAAGACCCTGGAAGTGGATTTTTCAAGGGTGCCTTGCAAAAAGTCGAGGCTTGACTCCGGCAGAGGGGTTCAAGCCATGAGTTGAGTCCGATTGGAGTCCAAGTTTTCACTCGCCGTAGGGCACCCAGATGTTCTTGACTTGCACGGAGTGGTCGAGGAACCAGCGGCCTTCGCCCTGCTTTGCGTCAAACCAGTCAATCGCTCGGCCTTCGTTCGTGAATACCTGCTTCAAATTTCCAATGGACAGAGCCTTCGCGGCTGCGGAGCTGGCCTCGTCGGTGAAGCTCCAAATTGCATCAAGGTCGTCATGTTCCGCGAGCGTCTTCAGGAGTTCCGCGACGCGCCCTGTTACAATATTCACCACGCCGCCGGGCAGGTCGCTGGTTTCAAAAACCTGATACAGGTCGCCGGTAATGAGTGGATATTTTTCCGAAGGAATTGCGACAACTGTATTGCCTATGCAAATTGCCGGCATCACCAACGACAGGAGACCAAGCAACGGAGTGTCCGCAGGACAAAGGACACCGACCGTTCCGATCGGCTCTTTCATGGCCAGGCTGACATTTCGGAACGGAGGATTGTGCACCGCGCCATCGAATTTATCGGACCACGCGGCGTAAGAAAAAATCCGCTCAATGCCGACGCTGACTTCCGCTCCGGCCTGTTTCGTTCCGACGACAGCGGACAAACGCTCCGCAATCTCCTCTCGCCGCTGCGACAGATTCTCCGCGATGTAATAGAGCACTTGCGCGCGATTGTGCGCGGTAGCTTTGCCCCAGCCTTCCGCTTTGCGTGCAGCCTCAACAGCATTGCGAATATCCTTTCGATTGCCGAGAGGCGCCTCGCCCAGCAACCGGCCATCCGCCGCGCGCACTGCCATGCTGTAGCCGGAATCCGGCCGCACCTGTTTTCCGCCGATGTAGAGTTTCACCGTGCGGTCAATCGCCGGCTCCGAAGAATCCTTTGTAGGCTCCGGCGGCTGCTCGATGGCCAGCGGAGTCGCGTGAATTTGTGGAGCCTGTTTGAACCACTCCGGCTCCAGGTATTCCAGCAACCCTTCGCGCCCGCCCTCGCGCCCAAAGCCGCTTTCGCGATAGCCGCCAAACCCGCAAGCCGCGTCGAACAGGTTTGTGCAATTAACCCAAACCACGCCGGCTTTCAACTGTGCAGCAACATGGAGCGCAACGTTGACGCTTTCGCTCCAAACGCAGGCCGCCAGGCCATACACAGTGTTGTTTGCAAGCTCCACGGCTTCGCGCGGCGTTCGAAACGTCATCGCAGCAAGCACGGGGCCAAAAATTTCCTGCTGCGCCACGACCGAACTCGGATGCACGTTGCTCAACAGTGTCGGCGGAAAATACAAGCCGCGTGAAGGAATGGGAATCGACGGCTGCCAGCACGTGGCGCCTTCGGCTACGCCTTGATCCACCAAACGCTGGATTCGCTCAAGCTGCACTCGCGCCACAATCGCGCCGATATCAATCGCCTTGTCGAGCGGCGGGCCGATGCGAAGCGTGTTCATGCGGTCCTGGATTTTGCCGATGAGTTTTTCCGCGATGCTCTCCTGCATCAGCAAGCGCGAACCGGCACAGCAAACTTGCCCCTGATTGAACCAGATGCCGTCCACCAGGCCCTCGATGGCGCTATCCAGATCCGCATCCTCAAAAATGATGAACGGGGATTTGCCTCCAAGTTCGAGCGAAAGCTTTTTGTGACTTTGCGCCGTAGCTTTGCGAATCGCCCGCCCGACTTCTGTGGAGCCGGTGAAAGCAATCTTGTCCACGTCCGGATGCTTCACTAGCGCCTCGCCGGTCGAGCCGTCGCCGGTCACTATGTTCACGACACCGGGCGGCAGAGCAATTTCCTGGCAAATTTGCGCGAAAGCCAGCGCCGTCAAGGGGGTAAATTCCGCGGGCTTCAGGACCACGGTATTTCCTGCGGCAAGGGCTGGCGCGATTTTCCACGCCAGCATCAGCAGCGGAAAATTCCACGGAATGATTTGTCCAACAACGCCGCACGCGATGTAACTGGGAAATTCCTGCTCGAGAATCTGCGCCCATCCCGCGTGATAATAGAAATGCCTGGCGACAAGCGGAATATCAATGTCGCGGCTCTCGCGAATCGGCTTCCCGTTGTCCAGTGTTTCCAGCACCGCAAGCCAGCGTGATTGCTTCTGGACTTGTCGCGCCAGCGCGTAAAGATATCGCGCGCGAGCGTGAGGTTTGAGGGCCTGCCATCCCGGCAACGCCGCGCGAGCCGCTTTCACCGCGCGACCCACGTCCTCGCCCGAACCTTGCGACACCGTCGCCAATTTTTCGCCCGTGGAGGGATCTGCGGTTTCAAAATAATTTCCCGCCGCGGGCGCTTGCCAATCTCCGTTGATGAAGTGACCGAACCGGCGTTGATGAAGTTCAAGCCATGCCAGAGCCTCGCGCGAATCCTCCGGCGCGGGCCCATACCCCATGGTCATGAATTTTTCGACGATGCTCACAAGCTCTGTCTCGATTCTTTCTTCATGGGACGAATTCTTTCGCTCACGCAATCGGGTGCCGGTAATCGGCCGAATACCGTCCCGTAGCATAATGCTCCAGCTGGCGTTCGATATCCGCCAGCATGCCACTCGCGCCAAAGCGGAACAATTCCGCCTTCATCCAGGAAGTGCCCAACTCCTCTTTCATCAGCGCCAGCCATTCGAGCGATTGTTTCGCCGTTCGAATCCCGCCCGCCGGCTTGAAGCCCACAGCCATTCCCGTTTCCTGCGCGTACTCGCGAATCGCTCGCACCATCACCATACTCACCGGCAAAGTGGCGTTGGCCGCCTCTTTTCCTGTGGAGGTCTTGATAAAATCCGCTCCCGCCATCATCGCGACAAAGCTGGCGCGCGCAACATTCCGCAGCGTCAACAAATCACCAGTCCCTAGAATCACTTTCAAATGCGCCGGCCCGCAGGCATTCTTAAACGTCGCGATTTCGTCATAAAGCGCCTGCCATTTCGCGCCAAAGACGTGCGCGCGAGTAATCACCACGTCAATTTCGTCCGCTCCAGCCTCCACAGAGCGCCGAATTTCATTTACGCGCTCTTGCAGCGGCGAAAGGCCAGCGGGAAATCCGGTCGATACCGCTGCAACGTGAATCCCGCTGCCTTCCACGGCGCGGCGCGCCGTTTCCACGAACGTGTGGTACACGCACACGGCCGCAACTTTGATGTTCAGGCTCTCGACGCCCAGTTTTTTCACAATCTCCTGCTGAACCGGCTGTCGCGCCTTCGCGCACAACCGCCGAACGCGCTCGTCCGTGTCGTCGCCAGAAAGCGTCGTCAGGTCCATGCACGTGATGGCGCGCAACAGCCATGCCGCTTGCCATTCCTTCTTCACCGTTCGCCGCGTGACCAGCGTTTGCGCTCGGCGTTCGACCGCGCTGGTGTTCACACGCGCCGCATCAATCCAATCCAGATTCAGCGGAATACCGCGGTTCGGCTGCAGTTCCTGCCCGCCGTATAGGGCTATGGCCGTGTCGGAAGGAGAAATCGAGTTCGTGGGCGGCGCCGCGAGGCGTTTTGAGCCTGAATCAGGCATGGCGGGCGGCTTGTCGCGAAGTGTCATGGAATCTCTGCACAAAAACAGGGAAATGGAATCGATACTTCATCTTATCACTTTGCCGTCTCGCGTTTACAGGCTGGCGCAGCGTTTCTCCCACTCTTTCTCGAATTCTGCCCGGGCCCAGAACGATTTTTGCGTGCCCACTTTGGTGGTCGAAAGAGCCGCATAGAGGCTTGCCCGCCGCAATGCTTCTCGCTCCGAAAAGCCCTCACTCAGAAACACAGCGAAGCTGCCGATAAACGCATCACCTGCTCCAGTCGTATCTGCAGACTCGACGCTAAACGGCGGCACAAGTTCTGTTCCCTCATCGCTTGCCAGAAGGCAGCCGCGCTCGCCTCGCGTAATGATCACGCGCTGCACTCCTTGTTCCAGCAAATATCGCGCGCAATCCTTTGCATCCCCAGCCGTATGCACGGGTATGCCACTGATCGTTTCCGCCTCGCTCTCGTTAGGGATGAAATAGTCCACGCCTCGCAGTTTCTCGAAGTCCGCCGGTTGTGCCGGCGCGGGATTCACGATGCATCGAATCGCCTTGTGCTTCGCGAATCGCACCGTGTGATAGACCGTGCGCAACGGGATTTCGAACTGTAGCACGATCGCATTCGCTTTTCGCAAAAGCGGCTCCGCCGCGTTCACATCCTCGGGAGCCAGCAAATCATTCGCGCCTTTCACCACAAAGATGCGGTTTTGCCCCTCACGATCTACGAAAATCGGAGCGACGCCGCTGGAAACACCCTCCGCTCGGCTCACGTAGCTCGCATCGATCCCGAGTGACTCAAAATTCTTGATCGTGGCCGGGCCAAACAAGTCGTTCCCGACTTTGGCCACCATCGCCACGTTTGCACCGCACAAACGTGCTGCCACAGCCTGGTTCGCGCCCTTTCCGCCGAATCCCAGGTCAAAGCTCTTGCCAAAAATCGTTTCTCCCGGTTTCGGAAACGCGTCGTGAAACGTGGTGAGGTCCACGTTCGCGCTTCCCACGACGGCAATGAAGGATGGTGCCAAAGAGATGTCTTTTTAGTCGGGAACTCCGGGCGACTCGACCCCGATAAGCGCCTGCTACGAAGCGAACACGTTCCGCGCAATAAACCAAAGATTTGCCGGGCGTTCCGCCAGCCGCCGCACGAACCACGGATACCAGAACGTTCCATACGCCACAAGAACAATGGAGGTGCAGCCCTCCGCCGCCAGCCTTTCTTGTTCGCCGCGCTGGATGCCATAAAGCATCTGCACTTCAAAATCCGCTTTCGAAAATCCTTCCTTCGATGCCTGCTCTGAAAGCCGGCGGATCATCGCCACGTCGTGCGTCGCAAACGCCGCTCGCGCACAAGCCTTCTCTTTTTTTGCCCGCAGTAGCGTCGTCCCCAGTTCGAAATAACTCTCATCCACGTCCGCCTTGCGCGGGAACGCAATCTCCGGCGGCTCCATATACGCGCCCTTCACCAGCCGGATCGACGGCCGCAATAGCATTAATCTCGCAATGTCATCTTTGGTCCGGTGGAGATACGCCTGCAGGCACACACCCACGTTGGGAAATTCGCCGAGCGAACGCTGGTACAAATCCAGCGTCACGTCCACGTAATTGCTTGCCTCCATATCGATCCACACCGTCGAATCCTTCGGCGCCCGCGCAATGATGGCTTTCAAATGGCCGAAGCAAAGCTCAGGAGAAAGGTCGAGGCCCAGTTGTGTCAACTTGACGGAAATTTCTGTCTGCAATCCCTTTTGTCCGATGCGCTCGAGAACTTCTAGATAATGATCAGCCACTTGCTGCGCTTCCGCGCGGTCGCTGATGTTTTCCCCGAGGTGCGTGAAAACCGTCCCGATTCTCTTTCCGCGAAGCGTCTGCGCGGCGATGAGCGCGTCGTCTAGCGTCTCTCCCGGCATGAAGCGGGACACGCTTTTCCGCACAAACTTGTAATGTGAAGCATGGTCGCGCAGCCAGTGGTTTTGGGAAGCAGCCAGCAGAAAGGAACGCATCAAACCCATGACGTATTCAGCCCTCGAAAAGAGTAGTATGCAAGCGCTTGCAGCAGCGCTTGGCACCCTAGATTTTAAACCACTCTTCGCTAAACTCCGAGCACTCGAAGCAGCGCTCCCGCCAGCAAGCCTCCCGTCAGCGGGCCCAGCACCGGAATGGGCGCGTACGCCCAATCCGACCCGCCTTTACCCGCAATCGGAAGTATCGAATGAGCGACGCGCGGTCCCAGATCCCGCGCCGGATTAATCGCGTAGCCCGTCGTGCCGCCGAGCGACAATCCAATGCCCCACACCAAACTCCCCACCAGATAAGGGCCGAGCCCCGCCGCAGGGCCTCCCGCCGCAACGTTCTTTGAAAAGATCGCTCCCGCCACAAAAACGAGCACGAATGTCCCAATCACCTCACTCAGAAAATTCGCTAGGGTCTTTCGAATCGCCGGCGCCGTGCAAAAGCACCCCAGTTTTGCCCCGGCATCCGCCGTCTCTTTCCAGTGTGGATGATAGTGCAGCCACACAAGCGCAGCCCCCAACATCGCTCCCAGTATCTGCGCCGCGAAATAAGGCAAAAGCTTTGAAAAGTTTCCGTCACGCAGAGCGAAGCCTAGCGTCACCGCGGGATTCAGGTGCGCGTCGCTACTTCCGCAGGCAATCGCAGTAAACACGCCGGCCATCACCGCCAATGCCCATCCCGTCGTAATGACCATCCAGCCGCCGCCCTCGGCCTTCGAACGCTTCAGCAGCACCGCAGCCACCACTCCGTCGCCAAGCAAAATCAAAATCATGGTGCCGAGAAATTCACCCAGCCACGGTGAAGTCATGATCCACCCTCCTTCAGGACTCCATCCAATCGAACGAGCGTGTCACCGCCTTCTTCCATTGCCGATAAAGCCTTTCACGCTCGGCTTCTGCAAGACAAGGCTTCCACATGCGGTCCACGGCCCATTTCGCCCGTAATTCTTCCTGGCCCGCAAAAAATTTCACCGCCAAACCTGCCGCATATGCGGCGCCCAGCGCCGTCGTTTCCTGAATCACCGGCCGCACCACTTCGCGGTTCAAAATATCGGCTTGAAATTGCATCAGCAGCTCGTTCGCCACCATGCCGCCGTCCACGCGGAGGCTCGCCAGCGCAATTTGCGAATCTTTTTCCATCGCTTCAATTACTTCGCGCGTCTGAAAGGCGCTGGCCTCCAGCACCGCGCGCGCAATGTGCCCTTTGTTCGCAAATCGCGTCAGCCCCGCAATCACGCCTCGCGCGCTCTCTTTCCAGTAGGGCGCAAACAATCCCGAAAACGCCGGCACAAAATAGACCCCGCCATTATCGTTGACCGTCCGCGCCAGCGCCTCTACGTCCGGACTTTTCGCAATAATCCCCAAATTGTCACGCAGCCACTGCACCAGCGCTCCGGCGATCGCCACGCTTCCTTCCAACGCGTAATGCGCTGGTGCGCCGCCAAACTTGTACGCCAGTGTTGTAAGCAATCCGAAGTTCGACGGAACCAGACGCTCGCCGGTGTTCATCAACAAAAAGCAGCCGGTGCCGTACGTATTCTTCACCTCGCCCGGGCGAAAACACGCCTGCCCCACCAGCGCCGCCTGTTGATCCCCCAGAATCCCCGCAATCGGAACTCCCGCGATAGCCGCTAGTGAAGCCTCGCCATAGACTTCGCTGCTCGACCGCACCAGCGGCAGCATCGTCCGCGGAATTTCAAACGCCGTCAGCAGCTTCTCGTCCCAATCCAACGTTTTTATATTGAGGAGTTGCGTGCGGCTCGCGTTGGTCACGTCCGTTGCATGGACGCCCCCCTTGGCTCCGCCCGTGAGGTTCCACAGCAGAAACGTATCGATATTTCCGAAAAGCAGTTCTCCGGCTGCGCCTTTTTCCTTCGCGCGGGGAACATTCTGCAAGAGCCAGCGCAGCTTCAGCCCGCTGAAGTAAGTGCTGAGCGGCAACCCGGTCTCTCCTCGGAAGCGGTCCTGCCCGCCCGCTGCGGAAAGCCGCTTTACCTCATCAGCCACACGCGTGTCTTGCCAGACGATCGCATTCGCAATCGGCTTCCTCGTCTTGCGCTCCCAAACCACCGTCGTCTCGCGTTGATTCGTGATGCCGATCGCCGCCAAATCCGAAGCGCGCAGTCCGCGCTGCGCCAGCGCTTCCGCTATTACCTCCTCCGTGCGCCGCAGAATTTCCAGTGCGTCGTGCTCTACCCATCCGGGCTTCGGGTAGATCTGCTCGTGTTCCTTCTGCGCCACCGCGACCACGCGGCCCGCCTGGTCGAACACCATGAACCGCGTGCTCGTTGTTCCCTGATCGATCGCGCCAACGTAGTTTTTCACCGAGCCCTCTTTTACCGCGCCGCAGCATACTACGCATTTGTTCCGGTTCAAGTATTCAATTGATGAATCGGTCCAGGCCTTGCGGTTGACCGGCCCTGTTTTACCGCAACAAAAGTCCGCCGGCCGTGTATCTATATTTGGCGGGTAACCGCATCTAAGTAGTAGGGGGATGAAGGGAGTTAGTTCTATGAGAATGAAAGAAAGCAGATTCATGGGCATGCTGGCCGGTTCTTTGGCTTTGGCGATGGCCTTTTCGGCCGCACCTGCCGTCGCCGCCGTTTCAGGGGATGTCACCCTGACAGTCACCGCCGTCGCCAAGAAAAACGCCACTGCTCCTGCCGTCGTTCGAGATGATGTACACCTTTTTGTGAACAAGGAGCACACACAAATCGCCAATTGGCGCCGCAGCGAGACGCTTTATCTGGCCGTGCTGATTGATGATTCGCTCGATCCGAATGTAGCCGCACAGTGGAATGATTTGAAGGATTTCTTCAACCGTCAGCCTTCAACAACTTACATTTCCGTCTCTTACGCCAGAAATGGCGCGGCCATGCTGGCGCAGGATTTCACCAATAACCACAAGCTCGCCGCCAAAGCGCTGCGTATCCCCGTTGCCGGCGGGGCGTTTTCCAGTCCTTACCTTGCTTTGCAGGATCTGATGAAGCGCTTCCCGGGAGCGCCCACGGACCGACGTTCCATCCTCGTGGTCACCTCGGGAATCGATTATCTCCGGGGGAATTTCCCTTCGAGCACGGACCTCGATTCGACAACGGAACGCGCGCAGAAACAGAATATCAACATCTGGGCTATCTATTCCCCTGATCGGGGACGTCGCTCGCGTGGATTCTTTCTCGCGAATAGAGCCCAGTCTGACCTGACTCGGCTTTCCGATGATAGCGGTGGCCGCGCTTATTATCTGGGCACGAGCGCTCCGGTGACGTTTGGACCCTATCTCCAGGAAATCTCCACGCACCTCAGGAACCAATACCTTCTTTCGTTCCGAGGCAGCGGAGGGCCCAAAGGCCGCTTCGAGCACGAGAAAATTGCCACCGAGCTTCCGCGCCTGGGCTTCTTGGCACCTTCCCAGGTCTTTCTGCCGGCTCAGAAATAAATAGGTCAAAAAAAACGCCTTGTCGTTCTAAGGGCCCCGACCCGGTCGGGGCCCGAACGATCTCAGCGCGCACTTTACGACTATGCGAAGGGGGCAGGGCTGCGGTGGAGTAAGTCCCTCAGTCGTCCGCGGCCGACAGCATAGCTCTCGTCGAATCCCGAATCACCAATTCCGGGGTCATCTTATGCCGCGAAATGCTCCAATCGCGCTTTTCCAGGCTGGCCTTGATGCCCTCGACCACGAGGTTCACAGCCATGTTCCCCATGGCTTCCAGTGGCTGCCGCACTGTGGTCAAGGAAGGAGCCGCCAAAGCCGATAGCGGCACGTCATCAAAGCCCACTACCGAGCAGTGCTCCGGGATTTTCACGCCGGCCTTGGTCAACGCGCGAATCGCGCCAAACGCCGTCAAATCGTCGAACGCCAGCACAGCGGTAAACTTCTTCTTTCGTTCCAGCAATTCCTCGGTGATCCGGTAGCCACCCTCGAATCCCGAGTTGGCTTCTAATTCGTCCGGCAATTGCACAACCAGCGATGGATCGATTTCTAGTCCAACGGAGTGCGCAAACTTCTGGATACCTTTCCATCGCGGCCCGCTGTCAATCAGCATTTTTGGCCCGCGAATGAACGCAATCCTGCGATGACCCAGGTGGTACAGGTGCTCGAGCGCCAGCCGCCCGCCCGCTTCGTTGTCCACCATCACCGAACTTACCGAGTCGCCCGGCACTTCCCAGCCAATCGTCGCCGCGGTGATGTTTCTCTTGCTCAGGTCCGCCAGAAGTTGAATATCCACGAAGAGCCAGTTGGCAACCACAATTAACGCTTCGACGTGATGTTCCAACAGCATTTCTAGGTAGCGCTCAAACCGTGTTCGCTGGTTGTGCGCATCCGCAAAGATCGGCACGTAGGACGATTGATAAAGCGAGTTTTCGATTCCGCGCAGCACCGGCGTGCAGAAAGGGTCGGTAATGTCGAAGATCATCACGCCGACGGTCTGGCTACGCCGGCTGCGCAGGAAGCGAGCCATCGCGTTTGGCCGGTAGCCCAGCTTCTTGGCCGCTTCTTCAATACGTTTTTTGGTCGCGGGAGCAATATAGCGGGCGAGCGGCGCGTTGTTCAGCACGATGGAAACCGTGGCCGGAGAGAAACCGCTGGCCTGCGCCACGTCTCTCATCGTGACCATCTTGACTTTTCCGCTCACTCCGGTGGTACCTCAAACGAAAGTTGTTCGCGGAATCCGCGTGTCTTCCATACGCCAAACGCAATACCCGCAAGCATCCAGATAGAACCCAGGATTTTTGCCTTCACGCTCAGGTTCCACCACAAACCGGCGCAAATAAAAAAGCCCAGTACGGGAACGATAAAATTCATCACCGTCTTCTGTGGCGCCCGGACAAAATACCGCATGAAAGCCGAAGCGTTGACTCCTACAAATGCGATCAGCGCTCCGAAGTTCAGTAACTCGATGCCGCGCCCGTACGTCAGGAAAAAAGATCCAATCAGAACAATCACCCCGATGAAGAGCACGTTATTCCTGGGAATATGGTGCTTCTCATCCACTTGGCCAAAGAACGACTTGGGCAGGGCGTTGCTCCTTCCCATTCCGTAAAGCAATCGCGCGGCGCCGATTTGCGCTCCCATCCCGGACCCGAAATTCGCTACAAGCAACGTGAATCCAACAATGCTGAAAAGTGGCGCCCACGTTCGCGCCGCCGCGTAGACATACGCCGTGTCCGCGTCGGGAAACGGCTGCGAAGCGGGCCACACCAGCTGCGCCACGTAAACTTCAGCCGCCGACAAAAACCCAATCACCACGCAGCTCAGAACCGTCGCCAACAGGATATTACGCTTGGGATTTTCCGCCTCCTCGGAGAGGGTAGAAATGGCGTCAAACCCGATGTACGTAAGTACGGCCAACGATGTGCATCCGAACAAATTGTCTACGGTGAAGGTTTGTGGATCATAAAACGGCCGCGTGAAAAATCCCGGTTCGCTATGCGGGTGCCCCAGGATGTAGCGAATCGCAGTCACAAAGACCACCACCACGACGGCGCTCATGCCTGCGGCCAGTCCGGCGTTTACGCGAGCGGAAGTTTTGATTCCCTGCAGATTCAGCAGCGTGAAAACCACGGCGAAAAATATCTTCCAGCCCCAAACGGGGATGCCCGGCGCAAATTCGTGCGCCTGGCCTGCGCACCAGATGGTGCAAATCAGCGGATTCACGATGTAATCCATGACCATGCTCCATCCAGTGATGTACCCCGCGGAAGAATGAATCTCCTGCGCCACATAAGTGAAAGCGGAGCCCGCGCTCGGGTAGACGCTCGCCATTTTGCCGTAACTGAACGCGGTACAAAGCATCGCCACCATGGCGATCAGCACCGCCGTTACCACGTGGCCGCGCCCGCGATCGCTCAGGGCTCCAAACGCGGACATGGGCGCGACCGGCTGCAGCACAATTGCGCCATACAAAATCAAGTCCCACAGCGTGAGCGAGCGCTTCAGCCGCGGCCCGGAACTTGCGCTGCTTTTTTCGTCCAAGCAATGCTCCTTTTGGGAGACAGTCTACGATGCGACGGGGTCCAGCAATTTGAATCGTTTCAAGTCAGACAATTCTGCGCACTCTGGCCTTTCGCTGCAACAACAAAAGTTTTTCGCCCCGCGACTTTCCTCGCCTCGTTCCGCCAATTTTTGACCTGTTCTTTCGGACAGGTACCAGATTCCACAGCAAGTGTCGTTTATCTCACCCCGCGATTGATTCTTGCACAACGTGGCCCCGTGCTTTGTAGTCTAATCTAGTAGGCGGTTCGCCCCGATTCCTGGGGCAACAAAAAGGACGATGGGCCAAACTTCCCTCTCGCACACGCGCACCCGCACGACAATCTTCCTGTCGCATGTGGCGGCATTTCTTTTTGTGATTCTTGCCGCCTACTGGCTGCGCAGCCTCACGGTTCCCCCTGACAACCTCCTGCAGGGCTACCTCGAGATTATCAGCAGCCTCCTGGCCTTCGTTTTCGCCGCCGTCACCCTCGTTCGCTTCCAGGGGACCCAGGACCGCATCTCCCTTATCCTCGGTGCAGGCTTCTTCCTGTGCGGTGGCGTCTTGATCGCCACGAGTGTGCTCTTTTTCCAGGTCCTTGCCGAGGCGTCTCTCCGTCTCCCTTCGGCCCTTATCGCTTGGTGGCTGGGCCGCCTGATTCTGGCGGTTTTGGTGGTCGCCGCGCTCCTGGTCGAGCACTTCATGCCCCGTTCGCGGCATCCGAAAAGGGAAATTGCGGGCGCTTTGGTCGCCGCCATTGCCGTTACCTACGGGCTTGCGGCGGCTCTCCGTCGCTTGCCCCAGGACGTCTCTCCACACCCCAGCGCTTTTTTCCCTAGCCCGCAGCAGCTGCTGCCTGGAGGACTTTTCCTGGTAAGCCTCTTCTGGTATCGCCGCCGTTTGACGGTCGAGGATTCCTCGTTTGACCGCACCATGTACGCCGCCGTCTGGCTGAACGTCGCTGCCCAGCTCGCTGCCGCTCAGTCCGCGCGGCTGATGGACGCTCCTTTTGTGTTCGCTCAGGGACTTATGGTTCTGGGCTACACCGTCGCGCTTGGCGGCACGCTGCTCGATAACGCCCGTCTTTTCGAGCGCGTCCGCCACATGGCCGTCAGCGACCCGCTCACGGGCCTCGCCAACTACCGCCGCCTGCTCGACGTTCTGGAAAACGAAACCGAACGCACTGACCGCTCCGGCCGCCCGTTTGCTGTTCTGCTTCTCGACCTGGATGGCCTGAAGCTAATCAACGATAGCTACGGGCACTTGGTTGGCAGCCGCGCCATCTGCCGTGTTGCCGACATACTTCGCATTCATTGCCGCGCCATTGACACCGCTGCGCGCTATGGCGGAGACGAATTCGCCCTCGTCCTTCCTGAATCGCAGGAAGACGAAGCGCGCCGCGTCATTGACCGTATTCGCCAGGTGATGGCCAATGACGATGAGCCGCCTCGCCTCTCCGCCAGTATTGGCATGGCCGTCTACCGCGGCGACGGGGAACGTATCGAGAAGTTGCTTTCTGAGGCCGACCAACAGCTCTACGCGGAAAAAGCGAAGCGCGCCCGGCGTACTCCCGCTCTGTTGAATCCCCGCCGCCGCGCGCCCAGGCTATGAGCTCTCGCGCGGACCAAACAACCGTTCCACGAAACTTCATTTGCTATTGAGAATTTCCTGAAGCCTTTCGGCAAACTCCGGGTAGTCTTGCGCGATGCCTTGTGCGAAGCTTTTCATCACGATCTCCCGCTTGCCAGCTGGCCAAAGATTCAGGTCTTTGAGCGCTTCGCCATATTGACGGCAGAACACGTGTTGAATGGTCCGCGACTCTAGCGCGCTCACAACCTCTTCGTAGTCGCTGGAGTCGTACCCTGCCTCTCCGGCATGTTCCAGCTTCTTTAGATTCGCGGGCGCCAGCGCTTGCTGGTCGGCTCTGTAATCTTCCATCTCGTCGCTGAGAATTCTTCCGCAAAATTCCGCCGTGGCGTCCATCAGCTTGCCGTCGCGCACGCGGAGAACTTTCTCTCCAAACGGCCGCCGGGCCATCGAAGTGAACTCCATCGGACCGCTCACCCTCTGCCAGATCACGAGCCGCCCGTCTTTGTCCGTCTTAAAATCTACTCGGCCGTCCATGGCAATCTCGAAGAGTTTGTGTGGTCGCGGAGTCAGAGCAAAAACAATATAGGCCCAGCAGCAATGCATCCCTCCGCCGCTGTCCGTCCGGAAAACCACTTCCGGCTTTCCGTCCCCGTCAAAATCCTTTCCTGTCACTTCTTCATCAAAGACGACACTGAATCCGCTCGTCCGGAACACCACTTTGCCGGCGCTGTTGTAGATGGCTCCCGTGCATTTGTCCTCGACGGCGTCAGGATTACTCGAGGCGCCCAGTGAGATTTAGTATCCGTCCCAAAGTTTCTTCTTGTACGGCGAGTTGTCTTTTCGATAGTTGAAGCACGCAATTTTGTCTTTTGGTGCTTGCGCATGAATCAGCGGGGAAAGTAACACGGTTAGAAGAAACAAGAGTGTGACCCGATACATGTAGGCTGCCTTCTTCACGCTCAGTACACGGCGCGGTGCTGCGTAGTCTTCTTGGTATCCAACGAAAATCGTGGTTCGCTCGGCGCGCCATCCAGCAGTTGCCCGGCTAGATACTCGCCCACGGCCGGGCCATGCTTGAATCCGTGCCCCGAGCCGCCGCCCGCAAACCACACATTCTCCATTTCCGGATGCCGGTCGATCAGAAAATCTCCGCCCGAAGTATTTTCGTACTGGCAGACACGCGTCTCCACGATGGGCGCGTCGCGCAGGGCAGGGAACCGCCGCGCCACGTATTCCCGCACCGCTTGGGTCATCTCGGGCGAAACGATTCGCGACTGCGTGTCCGGATCCACGCGCTCGCCGTGCTCGTCGAACGCAATCTTCAGCCCCCGGCTCTCGATGTCCGGCATGCCGTAGACCAAATCTTCCTGAAACAGCCAGGTCGGCAGCGCCGGCGGAGCAAAGCGAGTTTCTCCTGCGGGGATACCAAAAAAGAAAACCTCTTGCCGCGAAGGAAAAATCCGCGAGCCCAGCACGTCGGGAAAAAGTTTCCCGAGCCATGCCCCACACGCAAAAACAAATTGTCCAGCGGCGATGCGGTCTCCTTGCTTCATCGTGACTTGTTTCACCGCTCCTGCCTGTCGCGGGTCCACGGCTTGTCCGCAGAGATATTCGACGCCGAGCCTTACAGCATCTTGCACCACCGCAGCCACCGCCCGCCGCGCCAGCAGCACACCGCTCTTTGGCTCGAAAATCCCTTTTCGGATGTCATCGAGTCCGATCTGTGGATAGCGCTTTTCAAGCGCCGCGCGGTCGTATTCTTCAAACACAACGTTGCAGCGCTTCAAAGTTGCAGCCGTCTCGCACAGCCGCGCATCATCCTGCCCTGCCATCCACAAAACACCGGTTTCAAGGAATAGCCTCTGGTGCGTATTCGCTGAGAATTCTTTCCATTGCACAAGCGACCGCTTCGACCATCGCGTGTACAGTTCATCCGCGCCATAGCCCATGCGAATGATCCGCGTCTCGCCTCCACTGCTGGCCCGTGAGTGCCCTGGCCCATACGCCTCAATCAACACGACGCGTTGCCCGCGTTTCGCCAAATGCCACGCCGACCACGCGCCAAAAACCCCCGCCCCCACCACCGCCACGTCATAGCTCTTCTGCCCACTCATCGCGTCAGCATCCTATCCCAAGCGGGCCCTCAACGAGAATCTCGTCCCGAAGAACTGAAAGTGAGTCGAACAGGATTCCCAGGGAAGGTTGGAACTCGCGTCTGGGATTCAGAATACGCGGCGAAGTCCGGAGAAGAGTTTGTGGAACAGGTTGTGGTGGCTCGCAGGGCTGTTTCGATCGTTGGGTATCACGGGGGCTGGTTCGGACAAGAGCCCGGAAACTGGTTCAGACAAGAGGGCGGAGACTGGGCTTGATTCAGGTTCCCACCGAACTTCTACGACTTCTCCCATCACAGCCACGTCGAGTTGTAACTTCAACGGCTCCGGAACAGGGATGGCCAAATGGCTCACATTCTTGGTAGCAAATCCGGGAACTTGAACCGAGAGTCCATAGATTCCAGAGGGGAGGTCAGGGATACGTAATCGCCCACGTTCATCCGTTTGAGCCATGGTCTCCACGCCAGTCTTTTCATTGACGATGATGACCCAGGCTCTCGTAATCACTGCGCCAGAGGCGTCAACCACCTCTAACGCGGGCCCCGCTTGTGCCTGTTGAATCTGGATCAGTTGGCGGCTATTTCTCGGGAGACTTGGTCCTGCCATCACGGGGCCAACGCTCATGAGTGCCGTCATTGCTGCGCTGGCCAGGATTGAAACGCGCCGCATCACGGTACGAAAACCAACGGGGCAGTTCTGCGTCAGCATCGTTCCGTCGGTTCGTTGGTAATAACGGGCGCACAATCGTCCCTCACGTTGCGCAATGATGCGGTCAACCTCTGAGCTACTCATTTCCAAAAAGTTGTACACGTTGAGCTTGCACTCCGGACAGTACCCGACACTCTCAGTTCCCACCATCCGGTTCCAATCCGCGGAGCACGGCGACGCGATGCTAATGCGCGGCTTCACGATTCTCCCGAGCATAGCTCCTTCTTGGATGTAAAGGTAGGCCTTGACTCCGACGCACAAAGCGCCGAGAAGCACGTCGCCCACCATGATGCTCGACCCCAGAGGGCGCCATTCCAGCGCCATTCCTGGGTTGGCCCCTTCCCTCAGCAGTGATACGATGCAAAGTTTCGGGCTTCATCCCTTTGGAGGTGTGCGTGAACTTCGTTCGTCGTATCGTTATGCCCATTCTCGCAGGTGTGGTTGTTGTGTTCGTTTTTGCGCTCGCAGGCAAAGCGCAACAGATTGATCCAAAGACTTATGGCGGGATGAAATGGCGCCTCATCGGCCCGTTCCGCGGTGGCCGCGTGCTGGCAGTGACCGGGGTGCCGAGCCAGCCGAATACGTATTACTTCGGCGCGACCGGCGGTGGCGTGTGGAAAACGACCGACGGCGGCATCAGTTGGGATTCGCTCTTCGATAAGCAGCCCGTCTCTTCAATCGGCGCTATTGACGTTGCCGATTCCGATCCCAACATCGTTTACGTCGGCACCGGTGAGGCTTGCATTCGCGGCAACATTTCTTTTGGCGACGGTGTTTACAAATCCACGGACGCCGGCAAAACATGGGCCAACGTCGGCTTGAAGGACACGCGCCACATAGGCGCGCTTGCCATTCATCCCGCGAATCCCGACGTCGTTTTTGTGGCCGCTCTCGGCCACGCCTACGGCCCGAACACGGAGCGTGGAGTTTTCCGCACCCGTGACGGCGGCAAAACCTGGGAAAAGGTTCTCTATCTCGACGACCGCACTGGAGCAATTGACGTCGTCTTCGACCCGCAGAATCCGCACATACTATTTGCCGCGATGTGGGAAGGCTGGCGCACGCCGTGGACGCTCAATAGCGGCGGCGCAAAAGACGGCCTCTATCGTTCGACCGACGACGGCACAACCTGGAAGCGCCTCGAAGGCGAAGGCCTGCCCGAAGGCCCGTTAGGCCGCATAGGCGTCTCGGTTTCCGGCGCGGATTCTAACGTGGTCTACGCGCTCATCGAAGCCAAGAAGGGCGGCCTCTACCGCAGCGACGACGGCGGCGCGAAATGGTCGCTCATCAACGACGATCACCGGTTCCGCCAGCGCGCCTGGTATTTCACCCACGTTTGGGCCGACACGAAAAATTCAAACAAGGTCTACATCGCTAACACCGGTCTCTATCGCTCGATTGATGCCGGGAAAACTTTTGAACGCCTCAACGCCCCGCACGGCGATCATCACGCGCTTTGGATCGATCCCGAAAATCCCAATCGCCTCATCAACGGCAACGATGGCGGCGCTACGATCTCCGTGGACGGCGGCAAAAACTGGTCCACGCAAAACAATCAGCCCACCGCGCAGTTCTATCATGTCGCCGCGGACAACGATTTTCTCTATCGTGTTTATGGCTCGCAGCAAGACAACTCGTCCGTGGGCATCCAGACGCGCAGCGACCGTGGCTTCATTGATCGCGGCGACTGGGACGCGGTTGGTGGCGGCGAAAGCGGCTACATCGTTCCCGACCCGCGCGATTCGAACATTGTTTACGCCGACGACGAAGGCCCCATCTTCACGCGCTTCGACCGCCGCATCAATCAGGCGCAGAGCATTCAGGAATGGCCCGAGGACCCCAACGGTTATCCCGCCACCACGCAAAAATACCGCTACACCTGGACCATGCCCATTGTGATTTCCTCTCACAATCCGGACGTGATTTATCACAGCTCGCAGTACGTATTTCGTTCGAATGATGCGGGCCGCAGTTGGACGACCATTAGCCCCGACCTCACTCGCAATGACAAATCCAAGCAGCAGGATTCCGGCGGCCCGCTGACGAAAGATCAGTACACCGTTGAATACTACGACACCGTCTTCACGTTGGCGGAGTCGCCCAAGCAGGAAAGCGTGCTTTGGGCCGGCACAGATGATGGCCTGATTCAAGTGACGCGCGATGGCGGCAAGAATTGGGCAAACGTCACGCCGAAAGAAGTTCCTGAATGGGCGATGATCAGCCTTATCGAGGCTTCCCTGTTCGATGCGGGAACTGCTTACGCCGCCGTGGACGCGCACAAGCTCGATAATTTCAAGCCGTACATTTTCAAGACCACGGACTTTGGCAAAACGTGGACAAAAATCATCGGAGGCTTGCCCGACAATTCTTACGTTCACGCAGTGCGTGAAGATCCCAAGCGCAAAGGCCTGCTTTACGCTGGAACGGAAACGGCGATTTGGGTGTCGTTCAACGACGGCGCGAATTGGCAGCCGCTGCAGCTCAATCTTCCGAACACGCCGATTCACGACATGATTGTGCACGACGACGACCTCGTCGCGGCCACGCACGGGCGCTCGTTTTGGGTGCTCGACGACATCAGCCCGCTGCGGCAAGCCGCAGCCTCAATCGCTGCGGAGGACGCGCATCTCTTCACCCCGCGCACCGCTTGGCGCACGCGTATGGGGCATTTCAATCCGCGGCGCTATCCCATCGGGGAAAATCCGCCAAATGGCGCGGTTTTGTACTACTGGCTGAAAGCCGAGCCGAAGGAGCCTGCTAAGATCGAAATCCTTGACTCGCAGGGCAAAGTCATTCGCGCGTTCACCACCGAAGAGAAGAAACCGGAAGAAGCGCCCGCAGAGTGGGAGCGCGACGTTCCCGAAGAGCACATTCCCGCCAAGGCGGGGCTCAATTTGTTCACTTGGGACTTGCGCTATGAAGTCCCCACAAAGATTCCGCAGGTGGTGTATGACGCGGGCGATCCCATCGCGCCGCTTGCTTTGCCTGGAACGTATCAAGTACGGCTCACCGTCGGTGGAAAACCTCAAACCTCTTCGTTCGAAGTCAAAATGGATCCCCGAGTAAAAACTTCCGCCGAAGATTTGCGCAAGCAGTTTGACTTAATCCTCAAGCTGCGCGATCGCACCGACGAAATGAACAAAGCCATCATCGCCATTCGCGATTTGCGCGGGCAGCTACAGGCGCTCGAAAAGCGCTTGGGACCAAGTCAAGCAAGCCAGCCTGCTAAAGGCGATGGAGGAGATCCGTCCAATCCTGTGGTCACCGCCTCAACCGACCTTCGCAAGAAAATCGCCGCCATCGAAGAAGAACTCATCCAGGTAAATGGCAAGTCCACCGAGGACTTCGCCAACTATCCCACCAAGCTCGAAAGCAAATTGGCCTATCTGCAGAACGTCACCGACAGCGCCGACACCGCGCCGACCGCAGCCGAAGAAGCGGTCTTCGCGGAACTCGACCAGCGCCTCGGAACGCAGCTCGCCAAGTGGCGCGACGTGCTTTCGAAAGACGTCCTCGCCCTCAACGACGCCATGCGCAAAAACAACATCGCGCTCATCGCCCCATCCGCCACACCAGCCGCGAAGTAGCGCGAGCCTTTGTTTCGAGGAACTTCGACGACCGTGAAGGTTCCTGGCTTAGCCTCATGCACAGCCGTAACAATTGCCGGCAGCACAGCGCGGACCAAGCTCCACTACCTTGTCCTGATTCCCGTCGAAATGGTGATTCGTTGCGGGCGATTCTATCGAAGCGACGTCCACGCCTCTATTTTCGAAACGCGGAAGCGATGGTCTTCGCCCAGTGGGAGAGGTGATTGAGTGACCGCGTGTGCGTCGCGTCCAGGTGCAGCGGCGTAATGGAAACGGCGCCTGAGAAAATCGCGGCGTAATCCGTGTCCGGCTCCACGTCCTTGTCGATCTTTTGCTCGAATAGCCAGAAATAACTGCGGCCGCGCGGATCTCTTCCTTCGCTCAACTGGTTGCGCGTGATTTTCCGGGATTGGCGCGTGAATTTCACTTCGCCTCTCCACGGCTCAGGAACATTCACGTTGAGCAGCACCTGATCGGGAAGGCCTTCCTTCAAGACAATTTCGGCCGCGGCGCGGGCCACGCGCGCAGAGTTTTCAAATTGCGCGTTTTCCTTTTTCGCGCATAGCGAAACCGCGATGGACGAAATGTGGTGCAGCGCGCCTTCGCGAGCGGCTCCGACAGTGCCCGAGTAATAGGCGTTTTCTCCCAGGTTCCCGCCATGGTTGATTCCCGAAATCAGCAGGTCCGGCTTTTCCGGGAAGAGTTTGTGAAGCGCCACAATCACGCAATCCGCCGGCGTGCCGTCGATGGCCCACTCGCGCTCCGCAATCCGGTTGCACACGATGGCTTGGCGCAACGTCAACGACTGCGCCGTCCCGCTCTGCTCGCGGCTCGGCGCCACTATGCTCACCGACGCAAAATCCGCAAGCTCCTTCGCCAGCGCCCGCAACCCGTCCGCTTGGTACCCGTCGTCATTTGTTAGCAGAATATGCGGCATCTGTTGCGGCGGTTTCCCTAATCTTCTGTTTCGCATCCGAGATTCTTCCTAAACGTCACTTCGCTCACCCTGATAGCTTCTGCCACCGTAATTGAGTAAACGCCTCCGCAGGCCTTCCGCCACTCTTCGTATCCTTCCCTGAAATCAGGAATTCTACTTTCCTTTCCCATTTTCGTAACGCTGTGCTCGATAGCATCACGCGTAAATGGCAGATGCTCAAACTTATTCGGCTCCGGGCCGCCAGTGCAATTTCTCAGGCGAATCTTATCTACTCTCACGTGAATGATGGTTCCTAGTTTGGGAAGCGACTCGACTTTGAGAATTGTGAGTGTGGAGCTTTCCTCATTCTCCCGGGTTTTGTATTCCCAAACTTGGCCTGGAATGAATTTAGGGTCTTTGACAAGTTCGGGCGTGGGACATTGATGGGGCTTGCCTTGTGCTGTAAGGGTTTGATTCGGGAGCGCTAAAAAGAGGACGGCCAGAGGAACCTCTATGATTCGCGTCATTTTCATATCCTCGCGATGCTCACCACGTCCATTTTTTCTTGAAACGCGGTTTCGAAGGCGCGGGAAAAATGGTCGGGACGGCGAGATTTGAACTCGCGACCTCACGCACCCCAAACGTAAACCGGCTCGATACTACCGAATGCCACGGACTGTTATCGTGCCCTGTTTTCCTCGCTTTTCGTTGACTTGACCTCGCTCCGGGTTTCTCACCGATTGCGATGGTTTGTTATCTAGCAGTGTACCAAATTGTGCACCAACTTTTGGCCCAGCATTCGAGCCGGTCTGCTGGCAAGTCGCGGGCACGTCCAGGATTGCCCTTTCTCGCGCACAAGCGCGATTCTTGGATGCTAAATGCGTAGCGTTGAACCATTGGCCAGGATAGGACGAGAGCGGTCGAACAGGTTAAGTTAGCCCTAGAGAGCGAGGGTCTCTTCCATCTTCACCTCGCTTGAGAGGTAGCCTGAGAACGACAGGAGTAGCAGCGAAATTAGGATCGCATCCCGGTACTCTAGCTCCCTGAGCTTTGCCGCCGGATTGCCGGGGTGGCGGATGCCGGGATAATCAGAGCAGAAACCATAGAGCTTTTTTAGGGCATCGCGCACGGTGACATGCGGCCAGCGACCCAAGCGGTTACAGATGACCCCGAGCGCGTCAGTGGTCCCGTCTGGAATGGGATCTATTCTTCGTAGTCGAACGTGATGG
>DATEGO010000129.1:0-181801 GCA_035280065.1 Candidatus Acidiferrum sp.
AACCGGTGAGGCTGGTATTGAAAACGACTTCGCCGCCGCGGCGCGTGATGGCGCCCGCGGCGCGTCCGTTAAAGAGGCGCCCGTCTTCCAGCGCGAGGGTCGCGGGTCGGTGCTGGACTTCTGTCAGTGGAGCCTCCCTTAGTTGTCATGCACGTTCGCCATTTATTTGCTGCTCGCCTCGGTAGTTTCGAGCGAGCCGAAATGATCCACGGGCCAGTACGCAAACACCGCACGGCCGTAAATAAACTGACTGGCAACCGGACCGAACACGCGCGAATCGTTCGAGCTAATGCGGTGATCGCCCAGGACAAAAAAACTATCTTTCGGCACTTTCGCCGGTCCGAAGTCGCTGCTGTCCTCATACTGCGGCGGGACGTACGGCTCCGGAATAACTTTTCCGTTCACATACAGAGTTCCCTGGCGGATTTCCACCATCTCGCCGGGCAAGCCCACGACGCGTTTGATAAATGATTTCGAATGATCGAGCGGATACCAAAAAACGACGACGTCGCCGCGCTCGATCGGTTCAAAGCGATAGACAAACTTATTGATGAAGATGCGCTCCTGGTCGGAGAGCAGCGGCGCCATGCTGGTGCCTTCGACTTTTACGGGCTGATAGAGAAAGACGATGATGACCAGCGCAAGGCCGATAGCGATGAGCAGGTCGCGCGTCCATACGCGAATTTCCTTACGAAGAGTGTTTGCAGGCGAAGCCGCATCCGGGGCGGGAGCAGGCAAGTTCGCGGAAACAGGAACCGAAGAAATGACAGGGCCCGGATTTTCCGGTGGAGTCGAGGCGCCGCGTTGTTTCTTTTCCGAGCGGTCCATCTTGATTGCTTTGCTATTTATAGCATGGGCGTCGCGGCGCGCGCCAGTTGCGATTTCGCCCTTTTGGACAATAAGCGCCGGCCGCGAACCTCTTTGCAATGTGGGAGCCAGGCCCCTCTGTTCCGGCGGCCCGGACTCATGCCCCCTCCGAGTCCTTACCTCACCTATGATTCCTTCGGCCCCGCTCCCGTTGCTTAAAAGGAGAAAGCACGATGCAATCAACAGCGCATATTGAGAGAGTAGGGGGAAAACGATCCCGTGTGAAAACCCGGTTGTGGGGGTACAGCACCGCTACCCTTCTCCAAATTATTGCGAGTCCAACGAGGTTTTGTAAGGGCCGCTTTCTGAAGCGGGCTGTTCTTCAGGTATGGCAAGCGTCACAATTCCTGCTGCGAAAGAGCGTAATTCAAGGACGCCAACGCCGCAATCACCGCAGTCTCCGTACGCAGAATCAGCCGGCCAAGCGAGGCTTCGCAAAAGCCATGCTCGCAAGCGCAATTGAACTCGGCATCGGTCCAGCCTCCTTCTGGACCGATGGCCAAAGCCGCAGCTGATGCAGGTTGCTGCTCTTCCAGAACGCTCCGGAGCGACCGCGCTTCAGGCCGCTCAGAAAGAAGAACTTTCAGCCCCATTGAAGTGGATAGGAAGGCCGCCTCGGACTTCGTGAGCGCCGCCAGCTCCGGAACGCGCAGCCGCCGCGATTGCTGCGAGGCTTCGAGAAGGATCTTCTTCCAGCGTTCAGCCCGTTTGGGCGCAGCCGCAAGAAGCGCCTTCTCACTGCGCGCGGCGGCCACGGGAATAATTGCAGACACCCCGAGTTCCGTCGCTTTTTCCAATCCGAATTCGAAAGCGTCGAACTTCACCACGGAGAGAAGGAGTGTCGCGCGTAATGCTTGTTCCTTGGCGGCTAAATTTTCCACCAGGGAGAATACAATGCGGTCGCGATTTACTTCCTCAATGCGCGCCAGCCAAACCCGATTCCCATCGCTCAGTTCGTAGAGCTGTCCATTCTTCGCGCGCAGCACGCGGCCCAGATGATGCGCCGCCTCGCCTTCCATGACCGCGCGGTTTCCCTTCAATTGTTCAACGAAAAATCGCCGCCGCACGCAGCGATTCTATCCTAATTGCAAGTCGAATCTCTTTCTTCTCTGCCCGCCTTTGCGCACTCCGTGCCTCTGCGTTATCTTTATGTCTTCTGCTTCTTGTCGCCAGATGAAACTGGTCCGCGAACCCGCCCAGACTCACTTCAACTCCGCCACCATCCAGGAAGCCCCCGTGATCAGAAAAGTCAACCCGACTTCAGACCAGTTCCCATGGGCCTCAGAGTGAGCGATCAGGCGCGGCATCCAAACCAACACACCAAAGGCCGCCAGCATGAGCGTCATCAGGCCAGTCGCAAGCCGCGCCTGGCGATTGATGAGCATGGCAAGCGCTGCGAGTCCAAACGCAATCGTCGTGAGTATCGTCCAAAACATCTGGCTGGGCGGAATCCACCTCGGAACCAAACTAGCCGTATACCGAAGATACAGTATCTGACTGAGCGTAAATGAAATCGCGCAGACTCCAAGGCCAATCCGCGCCAGTTTGCCCAACACTGCCGCTCTAGACGCACTCGCTTCCGTTGCCGCGTACAGGGCCATCGCGCCGCAGACTAAAGAAAGTTGTTGGAAGAAGCTCCCCCCGTATCGCTCAAATAGGCTCGATGCGGCAACGATGTCCGGAATGCTGGCTAGCGAGAAACATAAATAGACAACGCAAAGTACGATCGAAGCCAGTCGAGCTGTACGCGGGTACTGCATCCCAATCCCACTGGCAATTTGAAGGATCATGAGACACTCGCCGATGATGATGCCAAAGGGCAGGCTCCAGATCTGTCGCAGGGTTTGCCACGTGTCCGCGTCGTGCCACATCAGTGCGATGACGCCGAACAGCACCGCCGACCCGCCAAAGACGATCCGCCCGAACACCGCCTGCTTAGCCATCAGTTTGAAATCCAGCCGGCCCTGACAAGCATCTCGTGTGCGACCTCTGTCAGCGGCCGATTTTCATTGACCACGGAGAAATCCTCCAAACGCGCACGATCAAGAATGACGTTCAATTCGGCGACGCGAGAGACATATTCCCTCTGCGATACCCCGGATTCGCGCCTCTTGACTCGCGCCCCCATCATTTCCACGTTGGCGGTGAGGCGGCACACGGTCGTGTTGACAGCTGAAACAATGCCACGACAGATGTCTAACTCACAGCGATTTTCCAGTGCCCGCGCCAACAGAAACCGCGTCACCCCAAGGGCGGCGCAGTTATTGCAGACAGATCGGAGATTGCAATACATCGCCTCATCATTCCGGCTTGCGGTGGGCACATAAGCAACTCCCAGTGCGTCCACGTCGATAGCAGCATGCGCGATGCGTTGCAGCCTCAGGATGTCTGAGGCCTCGCCCAGAACACTCGTCTTGCCTGCCCCCATCGCACCCGTAATGATGAGCAACGCTCCCGTAATCGCTCCGCTCCTGCTCAATGATGCCACGCGTTTGGAGAACTCGCGTAGCTCCCTGTTGATAAGGCGCCACGTATGTAGTTCTACTTGCGTTTAGCGTCTAGTAGGCGCGCCCCGGTCTCACCGCAATGAGCAAATCTCCGTAGGATAATTTTTGGCTTGCCTAGGGCTTTCGCCGAACATACATTACATCCCTTCGGAGGACGCCGATGAACACACTATGGCAAGATTTGCGCTACGGCATCCGCATGCTCGCGAAGTCACCCGGCTTTGCCGCAGTGGCCATTCTCACCCTGGCGCTTGGCATAGGTGCGAACACGGCGATTTTCAGCCTCATTGACGGCATCCTGTTGCGCGGGCTGCCCATCGTGGACGCACAAAACGTGGTCGTACTGAAGTGGAGCGCGCTCAAGACGCCGGATAGGCACAGCAGCAGCAGTTATGGCGACTGCGCGCAGAGTTACGCCCCGCGCCGCGGCCCCTCAACCAGTTGTTCGTTTTCGGAGCCGTTTTTTAACGATGTGGCTTCGCATGTCAGCGCATTCTCCAGCGTCGCGGCATTCGCGAATGCGGGCCAAATTGATCTAAGTGGCAACGGAACAGCGAGCGTATTGACGAGCCAGGGAGTTTCCGGTGAATTCTTCACGCTGCTCGGCGTTCGCCCCGCCGCAGGAAGGTTGATCGCCCCAACCGACGATTCGGTCTCTGCGCAGCCAGTGGTCGTGTTGAATTACGGTTACTGGAAGAGCCACTTTGGTGGCTCGTTGTCAGCGATCGGCAAAACAGTTCGACTGAACAACGTTCCGTTCACGATTATCGGCGTTACCGAGGCACGATTCGATAGCCTGAGTCCCGGGCGCGTCTACGATGTATGGGTCCCCCTTTCCGTACTGCCTCAGATCAATCCGCATCCGTGGGTGAAAATGCGCGCTACCGACATCTACAGTTGGTGGCTGGTGATCATCGGACGGTTGAAGCCCGGCGTCGGCCGATTGGAAGCGCAGGCTGGCGCGACGACACTCTTCCGCAACCACCTGCTGCATGCCGCGAAGCCCCTCTCGCGGCCGGAAGACGACCCGAAAGTTGACGCGCTCCCCGCACAGTCCGGGCTGACGGGAACGACCGTGCACGTTTCCGCGGAATTGTACGTGCTCATGATGGCCGTCGGAATCGTGCTGCTGATTGCCTGCGCCAATGTGGCCGGCTTGCTCCTTTCGCGCGCGACAGCGCGGCAAAAGGAAATCGCCGTGCGGCTGGCCTTGGGCGCGGGCCGCGGGCGAATCATGCGGCAACTGCTGACCGAGAGCGTTTTCCTTTCGCTGGTTGGCGGCGCACTGGGAATTCTGTTCTCGATTTGGGCCACGCAAGCCATCGTTTCTCTGATCGCCAGCAATTCGGATAGGCCGTTCGGATTTGCCCCTGGAATCGACGGACGTGTCCTGGCGTTTACGTTCGCCGCTTCCCTGCTTACGGGAGTTATTTTCGGCTTGGCGCCGGCCTTTCGCGGCACACATGTGGATTTGACGCCGGCGCTGAAGGAAGGCACAGGCGGTTCGGCAGCCGAAGGACGCGTAGGCGGAAGACGCTTCAGCCTGGGCAATGGACTTGTAATTGCCCAGGTGGCGCTCGCGGTAGTCGTCCTCGTAGGCGCCGGGCTTTTGGTGCGCACGTTGCAGAACCTGCGAAATGTGGATCCCGGATTCGACACGCGCAATCTGCTCACGTTCGGCTTGGACCCGACGCTGATCGGCTACAAGACCCCGCAAATCGATGCGTTTTATCGGGACTTGCAGGACCGGCTCGCTGCCACTCCGGGGGTCGAATCCGTTAGCTATTCTAACAGCACGTTGCTCAGCGGCAGCTTGTGGGAAACGAGCTTCCATCTTCCGGGCGCTTCCAAGGACGAGGAATCCGAGGCGGACTATCTTCCTGTGGGCGCGGATTTCTTTTCGATGATGCACATGCAGCTGCTTGCAGGACGCAACTTCAATTCCGCGGATTTCGCGCAAACCCAAGCGGCGGAAGAAAGAGAAAGGGCGCGGCAGACTGCGCAGGAAGCGAAGCAAGCGGGCCTTCCCGCGCCGAACGGGAGTGCGGCTGTTCCTGCGAGCGCAGCAGATGAAGCGCCTGTCCCCGTGATCGTTAATAAGACATTCGTACGGAAATATTTTCCAAACGTGAATCCCTTGGGACGGCATTTCGGCGAAAGGGAGGCGAATCCGGAGAAAGGAGACTGGGCGGCGCCCGGTTGGGTAATTCTTGGCGTGGTCAGCGACGCGAAATATGACAGTCTGAGAAGTGAAATCGGACCGACGATGTACGTTCCCTCGAGCGGCGGCAACACCAATTTCGAAGTGCGGACCAGAACGAATCCCACCGCAATGACTGCTTCCATCCGCAGCATAGTGGGCCAGATGGACAGCAATCTGCCGGTTTTCGACGTCCACACCCAGACGGAACTGATCGACCGAATGCTTTTTCAGGAGCGCATGATTGCTAAGCTGTCAGGATTTTTTGGCCTGCTCGCGCTGGTGCTGGCCTGCATCGGACTCTACGGCCTGCTTTCCTATGAGGTTTCGCGGCGCACACGCGAGATTGGAATTCGCACTGCGCTAGGCGCCCAGCAGCGCGACGTGTTGCGGTTGGTTGTCTGGCAGGGAATGATGCTGGCCATGGCCGGAGCGGCCGTCGGCATTGGGGTCGCGCTGGGCGTAACGCGTTACCTAAAGTCCATGCTCTACGACGTTCACGCGAACGATCCCGCGACAATCGCCGGCGTCGCAATTCTGTTGATGTTCGTCGCGTTGGCGGCGTGCTACCTTCCGGCGCGGCGCGCAACGCGCGTCGATCCGATGGTTGCGCTGCGCTATGAATAGGTCATGCTTCTGCGAACCACAACGAACCATGAAAATAGCCTCATCAATTTGCGACTGAAAACAAGGGGTTTATGGCCATTTTCTAAGGAATAATTCATGGTCTTGCGGTTCCCGCGCGGATGTCAGGCCGTGGACGTGCGCGAAGAATCCGGTCGCATTGTCATCGAGCCTGTCCCGCACAAGGGATACACTAATTCCAAACTCCTTAAAACGATTACTCCAGAGAATTTACACGACGAAGTCGATTTTGGCCGTTGCGCAGCCTCAGCAAGAGCCGTTTCTTCCGGCGGCCAACCATCAAAATGTGAACTGTCGACCGCCAGCGGAAGCGCGCCGAGGGTCCATTTTCAGTTTTCGAATTTCGATTCTTTACCCGAAGATGTCTTTGACCCTATCGAAGATCGAGGACCCGCGCTCGGCCGGCTTGTTTTCGACTTTCAGCATGGCGCCAAGCTGCTCCATGAGTTTGCGTTGCTCGCGCGTAAGTTTCGTAGGCGTCAGCACGCGCACGTGATAATACAAATCGCCCCGACCGCCCCCGTGCGGGTCCGGCAACCCTTTGCCTTTGATGCGAAACACTGCGCCGCTCTGCGTCCCTTCGGGAACCTTGAGTTTCTCTTCTCCATTCAAGCCCGGCACTGGAAGCTCCGTGCCGAGCGTGGCTTGCGCGATGCTAACGGGAATCGTGCAATACAAATCCGCCCCGCGCCGCTCGAAGAACGGATGCTCTTTGACTTCAAGCACTACATATAGGTCGCCGCTGGGGCCGCCATTCGGCCCAGGCTCACCTTCGCCGGCGACGCGAAGGCGCGTTCCCGTATCCACGCCCGGCGGAATGCGCAGTTCGATGGTCTTTTCGCGCTCCATGCGCCCTTGCCCGCGGCATTCCAGGCAGCGCTCTTTGACGATTTGCCCCGCGCCTTGGCACGTAGGGCAATTGCGGCTGATTTGAAAGAAACCCTGCTGATAGTGCAGCTGTCCGCTGCCGCGGCAGTCTGGGCAGGTAATGACACCGGTTCCCTTCTTCGCGCCGGTTCCGTTGCACGCTTCGCAAAACTCCTGCCGCGGCACTTTGATCTTGGTATTCACGCCCGCCGCAGCTTCTTCAAACGCCAGCGTCATGTCGTAGCGCAAATCGGCGCCGCGCTGCACACGGCCGCGTCCACGGCTTTGCCGTGATCCCCCGCCAAACAAATCTTCAAAGCCAAAGAAATCGCCAAAAATGTCGTGGAAGTCCTGAAAGATCGTCTGGTCAAACCCTTGCCCCGCTCCAGCGCCTGAAAGTCCAGCGTGGCCGTAGGTGTCATAGACTTGTTTCTTTTGCGGATCGCTGAGCACGCTGTAGGCTTCCGTGCACTCGCGGAATTTCCCTTCTGCCTCCGCCTTGTTCTCCGGGTTGCGGTCGGGATGCCATTTCAGCGCGGCTTTGCGATACGCCGACTTCACTTCTTCCAGCGTCGCCGTGCGCGATACTCCGAGTACTTCGTAAAAATCTCTCTGGCTTCCTTTAGACATGTCACTCCCAATTACGCTCTGTTATCAGCCTCTTCGTTGGGTTCCGCACCTAGGGTTTTAATGTAGCGCCATCCCTTTAGGGTAGCATCTTGCTTTTCTCTCTCTCAGTTCACTGCCTGTTTCGATGCGGGATTCGGATGCACCGCTACACGCACCATCGCGGGACGCAAAATGCGTCCATGAAAAACGTAACCCGGTTGAAAAACTTGAAGAATGGTCCCATCTTTTTCTTCTGTCGTTTCCGTGCGATCCATCGCCTGATGCAGATGTGGATCGAACGGCTTCCCCACCGGGTCGATGCGTTCCACGCCCAGCTTGGTGAGGTTGTCCAGCAATTGCTTGTAAATAAGCTCAAAGCCCTTGCGATAGTTCTCGTATTCCGCCTCGCGATGCGCCGCCAGTGCGTGCTCGAAACCGTCAATGACAGGGATAAACCCCTCGATGACGCGAGCCGTCGCGCGCTTGGTATCCTCGAAGCGCTCTTTCTCGATGCGCTTGCGGTAATTCGCAAAGTCGGCCTGGCTGCGCAGCATGGACTGGCGCAACTCTTCCAGGTCTGCGGTCACTTTCGCCATCTCAGCATTCTCTTTTGCCGAGTCCGCTTCCATGGCTTTGGAATCCTCGGACGTCTCCAGCTCGGAGCTATCCACGTCCTTCTTGATGTTGACCTTCACTTCTTTCCCTTCCTTGTCACTCACCTTGGCAGTTCTCCTGTGTCTGCGAATCTTCGGATGATCAAATCTTACTCAAGGCTTCGCTGAAAAGCTGCGCCACGTACGCCACTGCGGTCATCGCGCGTTCATAAGGCATGCGCGTAGGGCCAAGAACGCCCAGCGAACCTTGCACCAGGTCGTTCCGCATATAAGGTGCGCTGATGAGCGCAAGATTTTCGCCGGCCTCGGAAATCTCCTTCACGCCGATCAGTACATGAACCGGTTCGGGCGCCTCAATGCAAGCGTTCAAAAGGGTCACCAGCCTGTGCTTTTCCTCGATGGCCGCCAGCAAATCCCGCAGCTGGGACTGATCGGCAAAGTCCACCGCCTCGACGATTTGCGCCGTCCCTTCCACGTGCATTTGTGAAACGGACTCGTCGTCCAGCATGCCGGGGTCGCACAGCGTCAGCGCGTTTTGCGCAATTCCCTCATAGCGCTCGCGTTCCGCTGCCAGCTTGTGCAGCAAGTCGGCGCGAATGGCTTCCAGCGTCTGTCCGGAATAGTGCCGGTTGAGGAAGTCGGCGGTCGCGTCGAGCTCCGTCTGGTTAAATCGCCGGTTCGGCTGCAAAATCTTGTCGCGCGTCTTGCCCCCCGGCGAAATCAGCACCACCACCACGCGTCCATCCGGAAGCAGCCACATCCGCGCATGTTCCAGGACCGTTTTGCTGAGCGGCGGCGACACCACGATTCCCAATCCATTTGAAACTTCCGCAAGCACGTGCCCCGCGCGCTCTGTAATTTCCGCCGCCGTTTTCGCCCCGCCCATTTCCCGCTGAATCCACTCGCGGTCGTTGACGCTAATCGTGGCCTGCGAAGCAATCTCCTGCGCAAAAAATCGGTACGCCGCCGCCGTGGGCACGCGCCCCGCCGAAGTATGCGGCTGATAAAGAAATCCGCTGTCTTCCAGATCTGCCATCACGTTTCGAATCGTCGCTGTGCTCAGGGACTCTTCGAATCCTTTGGAAATCGCCCGCGACGAAACCGGCTCGCCAGTTTCAATGTACGTTCGGACGATGTCCGCCAAAATCTGGCGGTTCCGCCGCTCCTGTAGCGCAGCGATCCTCATAGCGCAGCGTTCCTCATAAGGCCACGATTCTTATAGCGCAGCTTCCTTCACGGCACAGCGATCCTCGTAGAGGCGCGATTCTCATGGCCGCACTGTGCTCCGAGTGCTAGAAGCCTGCTTCTATTGTAGAAAGTGTGTCAAGTGCGGTCAACGCAGGCGCAGTGCAGCGCCGGGATTCGGCTAACGGCCTGATTGGATAGGGTCCTAATTAAATGTGCTCAATTGTTGTCGATTTGGGCGCGCTGGAGCTTGTCGGAATAGTCGATGTAGACGGTTTTCCATTCGCTGAAGAAATCGATGGCGGCGATGGCGGCTTCGCGGTGGCCGTTGCCGGTTTGTTTGGTGCCGCCAAAAGGCAAATGCGTTTCCGCGCCAATCGTCGGCGCATTCACGTAGACAATCCCGGTGTACAAATCGCGCGTGGCCTGGAAAGCGCGGTTCACGTCGCGCGTGTAGACGGATGCCGACAATCCATACGGCACTCCGTTTGCCACTTCAATGCCTTCCTCGAAGCTGTGAATCAGAATCACCGACACGACCGGGCCGAAAATTTCCTCTTGCGCAATGCGCATGCTCGGCGAGCAATCACCGAAAACCGTTGGCGCATGGAACCAGCCTTTGCTGTACGCGCCGCCGCTCAGGCGATTCCCTCCCGTAAGCAGTTTCGCGCCTTCGTTCTTGCCAATCCCCACGTAACTCATCACCGTGCTGAGTTGCTGTTCGTTGATGCACGGCCCCATTTCCGTCGCCGGATCCAACCCGTCCCCAACTTTCAGCGATTTAACGCGTTCCACGAAGCGCGTAACAAATTCCTTGTAGACGCTTTTGTGTACCGCAATCCGGCTTGCCGCGGTGCAACGCTGCCCGGTGGTGCCGAATCCGCCCCACACCGCGCCGTCAATCGCGAGATCCAGATTGGCGTCGTCCATCACGACGATGATGTTCTTGCCGCCCATTTCCAGGCTGCAATGTTTGAAATCCGGCGCGCAGGCTTGCGCAATGATCCGACCCACGGAAGTCGAGCCCGTGAAGCTGACCACCGGAACGTTTTTGTGCTGAGCAATCGGCGCACCCGCGCTAGGGCCGTCCCCGCTTACCAAATTCACAACCCCGCGCGGCACCCCTGCTTCCGTCAAAACTTGGACAAGATTATAAGAAGAAAGCGGCGTGTCCTCCGCGGGTTTCAACACCACAGTGTTTCCGCTGATCAGCGCCGGCATCATTTTCCAAGAAGGAATGGCCATCGGGAAATTCCACGGCGTAATCATTCCACACACCCCAATGGACTGGCGGAGGCTCATTGCGAATTTGTTGGGTAATTCCGAAGGGGTGGTTTGCCCGAAAAGGCGGCGGCCCTCGCCCGCCATGTAATAGGTCATATCAATGGCTTCCTGGACGTCGCCGCGTGTTTCGGCGAGGACTTTGCCCATTTCCCGGGTCATGTCCTTGGCAAATTCTTCTTTGCGCTGCACCAGCAATTCGGCGGCGCGAAACAGAATCTCCGCGCGCTTGGGAGCGGGCACGAGGCGCCAGCTTTTGTAGGCTTCTTTTGCGGCGTCAACCGCGAGATCGACGTCTTCCTCGTTCGAAGCGACAAACATTCCGATCAGTTCGTCGGAATTTGCCGGGTTGCGATTCTCGTAGGCTTTGCCCGAGCGCGACTCGACCCATTCGCCGTTGATGAAATTCTTGAAAACTCTGGGAGCAACTGCCGTGGCCATGCTTCCTCCTGACTCCGATCCCGCTTTTTTGCCGGCCTAAAGGTGGCCTCTACAAAACCGCTGCCCTGATTTAGCTTCGGGACCCTGCGGAATGCAGCGCGAGCTACTTTTCCGTGGAAAGAAAATTTTACTGTCGCCTCTCTACCACGTCAAACCGGCTGATTTTGCCGCTGAGCTAGCCGTTTTCGACGCGTGTCTTTATATCCTAGTACGCCGCTTCGATCAGCCTGCTTAGCGCTGTGGGGTCTGTGGGCGTTCCCAGCCTCAGAGATCTCTGGTTACGTTTCAAGGTCTGCGTCGAACTTCGTGCATGTGTGGTACGCAGGGCAATCGCAAAAACCGCTGAGCCTCAACGCCACCAGGGCCAACTTTTTCGCTGCATCTAAAAGCTAGTAGATGGAGCCGCCCGATTGAGTGGAGCTAAGGACCCCAGCATTGGCGGAGACCGTGTAGCTGACGCCGGCGGTTCCCTGCCAGGTAGAGAGGTTGAAGGAGCCAGTCGAGTCAATCCGATAAACGGCAATGTTTTGATAGGTGAGTGGCGTCTTAGCCTGGCAGACCTGGGGAGCGCCAGGAGCTTGCAGGAAATAGACAGTGCTAGAGCCAACGACGGTGCCGTTCGAGTTGGCGTCAATGAGTAGCGCGGTTTGTTCGTCGATGGAGATACCGCGCGGCGCTGAAGACCAACCGTTAGTGAAAATGCGACAGAGGAAAGCCAAGTCGCGGCCCATACGATCGCGGGTAACAAAGTGGGGGTCGCCGATGAGTCCCTGCACGGGGACGACGTTGACGAAGTCGCGGTCCAGGGTGATGTACCGCGTGAACGGGTCTGCCAGGGCCTGGCTGGAGGTGACGCCCTGGCTCGCTAGTGCGGAATAGATGAACTCGGTCAAGACGTTCATGCCGGCGCTGGTACCGCCCACGGGAACGCCTCGGGCGATAAGGGAGTTCAGAGAGCTTTCCACTGGCGTGCCCTTCCAGAAATTGATGTAGTCGGCTTGATTGCCCCCGGCGATGAACAAGGCTTCGGCGTTCTGGATGGTGCTGGCGACGAAGGGATCGCTAGCGGCGGCGCGGTTGGGAATAATGAGTGTGGCGACAGAATTTTCGGCGGGGCAGAGTTGCTGGATATATGGATTGTAGGCGTCGGTGCCGGTGGCGCGAATCACGAGGAAATCGCCGCCGCCGCTGCGCTGGCACATCCGCTGAAAGGCGGCGTCCACGTCGGTACCGCCGCCCATGAGCACGGTGCCGGGCGTGGTCGTGGTGGTGATGTCGTTGGGGCTGCCGACACGGAAGTATGAGTAGGCTTTCGATGCGCATGCAAAGCGCGCGGAAACGAGCGCAATGACGAGAACAACAAACGAGGTGAACAGTCTCGGTTTCATGTTGTGATTCCTCCGAAGATAAGCGTCGAAGGCCAGGATTCGGGAGCGCAATCATATCGCTCCGGGTTGCGGGGCGCAAATATTCGGCGCGAAAACGATCGCGTTAAGCGGAAATCGTTTCAATTTCTAGTTCAAGCTGGCGGTGGGGCTAGGAGTAGACTTAGGAGACCGCGGAAGGGAAAATTTACGATGAATGGTTTCAAGTTCCTAATCTGTCTCGTGGTGGTCGGGGTTGGAGTGCTTTCGCCTGGTTTGCATACCAGTGCCGACCGCTCGGATGCCCAGCCTAATGCGATGCTCATGAACACGTGTTTGATCACGAACAAAGTCGGTCCGCTCGTGAACTTCTATGAAAGCGTTCTCGGAATCAAGGCGCAGCGTTCCGGAGAGGACTATGCAGAATTTCGCACCGGGGTTGGCGTGCTGGCAATTTTTTCAGCGGAAGCCCAAGAAAAATACATCCCGGGCTCCGCGAATGCTGCCAGCAACAGGATGCTATCCTGGAATTCAAGGTCGCTGATGTCGACAACGAATATACGAGACTACAACCGTTGGTGAAGATTTGGGTAAAGCCGCCGACAACCCAACCGTGGGGCACGCGTTCGGTTTACTTCCGGGACCCCGACGGCAACCTGGTGAACTTCTTTATGATGTCGGCGAAGAAGGAAACGCGAATGAAAGAAAGCGAACAAGCGGAGCAAATAATCAGCGCTCTTCGCGCGGCCTACGCGGCATTCAACAAAGGAGATATTGGCGCGGCAGTGGAAGCGCTGGATGCTCAGATCGAATGGAGCGAACCCGCCGAATTCCCGGGGGGCGGGACGTACCACGGGCGTGAGGGGGCCAAGCAATACCTTGCGCAGTCACGAGCAGCCTGGGCCCAGGTCATCAGCGAACCGGAACAGTTTATTCCCGCAGGCGACCGGATCGTGGTTTTTGTTCACGCGCGGCTCCTGCCCAAGGACAGCAGCGAGTGGCAGGAGGTGCGCCTCGCGGACGTCTACAACTTCCGGAATGGCAAAGCGATCCAGATGCGAGCATTTGCTGATCGGCAGGAGGCTCTGCGTTGGGCTGGCGCCCAAGCGTCGGGTCAGTGAGAACGTGCGCGGACGCAACCGAATAGGAGTCTCGCACATACGCCCGACACATAGCGGGAATTGCACGGTGTGCGGCAAGCATTTGCCGCCACTCCTCCTTAGTAAGAGCCGTATGCGTAAACGCGCCCGTACGCATCTGCGCGGGGCAACAGCACTCCTCGCGACTCCTTATGCCAGGCGCCGGCTTTCTTGCATTGCGGGTTCAGGTTGATGTTGAAGAAGAATTCGGAAAGCGAGTCCGTGCGTAATCATCAGCAGCGGCACGATTAAAGTCGGAAGGAAGAATGCAGCTCCCAACTGCCCTGCCAATAGTCCGGCGTGATTGGCCTGGTAGAAAGCGTTGAGGATGTCGGCTGAACCCCAGAGACTGAAGATCCATGCTACGGCAACGCCAGCCGCGCTGGGCAGCAATAGCAGCGAAAGCAACGCAAGTATGGCTGCAATGAGGTCCCCATAGGCCGCGGAATGAGAGAAGGCAGAGGGCAGGTCGGACGACACAACGCCTGGGACTAGGAATGCCAACCCGATGAAGCGGAAGCTGTGCAGGATGAGCAAAGGCCGTAAAGCTTCACCCCGTTCCCGGAGGCGGAGTTCCGGCCAGATATATCGGGCGGCGACTATCCCCCACGCGATGAGGCTGAATGCGATGCTCACGAAAAACCAGATCATCTGTTGTGGCACAATGAATATCTCCTTTTCAGATTTTTAGAATTCCAGCCATTGCCAAGCCATGCCTCTCTTTTAACCCAAACCGCGGCTGCGAAAGGCTTCAGCCGCGGTTTGCCTAAACGAGTACGGTCGTACTCTTTTAGAGCAAAATTTTTATGCTTCAACGAAGCACTTTATAAAGAACTTCCTCGCCTCCATCAGCCTGTGCTCACGCCTTTGAGGGTCCGAAATAACGCGGACCATCATCAACACCCCCGCCATACTGGGGAACAAAAGCTGCAACTTCGCCATTTTTTCTTCTGGCGTCTGACCAGGAACAAATGGCAATAGCCGCTCACGATACGCTTCCAGCAACGCCTCAATCCGTTTCCGTACAGACAAGGGCTTTCGTGCGAGCTCCGGCCCGAGGGCGGAGCGCACGCAACCGGATCCCGGCGAATTCGCGTGGCCTGCGCTCAGATAGCGTTCGATGATGGCCCGAAGAGCCTGACCTTCGGGCGCCGACTTTGCAACCTCCACCATGCCTCTTCCCGTCTCGTCGAGGGCCCGTGCCACCGCTTCGACGAAGAGGTCGTCCTTGCTCTTAAAGTGCCGGTAGAAGCCGCCCTTTGTCAGGCCGGCCTTCTTCATCACCGTTCCGACGCCGCTGCTGTCCCCGCCGCGTTCGCGGAAAGTGTGAGCGGCCACGGAAAGAATGTTCTCGTGATTCTGCGCTTTGTGTTCCGGCGAGTATCGCATGCCTTACGAGTACGGCCGTACTCTAATGTCTGTCAAGGCCAAATAATCAGTGCCGTCTGCAAGAATTGGGATGGCTTGAAATAGTCGGCGGAAAATCCGAGGGCAAACTTGCCGATCGGACTCGGCAATTTTCATCCAACACTTGGTCCATAGAGGCGGATTAGCTAAAGCCTTTTCCTGCAATAACTTACAGGTTTTCGGTTTTGAACGTGACAAAGAAAACGTGACAAAGAAGAGGACGCCGAACTTAGCGGCCGCCCCTCCGCGCGTTGGATGATTTGGCGGCCGGAAAGCTTAAACCGATACTTGCTGGTCAGGACGATGCAGGAAGTAACGAAGCAAGGAGGTAAGAGTTAGGGAAAACGCGACGCGATGGCAGCACGAAAAGAAATTGACGCGAAACGGCCGTCTGCTAACATGGAAGGCTCCCGCAGCGCAGCGGATCGAGCGTCGCCAACCCTGGCAACGTAGGTGGGGATTGCTGTCTTGCGGGGGTGGTGATCCTAATGACAGTCAAGATCCAACTCCGCCCTGAACTCTACGACTACCTTCGCACCCTGGTCCATGCTGAAGTTAGCGAGCAGAAAAACAGACAGAGAATAGAGCAGCTTGCGATGAAAATCCGCGGCCAGCTCGCTCAGCTGTCTGGTCCAAAAGTTGGTCCACAAGTGGTGCAAAAGGCGATTGGGGCGCGGTTCTAAAACGACTAATACGAGTCGACAATCCTGCAAGTCCTTGAAAATACGCTATCCGTGTGGGAACACAACAAATCATTAAGACTCGGCGTGCTAGGCCTCGCCGCGTCGATGCCGGATTCTATTAGGAAAGGCAAATGAAGAGGTGCCATTGTGCTTGATGAGAAGCAACTCCGCGCCATCCTGGTCTGCGCTTTTGAGAACTTGCAGAGACAGAACACCGTTCTATATTCCTTGACCACGGAACTGGAGGCCGTCCGGGATGTGCTTTGCGAGCACGGGCCCGGATACCAGGCTTTGTTGGCGCAAAAGCGAGCGCATTACGTGGCGGAACTAAAGTCAACCGTCGCCGATGATTTCTCAAAATTTGAACAGATCATTCAACAATTGAGAGAACCGACGAAGGACCAAGAGAATGCTTGACACACATGGTAGAGAGGAAGGGGCACGGAGAGCGCACGGAGAAGCAGGTGGCCGGTACTCTCCGATCTAGCCTTTCAGGGATGGATCCAGTGTTTGCGCCCGCGATCTAGCCTCATTGCCACCTGCGGGCGAAGGCTCGCGAGGTTTTTCAGTGTGTTGTACCAAAACGCCGCGCCCAGGCTGAGAAAGGCTATCGTGAACAAAAGGCCTACCACTTGGGTCGAGGATAGCGGCCCGCCGCGGCGGTCAGGCGATAGTGGCTCGTCCTGGAAGAGCTTGAACTCCGAGCGCGCGAGTTGGCTCTTTAGCGAAGCCGACTGGTCAATGAGCTTGTCGGAATCGCTGATCAGCTCGGCGTTTACTTCCTGCTGATACGTTGCAGCCAGAGTCGCGCCCGCGGGATTTCCAACTAAAGTCGTGCGAAGCCAAGACTCTGCTTCCTCACGGTTGGCAAACCCCGGCACAGTTTCGAGGGTATGCATTGCTTTGGATTTCGCTTCAGAAGTGACCTGGTCTTCGGCTAGAGCTGCGGTGGCTTCGACCTTTGCTCGCTCTTTGACGCGCGGTTTCCGCCTTGGCGGTTCCGGGATAGCGGGCGCGGCGCGCAAGATCGAAACCATGGCGCTGCGGTAGACGTCTGGGACTACCGTGTGAGCGCCTTCCTTGAGATGTGAAAGTTGCTGCGCGTCCCTGTCCAGCGCTTCCGCAGTGGCAGCCAGTCGTGCGCGCAACTCAGCGCCTTGAGACAACGACTGCAAGAGCCGAACGGCGTCAAAGTGTGCCGCTAAGACGAAAATACAGGAAAGCACGATCGCTACCAGGCGTGCTTCGAAAGCGAAGCGTTGCGAAGCTCTGTCCATGACGTAATCGAACCAATCCCGGAGCACTTCCAAGCGCGGCTCGGACGAAATAGAGACCGGCGTGAATGCTTGAGTGCCAGGCGCGGATTCTGGCGCAAGTTCCTTCCCTTGTGCTGACGCGCTTTCCATTGCCACGGCGACGCTTGGGTCCGTTTCGACCGGCCCGGCGTGGCGGACGATGCCTTCGTCGAAATCTTCGGCCGGGGAGAGACGTTCATTATGGAGCGACGACGCCTCTGAGGCGTGGCGGACAATGCCATCATCCAAAGAGGGCGTCGAGCGGACGAGCCCACTCGCTTGCAGCGATCCTGGCCTTGGCCTGGCTCCCGGTTTGTTCCCGCTCCACGCCATCAGGAGCATTGCGCGCTGCGCAGGATCGGGCAACGTTCCGGGAAGCGGATCGGCAAGCCTTTCGAAGATGACGGGCAGCTCTTCGAGACGGATGAAAGAGGCCACGCGCCAGCGGCTCAGCAGGCCGCCAAGAATCCCTCCTACGAGCGCTCCAGTGCGCCAGGGATGCTGGCAGAAATTGATCACCGAAACATGGGCGGCCAACTGGTCCGCGTATTGACAAGTATCTGCGAACCGGTGCTTGGCGATCGCCACTGCGATTGGCGTGAAGAAGAAGCCCCCCACCGCGCCCATGAACCACGGCAGCAGGGGTATGGAAGCGCTCAGGCCTTGCAGCTTTCCTGCCGTCTCCGGCGGAATGAAGGGGAGCCGGTCCGTGCGAAGGCGAAAGTGCGAAAAGGCCGAGTCAGAAACCGCGGGATGACGCAGGACTCTGCCGGCAATTTCCTTTGCCCAACGGCCGGCTTCCTGACCGGGACAGGCGGTCTCGAACAAATCCACCAGGCCGCGCCGCAAATTGGCGCCGCGCAGACCTAGCAAACTGACGACCACCTGTGTGGACGCCATGATGAGCAGACTTGCGACAAGCATGAGGACGACAAAAGTGATGACGACGTCAAGATGTTGAAGCATGGGACTTCCTGGGATGAGGGCCACGAAAAGTGTAGAAGAGACTTCGGTTATGCGTGCAGAAAACGCAGGGTGAGTGTCCTTATTGTTAAGAGGAAGCACGGGATAAAAGAAATGTCCCCAAAACGTCGCTTCAATGATCCGTTGCTTATCGATTGGCAAAGATTCGCAGGCGATGATTGTCTTGGACTCACTCGAAAAAAGTAGCGACTCAAGCGGGTTAATGCGGCTGGACTTTCGTTTTGTCTGCCACCACTGCCCCACTCTTCATCACCCAGCGAACATTGTTGATGGCCACGTAGATGTCGGCGAGGGGGTCACCTTCGACGGCAACCAGGTCGGCAAAGTAGCCGGGGGCGATGGCGCCGAGTTCTTTTTCCTTGCCCAGCAGTTGCGCGGCGCTGGTGGTGGCAGTGCGCAGCGCCTGCTCCGGGGTCATTCCTGCTTTCACGAACCAGGCGAGTTCGCGCGTGTTCTCTCCAAACATCGTGTAGATCGCGTCGGAGCCCATGGCGAATTTCACGCCGGCCTTGTGCGCCTTGCGCGCCGTCCCCAGATTGCGCTCGATGAACGCTTTGGTCTTCTCCTGAAAACCGTTCGCGTAGCCGAGCTTCTGCCAATTGTCGAGGTAATAGCGGTTGTGATCGATCGTGGGAACGTAAAACGTGCCGCGCTTGGCCATTTCGGCGATCGTGGCGTCGTCCATATCCGTGGCGTGCTCGAGTGAATCGGTTCCTGCACGCACGGCGTCGCGCGCGCCGTCGGGGCCGTAGGAATGAATGGCAATCTTTTTCCCGAATTGATGCGCGGCATCAACAGCGGCCTTGATTTCTTCGTAGTTGTAGGTTTGAAAGCCGGTGGTGTCGTCGTCGGTGCCGGTGGAGGCGTACATCTTGATGACGTCGGCTCCCGCGGCAATTTGCTGGCGCACGACGCGAAGAACTTCCGGCACACCGTCGGCGATTCCGCCGGTGGGAAGATTCAATCCCGGCCTGTACGGTGTGTTCGTGATGTACAGGCCGTAGCCGCAGACGAACATGCGCGGGCCGATCATTTCCCCGTGGTTGATCAGGTCGCGCATGGCGATGTCCATATATTGATCGGCGCCGAGGTCGCGGACCGTGGTCACGCCTGCTTCCAGGGTGCGCAGCGCGCCCTTGCGCGCGAGGAAGACTTCAACGGCGGGCGGATTCGCAGCGAGCTGCTTCAGCATGGGCTGATCGGGTGTCTCGTCGGTATACATGGTCATGTGTGTGTGGACGTCGATGAGTCCGGGAAGTCCGGTGTACTTCGCGAGGTCGATTGCTTCCGCGCCTGGAGGAATTGCGCTCGCGTCGGTAGTCACCGTTTTGATGCGGTCACCTTCGACGATGACGATCGCGTTGGTCCACAGCTTGCCTTTCGCGTCCCAGAGTTTGCCAAAGCGCACTGCTTTGATTATCTTTACGGCGGGTTTGTCTTGCGCTGGTGTTCTCGAAAACGCGAGCGCAAACAAAGCAATGGCGAAGACCAAACGGAACCGCTTCATGGACCACGCTCCTTTGGGTCAAAGCGCGTTTGTCACGCGTAACGTCCGCTTTTCTAATTCAGTTGCCAAAGGAATGCAATCGTAAAGAAGAGTGCCACGCATGCGCTGTCATTCTGCGCGCGGTTTGTGCGCGGAGAATTTAATCGATCAAAATTGCCAGACTGTGGATCGGATCCTTCGGCCGCAAAAAGCGCGGCCTCGGGTGACAGTTTGATAGACCAGCACGGCCCACAGGACGGCAATCGTTCGGCGTAGCCGTGTTTCAAAAACAAAAATCGCGTTAGTTGCGACGCTTTATGGTCTGAGTCGAGATGGGTCAGTTCGGGTGCTGTGAAGTTTGGGCTGTAGAGGAAGTGAGTTTTGAAGGAGTGTTGGAAGGTCCCGGCGGCGCTACGCCCGCAGTTGACGAACCCAAGCCTAGCTGCTGAAGGCTCTTGGCATCAAGGTTTCCTGTCGGAGTCAGGCCATGAGATTCCTGGAACTTTCGCAGGGCTTCCTGTGTGGAGTTGTCCCAGTTTCCGCTGGGCGTTCCGGTGTAGGAGCCGTCTTTCGCGAGTGCCTGCTGGATTTCGGAAATGCGGTCGGGAGTTGGCGCTTGCTGGCCGCGCTCCCTGCGCCCGCCTCTCTTACTAGAGGATTTCTTGCCGTGGGTGCTTCTGTGCGCGGCCGAGCTGGTGTGCTTCTTTCCGGCAGTAATCTGCGCTGTCGCCAACCCGGGAAACGCACCCAGCCCGGCTGCCAGGAGCAGCGACGAGGCCAGGTGTGTTGCATTCCGAAGTCTGATGCGCATTGTTCCGGATCGTGCTCTGAATTTCGGGTCGTGCCTGGAATTACTGCTGGTTGCCTGACGGAACCTTTCCCGACAAATACAGCGTCAGCATGCGGTCACCATCCTGGCGGCGAAGCACCTTAAAGGTGATGTCGTCGCCGGGTTTCAGGCTTGACACCGCTTTGCGGTAGTCCGTGACGGAATAAATGGGCGTGCGATTGACTTCGGTGATGACGTCGCCGCGGCCGAAGTTGATGTCTTCGGCGAAGGACGCCGGTTCAACCTCCGTCACGATCACGCCCTTTTGCCCTTCGACGCCAACGCGGCGGCCGCGATCCGGCGTGAGTTCTTCGACGTGGAGGCCGAATTCGGTGGGAGTGGCTTCCTCGGGCTGATCACTCATGCGGCCGGCCCTATCCGGGAAAACGCGAACGCGGTCACCGACTTCGACCGTTGCTTCCTTCTGCGCACGGTCGCGCATGTAGGTCAGCTTAACTTTGCTGCCTATCGGCGCTTCCGCAATTGGATTGACCAGGTCGTTGCCTGTCTTAACCGCGTGGCCATTTACGCTGGTAACTACGTCACCGCCCTTCAGTCCGGCCTTCTCCGCGGGGCTGCCGGCTTGCACGTTTTCAATCACCACGCCGTACGGCGCGCCGAGAGACTTCAGCGTAATTGGGTTGGTGCTGATTTCTTCTTGAAAGCTGACGCCGATCGAACCCCGGGTCACACGCCCCTGCTTCACAATTTGATCATAGACATTGATGGCCGTGTTCGAGGGCATGGCAAAGCCAACTCCCTCATAGCCGCGACCGCCTGTGATGATCGCCGTGTTAATTCCAATCACTTGGCCGGAAAGATCCACGAGCGGTCCGCCCGAGTTACCTGGATTGATGGCGGCGTCCGTTTGTAGGAATCTCTGAAACTGCTTGTCACTAATTCCACCCCGGTTCTTAGCGCTGATAATACCGGCCGTCACTGTTGCCTGCAATCCGAAGGGGCTGCCAATAGCCAAAACCCAGTCGCCGACTTGTACGCCTTCGGAATTGCCAAGCTTCGCCACAGGCAATTCCTTGCCTGCGTCAATCTTGATCACGGCCAAGTCTGTCTCTTCATCCACGCCGACAACTTTCGCGGTGTAACGCGTGGTGTCTGCGTTCAGCTGCACTTGAATCTTAGTAGCTTGCTCGACGACGTGATTGTTGGTGAGGATGTAGCCGCGCTTGTCAACGATGACGCCGGAGCCGAGGCTGCGGTCGGCCTGCGGAGGTCCATCCGGCCGGCCGTCGAAGAAGCGGTCGAAGAAATCTTGCATTGGATCATCCTGATCGTAGGGCTGCGAGCGGCGCTTGTTGCGGGAGGATTGCTTGCGCTCGAGCACCTGCGTGGTGGCGATGTTCACCACGGCGGGCTCGACCTTGTTCACGATGCCCGCAAAAGTATTTGTCGCCGGAATGGGGTCCGGTACGGTGAGGGCTGTCGCATTCGTGCCGGCGAAGCCGAAACCTCTCGTCGCGGAAGCTCGGCCGGAAACGAGCGAGCCGATCATGATTCCCACGAGCAGCGTGAGGCCAATAAATGCTGCCGTCAGCACTTTGCGCTGACGCGCCCAATTCAGAAATTCCTTTACTTGATCTCCCATTTTCCCCTTACTCCTTAAGACTGGCCCCATGCCGGTGTAATTAGCGGCGGGCAACGCTCCGAGAGTCTGGATTCTACTCCAAAGCTGCCGGGCAGACTGCTTCGTCCGCCCCGTAGTATAACACTGCCATCTCGTTGTAGTTGCTGCCCTTCCGGTGAGTCGCCGAAGCGATAACTAGCTGCTTGGCCGGGTGCCGTATCATTTTTGCCACATTTTATTGGACGCAAGAACCAGGCATTTTGTTGTCAGCGGCGATCTTGTGAAAGAGACTTGCGTAAGTTGCTGACGGGTAAGGAGTAAGCTCTCGTAGTTGCGCCTGTAGCAAGCCCTGCGTTGTTAACACCACGGGTGCTCTGTACGTCTGGATGGTTTGGAGGGACGATCCGCTTATCGTTCCCGGGATTACCGTTTGCTGGGATTGAACTTGGGATGCGCCCTTGACTTTCGAACCGCGAGCATGGAACGTCGGGTCGTGATTGCCCCGCCCACGACGGAAGCATGCCCTGACGACGCGCTCGTCAGCGCGGCGCGCGCAGGCGACCGCTCCGCGTTCGGCCTGCTCTACGGTCGCTACGCGCGGATGGTGCATGGGATTTTGCTTTGCCGCGTGCCGCCGCGCGAAGTGGACGATTTAGTTCAGGAAGTTTTCTTGCTGGCGCTGCGGAAGCTCGATTCGTTGCGGGACCTTGCGCGCTTTGGGGCGTGGCTGAGCACCATCACACGGAATCGCGCGAACGATTACTACCGAAACTCGAGCCACGTCGAGCAGCCTATGGAGCCTGCGGAGGAAGAAAAGGCTCAGAGCCGTTCAAATGACCATGTTGCCGAGCAAGAGGCGGCCATGACTTTGGCGGTGCTGCGCACGCTGCCGGAAACTTATCGTGAGCCGCTGACCCTTCGTTTGGTAGAAGGGATGACTGGCCCCGAGATCGCCGCGCGCATGGGGCTGACGCATGGGTCGGTGCGCGTGAACCTTCATCGCGGAATCCAGATGCTGAGGGAAAAGCTAGCTGAAAAGGCTGCGCCAAAGACTGAAGACAACACCAAAGCAGCCAAAACGAGCGGCCAGAATGAGTGAGAAGGATCGAGTCATGAAAGACGATTATTTGTGGGACGGCTCGGGTGAGCCGGACCCGGAAGTGCAAAAACTAGAGAATTTGCTCGGGCGGTATCAGCAAAATCAGCCAGCGCCCGCGCCTGCCGTTGAGCAGCTCATTGATCGACTCGCTGAGAGAGAGCCTGCACGACGTCGCTGGAGTTTTTTACTGTCACGCCTTCCCTTCCAACTCGCCGGTGCCGCGGCCGTGGTTTTGATTGGTGTTACAACGTTCTTTGTTATCCGCTCGTGGCAGGCGAGAAATTCGGGCCCGGCGTGGGAGATTGCGCGCATTGAAGGAGCGCCGCGCGTGGGTTGGCATTCGCTGAGCGCAAATTCGGAAACGGCAGAGCTGAAAGTGGGACAGACATTGGTTACCGATAATTCTTCGCGCGCGAGTATTACTCTGAACGAGACGGGGCAGATTGAAGTTGATCCGGCTTCGCGCCTGCGGGTGGTATCGAGCGGTCCGAACCGGAGGCGGCTGTCGCTCGAGCGCGGAACCATTCATGCAACGATTTGGGCACCGCCGGGTGAATTCGTTGTGGACACTCCTTCCGCTGTGGCCGTGGATTTGGGGTGCGTGTACACGCTGCACGTGGATGATTCCGGCGCGGGATTGCTGCGCACGACGATTGGCTGGGTCGGCTTCAAACTGAACGGACACGAATCGTTCATCCCTGCGGGCGCAGTGTGCGCCACGCGGCCGAAGACTGGGCCGGGGACGCCGTATTTGGAAGACGCGCCGGCTTCTTTCCGCGATGCTTTGGCAAAATTTGATTTTTCGAAAATCACGCCCGAGGAGCGCAATGCCTTGCTGGGAATTCTTCTTGTTGATGCCAGGAAGGAAGACGCGTTGACGCTGTGGCATTTGCTGTCGCGCGTGGGTGATGCGGACCGTCCCGGCGTTTATGATCGGCTGACTGCGCTTGCTCCGCCCCCGAAAGATGTGACGCGCGAAGGCATTTTGCGCCTCGATCAGAAAATGCTTGATTCGTGGTGGAATTCGCTGGGCTACGGCGACGTCTACCTATGGCACATGTATGAACGAAAGTGGTCCGAGAAGTGATTAAAAGCAGTTAACACGCCGCGCGAATGCAGCGTCTTGTCTCGTGAAGTTCGAAAAAAGCGTGGGACTCGAACTCACAAAAAGGAGACAAGAGAAAATGACACCCAAGACCATTCGCATATTGCGTTATTTATGTTTCTTTGCGATTTTCAAGGCGATTCTGCTCTTCGCCGACAGCGCAATGGCGGGGCCACCGCTCATCTGCCATGCGTTCGAAATTGGACAGGCGAAATCGTTGCCGCTGGCGAGCAACGGTTGGAACCTGAGCGGCTCTGAAAACTACGACACAAAGAATCTGGTTGCTGACACGCTAGAAATTCTCAAGCCGGACACGCCGGTGCTTGTGCGCATGGAAACGTTGCGCCGCGCCACGCTCTATGCTCGCAAAGATCCGCTGGCGGCGAAGGCGCTACTCGCGAAGCTGCACGCTCGCGCAACGTCCGCCGAATCCGCAGGCCATCCCGATGCGCTCGCGTGGTTCGACACGGGCTACCTCGTAGAAACTTACAAGCAGTGGATTGGGCAAAACCTTCCACACATGACGGATGGCATGCGCCTGGATGCAAATCCTGCAGCTAGCGTTGATGGCTACGCGATGGTCAAAAAGGCCATTGCGCTTCGCGGCGACGACGCGGAAATGGAGTTTGCCGCGGCACTGATCACTCTTTCCGGTCCTCGTGAAGAGCATGCGCAGCACGCCCAAAAGGCCATCGCAGGCGCGAAGGGTGACGCGCTACTCACGCAGAACCTCGCCACACATTTCATCGGGCCTAAAGATCCGACGCTGTCGGAAATGCTCGCGAAGAACTCAGCCACGAAGTGAGCGGCAGTTTGCCGGGACCCCCTCGCTGAGCGGAGGCAAATCCGCCATGTGCTTTGCGGAGGAGAGCTAAGTCATCTCACTCGCTCTATGCGAAACGAGTCGGCTGGATGAAGTAAGCCCACGGAGAAAGCAATGAAGCTAACCGCTTATCTCGGTGTCAGTTTACTGCTCGCGATGCCTGCGGCGATGTTTGCGAAGGCCCCGACAAGCAAAATCATCATCGAAGGTGGCGGGTTAAGGAAACCGATAGCGATCACGGATCCAAAAGTTCTAAGCGGCTTTCGTATATGGTCCGGCCCGGGAACAAGCGGAAACGAAAGCGAATCATTGATTATCGATTGGTCTCAGGGACCGGTTCTGATTCCACAGGAAGGGCTCGAACGCTACAGGGTTTCTTTCTACGTTCAATTCGAACCGGGACGCCAAAGCCTTGTTTATCTGGTGTCTTATGTGTATGACCCATTGACGCATCAGGGCTACGTGTACTTGCCTGGGAAGGGCGACGATGGGTATCGGCTTAATGTGAGCACAATACTCCGCGGCGTCGAAGGAAACTGGTTTCGGGCATCAAAGTCCTGGGATAACCTTGCGAGAGGGCTAGTTGCGAAGAAAGCCGGAGCGCTCAAAAACCCTTGACTTTTGCAAGGACGTCAGGCATAAAAAAGGAAGCTGCGGTTGCGGCGACACGTGGCGATTTAGGGCAACTTGCTCCACGTAAAAAACTGCTAAAGAGCTGGTAGAGTTTCCCAGAGACCCTCCGAGCACTTTGGCACGGAGGGTTTTTCGTTTCCCCTCCCTGCTGCCCTAATCGAATTTCACCTACGTGTAAGCATTTAAGGATTTGCGCTATGTCTCAAGACTCGCTCTACCAACTTCGATGCCGCGAATGCGGCAAAACCTGGGGCAACGTGCCCCGATCATTTTGCGAAGATTGCTTTTCACCTCTCGAAGTCGCCTATGATTACGACTCGCTGAAGAAGATCGCCCGGCGTGACAAGCTTTCTTCCCGCTCGTTCAATATGTGGCGCTATTCCGAATTGCTTCCCCTTACCGACGATTTCACCGTACCCACGGCCACGGGAGGCACACCGCTGGTTCATTCGCGCAAACTGGCCGCGCAATGGGGCCTCAAACATCTCTATTTAAAGAATGATGCGGTGTGCTTCCCTTCTCTTTCGTTCAAGGACCGCGTCGTGGGAACGGCCCTGGCTGCGGCGCGCCGGTTTGGATTCGAAACTGTGGGCTGTTCCTCGACGGGAAATCTGGCGAATGCCGTCGCGGCGCAGGCTGCGCCGCAGGGTTTTGATGCCTGCGTGTTCATACCCGCCGATTTGGAGCCCGCCAAAGTGCTGAACACGGCGGTTTATGGCGCGCGCATCGTGCGGATCAACGGCAACTACGATCATGTGAACCGCCTTTGTGCGCAGATTGCCGACCGGTTCCAGTGGGGCCTGGTCAACGTGAACTTGCGGCCTTACTACTCGGAAGGCTCGAAGACACACGGCTACGAAATCGCCGAGCAGCTGGGATGGAAGCTGCCGGACAATGTTGTGGTGCCCATGGCCGGCGGCTCGCTGATCACGAAGATCGCGAAGGCGTTCAAGGAGTTGGTTACGCTCGGCTGGGTGGAAGACAAGCCCGTGAAATTCTTTGGCGCGCAGGCTACCGGGTGCTCGCCGATTTCCGACGGCGTGAAGCGCAACCTTGCCCGATTCGAACCGCAAAAGCCGAACACGATTGCGCGTTCGCTGGCGATTGGCAATCCGGCCGATGGTCCGTTCGCAATGAAACTGATTCGCGAATCCGGCGGCTGGGCGGAAGATGTTTCCGATCCGGAGATTGTGAACGCCATCAAGCTGGTGGCGGAAACGGAAGGCATTTTCACGGAGACGGCTGGTGGTGTGACCGCGGGAGTCGCCAAGAAGCTGATTGAGCAGAATCGTATCGACCCGGAAGAGAGCACGGTGGTTTGCATCACCGGGAACGGCTTGAAAACCACCGACGCGATTGCTGCGGAGTTTCCGGTGACCGAAGCCATTGCGCCGCGATTGGAAGCATTCGAAGCGTATCTTGACGTGCAGATTGGCGCCACGATCACAGCTGCAAAGGCTTAGTTTTTCACGGATTCATTGGTTCCTGTAAGAGGAGGTTTTACAAGTAAATGCCAGTTACAATTGAAATCCCCACGGCTTTTCGGCGCTTCACGGATGGCGCGCCGAAAGTGGATTGTAGTGCTGCCACCGTTGCGGAGGCGCTGGACGCGCTTACAAAGCAGTTTCCCGAGCTGTCTCGCCACGTGCGCGACGAGAGCGGGCAAATCCGCCAATTCCTTAACGTTTATCTGAACGAGGAAGACATTCGCTTCCTGGGAGGAGAGTCGTGTTCGCTCCGTGAAGGCGACCGTGTGCTGCTCGTGCCGTCTATAGCCGGCGGCAGTTGGTAATTCCCGGACGGCCCTATTTCCAGGGAAGAGCCCTTACACCGCGCGCGCGAAGAATTCCACCGGCTCCAGCAAACCCTGCTTCATCATTGCCAAGACATTTTTGATCATCACTGGCGCCTGGTTCCCCATCAGCAAATGAAGCGCGAGCGCTGGCTGCCCAGCCTGCGCCGCGCGGGCAATCGCCCGCTCCGTAAACTCAATGGCAAAGGCCGTCCGCGCCCGCTCTCGCTCGACACGGAATCCAGCTTTTTCTAGGGCGTTACGATAGTTTCCCTTGTCAACGACGAAGCTTGTTTCTTCGCTGGACGCCCATGGAACCGGATAGGAGATCGGGCCGTCTTCGGCGCGAAGAATGTCAAAGATGGCGAAGATTCCCCCGGGCTTCAGCACACGCCGCACTTCGCGGAATACGCCGGCTTTGTCGGCGATATTCATCCCCACATGAATCATGTAGGCGCGGTCAAAGCTTTCCGGATCAAACGGAAGATCCAGCGCGCTGCCTTCGACAAATTCGACCAAATGATCGAGTTTTGTCTGCCGTGTAAGGCTCCGAGCTACTTGCACAAACTCCTCGGTCAGGTCCACTCCGGTGACTTTGCACTGGTGCTCTGCGGCAAAATAGCGGGCCGGTCCGCCGATCCCACTGCCCACCTCAAGAATCCGCAATCCCGAGGCCAAGTCCATTTGTGCGGCGAGCTCTCGCGTGGCGTCGAGACCGCCAACGTGGAATTCGTCAGCGGGGGCCAAGTCCATGGCGTTAAGCCGGTCTGGCTCGAGCCCCATTCGCGCCACGGCCTGCATGATTGTTTCTTCGAGTCCCCCGCGTGTGTAATGGCCCGCGACCTTGGCTTCGCTGCTCATGCAGGCGCTCCTTAAAGCAGAATTGTTGTGCGATCACAAGATGCCACCACTAAGGCCCGTCAGCTTTAGGCCACGGGCTTGCTTCATCGAAACTGGAAATCAACCAAAAATCCCGGAACATTTTGCGGCCTGGGCGCGTTCAATCTATAACGAAGGAAGGAGTGCGTCTATGTCGAAAGCAATCTGCGCAATTTCCCTGCTTTCTCTTGTGGCCTTTTCAGCCTCTCTAGCTAATGCCCAATCGAAGAGAGTGGAGGCCACGAACCTCCCCAAACATCCTTTCCAGGTGGACTATCCTTCCGGCAGCCAGCTGAGCTTGCATTTACGCTCCGGCGATGTCCGCGTGGTGGGCAAGGACGGTGACAAGATTTCAGTCCGTGTGGATGCCAAGGATTTGGAGAAAGCCCGCGAAGTCCGTGTGACCTTCGACCGCTCTGAGCACTCAGGCGAACTCCACGTTTCAGGCGGCCCCAGGAACGACATTCAAATCACCGTGGAAGTTCCAAAAGACACCGGGCTCTACGTCCGCATGCCTGCAGGTGAGCTGGAAATCAGCGAGGTCGCCGGGGACAAGGATGTTCAGCTTCATGCGGGTGAATTGATTGTCCATGTAGGCAACCCTGACGATTATTCGCACGTGGACGCGTCCGTGACCACGGGAGGGCTGGAGGCACCGCCCTTTCACGAAGACCACGGTGGCTTTTTCCGCTCTTTCCACAAAAGCGGCAACGGGAAGTACCGGTTGCACGCCCATGTGGGGGCAGGCGACCTCACTCTGCGCTAAGGATTTAGTCCTATATTTTCATCCAGCCGCCGCAACCTTTTGTTGTAGGCAGTGTTTATGTGGGTATGAGAACTAGGCTGCTCATCTACGCTGTAGCTTCGTTGGTGTTGCTGGCGTTTTATGCGCCAGCGAAAGCCATCACGTCCTTCTTCTCAAACTGTCAGGACATGTAAGTCTGACTAAGTACTCGGAGTTTCCCACCGTCTGGTATCGGCTGACTTAAAGATCGCTTCGATCACCGCCATATTGGCGATGGCGTCTTCCAGTGGCACGGGAACTTCGGTTCCTTTGCGGACGGCGCGCGAAAAGGCATCGCCTTGAATGGTGTATTGGTCGCATGTGGGGATGGCTTCCTCGGTGATTCCGCCTCCGACTATATCTTTGCCGTTGTCTATAAAGATCTCACACGGCCGGTCGTTTGGCGCGTTGAACGGGATTTTAATCTCGATGCGCCCCTCAGTCCCTAGAAACTGCATTCGCTGATAAGGAACGAGCTGCGTACTACACGTGAATACGGAATGGCCGGAAGGAAACTCCATCATGGCCGAACTCAGCCGATCCGTCCCGAATTCCGGGTCGGCTTCGAGCATTCCGCAAACGCGCGATGGCTCTTCGTCGAAAATCCATCGCGACGTCGTAATCGGGTAGCAGCCAATGTCCATCAGCCCGCCGCCGCCCCATTCCGCCACGTTGCGTACATTCTTGGGATCACGATTGAAGTAGCTGAAGGCGCCGACGATCGAGCGGAGCTTTCCAACGACGCCTTTGCCAATCAGGTCTCTAACTCTCAACCATTGCGGATGCGTCTTCACCATGAAGGCTTCGCCGATTTTCACGCCGCAGCGGTCACGCGTTCTGAGCAGGTCCTTTGCCTCGCGAACGCTTAAGCTGATGGGCTTTTCGCACAGAACGTGCTTCCCTGCTTCGGCCGATTTGATGGACCACGGAACGTGGAGATGATTCGGAAGCGGGTTATAAATGGCTTCGATTTCGGGGTCCGCAAGAAGTTCGTCGTAGGAGCCATAGGCTCTTGGGATGCCGAACTGCCCCGCGGCTTTCTCGGCTTTGGGCAATTCACGGGAAGCAATGGCCGCGATTTCGCTCCACTCGCCCTTTTGCATCGCGGGAATCACTTTTTTCACGGCGATGGCGGCCGCTCCCAGCACACCCCATTGGACCTTTTGTCTGGTCATCTTATGTCCTTGGCGTGGAATTATTGGGTCGCGCTCGAGGCGTAGGGGCTTGCGGCGCGATACCGCTTTTCGAATTCTTCCTTCGCGCAAACCGTCTTCAAATCCGTAACGCGGTCGATGCAGAGAATTCCGTCCAGGTGATCGATTTCGTGCTGAAGGAGTTCGGAAAGGTCGCGGAGCTCTCCAGCCTGAACCTCGTGCGTTTTCCCCTGCAAATCCTGGTATTGCACGGTGATGTCGCGATTTCGCTCGACCTGCATGAAGATGGACAAAAAACTGAGGCAGGCATCCCACACCACGATCCGTTCGCCGCTGCGCTGGATGATTTTTGGATTGATGAGGGGCCACGCGTCTTCGCCGGGCAGGCGTAGAAAAATCACTCGCTGCAAAACTCCCACTTGCGGGGCCGCGATGCCCCGTCCGTAGCCCGTGGCCTTGCGCCAGTAGGCAAGGGTATCTTGCAAATCTTCGACGAGCGCGCGAATTTCGGGAGCGGATGCGTCTTCCACTTCGGCGCACTTCTCCCGCAAAACGGGGTCGCCGAGCTGCCGGACTGTCCGGACCGCCATGGCCGCCACCTCCTGCTGCGCATTGACGATACCGCGATTCTTGACCTGCGAAAAGCCGCATCCTCTGTTATCATCTGGCCTGCGCCAGCTCATGGGACGGCTGACGCGACAGAAAGATCCGAGGAGGAAACAACGAATGCGAAGAGGACTCATGGTCCCGGCGCTCGGCCTTGCACTAGGCGCGATCGCTCTGGGCGGACTCGCCTCCCTGAACCGTCTCGCGGCGCAAGAGAAAAAGGACGCCATGCCCGAGCCGACGGTCAAGGTGGGAGACATGGCGCCGGACTTTACCCTGCGGGACACGAAGGGGAAGGAAGTTTCGCTGCACGATTTCCGCGGCAAAAAGAGCGTCGCGCTGGCGTTTTATGTTTTTGCCTTCACCGGTGGTTGAACGAAGCAAATGCAGAACTTCCAGCAGAACCTGGCGAAGCTGGAAGCTGCAGACACCCAAGTCTTGGGTGTGAGTATGGACAGCCCGTTCAGCAATAACGCATGGGCGGAAAAAATCGGAGTCACCTTCCCCCTCCTAAGCGATTGGGGCGGCGACGTCACCAAACAGTACGGGCTTTACAATCCCAAATACAAAGCGGCGCGGCGCATCAATTACTTGATCGACAAAGAAGGCAAAGTCGTCGAAATGCAGATTGACAGCGAAGCGATCGACCCGACGAAAATCGTGACTCTCTGCGAACGCCGCAAATCCGGAAATTAACAAACGTAGAAAACAGAAAGGATCGGTCATGAAGCTTGTCGCACACTTTGTGATCTTAGAGCTGTTCTTGTCTGCGGGGTGCCTTGCGCAGACGAAAGCTGCGGATTCCGGCGTGGCCAGTCCATCCCCGAAGCTGGAACGCATGCCGGAATCGCTGGAAACCCGTTTCGCCTTGAGCGCCGCGCCTCCCCACCTGCGTGAGCGCGCATCAACTTACCTATTGGACCAGGCCAAAGGATATGTTCTCAGCCGTCAAGGAACAAACGGGATTAGCTGCATCGTAGTACGAAGCGATTGGCAAATCGACCAACCGTTTCGGGACGATATTTTTTGGCCGGTTTGTTACGACGCAGAGGGATCGAAAACCCTTCTGCAGGATTATTTCCGTGCGGCAGAACTGCGAGCCCGGGGAATGGGCGCGAAAGAGGCTCATCAGGAGATCACCAAGAAAATCGGGAGCGCCGATTACCCGAACCCCTCGCGGACCGGCGTTGCCTACATGATTGCTCCACTGATGCGCGGGTACACCAGAGCGCCAGCGCCGGTAACCATGAACATGCCGCATTACATGATCTATGCGCCAAACCTAAAGGATGCGGACATTGGTGGCAATGGCTTTAGCAAACAGTATCCATTCATCTTGGGAATGAGTCACGGCCGGGATGACTACATCATCCTGCTTGTGGGCGAGACCGAGAAGGCCAAGATTCTCTCGGACTCGAAGGATCTGCTCGCTGAGCTTTGCTCTTATCGCTCTTACTTATGCACTACCGAGGAGACACGAGCCCGTACGCCGATGGACCAGTAAGGACTAAGGTGTCCCAACGGATTCTTCGGTCGCTCTCCGAACCAAACTGGAGGAGCAACTCCGCTAAAGGCCCTAATGAGCTTCGTTCTCAGTCCCTTCCTTGCTTGAGGCTTTCGCATGGCCCACTGCGACAGCCGCCCTCCCCCGCCCTTTCTTGCCTCTTGGCGCCTTGGTGCTAGAATGAAATCCGACTGCCATGCCACCTAAAACGCTTTACCAAAAAATCTGGGACGACCACGTTGTTTGGGAAGAGCCGGGTCAGCCAGCGCTCATTTACATTGACCGGCACCTTGTCCATGAAGGCACTTCGCCACAGGCGTTTGCTGGTTTGCGGGCTGAGCGTCGCAAGGTCCGTAGGCCGGACCTGACGTTTGCGGTGATGGATCACTCCGTTCCTACGACCGATCGCACCCTGCCCATCTTGGACAACGACGCCAAGCTCCAGTTCGACGCCCTCGAGAAAAATTGCCGCGAATTTGGCGTGCGCCTGTTTGACATGAACAGCCGCAACCAGGGCATCGTCCATATTATCGGGCCAGAGTTGGGCATCACGCAGCCGGGAGGAACCATTGTCTGCGGGGATAGCCACACTTCGACGCATGGCGCGTTTGGAACATTGGCGTTTGGCATTGGCACCAGCGAAGTGGAGCACGTGCTCGCCACGCAGTGCCTGGTGCAATCGCGCTCGAAGACGCTGCACATACTTGTACACGGGAAGCGGCCCAAGGGCGTTACGGCGAAAGACATCATCCTGGCCATCATCGGAAAAATCGGAATCGGTGGCGGCACCGGCCACGTTGCGGAATACGGCGGAGAAGCGATTCGTTCCCTCTCGATGGATGGGCGCATGACCGTCTGCAACATGACCATCGAAGGCGGGGCGCGCGCCGGAATGGTCGCGCCGGATGAAACGACCTTCGCGTATCTTGAGGGGCGGCCCTTTGTGCCGCGCGGCAAAGCATTTCAAGAAGCGGTCGATGGTTGGAAGAAGCTGCGCTCCGATGATGGCGCAAAGTTCGACATGACCATCGAGCTGCAAGCCGAGCAACTCGCGCCGCAGGTTACTTGGGGAACGAATCCCGGCATGGTTACGAGCGTCACCGCGCGCGTGCCTGACCCGCACGATTTCAAGGATCTGAATGATCAGAAGGCCACGGAATGCGCGTTGAAGTACATGGGCTTGAAAGCGGGGACACCGATTGTGGACATTCCCGTGGACCGCGTGTTCATTGGCTCGTGCACGAATTCGCGGCTCGACGATTTGCGCGCGGCAGCCCATCTCGTCGCCGGCAAGCACGTGGCGAAGAGCATCAAGCAGGCGCTGATTGTGCCGGGTTCGCGCGGTATTAAAGCTCAAGCCGAGAAAGAAGGCCTCGATAAGGTGTTTACAGCTGCCGGATTCGAATGGCGCGACGCGGGCTGCAGCATGTGCATCGGCATGAACGCCGACGTTTTGCCGCCGCACGAGCGCAGCGCCAGCACCAGCAATCGCAACTTCGAAGGCCGCCAGGGCAAGGACAGCCGCACACATCTGGTCAGCCCGGTAATGGCCGCTGCCGCCGCCATCGCCGGCCACTTTGTCGATGTGCGCGAGTTCGACGTCGCCCCGGTCGAATAAGGTTTATATGTAGCGCCGGGCTTCAGCCCGGTATTTTTGCTCGATTTTGTAGCGTTTGTAGCGGCCGCCTTCTGAGGTCGGGCGCTCGATGGTTTGGTTTGTAATGGCCGGTCTTTAGACCGGCGAATCTCGCACAGGCAAGGACCTTCGACAATGCGACCATTCTCAACGCACACGGGATTAGTCGCGCCGCTGGATCGCGTCAACGTGGACACCGACCAGATGGTGCCAAAGCAATTCTTGAAAGCGCTGACGCGCGAAGGCTTTGGCCGCATCCTGTTTTACGACTGGCGCTACCTCCCCGGCGAGAAGCCCAATCCGGAATTCGTGCTGAATTTTCCGCGCTACAAAGGCGCGTCGGTACTGCTGGCGCGCGCCAACTTCGGCTGCGGCTCCAGCCGCGAGCACGCTCCCTGGGGCGTCGAGGATTACGGCTTCCGCGTCATCATCGCTCCGAGCTACGCGGACATTTTCTACAACAACTGCTTTAAGAACGGCATTCTTCCCGCCACATTGCCGGAGGAGCAGGTCGAGGAGCTTTTTCAACGGACTGAAAAGGAAGAAGGCTATTCGCTGACCGTGAATCTGCCGAACCAGACCATCGGCGACAAACACGGCCTGATGTTCAAATTCGAAATCGCGCCGTCGCGCAAAGAAGTTCTGCTGAAGGGCCTCGACGACATCGGCACCTCGATGCAGCACGCCTCCGCTATTGATGCCTACGAGAAAGCCCACACCGCCACCGCAACCATGTACGACCCCGTCGACGTGAAGTACTATTCCACCCGGTAGGTGCATCGCGTCTATCGATCGCGGCATCGCTTGGCCCGCGCTCAGGTTAAAAAAAGAGGGCCGGAGAACCGGCCCTCCGACGTATTGGATTTTGTCCGTAATTTAGAAGAAGAGCCGCAGTCCGAGTTCAATGTGTCGCGGAGTGTTGAATTGGCTGTTCAATACGCCAAAAGATGCTGGGTCTTGGAGATTGAGTCCTCCGGAACCATATTGGCCCGGATCGCTGAACTCCATATGGTTGAGCGCGTTGAAAAACTGGGCATAGAAAGTAAATCCTACGCGTTCATTGACTTTCGTGGTTTTGTCGAGGGTAAAGTCGAGATTCCAGCGATGCTGGCCATAAAGTGGACCGAGGTCGTTGGCTCGACCGTCGAGGCCCAGAATCACGGGTCGGAACATGTTGTACACCGCCGTTGGGTTTGCGAACAGATTGACTGCGGGCCCGCCGGAGCTCGCATCGCCGTTGGATCCGACATTGCCATCGGACACAACCCCGTAGTGGGGAGAGCGGCTGATGCCGCCCACATTGACACCCTGTAGAGGCACCATGCCGGAGCACCACGCGACGTTGCCTTGCCCGAACTCCTGGCAGGAACCAGTGTAGGTTTCCATTACCAAGCCGCTGTTCCACTGGAAGATCGGGGAGAATCTCCACCCTCCGATCACCCGGTCCAAGACTCCGTTGTGAGAATCGAAGCGCTTCCCCTTACCGAAAGGCAGCTCGTAAGTAGCAAGCATGTTGAATACCCACCGTGTGTCAAAAGGAGCCGGTCCGTAGTCGAAGCGCAGATCAAAAGGGACTGACGGATTGGCTTGAGTGTATTCTTGGTTAATTCCCACGGTTGAAAGCGTGTGGGACCAGGTGAGGTTGGCGTTCAACATCAGGCCGTGCCCTGTTCGCTTTTGCACACGGACAATTCCTGCCTGATAGTTCGAGAATCCCGAGGTAGTGTTCCCGAGCATGGAGTTGTAGCCCTGGAGAGTATTGGGGAGGGCCGATGCCAAACCCCACGGGCAAGCTGGGCTACAATCGAAGCCCCTTTCCAGGTCCTGCCACATTGAATACACACTCTGCGTAGAAATGTTGCCGGCGCCCGCGGCACCTTCCGCCGCCAAAACAGCGGTCGAGCAGTTCGCAAAGCCCGTGCACAAGGGTGAGCCGGCGAGTACGTTCTCAAAGAAGGGCTGGGCCGCAACAGTCGTCTGGCCAGTACTGTCGGCAGCATAAAGGGCCGCATAAGCTTTGGCGAAGCTCTGCCCGCCCAGCGTCGTCATCCAAGGAACGTCATTCAAGTCGAGACCCTGGTAGAGATGCTTGGACCATTTGCCCACCCAAGCCGCCTCCACCAATATATTGTCCGGCAACTCACGTTGAATGCCGGCGGTGAACACGTTGTTCGTTCCCGGCCGCCAGTTGTTATCGAGAAACGAGATGTTGGAGCCAGCTGGTGAATTGATGCCCGGCTCTGCGGGGACGGGCAGAGTTTGCTGGACCGACGGAAATGGTCCCGTGTTGCCGTCTACGCCGACGCGGAACCCGGTGGATGGAGTTGTAGCGGAGCCACCTAAACAGCTACCGGAGATACTAGCGCCAGTGCAGCGAATCGTCTGGCCGAAGCCGTATCCCAAAAGGGGCACAAGCACCAAGTCCACGCCATTGTTGCGATCGTAAATCCGGGAGTAGCCGCCGCGAATCACAGTCTTGCCCGAGCCAAAGACCCGCTGCATGATTCCTGATTGGAATTTCGGGCTCCACGCCACGGATACGCGAGGACTGAAGCCGCCATAGTAGGGTTGGAACGGATACTTCGGATGGCCGCCCACGGCCCGGATAGGTTCGAACCCAATGACCGGGTTATACACCTGCCCCTTCAAGGCAAAGTTCACCCTATTCTCCAAGTATGCTTGGGTGTTGATGGGGTTGCCGCTGGTGTCCACGGCAACGTCCTGTACGCCGTTGATCTCGTAAGGCGGCATTTGCGTGCCCCACGACAAGCCGTAGTTGAGGGTGATGCTCGGCCGCATTTTCCAGGAATCGTTGTAATACAAATTGTAACTGTTAATCAGCACGGTATCGTGGAAGGACTTGGCCCCGGTCAAGTGGAAGTCATTCCCTCCGCGGACAAAGAGCTGCGCGGCCGTACCGAGGAAGCCAAGCGTCTGGGCATACTGAGTATCCCAAATGCCGTTCTTGCTGCTGGGAAGCCCCACGGGCCTGTTGTCGGCGGATGTTTTCAATCCGGTGGCTTTGGTGAGCTGGTAAACCAACTCTGGAAGACCGGCGACCACCTGGTCGTCACGGAGATGGTAGTCCCACCAATGAACGACGCTGCCACCAAATTGCAAGTAATGGGTACCCTTGACCCAGTTCAGGTTGTCGCTGTAGGTCCAGTCATGCCCGTCCCAAACACGCTTGCGGGAATTCTGAGTGTCCATATTCATGGGACACATGCAACCGAAGTGGGAGTCGGCGAACTCGAGCCCCGCCGGAATGCCGGAGAGCGCATTTGTTACACCTTGCCTTCCCCAGCCCCAGTCATTGAGAAGGTAGCTTACGTGAAGCTCGTTGACCAAACGGGGTGTAAGCTCTCCAGTCAGACCGAGTACGGAGTAACGTGGATAGACCGGATTGGTCGAAGAGGCAGCAGGGACACCGAGCTTGTCGCCCGGCAGCAAGCCGCCGATATCAATCTGATTGGAGCTGGCGGCAATCTCTTTAGAGATTCGATAGGAACCAAAGAACCGCCATTTGGCGCCAAAGTCATGATCGAGACGAAATGCTCCGTAGTTATCCGACACCGGAAGAGACAGGGGAGCGCGGAAACCCATGGTATTCAGGTGGTCACCGGCACCAGTCGGATCGTTAGGAAGCGGCACACGAGCCCACACCTGGGACGTGACTGGGCTAATGCCAATCCCCCTAGGATCGCAAACCCCTGTCGGGTTTGTTGCCGTCACATTGCAAGCAGTCGAAGTCTTCAGGTCTATCTGATGGAGCGCGCCAGCAGAGTCTTGAAATTGCAGGATGCCTTGCCTCATTAGAGCTGACGGCACCGTCCATTCGAAGAATTGTGCTTGTCCCGGAAAACGCCGACCTTCGTAGAAAGCGTAAAAGTATGTCTTGCCGCCGAGGTGGCTGCCGGGGATGAGGGGCCCCCCTACGCTGCCCCCGAAACGGTTATCGTGATACTTCACTTTGGGTTCAAGGAGGCGGTTGCTGGCCCAATCGTTGGCATTGAACAACTGGCCTTGGTAGTACTCGTAAGCCGAGCCGTGGAACGCGTTTGTGCCGCGCTTGGTCACCAGCATCACCTGGCCACCAGCGGAGGAGAAGAAGTCAGCAGTCTGATTGTTGGTGGCTACCTTGAATTCCTCGATGCTCTCGATCGGCGTGGGGATGGCACCCATGCCTCCATGGGTGTAGTTGTTGTCGCCCTCCAAGTCGCTGGTGAAATTGCCGCCGTCCAGCATGTAGGTGTTTTGATCGCTCAAGGACCCGGCCACCTGGCCGCCATAGATGTCGCCTCCACCGACGCTGGGGGCCGTGGCGGGCTGGAAGGTAAGGAGCGAGGTGGCGTCACGATTCAAGTTGGGCATGGCGAGCAGCATGTCGCCGGTCACCGTACTCCCCAAGGTGGCGTTCTCGGTCTGCAGCTCCGCACCCACCGCGACCTTTACTTCAACTGTCTGGGACATGGTGCCCAGCTCCAAGGTGGCGTTTAAGGTAAGCTCCATCCCAACCGTCACTTTTTGGTTGGGTATCCTTGTCTGGCGAAAGCCTGTCTTGCTGACCGTAAGATCGTAGGTCCCGGGCGTAACGTTGACGAGGACGTATCTCCCCGCCTCGTTGCTCGTTGTTGTAAGTGGAATACCGGTAGCTTTGTCGGTTAAAGTAACCGTCGCGCCACCAACCAAGGCACCTGACGAGTCTGTGACTAATCCGTTGACGGTACCCGCCGTCTGTGCATACAAGCCGGAGGCCGTCAGCGCGAGAAGACCCACCAAGACAAACAGAACCACAACCACTCGCTTAGTGAACATCCGATTTCCTCCTATTTGAGCAAACCACCGGGAAGTGACACTTCGAGACAGAATTCGGGGAAACTCCGAAGCAGGCAAAGCGCATTCTCCCTGAAGAACACACTTGGGCATTACCGACCTTTGATCTCAGGCTGGAGCAAGTTCCCTGCCACCACGCAGGCCCCGTGTAACCGTCACAAATCTCAACTACATATAAATCACAGCTAAAATTTAGTAGCGATTAATCTATGCAACGACATACCCTTTGTATGCAATTTCATAGATTGGGCTTCCCTTTCGAGCGAAACAGAACCACCCCAGGCAACCGACTATGCCAAATTCATGTGCGTCTATATAGTTCGCTGGCAACTGTTTGTCAATAACTTCTTTGTTCTAAAGACCAGCTAAGTTCTGAATAAACGCGGCACCGCGCAAGCCCATCCGGGGAACTCCTGCACGCAGTGGAAAGGCGCCGCGCGAAAGTCTCGTTCACCTCGACGTCTGGGAAAGAGTACGCTCGGAAAATCAGCCGCTCTCTTCTTCTTTTAGTTCCGGTGAACGTAGTCAGAAAGACTGCATCCTCAGGCTGCAGATACGCTCCGAAATGAAAAAAGGGGAAGGCGTTTTGCCTTCCCCTTTTCTGTAGGTGGCGAGTGATGCTCGCCGGAAGAAGTTAGAAGTCGATCGAGAAACCGAGCTGCAGCCGCCGCGGATTGTTTGCTTGGACGTTTCCGCCGCAGCCGATCACCCCCCAATGGTCTGTGTCATACCCGAGGAAGCAAGGGTCAGCAGGCTGCATGTGGTTGAGGACGTTGCCAAAGTCGAAGTACATAGAGCCGCTAAACCGCTCGGTCATTTTGATTTTCTTGGTGACGCCCAGGTCAAGGTTCCACAGCGGCATGCCACGGTAATTGCCGCCACCGCCGATTTGTCCATCCAACCCCAGAATTGGCTGGCGGACAGGATCGCCAAAGATCCCATTGGCGATGCCATTACCAACGGGGCAGCTTGCGTCGGGGTTGCTCAGCGCGTTTACGCCCGGCCCGGCAGTGCCGCATTGGGTCCCCTTTGTCTTGAAATGAGTGCTGAAGCCGGTCGGCGCGTTTTGCGTGAAAACCATATTCTCGTAAGTGCCAACGAGGGCGCCCGGGTTGGACTCGCCAAAGCTAGCGTCGCCGGTCTGCGTAGGAGACCCGTAAAAGTTGTCTTGCGGGAAGCCGCTCCCGTAAACGAACAGCGGAGAGAAGCTCCAGCCGCCGAGCAGGTGGCCGATAACGCCCCTCTGGCTCGAGTAGTACGGTGGCGCGTAGTTAAAGAAGAGGTTCAAGTTATACCTTTCGTCGTAGGGTTGCACGCCGTACTGGTTATGCAAATCCCAGGGATCGACAGTGGCGTAAGCACTCGTAGCCTGAACCACAGTCCCAGTTCCCAGCGCCTTGGACCATGTGAAGTTAGTCTTCATGGTCAGGCCGTGCCAGTTCGTGAGAGTTAACTGTAGAAAGGCCGCGTTGTAGTTGCCGTAGCCGTTGCTCACCGTGGTGAGGAGAGAGGGCGATTGTCCATTGGCCCCAAACCCGCCGCTAATGGGGTCGCTCGTCAGTGTCCGGCCAAAGTTCCACATGCCAGTATTGGACACGCTAGCCCAGGAATCGTAGACGTCTGAGATGTTCATGTTGCCAGCATTGTTCACGACGAAGGCGGTGGTGCAGTTGGCAAAGCCCTGGCAATAGGTTGGGTTGAGGGCCTTCTCAAAGAACGGCTGCGCTGCCACCGTTGTCGGGACGTTCGTCCCGTAATTGGTGGACACCATCACGTTCTTCCAGGCATTGGCGAAGCTCTGCCCTCCGACGGTCATCATGTAGGGGACAACCCCTATGCCGTAATATTCAATTTCATTCGAGATTTTACGGCCGATGTAGCCGGCTTCCGCCAGGATTTTCGGACCGAACTGGTGTTGGATGTTGACCGTGAATTCATCTGACTGGTTTGGCTTGAAATTCGGGTCGAACGTCTCACCAGATCCCGTGGGAATCTGGTTGACACCCGGGTACCAGGGCTGCGGCAAGTTCTTCACCGGCAAGGGCAATGGCGCATTTGTCCCATCCACCCCTACGCGGAAATTACTGGCTGGAGTGGTGCCACCGCATGTCGTGTTGTTACCGACGATGGAAGGAGCGCCAGGACCAAAGCATGTATCTGGCTGCAACAGTCCTGGGGTGAGAAGCGGAACCAGGAGCGGATTGACTCCGTTGATGCGGCCGAAGATGCGCGCATAGCCACCACGTAGAACGGTATTGGGCATGAAATTCCACGCCACGCCGACGCGCGGGCTCAAGCCGCCATAGAACGGATCATAGGGATACTTGGAGTGATCTGGAACATTGCGGACAGTAGAAAAACCAAAGTTAGGAGCATCGCCGATGCCCTGAAGCGCGAGCTGTTTCTCCTGATTGAGGTATTTCATCGCGTTGAAGATGTGGCCAGTTGCATCCACCATAACCGTCTGTTCGCCGCCGGTAGTCTCGTATGGCGGCATTTGGATGGTGTAGCCAAGGCCATAGTTCAAGGTGAACTTCGGCTTAACGCGCCAGCTATCCGTCCAGTACAGGTTGTACGTGGGAATGATGCTGGTGGCGGAAACCGGCGGCGACGACAGGCAGCCCGCTGTAGCGGCAACGCTCGCGATAGCGCAAGAGCTGATTGGATTGAGCGGCAGCCCGTTAGTGCTTGAGCCCAAGCCGCGGCTGAAAAGGCCCTGAGTGGAATCCACCATTCCTAGAATCATCGAGTAGAGATTTCCATATTTGTTGCCGGATGTGATGCCATTGGGCACGTAACCAGTCATATCAATGCCGAGGGATTTGAGCGGTACGCTGCCCCCCTCGCCGATCAGGTACTGTTCATACGTGTTAATGGTTTCGCCGTTATCGTTGCGCTTGTGGGTGTCTACGTTGCGCAGATACATGCCGCCCAACTGGAACAGGTGACTGCCCTTGACCCAGGTAAGGTCGTCCCTATACATGTAGTCATGGCCATTCCAGTAGCGAGTGCGCACGCTCTGATTGTTGGTATTGTAGGGGCCGAGCAACGGATTGGTACTAAGCGAGGAACCGCTGTTTTCACCCCCAATTTCCAGGGCCGCGGGATACCCGGCAACGTTGGGCACGCCGCTCGGGTCTCCGTAAGCCCACCAGTTCCGCGTGTAACTGAAGTGGAAGTCATTGGTAAGGCCGGGCCGGAGGTCCTTTGTCAACCCAGCAGTATAAATCCAGGCGTTCTGCGGCTTTTGCCGAATCGCGGCATACTGTCCCTTGGTGTCACCAGGGAAGAAGCCGCCGATATCCCACTGGTCCGAAACCGTGTTCTTCAACTTGTAATAGTGGTACGTCCCGTTGAAGTGCCAGCTCTTCGGGAAATCATGGTCAAGGCGCAGAACGTAGAAATTACTGCTCAGCGGCGTTCTGATGGTGCTCGTGTATCCGCAATAGTTCGACCCGTCACCTTTGAGGCAGTTGTTGGGCATCGGCAGGTAGGTGTTCCAGAGGTTTGAAATGACGGGGTTCAAGCCCAGCCCGCGAGGGTCACAAGGACCAGGGCTGAATACGCCGGTGGACGAATTTGTCGTCCCGCATGGTTCAACTCCTCCCTGTGGCACTGGCGTTGTCCCTGTCCCTGGGATGGGAGCGCACCCCGCTGACTTCGCGCAGGTCGCCGCATTCGCAGCATAGCTAGTTCCTGTTGAGGGATCAACCGTGGCCGTTGGGTTCAAATTCACTACTTCCCCGTTCAGTTTAATCAGGCCCGCGCGCAACGACGCCGTGGGCATATCTCTTGTGAAGCTGGCGCTTTGCGGGGAACGGAAACCTTCATAGAAGCCAAAGGCGTACCAGTCTCCCCCCAAAAAATTGGAATGAGGGATCTTTCCGCCTAGACCGCCGCCAAAGCGGTTGAAATGCGAACTTGGTTGCTTAATACGAGCCGCATTATTGTCCCACGTATTGGCTCCAGCAAAATTCGTGTCTTGGTAGTAGTCGTAGCCGCTGCCATGGAGAGTGTTCGTGCCCCTCTTGGTCACCACTTGAACCTGGCTTCCGGCGCCGCCGTTAAAGTCTGCTGTCTGATTTGATGTCGAAACTTTGAACTCTTCAACGCTGGCGACAGGGATGGGAACAACAGCCGAAGGTGTTTGGTTGTTGCCAGCGCTATGATAGGCGCCCACTCCACCAGCGGTATCGGAGCCGAAGCCCCTGATATACGTGTTATTGTCCCCGCTCATGTCGTCGGTAGCAAAGCCGCCATCCAACTGAAAGGAGTTCTGGTCGCTGGCCGCGCCGCCGACGTTGCCATTGATGTTCTGGCCGGGCTGAAGGACCGCCAAGGTCGAGGCATCGCGGCTGAGGTTCGGTAGGTTAATCAGCGTTTCCCCGCTAAGACTTGCTCCAACCGTTGCATCCATGGTTTGCAATTCAGAGCCGACTGTCACGGTAACCTCGACCGTCTGCGAGACAGACCCGATGTCGAGCACGGCATTCACAGTCGTTTGCCGGCCGACTTCCACCACTTGGTTCGAGACAACGGTGGTCTTGAAGCCCTGCTTGGAAATCTTCACGTTGTAGGTGCCTGGCTTGACGTAGGGAAGCGCATAGGCGCCCGTATCATTGGTCGTGGTTGGCCGAGTACTTCCTGTGGCAACGTCTACGAGGTACACGGTTGCGCCCGGGACCGCGGCGCCGCTGCTGTCAGTCACGGTGCCGGAAACGGTGCCAGCGTCGGACGACTGACCGATAGCTGCTGGTGAATACAGCAAGGAAATAGCGAAGAGCAAACAGCTAAGACAACACAGAGCCAAGACCACTCGCTTAGTAAACATCCGATTCCCTCCTATTTGAGCAAAGCCGACCGTTTGGGGAAAACCCGTGGAGATGACACTTCCAGACGGAATTTGGGGAAATTCCGAAGCAGGCAAAACGCATTCTCGCTGACGAATACACTTTTATGAGCTACCGACCCTTTGATCTCAGCCGGAGCAAGTTCCCTGCCATGCTGCAAAACCTCATAAGTCTCAGCAATATATAGGTTTTAGCTAAGCTTTATGAGCTGTTGACCTATGCAACTGCATATTATCCATACGCAATTCCATAGTCCTTCATTCTTGCGCTGGCAAATAGAACGAGCTCGGGCAACCAACCTAAACTATAAATTCCTGCGCGCCTGTATAGTTCCCATGTGGCCGTTTGTCAATGAATTTGTTCTTCCAAAGGACAGCTAAAGGCTGCATAAATCGCGGAACCTCAGCATGGCGGTTTTAGTACTACTGCATTTGCGCAGGCTTTGCAAAATTCAGCTTCGAGGTTTTGCCACCAAGGTGTTGCTTTCTTTTGCGCCACTCTCCTGCGCACTCTGTTTTGATAACGATGCCGCAGTGGGTGGGGGGTGGGGCGGATTTTGGGTACACCACCCACCAGTGAGAAATTGAGAATAAAGTCGAGAGAGGAACTCAGTTGGCTTGATAGACCGTTCGGCCGCCGACGACTGTGCGCAGTACGCGGACTTTGGTGTATTGCGCAGGCAGTATTTTGGTGAGGTCGTCAGAAAGGACAATGAAGTCGGCGTATTCACCTAGTTTTAGTTCACCCTTCTTCCCTTCTTCGAATTGGGCGTAGGCGGAGCCGCTGGTATAAGCGCGGAGGCAATCAGCGAGCGAGATCTTCTCTTGCGGCTCCCAGCCGTTTCTTGGGCCGCCTTCGGGGCGCTCGCGCGTGACACAAGCGTACAGGCCGCGGAAGGGGCTGATGGGTTCGACATTGTAGTCGGTGCCGAAGGCGAGGCGCACGCCGTCCTGTAGCATCGTGTTCCACGCATAGGCGCCTTTGATGCGCTCAATGCCGACGCGATCCTCGGCCCAGCGCATGTCGGTGGTTTGGTGAGAGGGCTGCATCGAGGCAATCACCTTGAGTTCCGCGAAGCGCTGAAAATCCATCGGCGCGACAACTTGCGCGTGCTCGATGCGGTCGCGCCGGTCGCGGCGGCCATTGGCTTTCACAACCGCCTCAAAGACGTCCAGACAGATCCGGTTGGCGCGGTCGCCGATGGCATGAAAGTTCAACTGGAAACCGGCTTTATCGCGCTCAATCGCCATGGCGCGCAATTTGTCGGGATCGTAGGTGAAAATCCCCGTTGTCGAAGGATCGTCACTATACGGTTCGAGCATCGCGGCGGTGCGAGAGCCCAGAGCGCCGTCCGTCACGGCTTTTAGGGCGCCGATCTTCAACCACGGGTCCGTGGTGCCGCCTTGCGCGCGGCGGTCCTGCAATTCGTTGAGTGAAGCATTGAAAGGCAGCCATTCGGTGATGCGTGCGGTGAGCTTGCCGTCTTCTTTCAACTGCTGATACACCTGAAAATCTTCCCAAGCAGAATTGTCCTGCGTCGACGTGACGCCGTTGCGCGCCACGTTCGCCAGCACAATTTCAAGGCCCCGCCGGCGCTCCTCCATCGAGGGATCGGGAATGCGCACCCTCACCAGCGCCATGGCAGCGCCTTCCTTCAGCATGCCCGTGGGCTCGCCCAGGCCGTCGTGCTCAATTTCTCCGCCCGGCGGATTGGGAGTGGACTTGTCGATTTCTGCCTTTTTCAGGGCCACCGAATTCGCTACCGCGACGTGGCCGGAGATGTGCGTGAGAATGACGGGATTCTTTGGCGCGACGGCGTCAAGCTGCTGGCGATTCGGGAACCTTTTGTCAGGCCAAAGCGTGTGATCCCACCCGCTACCGGTAATCCATTGGCCCTCTTTGTGATGCCCGACGGCTTCGGCAACACGCTTCTGCATTTCCTCAACTGACTTCACGCCCCTCAATTCGACCGCCAACGCGTCTGCTCCGGCGCTGCCCAGGTGTACGTGCGCATCATTGAAGCCGGGCATCACAAACTTATCGTCGAGATGAACTGTTTCTGCGCTCTGCTGGCTCCCGCCGCAGTCGAGCAGTACGTGAGCCATCTTCCCAATGCAAACGATTTTTCCGTCGGCGACGGCCATCGCTTCGGCCCATGGTTCCGCCGGATCGTTCGTGTAAATCCGGCCATGTGTATAAAAGACGGTATGCTTGGTTTCCTGAGCGTGAACACTTGCGTGAAACACCGTGCCGCTCATCGCTGGGCCCACTGCGAAAAACACCAGCCCCGCACACAGGCGAATCGTTCCCGTCTTCATCGGGCTTTCTCCTCCGCGACCCCAGAGACACCAAGAACTGTCAGCAGGGCGCGTTTCAAGCCCGCCTCACGCCCCGTTGCGTCATACCACTCTTGCAAAGAGTGTGCGCCGCCGCCCATTCCGCCGGCGCCAATGGAAATAGCATCGATTCCCAAGGAGAGCGGGATGTTAGCATCGGTCGATGAACGCTCCACCCGCGACTGGTTTCCAATGATTTCATCAGCATTGCGAAGAGCCGCCAGCAACGGCGAGTCGTTCGAAAGTTCTCCGCCCGGGCGGCTGCCTAGCAAGTCCACCTTCCACCCGAGATTCCCTTTCGAACGATCGCGCGGGGGAGCCATCTCGTCTCGCACGCCTGCCGCGATCGATTCGCGCAAAGCCGCTTCGAGGCGCGCCAATTCCTCTTCACTCTCCGAACGAATGTCCACTTTGATTTTCGCCTCGTAAGGCACGGAGTTCACGGAAGTGCCGCCTTCGATTTGCCCGATGTTGAAGGTAGTCCGCGGACCTGAAGGCACTTTTGTGTTGATAAAGCGCACCGAGCCGCGAATCAGCGCATCGATGGGATTAGGCATTCCGAAATCCGACCAACTGTGCCCGCCAGGTCCCGTGATGGTTGCTTCCAGCCGCCGGGACGCGAGAGCTTTGGTCGTAACATGATCTGTTCCCGAGCCATCGAGCACTACGACGTCCTTGAGCTTCGGCCGATAGGTGTCTACCAATTCGCGCATTCCGCGGAGATTCCCTTCGCCTTCTTCTCCCACATTCCCAGCGAACAGAATCGTGCGGACTGGTTTCACGTGAGCTGATTGCAACGCCCGTGCAATTGCCACAAGCGCTGCAATGCCTGTGCCGTTGTCGGAAATGCCAGGCGCGGTCATACGGTTGCCATCATGGTAGACTTTTACATTTGTGCCCGCGGGAAAAACGGTGTCCAGGTGAGCGGAAAGCAGGACGATCTCGTTTTCGTTCGCGCCGGGGAGTTCCCCGATGACGTTGCCCACCTTATCGGTGTGCACATCGAGACCCGCTTCCGTCAGCAGCTCGCCTAAGGCTGCGGCTCGCGCTTCTTCTTGAAACGGCGGCGCGGGAATTTCCGTCAAGCGGGCTTGCGTGTCATTGATCCAGGAGAGATTGTGGTCCAGCCACTCGAACGCTGCGCGCACGCGTGCGTTCTCCGCGAGCCGGGAGCCCGCGGCGAGGCGCTGTGCTTGGGACGGAGCGGCGGAGCGGACCGGCATAACGAGAAGAATAGCGCAAACGACCGCGCGTTTCATCGCCGCGCTGGTTGCATTGTTCGGGCGTTTTCGTTTCAACGGGGTGCGGGCTCCGTGCAAAGCGCGTGCAGCTCGGGATCCGTCAGCACACGGGCGGATTGCTTGGCCGCATCCAGGATGCGGCTCACCAGAGCATCTTCAGCGGGAATCTGGTGGCGCGCCAGCCAATAAAGAACATTCGATTTGCCGCTCATGGGGCCGATTTCAATCACCTGTTCGAGTCCGAACAGGTGCGCGGGCACGCCGCTGTACACGTCATCGGCCAGACGCTCATTGCCTTTCTGGATGGCCTTGACGATGGCGGCCGCGTGCACGCCGGTTGCTGTCCGAAACGCGTCGTGGCCAATCACGGGATAATTCGGCGGAATTGTAGTTTTCGTGGCAGCAGCGACCTTTTCGCAGTAGGTCTTGAGATTCGAGAGGTCTCGCTCGATCAAGCCCATCAGCCGCAGATTCACAAGCATCAACTCCATCGGCGTATTGCCGACGCGCTCACCCAATGCGTTGGCGGCGCCATGAACTTGGTGCGCTCCAGCGGCAATCGCCACGAGCGAATTGGCGATGGCCAGGCCGCGATCGTTGTGGCCGTGCCAATCCACGCGGATTTTTTCGCCGGACGGTTTCACCACTTCGTCGACGACAAATTTCACCAAATTGAAAGCACCATTGGGTGTCGCATGACCCACCGTGTCGCAAAGAACCGCGGCCCGGGCTCCATTGCGAATCGCCGTCGAATATAAGCGCTTTACCGTCTCCGGATCCGTTCTAATCGTGTCTTCGGTGACGTACATGGACGGCAAGCCATGCTGCACGGCAAACTTCACCGCGCTTTCCGTCGTGCGCTGGAGGTGATCCACGGTCCAGTCTTCGACCAGACGTCGAATCGGGCTCGACCCAAGAAATGTGGCCGCCTCAATTGCGATTCCCACGCGCTGCGAAATTTCCACGATCGGGCGAATATCATTTTCGTGGGTTCGCGCCGCGCAGTTTGGCTTGATTCTCATCCGGTTCTTAGCAATCTCGCGCGCCAGCGCTTCCGTGTGAGCCACGGCGCGCGGCCCGGCTCCAGGCAGGCCAATATTGACAGAATCGATTCCCAGCGATTCCATCAGGTGAAGGATTTCAATCTTCTCTTCGATGGTGGGGTCAAAAACGGAGGGATTCTGCAGACCGTCCCGCAGGGTCTCGTCATCCAGCATCACGCGCGTGCCGGGAGGAATCTGCGGCGGCGTGGCCGTATTCCAGTCGTAGATCCATTCGTTTTGTTGCATTACAGTTTTCCGCGACCCTGACGCGTACCGCTACTCATGATCGGTTCCTTCTGGTCTCCGATCTCCGTTCTCTGATGTCTAATTCCTAAGCGTATAGCTCTGCGGCTGCTGCGCGGGATCCGGGCGGTACAAGGTCTTGCAAAACTCACAACGGTAAATCTCCGCTTTTGGCCCGATGGCCGAGGCCACTTCTTTCGGAAAGTCATACCAGCGTTTCAAGTGCCCGGCGCAGAGCTTGCCTTTCTCGTCCTTTTCGTCGCAAGCGCGCTGCTTTGGCTTGCGTGTCTTGATCTTCGGAGTGGCTGCTGTTTCTTCTGCCATGGAGTCCTTTCTACAAACCGTGGTCACGGAAAAAAGTCTTCAGCGCGGTGCGGGCATTTCGCAACTTTGCGCCCACCCCGCCGGAAAACTCAAATTGCAGGAATGCGTTAGCGGCGCGCTCCAAATCGCTGCCGTAACGGTACCACCATGGTTTTTCACGATGCGGCAGCCCATCCATGTCGACGTACTTGGTTTGCACCATTTCCATGAGTCCGGCGCGGCCGTGCGTTCGTCCCCAGCCGCTCGCACCGCATCCGCCATGTGGCGCTTCGGCAATTCCAAAATAGCTGATGGCGTCGTTTACCATCACAGCGCCCGCGCGCAGCCGTTGTGCTATCGCTTGCCCCTTTTTCGCATCTTTAGTCCATATGCTTGCGGCCAACGCAAAGGGTGAATCATTGGCGCGCCGGATAGCTTCCTCCGCGTCTTTCACAGTTTGCATGGCCAGGATAGGCCCAAAGGTCTCCTCCTGAAACAATCTCATCGAGGAATCGACGCCAGTGATCACCGTTGGTTCAAAGAAGTTTGGGCCTAAGTCCGGCCGGGTGTTGCCGCCGCACAGAACTTTTGCTCCGCGCCCGAGGGCATCTTCCACCAAATCGAGCATGCGCTGTACATGCTGGGGACGAATCAGCGGCCCAATATCTGTGGCAGGATCACTGCCCGGCCCCAGGCGCAGCTTTTTCGTCTTCTCCATGCACAAGCCTGCAAATTGTTCGGCGATGGATGGTTCGACAAACAGCCGCTCCACCGACAAGCAAACCTGGCCGCAATTCGTGTAGCTTCCCCAAACGGCCGCGCTCGACGCCACTTCCAGGTCAGCATCAGCCAGAACGATCATCGCGTCTTTACCGCCAAGCTCCAGCACCGATGGTATGAGCCTCGTCGCGCAGGCTTCCGCAACGCGTCGCCCTGTCGCCACGCTTCCGGTAAACAGAACCTTGTCGGGATTTGCCTCAATCAGCGCTTGCCCGACTTCCCCTCCGCCCTGTATCACAGCCACAAGGTCTTGCGGGAATCCTGCGTCTCGAAAAGCCTTTTCGATCAGCGCCCCACACTGCGGCGTGAAATCGCTGCTCTTGCACACCACGGCGTTTCCGGCCGCCACCGCCGGAATAGCCTGGCTCATCGGGATCGCGAGAGGATAATTCCACGAGGAAATAATTCCAATCACGCCGAGCGGCTCATAGGCAAGCCGTCCGGACTTGGCTTTCGCCGCGATGCTGTGATGAGGAACGCGCTCCGTGCGAAGCGCAGCCGTCGCATGCTTTGACCAGTATTCCGCCGAATCCAGCGCCACAAAAAGATCCGCAAAAAGCGCCTCGACGCGCGGCTTCCCGGATTCATTGACGACGGCATCGGCCAGCTCATTCCGCGTGGCCATCATGACTTCGCGAAGTTTATCTAACCGCTTGCAACGTTCGCGAACCGGGACCTTTGCCCATTCCTTTTGCGCCGCTCGAGCAAGCGTAACGCACCGCCCAACCATCTCCCGGGGCGTCTTCTCAATGTGCGCCAGAACCTGCCCCGTGGCAGGGTTGATGGAAGGTAGCGTGTCGATGGGAATGGCCGTGGCAGCCATAACCCGGATTCTAACCGAAATTTACTTCCATGGGTCAAAAGCCGGGAATCGATAAGCCTGGAAACTTGCCTTTGGGTGATCCTGATCCAGACGCACTCAGCATCACCACACGCGCTCCACTTTGAAGTCATCAAAACATTTGTCCGTGCTCACAACGGGCAGGGATTCGATACGCGCTTGAGCGATGAGCATCCGATCAAAGGGGTCCTTGTGGAAACCTTCCAAAAGACCAGCATGAACCGCGTGCGCCACAGTGATGGGGAGTTCCACGAAGTGTTCTTCCTCCAGCGCAGCTTGGAAACGCGAGACTACAGCTCTCGCCGCATCGAGCTTGCCAGCCTTGTACTTGATGGCGATTTCCCAGGCGGATACGGCGGACACCATGACTGTCACTTCAGGATCCCTTAAGAGCCCTTTGGCTCTTGCCGATAACTTCCCTGCTCCCTGGAACCACCACAACACAATGTGGGTATCCAGGAGCACCGTTGTCATTCGATGCCCCATTCGGCGAGCTCTTCTGCTGTCAGGGGCGCAAAAAAGCTCGGATGAATGTGAATTTTCCCTTTCCACCGGCCGGGAGTGCGTTTCTTGGCGGGTTTTCCTAGCGCCACAATTTTGGCCACGGGTTTCTTGCCGCGCGCAATAATGACCTCTTCGCCTTGGGCCGCCTTCCGCAGAAGTTTGGAGAGATTGGTTTTTGCTTGGTGGACAGTATACATTAGCTAAGGATATTAGCTAAACGCCAGAAAAGCAACAGCCGCGTTTTGGCTTGATCTAAATGCGGAAGGCTTCCTGATGCTGCACTTCCACCATCACCAGCCCCTGAGGTGCCGCGGTTGGGCCAGCCTTCGAGCGGTCCTTACTTTCGTACAAACAATCGATGTCTTCGGGTTTGAGCCGACCTCGCCCCACTTCAAGCAGCGTCCCCACCATTTTGCGAACCATGTACCGCAGAAACGACCGGCCACTGACCGTGAAAACTAATTCCTCGTTGTCCGCAGTGCGCGCCAACTCTGTTGAGTAAATCTCGCGCTCCGTTGAGCGCTCGCGTTCCTCGCCCTCGGAATCCGCCGAAGCGGCGAAAGCAGTGAAATCATGGATCCCCACAAATCGCGCCGCGGCATCGCGCATCGCGTCTTCATTCAGTGGAAACGGATAATGCAATACGTATCGCCAGAGCGATGGCGGCACCACTCTGCCGCGGTACAAACGATAGCGGTAGGTTTTTCGCAGCGCTGACCAGCGCGCGTGGAAATCCGGGCCGACCTCTTCTGAGGCGACGATGCGAATTGTAGGCGGCAGCAACGCATTCAGCGCGCGCTGAAACTCCTGCGCCGACAACGCTGACTGTGTTTTGAAGCTCGCCACCTGGCCCAGCGCATGCACACCTGCGTCGGTCCGGCCGGCTCCATGCAGAAAAACCTTTTCCTGTGTGAGCCGCTGCAGCACGCGGACGATTTCGCCTTGAATCGTCGGCTTACTTCCCTGCATCTGCCAGCCGTGGAAATCCGTCCCGTCGTACGCAATTGTAAGTTTGAAATGGCGCATGGAGGAGGGTTCAAAATCAAAAAGCTAGCCGGTTCAATCTGAACAAAATCGATGAGGTCTGAATCAAAAAAAAGCTCTTCTGGTAACTCTTAAACTCTTCGACTCTTACACTCTTCGACTCCACTCACGGCGCTGTCCGCGCGAAGCGACTGCCCGGCTTCACGGCAACGCCGCCTTGCCGGCACAGCGGACAATCTTCCGGCTCATAACTACTGATGGGCATTTGCAGGAGCGACTGAGCCTCCACGTCAAACTCGATCGATCCGCCGCTGCGGTCAAGTAGGGCTCCCGCTGCCATCACGCGGCCCCCGGCTTCTTCAACAACACGAATCGTCTCCATCGTGGATCCACCGGTGGTCCACACGTCCTCAACCACGAGCACATGCTGGTCCGGCTTGACTTCGAATCCCCGCCGCAGCGTCATCATGCCGCTCGCATCGCGCTCCACAAACATTGCTGGCACGCCACCAGCAACGCCGCTCTTCGGATCTGGCAACGCGCGCGCCACTTCCTGCCCGATGATGAGGCCTCCCATCGCAGGCGAGACTACCGCATCTACTCGAACATCCGAAAACAGCGTCGCGAGAGCCTGCCCAAGCTTTTCTGCAAATCGAGGGTATTGCAGCACCAGCGCGCATTGCACGTAAGTCTCGCTGTGCCGCCCGCTCGACAACTCAAAATGCCCGTGGCGGATGGCGCTGGCGGTCTCAAACATCTTCAGGATCTCTTCGCGCTTCAACATGTTCCTCAGCTAACCGGCAGCGGCCTGTAAGCGTCGAAATCTCCGCAGCCTGCGGTGAGCCTAGCTGTGCTCCATTTCATTGTCAAGGCGGGAGGCCCCTGTTAGACTTCTTTCGCCCGGCCGGTGATGCGCGAGCCATGATTGATGCATCCAATCGTTTCTGATGACTTTTTTGGGGCTTCCGGACGAAGTGGTGGCGTTTCCCTTGCGCCCAAAACACTCATCTTCATTGAAACAAATTCCATTCCGTGAACGTTTTACAGAGTTGAGACAACTCTAGGTACACAACCAAATCCCCTGAGGGGACAAATCTGGAGGGTAAGGAGCGCTATGACTTCGCTACGTGTGGCCCCGAAGACTTCGGGAGCAACGCTGCTGGCTCGACCGCTGTTAGCTGCAATTCTTGCTGTGACGCTCGTGGGTGGGACAACTCCTGTGGCCTATGCGCAAGACACTCGGCAAAATCCGCCGCCGGCGACAAGTCCGCAGGCTCAATCGAGCGGGCCCACAACGCCGTATTCTCTCGGCGTCTCCAAGCACCACTACACGCGGGCGCCAGGGCAGCTTCCGAACCTCTTTGCGCCTTACCACGCAATCAAAATCGAGCCGTCCGCCGTCGTCAATTCCCCGCGCATCGAGCAACTGATTCACGAAGGAAAACTCGAACTATCCCTCCAGGACGCCGTCGAGCTCGCGCTCGAAAACAGCGTGGACATTGCCGTCCAGCGTTACTACCCCTGGATCGCTGACGTCGGCATCCTCAAAGCCAGTTCAGGATCCTCGGGCTATGGCACTCCGGGCGCAGCTGTCGCCGCTTCTTCAGCGAACATCGCGCCGTTTTCGACGACGTTCCCCTCTTACGATCCTTTGCTGACCTCTTCTGTCGTCTTCGACGACAACAAAGTGCCCATCAACAACCCGTTCATCTCCGGAACAGGCCTGAGCTCTCTCACTGCCGCTTCCATTGTCATTCACACCGATCAGTACAACACGCAGTACTCCCAGTATTTCCCGACAGGCACAGGCCTCACCGTTACCTATGACAACACTCGCTCCTCGAGCGCCCCAACGGCCAACTTCTTTAACCCTTACGTGCAATCCTCCATTTTTGTCGGTTTAAACCAGAACCTCCTCAGCGGCTTCGGCCTTGCCGTGAACCGCCGCAATATCATCATTGCAAAGAACAATCGTAGGATTGCCGATCTCGCTTTCGCCCAGCAAGCCATCACCACCACGACCAACACCATTACTTCCTACTGGGAGCTTGTGTACGCCCGCGAAAATGTGAAAGTACAGCAGCAAGCCGTGGCCGTTTCAGAAAAGCTTTATAACGACAACAAGAAGCAACTCGAGATCGGCACTATGGCCCCCCTCGACGTGACCCGCGCCGAAGCCCAGTTGGCCACCGACCGCCAGAACCTCATTGTGGCCCAAACCGTCCAGCTTCAGGACGAGCAGACGTTGAAGAACGCCATTACCCGCAATCCACTCGACCCCAAAATCGTCAACGTCGAGATCATTCCGACAGACAAACCCACGGCCCCAGAACAAGTCGAAGCTCCGAGCTTCGAGGAAGCCTTGAAGGAAGCCTATGCGAAGCGGCCCGACCTGCTCGAGCAGGAATACAACTTGAAGAACGCCGCCATCGACGTGAAAGCGACTCGCAACGCGCTGCTACCCACCGCAACGGTTAGCGCTCGTTACGGCTCGCAAGGCCTGGCCGGAAACTCCAAGACGACTCTGACCTCCCAAACGGTGCTCGGCACGCAGCTCGTCGACTCTACAGGAACGCCTATCAACGCTTTCATTCCACTCTCTGTACCCGTCACCACAAAAACGAACTCTGCTGGCTTCGGCGACGCCATGAGTTCCGTGTTCCACAACCAGAATCCGGACTATTCCGTTTTTATGAGCATCAACATTCCCCTCCGCAACCGTTCCTTGCAGGCCGACAACCAGCGCTCCATGCTTGTGCAGCGGCAAATCGAAATGCAGGTCCAGCAATTGAAGAACGCAGCCTTGCTGGACGTTCGCAACACCTACATCGCTCTCGTGCAGGACCGCGCGCGCGTGGATGCCGCTTCCAAAGCCAGCGAATTGCAACGGCAGACCTTTGAAGCGGAGCAGAAGAAGTACCAGCTCGGAGCTTCGACCGTTTACAACGTCATTTTGACCCAGCGTGACTATGTCACCGCTCAAGGCACCGAACTTCGCGCGCTTGCCGATCTCGTCGAAGCTCGCGCCAATTACGAGCGGGCCGTCGGCCGCACGCTGGAGGTTAACCACGTCACGATCGCTGATGCGGAAAGCGGCGACGTCCAGCGAGACACGCTGATCCCTGGCACGCTTCACGGCCAGGTCGTTGGCGTGGAAAAGCTCTTCTCCAACGACGGCCAGAAGTGATGTTGTTCCCTGCCAAGTAAAGCCATATAAGCTTTTGAGCCAAGGAAAGGAGGGTGTAATGGCGCCCTCCTTTCACATTCCTTGCAAGATCCCCGTAAGGCTCCGATTCAATCGCGAAATCCTCTAGAATCAGCCAATAGACAAAACGGCGGAGTCCTCTAATCCCGGCCACGAGAACTGCGCCGCTGAAACGTTTTCCCTTTTTGCTTCACTTATCTATTAAATCAGGAAAGCGCGGTACGGAGAGTCAGTCGATGAGCCCACCATCGGTCGACGAGGTGCTATTAGAAGAACTGGCGCAGCTGGAACGTTCGCGAAACATCCGCCTGGGGAACGATCCCTCCCGGCCAAAACCAGAGGTGAGTCGAGTTGGGCTCGCATTCTCCGGGGGTGGCATTCGCAGCGCTACCTTCAATCTGGGCTTGCTCCAGGGGCTGGCCAAAGCCAATCTGCTCCGTGCGTTTGATTATCTATCCACGGTTTCCGGCGGCGGATACATTGGAAGCTGGCTGATGGCCTGGATGCACCACCAGAAGAAGGGCATCGTCGGCATCGAAGAAGAGCTGAACCGTCAGCCGCACACCGCCACCAAGGCGGCGGAGTCGGCTGAGGTTCGTTTCCTTCGCAATTACAGCAACTATTTGACGCCGCGGAAAGGCCTGCTGGGAGCGGATTTCTGGTCTTTCCTAGCAAGCTACCTGCGAAACACGCTCCTAAACCAAGTAATTCTCGTGCTGGCTATTCTCGGACTTTTGCTCCTGCCTCGCGTGGCCGTGTCGTTCCTCAGCTCCCTGGAGGAGTTGGAGGAGTGGTTTGCAAGTCTAGGTTGGCAAACGCACCCGTGGTTGGAAGGGCAATCCCTTGCTTTAGCAATCGGCTTGATCTTTGGAGTCGTCGCCACGGTCTTGGTGGGATTGAATATGTTGTGGCTGGATCATTTGTCCAAAAATGGTCAAAACGGACAGCAAACGTGCTTCGAGGCAAAATGGTTCGCTCCAGCGTGGGTCGTCCGGCTTTTCATCGTCGTCCCGATCATCGTGTGTTCTGCCTTCTTCAGTTACGCTTTCGTGTGGCTCTTCCGTGAATGGAATATTTCCCCCGATGTTTGGTGGAGTTCCGCGGTGTTGGGCTGCGCGCTCTATTCCGTTCCATGGGCGTTCGCTTGCGCCGTAAGGTTTGTGTTTAGGCCAAAGAAAAGAGAAGCCCCCAACCGCGGTCCTTCCGACCGATGCATTTTGCTTACGGCAATCCCCACTGGATTCATCGGTGGTTTCTTGTTCCTGCCGTTTTCTCATGTTCTTTTCAAAGGGGGTTCTCTGCTCGGGGATGCCAGGACCAAGTGGGACGTGTTGACTGTCGGGCCGCCGTTGCTGATTGGAATCATGCTTTTGATCGGCGTTTTGCATATTGGGCTTATGGGGCGGGAGCTTAGCGATGCGCATCGGGAATGGTGGGCGCGCCTCGGAGCGTATTTATTGCTTTACGCGGCCGGATGGCTGGCGCTCTTTTGGGTAGCTATCGATTTTCCAGTGGCGTTGGGCCAATTCCTCACCTATGAGGCCACCAAGCATCCTAGTCTGCATTATCCCATTACGCTTTCCGGGGTCCTCGCCTGGATCGCGTCGACCGTTTACGGAGTGCTCTTCGGCAAGAGCGCGAAGACTTCGCACTGGATTCCCGATGCGCCGTTAGGTCAAAGAACGAAGGCCTATATTGCACGCCTTGCGCCTTACGTTTTCATTCTGGGAATGTTGCTGGGGCTCTCCTTGCTCGCCGCTAAAATTAACGATGCGGCGATTGGGGGAACGGGTGATTTCTTCGCAAAGCCGGATGACATGAATTTTACTCCGTGGCCGGTCGTGGCGTGCGCCTCTGCTCTGCTGGCGGCTGCCTTTCTCTCCTGGCGCGTGGACATCAATCAGTTTTCGGTACACAACCTGTACCGGAACCGCCTCGTACGGTGCTACTTGGGCGCATCGGTTCGGGATCGCCACGAGCAGCCTTTCACGGGATTCTCGAATGACGATTTTCCGCTCTCGAAACTTGTCATTCCCGAAGGCGCGGCGAGTGCGGAAGAGGGCCGCCCTTTGCCCATCCTGAATACCAGTCTGAATGTGGTGCGTGGCAAGGAACTGGCGCTTCAGTCTCGCAAGGCCCGCTCCTTCGCTCTGTGTCCGACGCACTCCGGCTACACGCGCCCTTTGCCGGGACAAGCGCACTTGCAATCCGTGTACGGAGAGACCAGCCAAGCTGGCAGTCTACATCGCGACGCGCGCGACGGTATTTCCCTGGGGACGGCTATGGCTATCTCCGGAGCCGCTGCGAGCCCCAACATGGGATTTTATTCATTGCCTTCGCTCTCGTTCTTGATGACGGTCTTCGATGTTCGCCTCGGCTGGTGGCTGGGAAACCCCGAGAAACCGCGGCCATGGAAGCGAGGCAGCCCGCTCTTCGGATTTCGTTGGCTCGTTCGGGAGTTGCTCGGCGCCACGAGCGACGACAGCGACTATGTTTACCTCTCTGACGGCGGGCACTTTGAGAATCTTGCGCTCTACGAACTCGTGCGAAGGCGCTGCAAACTGATCGTCGCATCGGACGCTTCCTGCGATCCGGATTACGGCTTCGGCGACTTGCGCAATGCCGTTGAGCGTTGTCGGACCGATTTTGGCGTCGAAATTGACATTGACGTAAGTCCCCTGAAGCGCCAGCCCGGCTCTGTGCTCAGCACCCAACATTATGCCGTCGGGAAGATTCACTACTGTCCGGGCGACGCGAGCCGCGACGGAACCCTGATTTACGTCAAACCCGCTCTCCTTGAAAAGGACCCGCTGGATGTCGTCAGCTATCCGAAGACCAACCCACACTTCCCGCATGACACGACGGCCAACCAATGGTTCGATGAGACCCATTTTGAAAACTACCGCGCCCTTGGAGAGGCTTCCGGAGTCAGTGCGAGCCAAAGGATTAAGGACGAAATGGCACCCATTCTGCATTTGAGGTGAACGTTCTTTCCTAGGCCATCGCCCCATCTTCTTTAGGTTTCCTATCTTCTTCACGGGGCGCGGGCTGATAGGCATCTCTCGGCTATGCTTGCCCCTCCCTTACCTTTCGCATAGCATTAGTAGAAGAAATGCTTCGCGCGTTTGTCGGTATTCTCGGGGAGACACCAAGGAATGAGCGATAAGCCAAAAGGATCGACGCAAACCCTAAGTCCGGCTGAGGCCTCTCCGCATCGGAAACCATCCGAGAAAGAACTCGCCTGGGAAAAGAACACCCTTCAGCCAACTCTGGAGAAAAGCCCCGAGCGCGATTACGATTTCACGACAACTTCCGGCCATCCGATTCGCCGCCTCTATACCGGAGCGGACTTGGCCGGATGGGATGCCGAGCGCGATCTGGGATTGCCCGGCGTTCCTCCTTATACCCGTGGCATTCACCCGACGATGTACCGCACGCGGCTTTGGACCATGCGCCAGTTTGCGGGCTTCGGCACGGCGGAAGACACCAATGCCCGCTTCCGCTATTTGCTCTCACAGGGCCAGACGGGACTTTCGACCGCTTTCGATTTGCCAACGCTCATGGGTTACGACTCGGACCATCCGCTTTCCGAAGGCGAAGTTGGCAAATGCGGCGTGGCTATCAGCTCTCTTGCTGATATGGAAGTGCTCTTCGACAGGATTCCACTGAGCAGCGTCACTACTTCTATGACCATCAATTCGCCCGCCGCCGTGATCTGGGCGATGTACCTGGCTGTGGCGGAAAAGCAAGGCGCGGACTGGAAGAAAATCTCCGGCACACTACAGAACGACATCCTAAAGGAATACATCGCGCAGAAAGAGTACATCTATCCGCCTGAACCTTCAATGCGTCTGGTGATTGATACTTTTGAATTCGGCGTGAAGAACACGCCAAAGTTCAACACCATTTCCATTAGCGGTTATCACATCCGCGAGGCGGGTTCGACGGCGACTCAGGAATTGGCGTTTACCTTGCGCGATGGTTTGGAGTACGTCGAATGGGGCATGCGGCGCGGGTTGGAAGTCGACCAGTTTGTGCCCCAGCTTTCGTTTTTCTTCAACGCTCACAACGATTTCTTTGAAGAGATCGCAAAGTATCGCGCGGCGCGGCGCATCTGGCACAAAGCCATGGTTGAGCGCTACAAATCGAAGAATCCGCGTTCCTGGGCGCTGCGCTTCCACACGCAGACAGCGGGCTGCTCGCTCACCGCGCAACAACCCTACAACAACGTAGTGCGCACCGCTCTTCAGGCGCTTGCCGCGGTCATGGGCGGCACACAATCGTTGCATACAAATTCACTGGACGAGGCCTGGGCGCTCCCAACCGAATTTGCTGCGACGATTGCGCTGCGCACGCAACAAATCATTGCGCACGAAACCGGGGTCACAAACACGGTTGATCCGCTCGGCGGCTCTTATTTCGTCGAAACGCTTACCAACCAGGTTGAACGCGGGGCCTGGGACTACATTGAAAAGATTGACGCCATGGGAGGCATGGTGGCGGCCATCGAACGCGGCTACCCGCAGCGGGAAATCGCCGAAGCCTCGTACCGCTACCAGGTGGCTGTCGACAAGAAGGAGAAAATCATCGTCGGCGTGAACGATTTTGTTTCCGAAGAAAAGCCCCTCGAGATTCTGCAGATTGACGAAACCGTCGCGCGCCGTCAGACCGAACCCCTACGCAAGTTGCGCACCGAACGCTCCCAAGCTGAAGTGGACCGACGGCTCAGCGCTCTCCGCAACGCCGCCAAGGGCACAGAAAACCTGATGCCGTTCATCTTCGATGCGGTGAAGTCCTACGCCACCCTCGGCGAAATCTGCGACGCCATGCGTGACGTCTTTGGCACCTACGAAGAGGTTGCTATAACCTGAATCGGACTTTGGGCTTTCCTTTCAATAATCTAACCAACCTTGCGAAACTCAATGAGTTGCCCAGGTTGCCTAACTGAGCCTCAGCGGCAATTCGAATCCGAGGCCGATCCCCCCGCCCATTGCAGACGCCAGTCGCGTTCACATAACGCTCACTGACGTGTGTCTGCGTGTGACCAGAAGTGACGCAAGACTTCTGGACATTCTGCCGTTTCGATGGGCGTGCGGCGAAATCTCCGGAAGATGTAAGCGGCTTGGACGGCCTCGCGTTTCCGTTAATGCTCACAGGATTGCCTTGCAGCGCAAGAGCGGCGCGTCCTGGGCGGCGATCTGCCGAAAGACGGGACTCAGCAAGGGAACTGCACAGCGCGCCCTTCACAGCTTGCCCAAAAACCAGTTGCCGTTTGTTCCTGCGACCGTTGCGGACTGACTTGTTCGTCACACCGACTCCGGCCTAATTCACCTAGACGGGATTATTGGGATTATCGTGTTATCCGGGTCTACGGAGGCAGTTCAATGGCACAGCCGGGTCAGACTTCCTCAATACTCGGAAAGCGGCGGGGCCGACGTTTTCCCTTCGTCTCCCCAGTGGAGGCGACGTGGCAGGAGATCGACGGTAAAATTGTCCGCGAGGCCGGACAGGCCACCGAGGTAAACGCTCATGGGGGCCTGTTGGAGTTGAAGACTTACCCTGCCGTTGGAAAGCAGATTGAGGTAACCAATCTCAATTCGGGTGAATCCTCGCCAGCTCGTGTCGTCGGCGTCCGCCGAACCAGCGAGGGTCTCGTGCTAGGGGTTGGCATCGAGCTTCTCGTCCCCAGTGAGAGTTTCTGGGGCGTGAATTTCCAGCTCAAGAGAACCTGCGCCGACCTCGTCAAGCTGGAGTATGAGATGCGCACAGGGCCAATTGATCCTCGCATCCTCAGGGAATTCCGGGATGCGGTGGATCAATTGCGCAAGACGGCGTGGGCCGTTCAAGAGTGGCAGGAACGCCAGTTGCGGCGCCACGATCCACACACCGTGCTCCCACTGCTGACCGCTGAGCGTATCCGCCGCGCCACTCAGCTCTGCGACGCAATAATCACGGACTCAGGCACACACGAAATAACTCCCGAAACCGTGGGAATTAATGAATTCCTTCAAGTCGTCGAGCGCGTCCACCACACTCTCCTTAATCTCCTCAAGGACCATGAAGCCTGACGGCGACTTCATCGATACCTGCCCAAAAACCCAGCCGTGCGCGTGTCGGTAAGTCCTTGTGCTGTCGCGGCTGATTAGGCCAGTTCGAGCTTGCCCAAAAAGAGATGTTGTCTGATGGGCCGCACGAGATGGAGCTATTTGCGGCATGAGCGTCCCATACCAACAAAGGCAACCGACTCCCATTTTACCGGTACTCAAGCGCCGACCATCTTGAGTGGCTTAAAGAGATCATCCTCAAGCACGAGTTGTATCTACCCAGCTTGAACGAATTGAACGATCCCGCTGATGGACGCTCTAAGCTCGCAGTACTGTCCGAAGAGCAGATGATTCGGTTTCTTCTGAGTGGCGTTGTCGAGCGAAACCCAACATGGCCGTTAGAGCACCTGGAGCACGAAGCAGCGGTGATCCGCTACAACGTTCGGCTGCATCCGATTGAGGGATTTTGAGTGTAATGGGGATTTATCAACAGTTGCGATTCGATTCCACCAAGCCCGAACGCTAGCTAGACAGTCGAATCCGTTCATGGACTGCGCGATCGCTTTCGCAATGCGTGGTAGAGATTTGCAATCGAGTACGTCGCTCCTACAAAAGCGTGCCGATGCGGCCCGCCGGAAGTAAGACCCGCCTCAAAACCGCCATCAACCACTAGCTTGGGAACAATTATGTACGTGAGTGCCCACAGCGAAGAGGCAAAGCCGGGTGTCGTTTTGTTGAGTTGGGTCTGACCATAAAATTCCCCTGCGAACTGAAGTCTGCCGTGGATAGCGTGTGAGAACGCAAGGGCCAGTTGCTGGTTCTCGTCAAAACCGGACTCATTCGGTCGTCCGATCAGGCCCAATCGTCACGTTGTTCAACGTATTGCCCCATGTTCGGGGAGGGTTCCATGTGGCAAGAACCTTATCGTATGAGACTGTTTCTTATTACTGGGTTATACATCCTGGGCGCACCAGCCCTGCAGCTCGGACAGGAAGAACACGCGCCGCACTGGACTTACAATGGCGCCGAAGGTCCAAAGCATTGGGGCAATCTCGATCCTGCTTTTGCCACCTGCTCCACCGGACACCACCAATCGCCTATCAACATCGGGACGCCAAAAAAGTGGATCTGCCTGCCCTGACCTTCGATTACAACCTTGTTCCCCTAAGCATCGTTGATAACGGCCACACGATCATGATCAGCTATGCGCCTGGAAGCATGCTAAAGGTCGGCGACAAGGTCTATGAACTGACGCAATTTCACTTTCATCATCCCAGCGAGGAAAACATCAGCGGCACGGAATTCGACATGGTGGCGCATCTCGTGCACAAGGACGCCGAGGGGCATTTGGCTGTCGTGGCCGTGCTGTTCACGAAGGGGCCTGCCAACCCCTTGGTCGAAATCCTTTGGCAAAACATCCCTGCCGAAAAGCAAAAAGCCATCACTCTCGATTCCGTGTCCGTTAACGTAAAAGACCTTCTACCTGCGGAGTTCGGCTATTACACGTTCTCAGGATCGCTCACAACGCCTCCTTGCACCGAGGGCGTAACGTGGTATGTCCTTAAGACTTCTTCCAATCTTTCGCCGCAGCAATTGGCCAAGTTTGCAAAGATTTATCCAGCAAATAATCGGCCGATCCAGCCCATTTACGAGCGGGAGATTCCGGAGAGCCGGTAGAGGCATTCACGGTCAATGGCCAACCGGAGCCTGACGACGCTGCGGTTTGGGTTCTCGACTCGTGGTGGCTCAATCGTCGGCTTAGTAAACAAATAGACGGGCCGACAACGAAATTGCCATTGAAGTAGGTACCCGCGTCTGAGAACCCGCTGACCGTGATGGTGCCCTGTGCGCTGAAGCCCGCCGTCTGGGGATTGCTCGACATCGTGAGCGTGGCGACGTTGGCGCTGACTGAGGCCGCAGTCGTAGAGAGTCCTGCATCCTGACAGACCGCAACTGTGGCAGCCGCCCGTGGAATGACAGTGCCTCCGGTCAGAGTGTTGTCGTAGCGGACTCCCTGAGCGAATGTGCTCCCGGCAAAAGAGGACCAACGAGAACAAAAAAGCTGAGCGAATCATGGGTTTTCTTGGTTGCCCAAGTTGCCCAATTCAGGCTATGATCTAAAAGCGTAAGTGGTTGCAACGCCACGCCTTATATGAATTTCCTCTTCGGCACCTACGACGAAGTCGCCATCACTTAGCCCATGCCGGAAAAGAAAATCAGAGTTTTGATTGCCAAGCCGGGGTTGGATGGGCATGACCGCGGCGCAAAGGTCATCGCGCGCGCGCTGCGCGATGCTGGAATGGAAGTCATTTACACGGGATTGCGCCAGACGCCAGAGATGATCGCTTCGGCGGCGATCCAGGAAGACGTGGATGTAATTGGTCTCTCGATCCTTTCGGGCGCGCACAACACGATTTGTCCACAGCTCATGAATCTTTTGCGCGAGAAAGGCATGAGTGACGTCACAGTCCTTGTCGGGGGAATCATTCCCGAAGCTGACATCTCAAGTCTGAAGAAGTCTGGCATTGCCGAAATTTTTCTTCCCGGCACTTCCACGCAAGACATAGTCGAATTCATCCACAAACGCGTCCCCCGCGTTTAGCGTTTTTCCCTGTCGCGATACATTTTGTTTACGCCGCGCATGAGTTGTTTGAGTCGCTGCTTTTCGTTGCGACCGGCTTCCGGATCCACTTTTCGCCTCAGAAACGCCAGCTCGCGCTGAAGTTTCCGCCAATTCTCGATACGCGCGATTTCCAGTTCGCCAGCATCCATGGCCTCTTGCACCGCGCATCCCGGCTCGCCACCGTGACGACAGTTTCCGAACCGACAACGCCTTGCCAGCGACTCGATATCCGCAAATGTCTGCGACATGCCTTCCTCCGCGTCCCAAAGCTGCAATTCGCGCAAACCCGGCGTGTCCATGAGCAAAGCTCCGCCTGGCAAAACAAAGAGTTCTCTCGTTGTTGTCGTGTGCCTTCCTCGACTGTCGGATTCGCGGACGCCCTGCACGTCCTGCACGGCGCCCCCCAGGAGACGATTGACGATGGTCGACTTCCCTACTCCCGAAGAACCCAACAAGACAAGAGTTTGACCCCGTATCATGTGTTTCTCTAATTCATCGAATCCCTGTCCAGTTCTGGCGCTGACCGCGCAAACGGCGACACCCATAGCGGCTCTCTCGATTTCTTCTATCCTCTCTTGCGGCGCTTTGCAGATATCCGATTTATTCAAGACAATCAGGGGCTTCGCACCGGATTCCCAGCATTGCGTCAAGTAGCGCTCGACGCGCCGAGGATTGAAATCGTCATCGAGGGCTGAAACAAGTAGCGCAATGTCCACATTGGCGGCAATCACTTGTTCAGCGACTTTCTTCCCCGCCATCTTGCGGTCAAACTGGCTGCGACGCGGAAGAACCCCCTGAATCTGCGCTGCACTTCCCTGATCCCGGGGTTCCACCGCAACCCAGTCGCCGACGGCCGGCCAGTCCGCGCCTTCTTCCGCGGCGAGGCGCAGCTTTCCACTGACCTCGGCCGGGCGCTCGCCGAAATTGCCCGCCACCCGCCAAGCTCCACGGCTTTGCGCGAGAACCCGCGCTGGCACAGCTGTCCCGCGATCGGCGTCTTTCCAAACTGCTTCGAAATAGTTGTTCCAACCCCAATGATGAATCGACACTGCCGTACCTCCGGCGGCGATGACAAGACACACGGCCGCAGCTAGCACCCTAAACAAGACAACTGGAGATGGATGGAATGGGAAGCGCGAGAGGGGTGTTCCGTCAGTTCGAACGAGCCGTAGTGCTACGAACTCAATTCAGAGGAGCCGCGGAGACACACCCGCCCGCAGAGACTTTGTCACGCATGCGCACAGGCGCCTCCTTGGGGAGATTGAGAAGGCCAGCAAAGGTTCGCTGCCCGCTCTAGTTTGAATCCTAGCGGGAACGGGGTTTCAGGTCAATCGTCCGCTTACTTGACGAGCTTGCCCTCGGAATCGCGGATTTCCACTTTGCCAAGATTCAGCTTTTTCATCTCGTCTTCAATTTTCGAGCGGTCACCCACAGCCACCACGGCGATCTTGTCGGGATGAATGTATTTCTGCGCTGTCGCCTGGGCCTGCTCTGGATTTACCGCGTCGACGGCATCAGGAAATTTCGAGAAGTAATCCAGCGGCAAGTCGTAGATGAACAGCTCGGCAAACGTTCCCACGGCGTCGCCGCCCCGCTCGAACCGCCCCGGCATGGAGCGCGTAATGGAGTCTTTCGAGAGCTTCATCTCGTCCGGAGTCATCTTGGTATCGCGCATCCGACGCAACTCGTTGAAGATTTCCGTCACGGCCGGCGCCGTCACATCGGTCCGCACGGCGGAGTACGCGAGAAATGGCCCGGGCTGGCGATGGTAGGAAAACGTGGAGCCGGCTCCGTAGGTATAGCCATGGGCTTCGCGCAGGTTCATGTTGATGCGGCTGGAGAACAAGCCGCCCAACTCGGTGTTTACCACTTCCAGTTGCGGATAGTCGGGCGTCGAACGGGCCGCGCCTAGCTCGTAGCATTCGAGCGTCGTTTGCGGGGCGCCCGGACGGTCAACAAGAATCACACGAGCGTCGGAGCTTTCCAACCCGCCGGATGCCGCGGGCGCGGGCTGCCCTGGTTTCCATGCCCCAAACGCCTTTTCCAGCAACGGCTTCAGCGTGGCCGCCTTAATGTTCCCGGCAACAATGATTGCTGCGTCGTTCGGGAAATAGTGGTCTTGCCAGAACTTCAGCAAATCTTCGCGGGAAATCGCTTTCAGCGACTCTGAAGTGCCGATATCCGGATAACCGTATGGATTGTGGGAGCCGTAAAGCGCATTCCTCATGACGCGGGTAGCTACGGAGAAAGGATCGTCTTTCTCCTGCACTAGCGCGGCTTCTCGTTCCTTCCTGACGCGGTCAACCTCTTCCTTTGGAAAAGTTGGACGTAGCGCAATGTCGGCCAAGAGTTCCAACGCCTCAGAGAAATTCCGCGTGAGCACTTGCGTGCCAACACTGGAACTATCCATAGAAGCGTGGGATCCGAGGGAGGCGCCTATATCGGCTGCGTTATCCGCAATCTGCAACGCGTTGCGAGTGGTGGTTCCCTGCTGGAGCATGCGCGCCGTAAAACTCGCGAGGCCCGGCTTATCTGCCGGGTTCGCGCCGCTACCGGAGCGAATCACCAGACTCGCAGCGACCACGGGCAATCCTGGGCGTTCGTTATAGAGGACTGTCAATCCATTCGAAAGTTTGAACTCCTGAGGGACAGGCAAATGCGATGGGCTCGACGGACCAGGCTTGGGCGGGTCCTTGCGCCACTCTGCGTCCGGATTGACCGGCTCGCCGCCGAGTTTTGCTGTGTCCTTCACTTCGGACTTGGGTGTTGGCACTTCCGCGCCAAGATCCTGCTTCCCGGGCACGCCGTACACGACTACGCGCTGGTTGTTGCCGAGTTGGTTTTGCGCAAACGCTTTCAGCGAGTCCACAGACGCGTTTTCATAGCGCGCGATATCGGCAGCCAGAAAATCTGGCGTACCCAGATAATGGTTGTAGCTGTTCAAGCGGTCCGCTACGCCGCCAAAGCCTCCGAGGGTTTCCAGCCCTTCGATGATTCGAGACTCAAGCACATTTCGCGCGCGCTTTAGTTCTTCCTCGGTCGGACCGTTGGTGCGAAATGTTTCAAGTTCCGCGTTGATGGCTTTTTCCAAATCCTCAGGCTTTACCCCTGGGCGCGCGGTGGCTTCCACCTGGAACTCGGAGCCCAACATTAACGATTGTTGGCTCGCCGCGACGTCGAGCGCTATCTGCTTTTCGTAAACCAGCTTCTTGTAGAGACGGCTGGACTTTCCGCCTCCCAGGACTGTGGCTGTTAGATCCGCTTCAGCATCCCCGGGCTTGAAAATCGGCGACGTCAGCCAAGTCTCGTAGACGCGCGGGAGTTGTACATTGTCCTGAATCACGGCGCGCCGCTCGGCGGTGATTGGCGGCGTCTTCGCAGTGATTTTTGGAACGTCCTCGCCACGCTTGAGCGGGCCAAAATATTTTTCGACAAGCTCCTTGGCATGGTCCGGCTGAAAATCACCAACGATAGTCAGGCTCGAGTTATTCGGGGCGTAATACAGCTTGAAAAAATTCCTGACGTCTGCAAGCTTTGCCGACTGAATGTCCTCGTGCGAACCGATGACGTCGCCGTAGTAGGGATGACTCTTGGGAAAGAGCAAATGGAATATCCCTTCTTCCACGACTCCGTAAGGCTGGTTCTCGACGCTCTGGCGGCGCTCGTTGCGCACGACGTCTTGCTGATTGGAAAGGTTGGCCTGATCCAATTTGTCAGGAAGATAGCCCATGCGGTCGGATTCAAGCCAGAGCGCGAGTTCGAGCTGGTTGGACGGGAGCGTTTCAAAATAATTGGTGCGATCGAAATCGGTCGTTCCATTGATGTCGCTTGCTCCCGCAGCCTCCAGCAGATGGAAATGCGCGTTCCCGGGAACGTGACGCGAGCCTTCGAACATCATATGCTCGAAAAGATGCGCGAATCCCGTTTTCCCTGGCGTTTCGTAGGCTGGGCCGACGTGGTACCACAGATTGACCGCGACCATCGGCAACCGATGATCTTCCGAAAGGATGACCACGAGTCCGTTCTGCAGTTTATATTTCTCGAATTTGAGCTCAGGTACTTCCAGCGGCGCGGGTTTGAGAGCGGCTTTCTGCGTCTGCGCGATGGGTGTGGGTTTTGGTGAACTTTGTGCCGCCGGTTGTGATACAGCCGGCTCCTGTCCCGCGGAAGCCATCGCAAAAATCAAAAAGACTGCCGCTCCGAACAGCAAGACACGTCTATCAAACGCCTTCATCAAAGTTTCCTTTCCGATGGATACACATTGACACCGATTGAAACTGACCGCTGGACCACGCTCGCAGGTGTCCCCGAAGAACCCCCCGCTTAGCTTACATGGGTTGTGGAGGAGTGCAAGCGTTTTACCTCATACGATGTTTTGACGGCTGAAAAACCGCTTCGATTCGCACAGTCTCCATAAACCTCGTATACTGAGAGCCGTGGATGGGCAATTGCTTCTTGCTTTCGAAAAAGGCGGCAGCCAGGCTGCCGCATCCCAAGATGAACATTAAGACCTACGAAGAACGCGTGAGGGCATAGCGTGTCCGCTTCCGTCCTGAAAACTGCCGCAAATCTCAAATCCCCCGAATTCGAAAGGAACACACGCCGCATCGTCGAACTCCTCACGAAAATCAAGAATGAAGAAGAGGAGATTCGCCAGGGCGGCGGCGCGAAAGCGATCGAATCGCAACACAAGAAAGGGCGGCTGACGGCACGCGAGCGCCTTGCCAAGCTCATCGATCCCGGGTCGCAGTTTTTTGAGCTGGGGATTTACGCGGCTTTCGAAATGTACGAAGAGTGGGGCGGGGCACCCTCCGCAGGAACAATTACAGGGCTCGCGAAGGTTTGCGGACGCACGTTTATGGTCATCGCCAATGACGCGACCGTAAAAGCAGGTGCCTTCTTTCCCATGACAGCCAAGAAGGTGATTCGCGCGCAGAATATCGCGATCGAGAATCATATCCCCACAGTTTATCTGGTCGATTCTGCCGGCGTGTTCTTGCCTTTGCAGGAAGACGTTTTTCCCGATACCGACGACTTTGGTCGGGTGTTTCGCAACAACGCGGTGATGAGTGCCATGGGCATTCCGCAGATTACCGCGATTATGGGGATGTGCGTGGCAGGTGGCGCCTATCTTCCTGTAATGTGCGATCACATCCTGATGACGGAAGGTTCAGGGTTATTTCTGGCGGGGCCGGCGCTGGTGCAGGCGGCTATCGGGCAAAAATCCTCCGCCGAAGAACTCGGCGGCGCGAAAATGCACTCACAAATTAGCGGTACGGTGGATTTTCGCGAGCCGAACGACGAAACGTGTATTGTGCGGATTCGCGCCCTCGTGGACAAAATGGGTGCGCCTAACTTCTCTCCCTTTAGCCATGTGAAGCCGCGCGAGCCGCTCTATCCCGGAGACGAGATCTACGGAATATTTTCAAGCGATCCTGCCAAGCAGTACGACATGCGAGAAATCATCGCGCGCATCGTGGACGCTGGCGAATTCGAAGAATACCGCGCGGAATATGGCGAGACGCTGCTTTGCGGGTACGCGCGCATTGGCGGGTGGGCCGTCGGCATCGTCGCGAATCAGAAGAAACATGTCCAAACACTTGCGCGCGGATCGGACCAGAAGCGCATGGAGTTCGGAGGCGTGATTTATACCGAGTCGGCGGAAAAAGCGGCGCGCTTCATTCTGGATTGCAACCAGACTCGCATCCCGCTTGTCTTTCTGCATGATGTGAACGGCTTCATGGTTGGCAAAGACGCGGAGTGGAGCGGCATCATCCGCGCGGGCGCGAAAATGGTCAATGCCGTGGCTAACAGCGTGGTTCCCAAGATTTCGGTGATTTGTGGCGGGAGCTTCGGCGCGGGCCATTACGCCATGTGCGGAAAGGCGTATGATCCGCGATTCATTTTTGCCTGGCCGACAGCCCGTTACGCGGTGATGAGCGGCGATTCGGCCGCTGGCACGCTAGTGGAGATAAAGCTTAAGCAGCTCGAACGTGAAGGAAAGAAAGTGGACGAAAAGCAGAAGAAAGAGTTATACGAATCCGTCCGCAACACTTACGAACATCAAACAGATCCACGCTACGCCGTCGCTCGCCTTTGGGTGGATGCGATCGTCGATCCCGCGTACACGCGGGATGCCCTCATCTGGGCCCTCGAAGCCGCCTCACTGAACCCTGTCATTCCCGAATTCAAAACCGGTGTTCTGCAAACTTAAAATGGAAAACGTGAAATTGATTGAATGCCCGCGGGACGCCTGGCAGGGCCTGGCGGATTTCATTCCCACCGAGTATAAAACTAACTATTTAAAAGAACTTATGTTCGCGGGATTCCGCCACATTGATGCAGTCAGCTTCGTCTCCCCAAAACATGTGAAGCAAATGGCGGACAGCGAAGACGTGATGGCGAAGTTCAACGTGTCCCTGCCACCGAGTGTAGAGCCGCCGGAAATCATCGGAATCGTTGTAAACGAGAAAGGATTGGAGCGCGCGCTCGCCACGCCAGGCGTTACCACTATTGGCTACCCGTATTCCATCTCGGCCTATTTTCGCCGCGCGAATGCAAACATGACGCGCGCGGAATCCCGCGCACTAGTAGAGAAACTGAAAGAGGAAACCGTTGCGGCGAAACGCGGATTAGTTATTTACATTTCGATGGCCTTCGGCAACCCTTACGACGAACCCTGGGGACCCGAGATCGTTGCCGATACATTGGAATGGCTCAAGAATACCCGCGTGCGCACCGTGTCATTGGCGGACACGGTAGGCACGGCTACGCCAAAACTCGTTGGCGATTTGTACCGTCAAGTGAAAGATCACGTTGCGGGAATCGAGCTTGGCGTTCACCTTCACGGCCGGCCAGAGAATGCGGAAGAAAAAATCCTTGCGGCATACGAAGCGGGATGCCGCCGCTTTGACAGCGCGCTTACCGGGCTTGGCGGCTGTCCCTTTGCCGGGGATAATCTCGTTGGCAACGTCGCAACCGAAGAAGTGCTGGCGGCGCTTCGCAAAGCGGGCGCTGATCCGGGAATCGAAACGAAAGGGCTTTCGAAAGCGCTCGAAATGACCAATGAAATTCGCGCAAAATACGCTCATGCTCCACTCGTGAACTGAGAGGAGACTTGGATTATGTATTCCACCCTGATTCTGGACATTTCCGGACAGACTGCCACTATCACGCTGAATCGTCCCGACAAACGAAACGCTATGTCGGCGGCTATGATTGCCGAACTGCAAACGGCCCTGGATGACATTGAGAAGAGTCATGCGCGAGTCGGAATTCTGACGGGCGCAGGAAAAGCATTTTGTTCTGGTATGGATTTGGGAATGCTGGCCGCCATCGCCCAACAGTCTCCAGCCGAAAATCAAGAGGATTCACGCCGCATGGCCAAGATGTTCCGGCGCGTCTGGAGCTTTCCGCGGCCATTGATCGCAGCAGTCAATGGAGCTGCGCTGGCGGGGGGATGCGGGATTGCAACACTGTGCGACTTCACTCTGGCGGTCCCCGAAGCGAAATTTGGATACACGGAAGTGAAGATCGGATTCCTGCCGGCCATTGTTTCGGTGTTTCTCACCCGGCAAATCGGGGAAAAGAAGGCGCGCGACCTTTTGCTTACGGGAAGAACCCTGGAAGCAACGGAAGCAAAAGAAATAGGCCTGGTGAATGAAATCGTTCCTCCCGAAAGTCTTCTCGCGCGTTCCAAGGAGCTTGCTGACGTCCTGATTGCAGCCAGTCCCGGAAGTCTGTCTCGTGCGAAGCGTCTGATGACTTCCTCAGCAGCGCCGAGCGTAGATCACGACCTCGAGCGCGCGATTCTCGAAAATGCGCGAATCCGCTGCACTCCTGACTTCAAGGAAGGCCTGGCCTCGTTCCTCGAGAAGCGCAAACCCGTGTGGCAAGACAAACCGGAATAGATAGAGAGATTCGAATGCTCGAATATCACGATGCAAAAGTGCGCGTGCGTTATGCCGAGACGGACCAGATGGGCGTGGTGTATCACGCAAACTTTCTGATTTGGTTTGAAGTAGGCCGCGTTGAGCTGATGCGCGCCTTGGGCGTCGAATACAAAAAGATGGAAAAAGAAGATGATTGTCGCATTGTCGTGGCCGACGTCCACTGCCGTTATCACGATTCCGCCCGTTATGATGAGGAGCTGCGCATCCGCACGCGCATCACGGAGTCGAAAAACCGCGTCATTGTGTTTTCCTACGAAGTGATCCGCGATGCCGATGGAAAAGTTCTCGCCAACGGCGAAACGACTCACGTGATTTGCGGAAGCAACGGACGGCCCAAATTGCTGCCGGAAAAATACCGGCGAATTATGGTCGCCGCAGGCGTACCCGAGCCGCATCGGAGCCACGCATGAGCGTCTTGCTGACGGGCAACGATCTTACGTTTGCACAGCTCTACGCCGTCGCTCTGCGCGGCGAAACAGTGGGGCTGGCTCCCACGGCGGTGGAACGTATGAACGCTTCGCGCGCCGTCGTGGAGCGGCTTGTAGTTTCCGGCTCGACCGCTTACGGAATCAACACGGGCTTTGGCAAGCTTGCCTCCGTGCGCATTTCTCCCGAGCAAGTCCTGCAACTGCAAATCAACCTCGTACGCTCGCATGCGAGCGGGGTTGGCGAGCCTCTGAGCGACGCCGAGACGCGCGCGCTTATGACTTTACGCGCCAACGCGCTCGCCAAGGGACTCAGCGGGGTGCGCCCGCGCATTGTCGAAACCCTCTGCCTGATGCTGAACGCCAAAGTGCATCCGGTAATTCCATCGCAAGGCTCGGTCGGCGCCTCCGGAGATCTCGCTCCCCTCGCTCATCTGGCGCACGTGATTATCGGCGAAGGGCAAGCCATATTTCGCGGCGAAAGGTTGGCTGGCGGCGATGCGATGAAACGAGCGGGCATTACGCCGATCGAGTTGGAGGCCAAAGAGGGGCTGTCGCTATTGAATGGAACGCAAGGAATGCTCGCGCTGCTGAGTCTTGCCTTTCGCGAAGCCGACATCCTCGTGGATTCTGCTGACGTTGCCGCTTCGCTCTCCCTTGATGCGCTTCGCGGCAGTCCGGGGGCGTTTGACGCACGCATCATGCACGCTCGCGCTTACGCTGGCGCCGCAACCACGGCCCGAAACCTCGCGCATTTAAATGACGGCAGCCAAATTCGCGAGTCCCACCGCGCCGCCGAGAAAGATCCTCGCGTCCAGGATGCGTACAGCCTGCGATGCACGCCCCAAGTTCACGGCGCGGTGCGCGACGCTCTGGCGCAGGCGCGGGAAATCGCCGCCGTTGAATTGAACAGCGCAACGGACAATCCCCTGGTCTTTGTGCGCGACGACAAAACCGGCGACATAGTCAGCGGCGGCAATTTTCACGGCCAGCCGCTGGCGATGGCAGCGGATCAGGTTGCCATTGCGCTCGCTACGCTCGGCGGCATTGTCGAACGCCGCATCGAGCAGATGACCAATCCGCTCACCAGCATGCTTCCGGCATTCTTGACCTCCGAGCCCGGACTGAACTCCGGATTCATGATTGCGCAGGTGACCGCCGCTGCTCTAGCAAGTGAGAACAAGGCGCTGGCAACGCCGCATTCCGTGGATTCAATTTCCACGTCCGGGAATCAAGAGGATTACGTTTCCATGGGAATGAGCGGCGCGCGGCGGCTTGACCGCATGCTCAAGAACCTGCGCAACACCATCGCGATTGAGCTGCTGTGCGCCTGTCAGGGGATCGATCTGCTCGCTCCGCTGAAGACCGGCAAGCTCGCCACGAAGGCTTACGAAACAGTTCGCACGAAGTCCCGAATGCTTTCCGTGGATCGCCCGCTTTCACCAGACATCGAAGCAGTCTCTACGTTGATTGCCGACGGAGCCATCTCAGCCATCCTGCACTAAAAACTCCCAGGCCTCACTGCGATGGACTCTCAGAAATCAAGCACATATCTTGAAATCCGACCGTCAGGGTTACGTCCTCTTCGATGTCAGCAGTTCGAGTTCCTCGAGTGTGCGCGGCCAATCCTCTCCTAGGAGCCGCGAGAGCGCGCGGTCGGCCAGAAGCTTCCCCCCGGTTTGGCATGTCGGGCAATAGTTGGTTTCATTCGATGCATACCGGATGCGCTGGATTTTCGTCCCGCAGCGCGGGCATGGTTGTTTGTAACGTCCGTGGACGGCCATGCCCTGTCGGAAGGCTGTCACTTTTTCGGGGAATTGTCCGCCGGCTTCCGCGCGCAAGCCTCCCGTCCAGCGCATAAGCGTGGTGCGAATGGCCTCATGCAGGCGCGTAATCTCTGTCGCCGTTATCTTTTGCGTCAGCGCCAACGGCGAAAGTTTCGCTTCGAACAGGATTTCGTCGGAGTACGCGTTCCCGATGCCGCTAAACAGCCGCGGATCGGTGAGAGCGCGTTTCAGCGTGTGATTGGCGGAAAGAAGAACGGCCGCGAACTGAGAAGCGTCGGAATCCAAAACTTCGATGCCGCCGGGATCCAGTGCACGTAGTCCTTCCTCACCGAATACCACGTGGAGCGACGCCCGCTTCTGAGAGCCCGCCTCCGTCCACAGAAGCGCCCCGTTAGGAAAATCAAAGGCGGCGAGGCCGCGTGGCCGGGAAACTTTGACGCCGCGAGCCCGCCAGTGCAGGCGGCCTGCAATCATCAGATGCAGGACGAGCCAGAGATCGTCTTCGAGGCCAATGCAAATCCGCTTTCCAAGCCGGCGCAGACGCAGAACCTTCCGGCCGTTGGCGCTCGACAGAGGCGGATTTGCAGTACGCAGCAGAAACGGGCTGACAACGCGCACGCCTTCTAGCGTTTGCCCAAGAATGCGCTTCTCGAGCGCCTCGATGTAAACGGTGATGTCTGGCAATTCCGGCATTTGGTGCGCGAGCCTTCGAGGAACAATCGTACAATGTCTGCCAATCTCCACAGTAGAGCAAGGTGAAGAATGACCCAAAAAATTGGAATTATCGGCGGGACGGGGCCGGAAGGCTCCGGGCTCGCGGCGCGTTGGGCGGCCGCAGGCGAGCACGTCGTCATTGGTTCACGCGACGCAAACCGCGCCGCAGAAACCGCGCAGCTTCTGCGCACGCGCCTCGGCTCGGCCGCTAAGATCGACAGCTCCGAAAACGCCTCGGCGGTCGAGCAATGCGAAATCGTCGTGCTGACCGTGCCCTTCTCCGGCCACGCGGCGCTCTTAAAGCAACTCAAGCCGCACTGGAAGCCGGGGCAGATTGTCATCGATACGACGGTGCCGCTTGCGGCGTCAGTGGGCGGCGCATCGTCGCGCATGCTGAACGTCTGGCAAGGCTCCGCCGCACAGCAGACTCGAGAGTTAGTCCCCGCTCCCGCTGCCGTCGCCGCCGCGTTTCACAATCTCAGCGCGGAACTGCTCGCGAAAGAGGGTCCGGTCGATTGCGACATCCTCGTTTGCAGCGACGACGACGAAGCCAAACGTGTTGCCAGCGAACTCGCTGCGAAAATCCCCGGTGCTCGCGCACTCAACGGCGGAAAACTCGAAAATGCGCGCATCGTCGAATCCATTACCGCATTGCTGATTGGCCTCAACGTTCGCTACAAGGTTCACACCGCCGGCATCCGCTTCACAGGTCTGCCTGTAAAGCAAGGCTAGCGGAGCGCTTGTCCCGCTGCCAGTGCGTGAGAGGTTTCATCCCTCGCTAATCCATCCGCTGCGGCAAGCTCGTTCATTTTCTCCCGCACGCGAGGCGAAACGAATTCTTCGCGCGCAACGAATTCGGGGTACAGCGCGAGCCTCTCGCGCAGAACAAAGCCGCGCGCTTCGGTCTCCGCGCGCAGGCGCGAAATCTGCGGCCACGCCGCTTCGGGATTGATGAAATCTTTGGTCACCGGCGAAATGCCGCCCCAATCGTTGATCCCCGCATCCAACAACCTCGGAAAATCCTCGTAACTCAAATTTGGTGGCGCCTGCAGATTCATCTGCGCACCCAGAATCAGCCGCGCAATCGCAATCGTCCCCAAAAACTCCTCCAGCGAAGGCTCGGCGTGCTGTGCCATCGGGATATCCGGCTTCGCGCGAAAATTCTGCACAATCACTTCCTGGATATGTCCATACTTTTCGTGCATCGCGCGAATCGCCAGCAACGAATCGATGCGCTCCTCCATGGTTTCGCCGATTCCGATCAAGATCCCAGTGGTGAACGCGATCGACCGCTTCCCTGCTTCTTCTATCGTGCGCAAACGCAAAGAAGGAACTTTGTCCGGCGCGCTGGCGTGCGGCAAGCCGTCGCGCATTAGACGAACGCTCACGTTTTCCAGCATCAATCCGACGCTGGCGTTGGAGTCTTTCAGTTGGTCGAGCGCCGCGCCATCCATCACTCCCGGATTCGCGTGCGGCAGCAGTCCAGTGCGCTCCAACACCAACTCACACATCGCCGCCAGATAATCGAGCGTGCGCGCGTAACCCTGCCTCCGCAAAAACTCGCGTGCTTTGGGAAAAATCCGCTCCGGCTGATCGCCCAGGCTGAACAGCGCTTCCTTGCATGCTGCGCGCCGTCCCTGTTCTGCCAGCGCGAGCACTTCCTCCGGCGTCATGAAATGCGCGCCCGGCTGCCCTGGATCTTTGCGAAACGTGCAGTACGAACAATAGTCCCTGCACAGCGTCGTCAGCGGAATGAATACTTTCCTCGAGAAACTGACGGTCTTGCCTTTTCCCTGCTCACGCACCTCGCTCGCTGCTTCGAGTAATTCGTCGAGCGAAGCCGTCTCCGCAAGCGCCAACGCCTCTTCCCGTCCCACGCCCCGCCCCCGAGGCGCATGTCCCAAGGCCTTTGCAGCTCTTCTGCTGGCAATTCCTTCAGTCATCTTAATCAGTAGCTCCTAACAACTTCGCTAACCTCAATTCTAAACCCGCGAACCTGCTATAAAAAAAAGCGCAACGTTTTATCGCGGGCGCGCCCTCGACACGCTCCGCAACGTCAAAACGAAATGGCTCCCAAAGCCTAGCGTCACGGGGACTTGGGCGCCGCGGCCACAGACCAATGCGCATTGCGGAATTGCCATTGTCCGTTGTGGCGCTCGGCCAAGCCGGTAAAGAAACCGTCTTCTGTCGTCTGATGTTCTTCTTTGTCCGACCAGACTTCGTGCCACGAACTTGCCACCACGGCAAACTCCGGCGTGAGTGGATCCACCCGTAAATCGTCTCCCCAAGTCAGCTCGATGTGCTTAATCGTACGAGTGAACTCGCTTATCCCCTGCGTAGCTGCCTGGCGGTTGGGAAACGCCAGCTTCCCCTCAGACGCCATGAAAAACGCCGGACTGTCCGCAAGATGTTTCTCCCATGCGGCAGGTCCTTGCTGCGTAATGTCCCGCGACACGGCGGCAGCAAATTGTCGTACCTCTTGTCCGACGATAGCCTTGCGCTCCGCCGTGAACGCCGTCGAACTCACAGGGACATCGAAACCTAAACCGCATCCCACCAGCGCGAACAGTGCAACTCCCGAAGCGACAACAACCCAACGAGCTACGCGCATGTTTCATCTCCCCTTGAGGCTCAGGTCCTTGCGGCAATGTTCGTCGAGAAATCGGAACACGTCGTCAGACCAGACGGCACTCCCAAAGTAGCCAAACGTGTGTCCATCCGACGCCGAATCGCCGAAAGGCGGATAGATGTTCATCTGGAATTCTTTGCGCGCATCCTTCATGGCCGCAGAAAGCGCTCTGCTAGGCGAAAGATCATAATCGTTCGCAGCCTGAAAGAAGAAGATGGGGGCCCGGGAATTGCGCACGGCGCGGACCATCAAGGCCTGAAGTTCCGGTGCGTCTGCCCAGCTCTGAGCGCCGCCTGCCGAATCGATTGCCGCGCAGTACGATGCTCGTTCCGCACCGAGCACCGTCTCGATGCCGCCGAAAGAGTTGCCCGCAACGGCCACGCGGTTCGCGTCAACAAAATTCTGTGCGCGAAGCCACGCCAGCGCGGCCAACTGATCATTCAGGTGTTCGCTCGATAGCAGCCTGATCATGGTTGCTGCGCCTGCGCGGATTCCGGCGGCTTTCGTGGCAGAGGCGATTTCATCGCCTATATACGGACCCGCCGAAGCGCTCAGTCCTTGTCCTCGACGATACGGCCCGAAGAACACCCAGCCATGTTTCGCGAACACCGGACCTAGCGCCTCGAAGGCACCTTTGGACAGCATGCCCGGAGCGCTCCCATGGTTATAGACGACCGCCGGAAATGGCCCTTTCCCCTCTGGCCGGTACACCACTCCTTTCAGAGTGAGTTCCCCGCTCGGGAATGACACCACCTCGCCCAAGGAAATCGTGACTCCCACCGCATCGCGCGTTGCCTGCGGCGAAAAACAGAATGTTTTTTGAGGGAAGAATAGCAGGATCAGAAGCAACATCTTGTGTTTGAGCGCTTGCGTCATGCACGGGATTGTATCGTAGTCGACAGGCCAGACAACCGAGGCGTGTGTGGAACCCTGCATCACCTGGAGGGCGTGCCGCACCCCTGGTACCCGCTTTCCGATTAGGACAAATCAAGTTACTAGCCCGCGCTTTTCCGGTAAGGGCTGCGGCACTGTCACCTATCCGCCGCCTACGGACTCTGCTCGGTCTTTTTAGGAGAGATTATCCAGTTCTTTCTTTCGTAAACCAGATGGAGCAAAGGCATAAGGATAGCGACGAAGATCAGAGGAGGTCCCGCATTCTTGCTTTAAGGAAGATTGTCGAAAAAGAGATAGACCTTGGCTAATTTTGTGACTTTTATGGTCGGCGGGTGGGCGACCTTCGTCTGCTGCCAAGACTCCTGGTTGGCCGATGCTTGCGGGGTTGCGGTTTGCAATTGTGGAGGTGGCTTTCGCTAGCTTCTTTCTCGTGATCCTTCCGATTTCGGCAGCGCTGCCTGTTTCCCTTTCTCAGTCAGCTCATAGAAGTCGCCGCTGCCTGCCTCCAGCATCCCCGCGCGCACCAACTCATCAAGCGAATCCAGCACGCGCTCCCGTTCTTCCGCCTCGTTGCCTGCGGCCTCGAACAGTACGTGCAAGTCCAGGCGCTCCTGCCCCATTTCTCCAAAGAGTCGTAGAACGCGCACCGATAGCGGCTTCACCATGCACCTCGGCTAGGTGCTCAGTTTACAATATCGGAGGCGCGTGGTGCAGAGACCGTGGGCGAACGGGGGTGCCGGCGGGCGGCAATATCACAACGTTAGAGGGTTGTCTCTGGTGCCGACCTACGCCCCAGACGGATGCGCAACACTATCCTGGCTTGCTGCCGATGCTTCCGGTTTCACGACGAATGCCGTCCGTACAACCTCCAGGTTCGAACGACCCAGGTAACCAACCATGGTTCATGCAGCCCAAGCCAGGCGACGTCCCGGGCTCGACACCCTAAGGAGGGGCGGGGCCGCGTCTAGCGCTTCTCTACTTTTCGGGGCGCGCCAAGTACAAAGAACCAAAGAGCGTGAAGACAAGCGCTCCGGCGCCCAGGAATAGTGCGGTTTGGCTCAAAGCGCTGGCCGACCAGAGCTGATGCCTTGAAAGAACGTCCATGATCGAGCCCAGGCGACTAGGGGCCATGGCGAGCCACATCGCCACAGCGCCGGTCCCCACGTAAGCAGCCCTTCTGACCATCACAATCGAGCGAGTGGCGCGTTCAACGGCCATTTCCTTGGCGGCAAGTTGGGCCTTCCACCAGAGAAAGTCCGAATCCGGCAATATTGGCGTGGCGGGGCTCTCGAGCTGCAGGGATTCCGATACGGCGGCCGTATCGGAACAAATGGCGCAACTGGCGACGTGCTTCTCGAGTTCGACATCCAGCGCGCCGGCACGCAGCGCCTTCGCGATTTCTGTTTCTCTCTCGCAATAAAAACGATCCATAAGCTATTCTCCGGTTGGCAATTCTGCTTCGCCGGCCTTCGGGCCGGATCGCGAACGTTCCCGCAGGACGCGAGCCAGTCCACGGCGCGCTCGAAAGAGCAGCACGCGAACACTGGCGACGCCTAGTCCCATCAGGCCCGCAATCTCTTTGTGGTCGAAGCCTTCCACGTGGGCGAGCCAGAGCAGTTGGCGTTCGCGTGGCTTGAGCAGCGCGAACGCTCGGCGCACATCGGTTCGCGTCTCGGGGTCGTCTTCGCAGGGTGCGTCTACGGAGTGGACGGAGCGCTGGGTTTCTCTATGGCGCCAGCGATCGCGCAAGAGATTGGTTGCAATCCTGAAAAGATAACTTCGGCTTCCCGCAGCATCCATGTCCGGCAAATTGGCGGCGAGGAAACGGCAGTAGCTCTCCTGGAGCAATTCGTCTGCGACGTCACGGCGTCCCGATACACGCAGGAGATAGCCCCATAGGAAGCGGCTAGTGCGCTCGTAGAAAATGCGGAAGGCTTCCCGGCTTACACCCGGGCGCTCGGTTAAATGGGCAATCGAGGCGGCGTCCTGCTCCGCAAGCTCGATGCCGGCTGAGTGCGCTTGGGGGCTAATGCGCATAAATTATGAGCGGTGTTCCATGATCTCGCGAAGCAGCCCAAACGACTTCGAAAGATAATAGGACAGAGCTGCGGAAATTCCGAAACCGAAACCCAAGCTGAGAGTGATTGTACCGAACACCAGGAATCCTTCTTCGGCGCCCAACACTCGGCCTCGCAAGAACAGGAACGCGAGGGCCACAAAGACTAAGATGATGCTGGCCTGCGCCGCACCAAGAATACGGCTATACGGCGTCCTTTGTTCCATAGCCAGCGATTGGAGGAAGTGCTTACCCGCATCGCTCTGAACATAGGCAAGCAATTCCTGGCTGGAGCCGAACTTTTCGAGCAGCTTGGTCTGCAATCCCGCTTGCAACTTTGCGGTCTTGTAGCGGCGGATGGTCGAAAATGTGGTCCAGACAATGAAACCCACTAAGGTAAAGAGAATTGGAAATAGGATGACTTCTTCTGACATAGGCTGTTCCCTCCTTGCGGGCCTTTGCTGCAAGCTTGTGCCTAAACCTGAGTTGCCCTTTATAACCTATAACGTTCGGGGCTGAAGACGGTTAACAGATCCACGCAGAGTCTTTGGGGTCCGGGCGCGAGGATAGGGCACGATGTATCGTGCCCCTTATGACTTGACGTCTGGGGCCCGCAAGGTTCTGCCTTTCCAGGGAATGTGAGAAGGCGTAAGCTTCCCTTTCTCGCAAAACCCGGCCGGGAGGCTGTCATGAGACTAAGTTGGACGACGATCGGCGGGATTGGTGCCATTGGGATATTGGTCGCGGCGTGCACCGCGGGCGTGATTGCATCGCGAGCCACCGCGGGAAACACTTCTTCCCGCAGGGGCACGATATATCGCGCCCTCGCAACCGACAGCGCCACCCCGACGGCAAACGACGTAAGCGAGCTGCATGTGACCATCAAGGAATGGGACGTGCCGACAAAAGGCGCGCACCCGCACGATCCGGCAGTGGGGATGGACGGCGCACTGTGGTTCACGGAACAGATGCAGAACAAAATTGGGCGTGTGGAACCGTCCACCGGGGCTTTCAAGGAATTTCCGCTAAAGGTAGACAATTCAGGCCCGCACGGCCTAGTGTCGGATGCTGATGGAAATATCTGGTTCACAGGGAATTTTGCGCATTACATCGGCAAGTTGGACACGAAAACCGGCGAAGTGAAGGAATACATGATGCCGGACGCCAAGGCGGAGGACCCGCACACAGCGGCCTTCGACGCTGACGGCATTCTGTGGTTTACCGTGCAGGCGGGCAATTTCGTGGGACGGCTGGATCCGCGCAGCGGAAAAATTGATCTGGTGACCGTGCCAACACCCAAATCGCACCCCTACGGACTGCAGGTGAACAGCCAGGGCATCCCGTTTTTCTGCGAGTTCTTCACCAACAAGATGGCCAGCATCGATCCCAAGACACTGGAGATAAAAGAGTATGCGCTCCCGGAGGGCGTGCGGCCGCGAAGAATGGCTATTGACGACCATGACTTGGTGTACTTCACGGACTTCGAGCGAGGGCACCTAGGCCGGCTGAACCCCAAAACAGGCGAAGTGAAGATGTGGGACTCGCCAAGTGGAGCGAAGTCGCAACCCTATGGCATTGCCATCACTCCGGACGGGATGGTTTGGTACAGTGAGTCCGGGGTGCAGCCGAACACGTTGGTGCGCTTCGACCCGAAGACGGAGGCGATGGCGCGCACAAATATTCCGTCCGGGGGCGGAACGGTACGCAATATGGCTGCAACGGCGGACGGGCGGGTGTATATTGCGTGCAGTGGAGTGAACAAAGTGGGTGTCGTTATACCTGCCCGCTGACCACCCTTCCAAGGCTTCCATGCCGAGGAGGAACAATGTTCGGAATCGCTGCCGTAAAGCCCCAGGAACACACCTGTCAGGGAGTCTCGCGCGTGGATGAGCCCTGCGATAAAGGTGCTCAGCAGTTCTGCGAGCGCTGCAGCCAGTGGTTCTGCCGCACGCACTACCCCGATCCAGAGTGGCATGCTTGCGCGCCTGAGCAGGGCGAATCGTGAGTTAAGCGCAGCGCCTCGGCGCCCCCGCACCGTTGGTGATTGCACAAGAGTGGTACTTGTGGATTCTTGACGGAGAGGCTTGCCTCCGCTAGCGTCAAATAGTGCGGCAGGCGTGGGGTTCCGCGCGCACAACTTCGCTGACGAGAGAGTCCCTTGGCCAACGCGATCATCACACTGACGACAGACTACGGCACGAACGACCACCTGGTGGGCACGCTGAAGGGCGTGATCCTGAAGGTCAATCCGGACGTGACGATCGTGGACATCACGCACAACGTTACGCCGTTCGATCTACTCGACGGCGCGCTGGCGATCGGCTCGGCGTACGCATATTTTCCGCCGAAGACGGTGCACGTCGTGGTGGTGGATCCGGGAGTAGGGACGGAGCGGCGTCCGCTGCTGGTGAGCGCGGCCAATCAGTATTTTGTAGCGCCGGACAACGGCGTGCTCTCGATGATTTACGAGCGTGAGCCAGAGGGGCTTGTGGTGCGTCACGCAAACGCGGAGCATTATTACCTCCAGCCAGTGAGCAAGACGTTTCATGGACGCGACATATTCGCGCCGGTGGCGGCGTGGCTTACCAAAGGCTGGCAAACCTCCGGCATGGGCGATGAGATTGAGGATTACAAGCGGTTTTCGCTTCCCCGCCCCAAGGAGGCGGATGGGGTCGTCAAGGGAGTGATTCTGCGTGCCGACGCGTTTGGAAATTTGATAACGAATTTCCGGCAGGAAGATTTGCCAGGCGATGGCTCCGTCAAGTTGCAAGTCGGAACGCAATCCATCACTCGTCTCGTGGACACGTTTGCGCAAGGCAATGGCACGGAGCCGTTCGCGTACCTGGGCTCGAGCGGTTTTGTGGAGATTGGCGTAAACAAAGGAAACGCCGCGCGCACCCTAGGGCTTGGACGCGGTACCGCGGTGGTCCTTACGAAGTAGGTGAAGACTTTCCTACACAGCGGCTGGGGCCGGTTGCTTCCGCCTGTGCCAGTAACTCAATGCGGCGAACAGAAGCACGGCAGGAACCCCAGTCAGTCCGCAAGCGATAAAGAAAATGCCGTAGGCGTGAATGAGGCCGTGCGAGGCGCTCAGGCTTTCGACCGCAGCGCCGGAAAACCCCTTCAAGATCTTTCCGAGCCAGGCGTAGGTTGAACTCAAGAGGGCATACTGTGTGGCGGTGTATCCCAGATTGGTGAGACTCGACATGTAAGCAACAAGCGCAACGCCGGCAAAGCTGATGCCGAAGTTGTCGCCTACCATGACAAGCGCGAAGAGAGGAATGCTTGTGCCCGCGAACGCAAGAGCCGCGTATGCGGCAATCGCAGCTGCCTGCACAATGCCCCCAATGATGAGCGCGCGCATGTAGCCAAGCTTCAGCGAGCAGAATCCGCCCGCCGCGATGCCTGCAAACGTTGCGATGAGTCCGATGGAGCCGCGCACCGCTCCGACCGTTTGCTTCGAAAGACCGATGTCGTGGTAGTAGGGATTCGACATCGGACCCATGATGAAGTCCGGCAACCGGTAGAGGCTGATTGCCGCTAACATCAAAAGCGCGAGCCAGCCATGTGCGCGGAAGAAAGCGATGAACGGTCCCACAACAGCGTCGAAGAAACCGCGCGGCGACCAAAGAGGCGCTTCGCGCTTTTTATCCATCACCGCATCCGCGCGCTCCGGTTCCTTTGCAAACCAGGTCGCGATCATTCCAATGGCCATACATGCGCCGTAGATACCGTAGGAGAGGCGCCAGCCCACGGCCGCGGCCACGATGAGGATGAGGGAATCCGTTGTTAGGAGCGCCAGGCGGTAGCTGAACTGATAGGCAGACGCGAGGAGGCCTTGTTCTTCTCCGTCATCTGCTGATTCAATGCGCCAGGCATCCACCACAATGTCCTGTGTTGATGAGGCAAAGGCGACGACGAGCGCAAAAGCGCCAAGCCGGCCAAGCCCGGCTTTGGCGCCGGTTCCGCCCATGGCCGCCAGCGCCAGACCGACCACGATCTGCGAGAACATCATCCATCCACGCCGATGTCCAAGCCGTTTAAACAACGGCAAGTCCACGCGATCCATCAAGGGCGCCCACAGAAACTTCAGCGAATAGGCAATGCCCACCCAGGAAAGAAACCCAATCGCCGTCAGGGAGGTATGTTCATCGCGCAACCAGTAGCCGAACGTATTTCCGACCAGAAAAAAGGGGAGGCCTGAAGAAAATCCGAGCAACAACATCGCCAGCGTTTTGGGCCGCAGGTAATCGGCGATCCGGTGCTTTTGCGGACTCACGTCTTCATTTTCTACCGGAGCCTCACGGATTTTCAGTCTCAATTCACTTCGAATGTGACGTAGACCTTACTGGGTGCAGTATCAAGCCACGCGACGGCAGCCTTTCGACCGTTCGGCACGGGGCATTTGCTATGCTCCCCCACCAACCGAGACCTCGCTATTCGGCCGGATTTTGCCGTCCACCCTAGGTTTCCCGCGGAGTGCTTCCTGGATCCTTGGCCAGTTGGAGCATAACCTCGGCGCTTGGGGGCGTCGCTCCTGGTTCTGGCTGGCGCAGGCGCTGGATTTTTACACGGGCAACGCGTTTTCCGTCCATTTCAATGACCGTGAATTGATGGTTGCCGTAGTCGAAACTTTCGCCACCTTTGGGAATGAAGCCAAGCTGATCCAGAACAAAACCGCCGACCGTGGCGTAAGCCGGATCTTCGGGCAACGTGATGTTGTACTGTGCGTCGAGGTCGCGGACATTGGAGGCGCCGTCGAAGATCATGGCGCCGTCGGCCAGCGGGAGGGGCTTCTCTTCCACGTCAAATTCGTCGTGAATTTCGCCAACCATCTGCTCGATGATGTCTTCGATGGTGCAGAGACCGAGGATGCTGCCGAATTCGTCCACGACCATGGCCAAACCAACGCGGTGCGTGCGGAGTTCGAGGAGCAGTTCGCTGGCGGGCTTAGTTTCAGGGACGATCAGAACTTCGCGCAAGACACGCCGCAAATCAAACGCAGGGGCGGGAACGCTTTCTTCGAGGCGGCGTTCGCGGTCGAGAAGAACCCACATCATGTCTTTGATGTGAACGAAACCGATGATGAGGTCGAGCGAACCGCGATACACCGGAATGCGCGAGCGCTGCGTGGTGGCGAAGGCCCGCATAACGTCGTCGAGGCTGGACTCGATTGGGAGTGTGTGCATGTCGGGACGCGGCACCATGATTTCGCGGACTTGGATTTGCGAAAGTTCGATGGCGCTAAGAATGAATTTTTCTTCGCCGGGAGCGAGGAGGCCGCGCTCGCGGGCTTGTTGAATCTGGATTTGCAATTCTTCGGTGGAATGAGCTACACCGTGCGTCTGGGCCACAGAAACGCCCAAGGCCCTCACGATTCCGCCGGACACGCCGTCCAACAGATTGATGGCCAAGCTGAAAGTGTTGAGGAACCAACGGAACGGAACGGCCACCAAAAGAGCGACGCGTTCCGGGCGGGCAAGGCTGACCGTCTTGGGAACAAGTTCGCCGATTACGACGTGGAGCGCGCTCAACAGGGCGAACGCACAAGCCACGGCGAGGCTGTGAGCCAGAAAAATCACGCTGAGGCCGGGCTTGACGGGCCACAACGCCTGAAAACCTCGCGCCAGCGTGATTTCGCCAAGGGCGCCGATGGCCAGGCTGGTTAGCGTTATGCCGAGCTGAACGCCGGACACGACTCGGTGCAGGTCGACAAGCAAAGTTTCGACGACGCGGGCGCGTACGCTGCCTCTGGCCACGAGCTGGCGGATGCGCGACAGGCGCACAGCCACGAGAGAAAATTCCGTAGCGGCAAAAAAGCCGTTGAGCGCGACTAACACCAACACGCCGATGAGACGCACTACGAACATGGCTCAGATTTTCTTAGCCGCACCTTGTGGCTCCTGCTGTGATTGTAACAGGATGAGCAGGGGAACCCCGGGGCGATGTCCTGAAAGAAACGATAAAAAGCAGGCAAAGGTTTGGAGCAGGCACCTTTTTTCCGAAAAACACAATCTGAATCTTTGCGGGAGGGTTGACACACGGCGCCCCAAGTTCTTAGGATATTGGTTCACTGCTACGAATCCAGTGAAGCGCTCGGCGGTTCTCAATCGTTTCGAGTTGGGGCGTTTCTCCAAATTTAAAAAAATATGATCAAAGTCAGCGAGCTTACAAAAAGGTACGCACGCACTACGGCTGTGGATCACATCTCGTTCGAGGTGGAGAAGGGGCAGATCGTGGGTTTTCTTGGCCCGAACGGCGCGGGCAAAACGACCACGATGCGGATGTTGACGTGTTTTCTACCTCCCACGTCGGGAGTGGCATCAGTGGCGGGCTTCGACGTGCTCGAGCAGCCGATGGAGGTGAAAAAGCGCATCGGCTATTTGCCGGAGACTCCACCGCTCTATCAAGAGATGCGGGCGTCGGAGTATCTGAATTTTGTCGGCAAGCTCAAGGGCTTGTCAGGGACGGATTTGAAACAGCGCGTGGACACGGCGTGCGAGCGCTGCGCCATCACGGATGTGAGAGACAAGCTGCTCGGGAAACTTTCCAAAGGCTACCGGCAGCGCGTGGGATTGGCGCAGGCAATTCTGCACAACCCGGACGTTCTAATCTTGGACGAGCCGACGGCGGGGCTCGATCCCAAGCAAATTAATGAAACGCGGGACTTGATCAAGAGCCTGGCGGGCGACCACACAATTATTTTGAGCACTCACATTCTGCCGGAAGTAGAGCAGACCTGCGAGCAGGTGATCATCATCAGCAAAGGAAAGCTGGTGGCGACGGATTCGGTGAGCAACCTCAGGGCGCGCGGACGCGGCGCAGAATCGGTTCTCGTGGAGGTGGGTTCGCGAGACGGCGCGCTCGATACAGTTGCCGTGCAGGAACAGCTGGGAAAACTGGCTGGCGTGAGCCGCGTGTCGTTCAAGGAAAAACGCCAAAACGGAAGCGCCTTTGAAGTGGAGAACCGCAAGGGCAGCTTGGCGCGGGGCGAATTGGCGCGCGCCGTAGTGCAGGCAGGATGGGACTTGAATGAATTACGGCCCGCGTCGGTGAGCCTGGAAGAAATTTTCTTGCAGCTCACGCAAGAACAATCCGCGGCGTCCGCGGAAAAGCCCAAGACAAAGGAAGCAGCGCAATGAGAAACGTCTGGATTATTTGCCGGAAGGAGTTACGCAGCTATTTCGTATCACCCATTGGATACGCGGTGATCGCACTATTTGCGTTTATCTTCGGACTGGTTTTTTACGTCGCGTCGCGCGATTTCGTGAATTACAGCTTCCGGGCGCAAATGATGGGAGGCGGCGGGCCTACCAATGTGAATGAGCAAATCATACGTCCGATTCTGGGCTTTGCCGGGACGGTGTCTCTGTTTCTGATACCGATGATCACCATGCGGTTGTTTGCCGAAGAAAAACGCAATGGGACGATTGAACTGCTTTTAACTTCGCCGGTGGAAGATATCGGGATTGTGCTGGGCAAATGGCTGGGCGCGCTGTTGCTTTATATGTGCGCACTGGGGACGTCTCTGCTCACGGTTGTGCTGCTATTTTTCTGGGGAAAGCCGGATTGGAAACCTGTGGCGGTCGCTTATCTCGGCTTGCTGCTGCAAGGCGCTTGTTTGCTCGCGCTTGGCGCGTTTATTTCGTCGCTGACAAGCAACCAGATCATCGCGGGGGCAATTACATTTTTTGCGAGCCTCATGCTCTACATGCTGAGTTGGTTTACGAACTTCGCGGATTCGCGTTTTTCAAAAGTTCTTAACTATCTGTCGATCATCACGCACATGGAGAACTTCAGTAAAGGCGTGGTGGATTTAAAGGACGTGATTTTTTACGTATCCTTCATTTTCTTCGCGCTCTTCCTGATTTTGCGGCAGATGGAATCCCTGCGGTGGAGATCGTAGATGGCGCCCGCCTGGCTGAAAGCAAGACAAACGAAATACTCCGCTTTTGCATTCTTGTACATCGCCGTGGTTGTTGGAGTGCTGGTCTTCGTCAACGTTTTTGCAGATCGCTACAACAAGTCGTACGACTCTACCTCCAACAAACAGTTCAGCTTGTCAGAGCAGACCATCAAGATTGTGAAAGGGTTGAAAACGGAGACGGAACTCACCTATTTCGGCTCCGACTTCACCGAGGCGCGAGATACGCTGGACCGGTATTCGAGTCTCTCGCCGAAAGTTCACGCGAGGTATATCGACCCAGATCGAAAGCCGCAGGAAGCGAGGGCCGCGGGATACCGGTCGGATTCACCGGTGGTTGTGGATACAGGTTCACGGAAAGAAGGCGCCAAGAGTCTGACCGAAGAGGAAATCACGGCAGCGCTCATTCGTGCGACGAGGACCGGAGAACGCACAGTATGCATGCTTTCTGCGGCAGGCGAGCATTCGGCGGACGAGCAGGATGGGCGAGGGTACTCGACCCTCAAAACGTTGCTCGAGCGGGAGAATTATAAGGTACGCGCCGAAACCTTGAAATCCAACGCTGTGGAATCGGGCAAAACTCTGACGCTCGGCCAACAAGAGCCCACGTCCAACGTGGAGATTGGCAAGGACTGCACGGTCCTAGTGATTGGCGGGCCGAAGAGCGACTACCCTGTTCCAGTGGTCTCGGCGATTGAGAAATATGTGGAAGGCGGCGGCCGCGCGCTTATTCTTCTCGACACTACACTACGCCTTGGGGGTTCAGAACCACCGAGTGAGAATGAAGAACTCGGCAAAGTGCTAGCAAAGTGGGGAGTGACGGCCGATAAAGACCTCGTTTTGGACTTGAGCGGTCTGGGGCAGATTTTCAACCTGGGCCCGGAGATTCCGTTCATCATCAGTTATGATTCGCACGCCATCACGCAACCGCTGACGAGGATTCCCACGGCATATCCTTTGGCGCGGTCGCTGGAAATCAAGCCCAGCGACAAAACTACTGTCACAAAACTCGTGGACACCACAGACAACAGCGTCGGCACCGACAGCATTGGCCCTCGCGGCGCCGTGGATCCACGCAAGGGCAAGAAAGGCCCGCTAACACTGGCAGCGGCGGGAACCTATAACGGCTCGACGCAGGGCCGGTTCGTGGTTGTGGGGACCTCGTACGCCGCAGAAAACAGCCTCTTGGGTTCGCGACAGCTTGGCAACCGGGATCTCTTTGTGAATATGGTGAATTGGCTTTCGTCCGACGAGGATCTCATTTCGATCCAGCCAAAAGCGCGCGACGACCGTCCGGTCAATCTGACCACGCAACGGATGCAGGCGACGTTCTGGTTCGGCGTAGTGGTTTTGCCGCTTCTAATAGTGGGAACTGGGTTCTTCACCTGGTGGAAGAGGCGCTAGGAATGAAGCAGGGTCGGCTACTGGCGGTATCCGTTCTCCTCGCTATTCTCGCGGGTCTGTTTTGGTGGTTGAACAAGAGAGAAGCTTCCGCAACAAAACCGCCGGTCACCCCAGCCTCTACGAAGATTGTTGATGTGCCGCTGGATCAGATCGAATCCCTTAACATTGAAAAGTTGGGATCGGAGCCAATCGAACTCAAGCGGACGGGAAGCAAATGGTCCATCACCGGGCCGAAAGCCCTGCCTGCCGACCAGGAGGCGGTCTCCAGCCTGGTTTCGACGTTCGCCTCGCTCAACTCCGACAAATTATTGGAAGACCACGCGACGAGCGTCGACCAGTACGGACTCAAGAAGCCTTCGCTTTCGGTGACAGCGACAAAGAAAGATGGAAAAACTGTGGAGCTCCTGGTTGGAGACGAGACGCCGACAAACTCCGGCAGCTATGCGGAGTTGGCAGGCGATCGGCGCGTGTTCATTGTCGCGAGCTACAACAAGAACAGCCTCGACAAGAGCTTCAACGACCTGCGCGACAAGCGGTTGCTGACGTTTGATTCGGAGAAGCTGAGCCGCGTGGAGCTGACGGCGAAGAAGGACTCGATCGAGTTCGGACGAAACAAGGATCAGTGGCAAATCCTGAAGCCCAAGCCGATGCGGGCGAATCAATCGGCGGTGGAAAACCTAGTGCGCTCGTTGGGCGACGCGAAGATGGAATTGAGCGCGACGGACGATGAAAAGAAAGATTTGAATGCGTTCAATGCGGGAAAACCTGTGGCTATTGCGAAGATAAGCGATCTTGCGGGGACGCAGGAACTACAGGTGCGCAAGAATAAGGACGACTTTTACGCGAAGTCGAGCGCTGTGGCCGGCGTTTACAAGGTTCTGTCGTCGGTGGGCAGTTCCGTGGACAAGAGTCTCGACGACTTTCGAAATAAGAAGCTGTTTGATTTTGGATTTGTGGACCCCGAGAAGATCGAAATTCATGACGGGGCGAAGAGCTACTTCCTCACGCGCAACGGGTCCGACTGGTGGTCCAACGGAACCAAGATGGATGAGAGCACCGTTAGCGCGCTGGTCAGTGATATTCGCGATCTGACTGCGACTAAGTTCCCCGATAGCGGATTTGCGGCGTCTTCGCTGGACATGACGGTCACTTCCGACAGCGGGAAGCGCGTGGAGAAGGTGCTGATCGCAAAGAATGGAGACCGGTACATTGCCAAGCGCGAGAATGAGCCCGCGCTCTATGAATTGACTGCCTCAACGATTACAGATTTGCAGAAAGCGGCTGGCGATGTGAAACCGGCTCCCCCGCCAGCACCTGCCGCGTCACCCAAAAAGAAATAAGTGTGCGACTGGCGCGCTTCTTTCCGCGTGGTTGCGCGCGGGAAACGGCTCCTCTAAACTGATTTCTTCTCAACTTACCCGGGAGCGCCATTGCGAACTTTCGTCCGAATCTCCTCGTGGATTCTTGGGTTCCTTGTCGTTTTGGTTGGCGCAGTGGCTTGGTGGTTTGTCTACAGGCCGCTTCCGCAACTCGATGGAAGCATTGGGCTTCCCGGCCTTCAGCATGAAGTTACCGTGGACCGCGACGGCTGGGGCGTGCCGCACATCCGGGCGGCTTCCGCCGATGACGCGGCGGAAGCACAAGGCTACGTCATGGCGCAGGACCGGCTATGGCAATTGGATTTGCTGCGGCGCGTGGCGCGAGGGCAACTTTCAGAGATTCTCGGCGAGCGGACACTCCAAATTGACAAAGATTTCAGGATGCTAGGCTTGGGCCGAGTTGCGGACCGCGAAGCTACGACGCTCGATCCCGAGCCGCGCAAGATTCTGGAAGCGTACGCGCGGGGCGTGAATGAATTCATCACACAGCACGGGGGCAACCTGCCGGTTGAGTTCTCGTTGCTGGGTTACAAGCCCCAACCCTGGCACCCGGCCGACACGCTGGCTATTTCCGGCTACATGTACCGGACGCTAGCGGACACGCGAGAACGCGAAATCAATCGAGCGAAGATCACTGCGCGAGCCGGAATGGACCGCGCCAAGGACCTCTTCTCTATCGAATCGCCCTTGGATCATTTTGTCGTGGGCGATCCGAATGTTCGCAACGACGGCTCGCAGCGCACGGCAACCGATTCCGATGAAGACGACGATGACGACGACATGCAGCCGGACACGGTTTTCAAGGCGGACCTCGCAACACCGCATGGCGGCGCATCGCAAAACAGCGCTTCGGACCTGACTTCGGACTTGGCGCAGTCGGTTGTGGAGTTTCTTGCATCGTCGAGCAAGGAGATTCGCGCCGGGTTGGGCAGTAACAATTGGGTGGTCAGCGGCGCACACGCAGCAACGGGCAAACCGCTGCTTGCCAACGACACGCACCTCGAATTGATGATGCCTTCCATCTGGTACGAAGTGCACGTCACGGCTCCAGGATGGAATGTGAAAGGCTTCGCGTTGCCCGGCTCGCCGATGATCATCATCGGCCACAACGATCGCATCGCGTGGGGCTTCACGAATAACGGTGCCGATGCGCTGGATCTGTATATCGAGATGTTTAATCCTTCGTCGCCTTATGAATATCGCGTGAAAGGCGCGTGGGCCAAAGCGCAGATCATTGACGAAGCGATTCGCGTCAAAGGCAGATCGGATGAGCACCTGCAAGTAGTCGTAACCCGCCACGGTCCCCTCGTGCATCGCGAAGGCGACAAAGGCTACGCCATGCGTTGGACCGCCACCGAGCCCGGCGGGCTACCCAACAGCTACAACTGGCTTGGCAAGGCGCGCAATTGGAAAGAATTCCGCGAAACAATGAAACGCGTGTGGGGACCGGCGCAAAATGCGGTTTACGCGGACGTGGATGGCAACATCGGCTACATCATGGCGGCGCGCGTGCCGATTCGAAAGAAAGGGCGCGGAGAAGTGCCCGTACCGGGCGATACGGATGATTACGAGTGGACCGGCTACATTCCGTTTGACCAACTTCCGCAAGCTCTCAATCCCGAGAGCGGATTCATTGCAACTGCGAATGCGCGCGTGGTGGGACCGAACTACAAACCTTATTTGACGGACCGCTGGGAAGAGCCGTATCGCACAGCCCGAATCTATGATTTGCTGCACGACCGACGCGATTTGCGCGTGGAAGACATGCTGAAAGTGCAGACAGACACGTACAGCTACCCGCACGTTTTTCTCGCCGAGCAGCTTTTGGCCGCGGTCAAAACGGTGAAACCGAAAGATCCGCGCGCGCAACGGCTCATCGATGGCTTGAAAGATTGGAACGGCATTGCCGATGCCAATTCCCCCGAGATTTCTTTTCTTATTGGGGTGAGATCATCTGCGTTGAAGCTGGTTCTGGGACCGGTTCTTGGAGAAGACACTCCACTTTATCAATGGCGCAGCACGACGTTTCTGCAGAAGACACTCACCGACCGCTCATCCAAATGGCTGCCTGGCGCCTATAAAAACTATGATGAACTCCTAGTGGCGGCTGCGGATGACGCGGTAAAACAGCTGGCGGAAAACAGCAAGAGCGAGCGGGTTGACGACTGGGCGTGGAAGAATTTCAATTCGCTCGACATGCTTCATCCGCTCGGGCACAACGGCCTATTGAAGACTTTTCTAAGCGTCACGGACAAGCCCCAGTCCGGCACCATTTACAGCGTCCGCGCCGCTTCGAGGACTCATGGACCGGCAATGCGTTTTGTGGCGAATCCCGCGAATTGGGATGAGTCGATCCTGCTGATTCCTTCAGGCGAATCGGGGCAGCCCGGCAGCAGCCATTACTCGGACCAGTTTTCGTATTGGTATCAGGGCAGGCCGATTCTTGCGCCTTTTAGCGATGCCGCCGAAGCCAAAGCAAAGAGGCACACGCTCACGCTGAAACCGGGATCCTGATTTTCTCTCGCGCCGATGCCGGAACTGCCAGAAGTAGAAGCTGTGGTACAGACGCTGCGCCCGCTCGTTCAAGGCCAGCGCATTCGCTGCGTGCATGTCTTCCATGCGATCGCAGTGAAGCCGCAGTTGGCGGGTCGATTAACCGAACTTGCGACGAATAGCTGCATCCAACGAGTCGAGCGCAAAGGCAAATACGTGCTTCTAATGCTGGATTACGGGTTGCTAACGCTGCACTTCAAACTGGACGGTCAAGTTGTTTGGTTTGTGGATCAAAAGGAGTTATTTGAGCGCGCAAACTCTAAAGAAAACGGAGTGCACGTTGATGTTGCGTTTGAACTGAGCAAAGGCGTCCTCGGATTCGCGGACCGGCGGCATTTTGGGCGCGTTTATGCGTGGGAATCTCTTGAAGACAGCCCTGGAGTCGCTTCCATCGGAGTCGATGCCCTTTCGAAGGATTTTACCGCCGCGACGTTCCAGAAATTGCTCGCCGCCTCTGTGCGCCCTTTGAAAGATTTCTTGCTGGATCAAACGCGCGTCGCGGGACTAGGGAACATTTACTCCTGCGAATCGCTGTGGCACGCGCGGCTCGATCCACGCCGGCGCGCGAAATCATTAAACCACGAGGAATCCCGGCGCCTCCACAAAGCAATTGTGTCGGTTCTCCGGCGTGCCTTAGAATGCTGCCTACACCCGGCGCCGGACTTTCGTGATTCGCAATGGTGGTTTCAAGGACTCAAGAGGATTCTGCGCGCCTATGACCGCGAGGGCGAGCCCTGCCGCCGATGTGGAGTGGCCATTCAGCGCATTGAGCAGGGCGGCCGGTCAACGTATTGGTGCCGCCGTTGCCAGAAATAATCGGTTCGAGGAACCTAAGGACATAAAGGTCTGCTTGTGAATACACCTGCTCCCAAAAGGCCGGAACCACCAAAGAAGCCCGATTTCGAGCGCTCTCTCGCGCGGCTTGAAGAAGTCGTGCGCCGGCTGGAAAGCCCGCAGCTTTCGCTGGACGATGCGATGAAGCTGTTCGAAGAAGGTGTCGCGCTCTCCCGCGAATGCCAGAAACAACTCGAAGAAGCGGAGGGCCGCGTGGAGATCCTTCTCAAAAAAGCCGACGGAAAGCTCGCCGCCGAACCTTTCGACCCTGAGCGGGAGAGTGAATCGTGAGCCAACTCCGCCATTCGCCCCGCGCTTCTTCCGTTTCACGATGAAACTTTCTCCCTTTTTTGAAGAAGACCGACTCGCGGTTGATGCTGCCTTGGAACGGTTGCTGCCCGCAGAGTCCGCACCGCCGTCTTCGATTCACGCGGCTATGCGCTACAGCGTCTTTGCCGGCGGCAAGCGCATGCGGCCAATTTTATGCTTGGAGGCGGCGCGCATTTTCTCAAACGACGTGACGCCCGCGCTCCATCCTGCATGCGCCATCGAATTCATCCACACCTACTCTTTGATTCACGACGATTTGCCGGCGCTCGACAATGACGACCTCCGCCGGGGAAAACCGACCTGCCACAAAAAGTTTGGAGAAGCCATTGCTATCCTTGCCGGCGATGGTCTCTTGACGCTGGCCTTTGAGACGATCGGCGCAACTCCAGTGCCCGCGGAACGCCGCGTTGCGATCCTCAGTGAAGTTGCAGGCGCCGCCGGCACTAGAGACGGAATGGTTGGCGGACAGGTTGCGGACATCGAGGCCGAGCGCAAACCCGTGAACGCAACGATGCTCGAGTACATCCACCGATCCAAGACAGCTGCGCTGATTCGCGCGTCCGTCACAGCCGGTGCCTTTTGTGGTGGCGCAGGCCCCGATGACGTTGCGCGATTGCGGCGATTCGGCGAGACCATTGGCTGGGCCTTCCAGGTCACGGACGACATTCTCGACGTCGAAGAGTCTTCGGCCGCGCTCGGCAAGACCGCCGGCAAGGATTTGGCGCAGCAAAAGGCGACTTATCCCGCCATGTACGGGCTTGAGCGCTCGCATCAAATTGCCCACGAACTCGCGACGAAAGCGATCGATGAGCTTTCGCCGTATGCCGAACGCGCCGCGCGTCTTCGCGAAATCGCCGAATACCTGGTCCTGCGCAGGACGTAACCTTCGGGCCCCTATGAAGCCAAAGCCAGTTCGGCAGCGTCTCGACCTGCTTCTCGTGGAACGCGGCCTTGCGGACTCTCCCGAAAAGGCCGGAGCCTTGATTCTTGCCGGCGAAGTGGAGGTGGACGGCAAGCGAGTCGATAAGGCGGGCACTCCCTTTCCAAGCAACGCAAAAATCAAAATTATCAGCCGCCACCGAAAATACGTCAGCCGGGCCGGTATTAAGCTCGAAGGTGCGCTCAAAGACTTCGCCATACGTCCCGCCGGGCGAGTCTGTCTCGATGTCGGCTGTTCGCATGGTGGCTTTACAGATTGCCTCCTACAACGCGGAGCGGCGCACGTTTACGCCGTGGACGTCAACGTGGAACAACTCGACTGGAAACTGCGCCAGGATGGGCGCGTAACTCCCGTGAGGCGGAATGCCCGCGAATTGGCCGTTGACGATCTCCCCCAGCTAGCGGACCTGGTCACCATCGACGTGTCGTTTATCTCCGTTTTGCAGGTTCTCTCACCTGCAGCGCAACTTGCCAAGCCGGGCGCAATATTTGTGATCCTCATCAAGCCGCAATTTGAACTGCCGCGCGGCAAAGTTGGTCCAGGCGGCATAGTTAAGAGCAAGAAACTGCGCGACAGAGCGGTGCTGTCCGTGCTCAAAAACCTTAAACCGCTCGGCCTAAAATCTCTCCAGGTTCGTCCCAGTCGCCTTCCAGGTGCGGAGGGCAACCAGGAGTATTTTCTGCACGCGCGAAAAATTCCGGGGTAGAATCGCAAACACGCATGGAGCCTAAAAAAGTCTTTCAAACCATCGGCATTCTTTCCCGCCCGCGCCGCGAACAACTTTCCGTAGTCGTCCCTGCGCTCTTGAAATGGCTTGAAACGCGCGGCATCAAAACGGTGCTTGACGAAGAGACTGCGGCCGCGCTGCCGAGCGGCGTCAAGGGCCAATCGCGTTCGGCAGTTGCCGACGCTTCGCAGTTCCTTCTCGTCCTGGGCGGTGATGGAACGATGCTTGCGGCGGCGCGCTTGGCCGCCCCTCGCCGCATTCCCATTTTGCCAATCAACATGGGCAGCCTGGGATTTCTCACCAGCTTCACTTTGGACGAACTCTATCCAGCGCTCGAAGAAACTCTCGCCGGCAATTCATCGATCAGTCAGCGCGTGATGTTGCAAGCGGAACTAGTTCGCGGAGGCTCCGTCATGGAAAGCCAAAGCGCCCTGAATGACGTAGTCATCCACAAAGGCGCGCTGGCCCGCATGATTCAACTCGAGCTGAGCATCAACTCCGATTTCGTTTGCCGTTACCGTGCCGATGGATTGATCGTCTCCAGCCCGACCGGCTCGACCGCTTATTCCCTCTCCGCTGGCGGGCCTATCGTGCATCCGGCCGTCGAAGCTTTCATCATTACGCCTATTTGCCCGCACATGTTGACCGATCGCCCGGTTGTGGTACGGGATTATTGTTGCCTCGAAATCAAAATGAACGGCGACGCGGAATCTGTGTATTTAACCCTGGATGGCCAACGAGGCGTTCCGCTGGAGTCAACCGACATCCTGCGCGTGCAAAGAGCGAAGGAGCATCTCCAACTAATTCAACCGCCCAGAAAGCCTTATTTCGAGATTTTGCGCAACAAGCTGAAGTGGGGCGAAGCTTGAGTGCGGGATCTTCGCCTCAAAACGTTACCCTTTTTAGAATGCATGGTTTAGGCCGGTCTTGCGAGCGTCGCAGAGTCCAGGGTATCGGTTCGCTGCAAATCTTCCTGGGTTTCGCGCCGGCGAATGAGGCGGAATGTGTCGCCCTCCACAAGCACTTCTGCGGGACGACATCGCGCGTTGTAATTCGAAGCGAGCGCCATTCCATAAGCGCCCGCGCCCCAGATCGCAAGCAGATCTCCCGCTTGCACATCACCCAGCGGCCAGTCGTGGAGAAAACAATCTCCTGTTTCGCAGACTGGCCCAACAATGTCCGCGCGCTGCCGCTTGGTGCTTCCCTGTTTTCCTTCGCGCGTCACTTTGGTAATTGGGTGGATTGCTCCGTAAAGCGAGGGCCGCATCAGGTCGTTCATGGCTCCGTCTACAATCACGAAATGTTTTCCACGATTTGTTTTCGTGTAAGCCACGCGCGTCAGCAGCACCGCGGATTGCGCAATGATGGAACGGCCCGGCTCCAGCAGAATCTCCACATTGGCGCCGCCTACGAGTTCCTTGATGAGCTTGCCGTATTCCGTCCGCTTCGGCGGCTTTTGATCCGAGTAACGCACTCCCAGGCCGCCACCAACGTCGAGATACCGGAGCGGAATCCCTTGGGCTCTCAGCTCTTCGACGTATCCCACGAGCCGCTTCACCGCGCGCCGAAATGGGTCGAGCGTCGTAATTTGTGATCCGATGTGCGCGCTGAGTCCTTCCCAGCGAATCCATTTCGAATTGCGCCGCCCCAGATACAGCCGCTTCGCTTCTTTCCAATCCACTCCAAATTTATGTTCGTGGCGTCCCGTGGCAATGTGCGGATGGCCGCCGGCAAGCACGTCCGGGTTTACACGGATGGCGGCTGCGGGGGGCTTAGCCCCCTTTTCGACGACGCGCGCAGCTTCTTCTGTCAGGATCTCCAGTTCTGCTTCAGATTCCGCATTGAAAAGCAGAATTCCCGATGCGCTTTGGGTGCCAACTCGGTAGTTCAGCGCTTCTCGAATCTCCTCCCGGCTTTTTCCCACTCCAGAAAAAACAATGCGATTCCCGGGCACTCCAAGGTGCTGCAAGAGGCGCAATTCGCCGCCCGACACAATGTCGAACCCGCTTCCCACTTCAGCCAGGCGTTTTAAGATGGAGAGATTGCCGTTGGATTTCACGGCAAAACAAATGGCGTGCCCAATTCCCCGCAAGCCTTCTTGAAGTTCCCCATAGGCATCCGCAATGGCGGCGCTGCTGTACAAATATGTGGGCGTCGAGAACTTCTCGGCCACTGACGCCAACGGCACCCCTTCGCAAAACACTTGCTCGCGGGACTGCGAGGGCGCTTTCTTCCAGGCAAAATGTGGTGTGAACGCAACCGGATCAACAAATTTCATTTTGCGGGAAGGGCGGGAAGTGGAATGACTCATCGGACTTTCATCACTACCAGCGTCCGGTCATCGAACAGGGGCGCGCTCTGCGCGAACCAGTCCACCTCGTTCAAGATCCTGTCGGCCAGCTCTGCTGCCGTCAACTCGTGGTGCTTTTCAATGAGTTCCTTTACCCGGCTGATGCCGAAAAACTGGCCCTCGCTATTGGTGGTTTCGGCGATGCCGTCGGAATGAAACACGAGAATGTTCCCCGTTTCCAGCGTTACGCCCCATTCGTCGTAATTCACGTCTTCAAAAATCCCCAGCGGAAAACCGGTCAATTCGATTTTTCCGCACCGATTGTCCTTATACAGGAGCGGCTGTGACTGACCGGCATTCGCAACGCGCAATTTTTGGCGGCCCTTCTGCCAAGTTGCGAAACACGCAGTCATAAAACGGCCCTCGATCAATCGTTCGCCGAGAAGTTGGTTCATTTGCTTGAGCATTTCTGCCGGTTGCAGTTTTTGTGGCGCCAGGCTGCGCATAATCCCAATTGCTACAGCGCCATACAACGCCGCGGCGGTCCCTTTTCCGCTCACGTCCCCCAGCGCAATACCCAATTGCTGCGGCCCATAACGCAAGAAATCATATAAGTCGCCGCACACTTCGCGAGCCGACAAGTAACGCGCGGCGATGTCCACCCCATAATCCTCTGTCGGAACCGGCCTAAGCAGCGCGCCCTGGATTCTCTTTGCGGCTTGGAGGTCGCGCTCGAGGCGCCCTTCTTCCTTCGCAAGCTGCTCATAGAGCCGCGCGTTTTCCAAAGAAACAGCGAGATTGGCGGCGAGGATCGAGAGCGTCTGTATGTGATCCTGCGTGAAATAATTCGGCGTCGGACTCTCCAGATCCAAAACGCCAATGACCTTGCCCTTGTGCATCATGGGAATCGCCAGTTCTGACCGCGTCTCGGGGTTGACCATGATGTAGCGCGAATCCACGGTGACATCCGGCACCAGAACCGGCTCTTTCAGCGTTGCTGCCGCGCCCACAATGCCTTCGCTCGCCGACGCGCGCATCCTACTCTGCACACTTTGGCCGTGTCTTAAGTCGACCCGGTGCCGGAATACCTTTTGTTCTTCGTCGTAAAGCATGATGCTCAGAATCTGATAATCAATCACTCGCTTGGTTTGCTCTGCCGCGCGGCGAAGCAGTTCCTCGACATCCAGAATGGCGCTGGTTTCGCGCCCAACTTCGCTCAGTAAAAGCAAAGTGTCGGCCTGCTCTTTCACTCTCTCGAACAATCGAGCATTTTCGATGGCGATCGCCAGCCGGCTCCCGAGAAGCGTCAAAATACTCTGCTGATCGCGCGTGAAGTAATCGAGGTGGCGGCTCTGAATATCCAGAACGCCTACAACTTTCCCTCGCACAATGAGCGGAACTGCCAGTTCCGACCGCACGCTCTCAATGGCGTTGATGTAGCGAGGATCTTTGGAGGTATCGCTTACGCGGACGGAATGGCCGGTGGCTGCGGCCGTCCCGGTAATGCCCTGCCCCATGGGAATTCGCAGATTCTCCGCCAATTCCCTGGGATAGCCGATGGCGAAGCGGTGGCGAAGATAGGTTCCGTCGCCTTCAATCATCAGCACGCCAAAGATTTCGTAGTCAATGTGCCGCTTGATGAGCGCCGCTGCGCGAGCCAAAACTTCATCCAAATCCAGCGAGGCGTTCACTTCCTCGCCGATTTCGGCAAGCGTGGCCAGTACTTCCGCGGAGATTTCCGGGCCGCCGTTTAAGGCAGCGGTCGCAATGTGTTCATCTGTTGGGTTCATGGACTGAAACTAGTATAGCAGGTGGCGAAAACGGAGCTGCTTTGGCGCTATCCCCGCGGCTTTAAGTCATCGTCCTCATTGGCCTACGCGGCTTACACGCAAGTCTTATCAGGACGGAGCCTTGTGCGGAGTCCTATTCCATACTCTCGTGCTTTGCCGCGTTTCCCAGCGTGAGAATTCCAACATACGGCAAATTGCGATAACGCTCCGAATAGTCCAGTCCATATCCCACGACAAATTCGTTGGGGATCGAGAAGCCGACGTAATCTGCGCGTACCGCGGCAATACGGCGTTCCGGTTTGTCAAGCAATACCGCAACTCGCAAATGCTTGGGTTTGCGCTGCTGAAACAGGCGCAATAGGTATTGCAGCGTCATTCCGGTATCCAGAATGTCCTCGACGACGATGACGGTCCTGCCTTCAATGCTGGAGTCGAGGTCCCGCGTCAGCCGCACCTGTCCGGAAGAGTGCGTATTCTGCCCGTAGCTTGACACGGCGATGAAGTCGAAGGAAACCTCTCCGGGAATGCTCCGCGCGAGGTCCGTCAGGAAAAACACACCGCCCTTCAGAACGCTTACCAAGTGGAGCCGTTCGCCCGGAAAGTCGTTGCGAATTTGCTTTGCTAAAGCGCGGATCCTTTTCTGTATGCGTCCTGCCGAAATCAGCGGGCGAACGCTCTCTTTTTGTCCTGATTTGTTTTTTTTCTTCGCGGCTCTCGCGTCCGGCATTCTTTTCCCCGCCTACGGAACCGAGACTCTACCCCACACATGTCTACAAGGCAACCTAAGCAATCCTCGAGGCGTTCATCGCGGCGTCGCAAAGCAGTCATCGGCCTGCAATAATTCGCAATTACCTTCATACCGGGTGTGCGGGAGTGTTAGTTGGGGGTGTGTGCGTCTATCAAGGCTGTGAGTGTCGGGAACAGTTTTTCCACAGGCCATGCCTTTCTCTCTATCTCACTCTTGTGATAGACATTAGTGCACTTACAGAGTCATCTTTAGCTGTCGAGGGCCGGTGCGCGCGGTCATCAGCTTTGACCCAGACAGAAGGCGGCCTTTTGCCCGGGAACGCCTTAGGTGTGCGTGCGCATGGCGCGAGTTCTCTTAGGAGGAATGTTCATGAGGAAGAATCAGATCGAACGCTCGATCATCAGGGCCTTTGTCGTTTACGTCGTCGTGCTGATAGCGTTGTGCGTCTTGAGTTCCGGCTCCTTTGCCCAGTCCACCACGGATGGCGGGATAGGCGGCATCGTCACGGATCAATCCGGAGCGCTCGTGCCAAACGCGAACGTGGTTGCTAAAAACCTAGGCACCGGTGCTAGAGCCAGTGCCAGGACCGATGGGAGCGGTCGCTTTCTGATAACCCACTTGCAGCCCGGAATTTACTCAGTGGAGATCACCGCGTCCGGCTTTGCGACCTACAAAGGCACCAACATAACCGTGGAAGTGGGGCGCACTACCACTTTTGACGCCGCCCTCGGTGTTCAAGCACAAACGGAGACCGTGATCGCCACGGCGGAAGCGCCGGTGATCACTACTGACCGCGCCGATTTCTCCACAAATATCAATTCCACCACAATCGAAAACCTGCCGATCAACGGCAGGCGTTGGTCCTTTTTTGCCTTGGGGACGCCAGGCGCCACGCCCGATGGCGGGTTCGGCCTCGTCAGCTTCCGCGGCATCTCTGGTCTTTTGAACAACAACACCGTGGACGGCGCTGACAATAACCAGGCGTTTTTTAGTGAAGAACGCGGCCGCACGCGCCTTAGCTATTCCACGAGTGAGGCTTCCATCCAGGAATTCCAAATCAATACTTCTAACTATTCTGCGGAATATGGCCGTGCCGCCGGTGGCGTCGTTAATGCTGTAACCAAGAGTGGCTCCAATGGAATCCACGGCGACGCGTTTTGGTATTTGCGCAGCAGCGATTGGGGAGCCATCAATCCTTTTCAACTACATCGTGTTAACGGCGTCCTCGTGCCCTTCCTGCCAGAAGACAAGCGTCATCAGTTTGGCGGCGGCATCGGCGGCGCGATTATCAAAGAAAAGCTCTTCTGGTTCTTCAGTGCCGACCAGCAACTCCGTCCCTTTCCGGCTGTGGCCAACTCGGGAACGCCGGGTGCCATCTTTGCACCGCTTAGCGGCGCTGAAGCCAATACACTGGCGCAACGCGGCGTTTTGCCCGCAAATCTAGCTGACGTGAACAATGCTCTCGCTTTACAGACAAGCCTCACGGGCACTGTTGGCCGGCGCGGCGATCAGCTCATTCTTCTGCCAAAGATCGATTGGAACATCAACTCCAAACATCACGCTTCGTTCACCTATAACCGGTTGCGCTGGAACTCTCCCGAAGGCATTCAGTCCGCTGCTGTCGTGAACCGCGGAATCGAGAGCTTCGGGAATGATTATGTGAAAGAAGATTGGGGTATCGCCCGTTTGATCTCCACGATCACCCCAAGCGTCACCAACGAATTCCGATATCAATATGGGCGGGACTTTGAATTCGAGAACGGACAGGCCCCTTTATCTGGCGAACCAGTTTCAAGCTTTGGCTTTTCTCCGCAGATTACAATCAATGGCGTCGGGGGCTGGGTTTTCGGCATGCCCAACTTCCTTAACCGTCCTGCCTTCCCAGAGGAACGCCGCAACCAAGTCGCTGACACGTTGGCTTGGATGCACAGCGCGCATCTCTTCAAGTTTGGGGTTGATTTCAATCATGTCCATGACAATGAGATCAACCTTTTCACAGGTTTTGGCGCGTACTCCTACAATACTCGCGTGGATTGGATCAGCGACTTTGTTTCCAACGCCACGGGACACACACCGTTCTGCGGCACCGCAACGGCACCCCTTCCTTGCTACACAAACTTTACTCAGGGACTCGGAACACCCGGATTCAACTTCAACACCAATGACTTGGCTTTCTTCGTACAGGATGACTGGCGGATTCGTCCGCGGTTAACCCTCAACCTGGGTCTGCGCTGGGATACGGAGCTTCTGCCAGATCCGCAAATTCCCAACCCGTCATTTCCTTTGAGCAGCTCTTTCCCCAGCGACCGTCATGATTTTGGCCCACGCATCGGCGCCGCTTGGGACATTTTCGGCGACAGCAAGACCATTCTCCGCGGCGGCTACGGCATCTATTACGGTCGCATCATCAACTCCACGATCTTCAATGCCATCGCCAACACCGGAGTGTCTTCCGGCCAGAGCACCACCACTATCAATCCTTTCGCGACTTCGCCCCTGTATCCCAACGTTCTTCCCGCGGCTGCGGCGGCGCCGGGACTGAGCATCATCCAGTTCGCTCCCAATTCGCGACTCCCCATCGTGCATGAATATGATCTCGTGATTGAGCGCGAGATCGCCAAGAATACTGCTGTCTCCGTTTCCTACGTCGGGAGCCTTGGCCGCCGGCTCCCTCGTTTTGTGGACACCAACTTGGCCGCGCCCACGTTGACCACAACTTACACGGTCGTTGGCGGGCCATTTGACGCGCAAAAAGTCACCGTCCCCTTCTTTGGAGTGCCCAACACTTTGACCGGCACGCGGCGCCCGAATAACGCAGTGCAGGCCGTCACGGATATCTCTTATTCAGTGAACTCCAATTACAACGCGCTCGTAGTCGCTCTGAATAGGCGCCTGTATCAGAGCTTTCAGATTCAATCTTCTTTCACTTGGTCCCGAGCCAATGATTTCGGCCAGGCTTCTCAGACTTTCACTGCCACCAACAATGTGTTGAACCCCTTCAACCTTGCGGACGAATACAGCCGGTCGAATTTCGACATTCGCGACCGATTCTCCTTCGCAGCTATCTGGAGCCCGAATTATTACCACGGGCCGAATCGCTGGATGGGATACCTGGCCAATGGCTTTACGATTTCGCCCCTGATCATCGCCTCATCGGGCGCTCCTTTCACGCCGACAGCCTTTGGCAGCGCGCCATCGCAAACCGTCAATGGCGTGACCTACGTTGCCCCGCAAGGCGCGACGGGCAACTCGCTGGACGACGGCGGCACGACTCGCGTGCCCTTCCTTGGAGCCAACTCCTTTCAGATGCCACGCTCCGTTAACGTCGACCTGCGCGTCGCTAAGGAGTTCAAGATTTGGGAGTCCTGGAAGCTGACGCTTAGCGGGGATGCGTTCAATCTGTTCAATCACGTGAATGTCACCGGCGTCAGCACGCAGATGTTCTCAATCACAGCGCCAACCACGCCGACTCCGGTTAATGGCGTTACTTGCAGCGCAAGCGTGCCATGTCTGGTTTTTCAAAACGCGTTTGGTACAACCACGCAGTCGAGCAACTCTCTCATCGCTCAGCGCCAGATTCAAATTGGCGCGAAGCTCACTTTCTAGATTCTGCTATCCCTTCCAGGCGGGAAGTCTCGGTCCCGGGCTTCCCGCCGCCTCTGTATTCGGTCGAAAGATGCCCCTCCCTACGCCTGCATGTCTTCCACGCATCTCAGCTATACTCTCCGCCCCGGGGGGCCATTGCTCGAAACCGCCAAAAACTTATTACTGATCCTGAGCGCGCTTTTCCCCATTGTGAACCCGCTCGGCGGCAGCCCCGTGTTTCTCTCTCTAACGCACGATTACCCGACTGCAGCGCGCCGCGCCCTGGCGCGCCAGGTGGCCTTGAATAGTTTTATCCTACTGGTCTCTTCCTTTCTGGTTGGGACGCACATCCTGAACTTCTTCGGCATTTCCATTCCCGTGGTGCAGGTCGGCGGTGGCCTGGTGGTCATTTCCAACGGATGGGCCATGCTGAAGCAAAAAGAAGAGCCAGACCGCGGCCGCGAGGTACAGAAAAAGGTGCATCTGAAGGACATTTTCCGCAATGCTTTTTATCCCTTGACACTGCCGCTTACAGTCGGTCCGGGCTCGATCTCCGTCGCTATCACTCTTGGGGCCAACCTGCCACATCATCTTGGGGCCAACTTGCGCCCGATCCTGGCGACAGTCGTTGCCTCGGCTCTCGTGGCTATCAGCATTTATGTCTGCTACGGTTTTGCCGACCGCCTCGCCGCGATCGTCGGCGAAAGCGGCATGGGCATCATCCTGCGGCTCTCTTCCTTTCTGCTGGTTTGCATTGGCGTGCAGATTATGTGGAACGGCGTCAGCGCGCTCATGCATTCCTTGGTCGGCGTTGCCCACTGACCTTCTTCATTTCCCATTCGGCAAACACCGGAGTCGCTTACACGAAAACTGCGCGCTTGCAGAGTCTTACGTTGCGGTCGGCCTGCCACACAGATAAACTTCTAGTGGACGTATTTCCCTGAAATTCCAAGGAACACTTCGCAAGAACGTCGCGTGAGACGGAGGGTGCCGAGCGTTGTGCGGAATTGCCGGCTTTACCACTAAAAACTGGAGCGCGCCGCCGGAAAGGATCCGCCAGGCGACCGCCACGCTGATTCACCGCGGGCCCGACCAGCAAGGGGTCTTTCAGTCGAATCTGTTTTCCTTTGGCGGAGCCCGCCTGAAAATCATTGACCTTGAACAAGGCGACCAGCCCATTCTCACCGACGATGGGGAAGGCGGGATTGTCTTCAACGGTGAAATTTACAATCACCTCGAATTGCGCGCTGAACTGGAAAGTCTTGGGCATCGCTTCAAGTCGCACTCCGACACGGAGACCGTGCTGCGCGCTTTCCTTCAGTGGGACAAGGATTGTTTCGCAAAGCTTCGCGGCATGTTTGCGGTTGCGCTGTGGAGCAAGTCCCGGAGGCGGATTGTGCTTGCGCGCGACCGCACGGGGATTAAACCTCTCTATATCGCTCGGCAAGAGGAAGAATTGTTTTTCGCTTCCGAACTGAAAGCCCTGTTTGTTCATCCAGAAATTGACCGGCGCCTTAGCCTCGAAGGCCTCGATTGCTATCTTGCACTGAACTATACCCCCTCTCCGTGGACGCTGGTGGACGGCATCGAGAAACTTGCGCCTGGCGATTGGCTGGAATGGCAAGACGGAGAAGTTTCCACGGGCTCCTACTGGCGTCTGCCGTTTGGAGTTTCGAACGCCTACACGCTCGCGTCTGCGAAAGAAGAACTCGACGCGTTGATGCAGGATGCCGTCCGAGAGCACTTGCTCTCGGACGTTCCTCTGGGCGTCTGGCTCAGCGGCGGGATTGATTCGACCACAATTCTTCATTACGCCGCTAAAGCTTCCACTTCGCAGCTGAAGACCTTTTCGATCTCATTTCGCGGGCGCAGTTTTGACGAAACGGAATACATTCATCGCGCGGTGAAGCAATACGAAACCGATCACACCGAACTGGATTTGACTCCTGCAGAAGACTTGCCCGCTGCGATTGAGGAATTTGCTTACTACTCGGACGAACCCAGCGCCGACGCCGGCGCCCTTCCCGTTTGGTTTCTGTCCAAACTTTGCAAAACGAAAACCACGGTTGCTCTGAGCGGAGAAGGCGCCGACGAACTATTTGGCGGGTACCTCACGTACCGCGCAAACCGTCTTGCAGACAAAGTGCGCATGCTGCCCCGCTCTTTTTTGCGTGGTGCGTTGAGAGCGATGCATCATTGGCCGGTTTCCGACGACAAAATCAGCCTCGAATACAAAGTGAAGCGCTTCCTGGAAGGCGCGTTGATGTCGCCAACCCGCGCGCACGTCTATTGGAACGGCACTTTTTCCGATGCCGACAAAAGAGCGCTTGTCACCCAGCCTCTGCCTCCCACCTTGCAACGAATTCTCACAGAATTGGACGGATTGCCTGTCACCGATGATGACTTGGCCCCCTATCTTTGGCTGGACCAGAAATGCTATCTCGCCGACGACATTCTGACGAAAAGCGACCGCATGAGCATGGCGCATTCTGTGGAAGTGCGTCCGCCGTTTCTGGACCATCGCATCGTCGAGTTTGCCGCGAAGCTTCCGGCTCCACTAAAAATCCGCGGTGGCCGGCAGAAGGTGATCTTAAAGGAGTTGATGAAAGATAAGCTGCCGCAAGCCATTCTCAAGCGGCCGAAAACTGGCTTCGATATTCCGGCGCATGAATGGCTGCGCGGGCCGTTGCTTCCGCTCTTAACGGACGCTCTGCGCTATGGTGCGGGCGCGTACGGCGATGTCTTTCGCCCGGATGTTGTTAACAAATTCCTCCAGCTCCATTTGGAGCGGAAGGCCAATGTTGGATATCACTTGTGGGGACTGCTGATCCTCTTTCTATGGATGAAAAAATGGCGAATTCAGGCGGCGTTCTCAAAGACGCCGAGGGTTTCATTACAAGCCAAAGCTGGCGTGTCTACCTGACCGTCCTGCTGGTTTCCGCAATCATTTATCTGGGCTGCATCGTTTCTCCGCCGTCGTTGATGGACGACGTGGACGCGATTCAAGCGCAAATTGCGCGGAACATGCTGACTTCCGGCGACTGGGTGACGGCCCGGCTCGACGGTGTCCTTTATCTCGAAAAGGCGCCACTTACTTATTGGGTCATCGCAGGTTTCTTTAAGGTCTTCGGCGTTCATGACTGGGTCGCGCGGATTCCCTTTGCTCTCTCGGTAATGGCCTTAGCTTGGCTTACTGCCGCCTTCGGGATCTGGGCGTTTGGAAGGCGTGCGGGACTCTATGCAGGCCTGTGCACGGGCACGTGCGTCGGATTATTTCTGTTCACACGAATCTTAATCCCCGACGTGATGCTGACCTTCACGATTACACTGGCGCTGTGGGCGTTTCTACGCGCTCTGGATGAAGAGGAGCCGCATCCGCGATTGTGGGCATTTCTATTGGCTGCCAGCCTTGGCGCGGGACTGCTCCTGAAGAGTCTCGTCGCTCTTGCCTTCCCTGTCGCCGCTGGTGTGATTTATCTTTTTCTGACGAAGCAATTCTTTCTCCGGCGTACATGGCAGCGACTCAGGCCCATCAGCGGACTTTTCATCATGCTGCTCATCGCCACGCCCTGGCATGTTCTTGCCACGCTGCGAAATCCTCCGTACTTCTCGTTTTCTCTTCAAAGCGGGCCGGGCGAATACCACGGCTTTCTCTGGTTCTATTTCATCAATGAGCAGCTCCTACGCTTCCTCAATCTGCGCTACCCTCGCGACTACAATACAGTTCCGCGATTGTGGTTCTGGTTATTTCATTTCTTGTGGTTGTTTCCGTGGAGTGTCTACTTTCCCGCCGTGGCGAAACTCTCTTACAAACCGGTGGACCGCGACGGCAGAACACGATTGCTGGCGCTCTGCTGGACAGGGTTCATCCTCGTCTTCTTCACATTCTCGACGACGCAGGAATATTATTCGATGCCTTGCTACCCTGCTCTCGCGCTGCTTCTGGGATCTGCAATGACCATGGGCGGAGATTGGATTCGCCGTGGGACGCGAGTTCTGTGCGCTATAGCGCTTCTCGCAGCCATTGCGACGTTCGGAATTTTCCTTGCCGTGCGCCATGTGCCTGCTCCCGGCGATATTTCGCAAGCCCTGAGCTCTCATCCGAGCGCCTACACACTATCGCTGGGCCACATGATGGATCTTACTTTCGACTCCTTCGCGTACTTGCAGCTGCCTTTAGTCGTCGCGTCGCTCGCATTCCTTGCAGGCGCGGTGGGGACGTTGCGCTGGGTTGGACAACGCGCATTTTTGTCCGCAGCTCTGATGATGGTTGTGTTTTTCCACGCCGCGCGCCTTGCGCTTGTGGTCTTTGACCCGTTCTTGGGCTCTCGTCCGCTGGCTGAAGCCATTTTGAAATCGCCGCCAGGAACTCTCATCAATAATCGCGGTTACTACTCGTTTTCATCCGTTACGTTTTACACCAATCGCGACGCTTTGATTCTCAACGGACACTACTTCAACCTCGAATACGGCTCCTACGCGCCCGGCTCACCCGATGTTTTCATCGACGATGCCAAGTTCCAGCAACGGTGGAGCGAGCCGCAGCGCTACTACTTGATGGCCTATGCCGAACGCTTGGGCGAGTTTGAAAAGTTAGTGGGGCGCAACCATCTTACGGTAGTAGCTTCGAGCGGCGGAAAGCTTGTGCTGACGAACCACCCGCTGGAAACTGCGGCGCCCACCACGCGCTCTCCTTAGGCAAAATAAGCAGAGCCGCAAGGTGGACGCAAATAGTATTCTAGTGGCCGGCCGCCAAAAAGCCGCTTGCAAAGGGCGCGAGATGCAGGTAAAAAAAGAAGTCCCGGTCGAAAGTGGTTCATTTCTCGCTTTTGCCAGGCGCCGCACAGCAGTACGGGACGAATTGGCGCCAATTGCCTGTACATTTCGGTATCCATTTAGGTTAGGCAGTACGTAACCTTGAGGAGGGTTCATGAAGATTGCCGTGCTCGGTGGGGACGGCTATTGCGGTTGGGCGACAGCGCTCTACTTGTCGCAGAAGGGCCATTCGGTCGCCATTGTTGATAATTATGTGCGCCGGCTGTGGGATCACGAACTTGGCGCGCAGACGCTGACGCCGATTCGTCCACTGACGGATCGCTTGCGCGTATGGCAGAACCTAACGGCCAAGACGATCGAGATATTCGTCGGCGATGTCTGTGACTTCGATTTTCTGTCTTCGGCGTTCAAGTCCTTCCAACCAGAAGCCATTGTCCACTTCGCCGAACAGCGCTCCGCACCTTACTCGATGATCGACCGCAAGCATGCGGTGTTTACACAGGTGAACAATGTCGTGGGCACGCTGAATGTGCTTTTCGCCATGCGGGAGTTCTTACCCGATTGTCACCTTGTGAAGCTCGGCACCATGGGCGAATACGGCACGCCGAACATTGACATCGAAGAAGGCTACATCACCGTCGAGCACAACGGCCGCCGCGACACTGTGCCCTTCCCTAAGCAGCCCGGTTCTTTCTATCACCTCTCCAAAGTTCATGACAGCCACAACATCATGTTCACCTGCAAGATTTGGGGAATTCGCGCCACCGACCTCAATCAAGGTGTGGTCTATGGAACAATGACCGACGAAACGGCCCTCGATGAAGCATTGATCAATCGCTGCGATTACGACGATGTTTTTGGAACCGTGCTGAACCGGTTCTGCGTGCAAGCCGCCATTGGCCAGCCGCTGACCGTATACGGAAAGGGCGGACAAACTCGCGGCTTCCTCGACATTCGCGACACCGTTCGATGCATCGAGATCGCCTGCCACAATCCGGCCGCAAAGGGCGAATGCCGCGTTTACAACCAGTTCACCGAACAGTTTTCCATCATGGATCTCGCGCGTTTGGTCGAAGCTGCCGCGAAGAAAATGGGCATCACCATCGAAGTCGACCATATTCCCGATCCGCGCGTCGAAGCTGAACAGCATTACTACAACGCAAAGCATTCGAAGCTGATTGACCTCGGTTTGCAGCCGCATTATCTTTCGGATTCTTTGCTCGACTCGCTGATGAATATTGCAATCAGGTATCGCGACCGCGTGGACGCCTCGTTGATGCTCCCTCAGGTGAACTGGCGCGAACCGAAGAATGAGCGGCGCCTGCAAATGAGCATGCCCGCCAAGCCGAATGGCGTTGAAGCACAGGCCGAAGCCAAAGCAAAAAAAGCCTGAGCGATTTTACCGGGGCCCTCGCGCTTTAAACGCGTTGAGCTGATTCGCAACGCCCAAGGCAAAATTCAGATCGAAGGGAAAGGCTGCACCGTCTAGCGCGGCCTCAACGTTTTTCATGAACCCCTGAATGATGCGCTCGCTGCCTTCGAACAAATCGATCGACGCAATTCGCCGGCCGTCTTGCTCAAGCCACACTAGGCGCTCCTCGGGCTGCTCATAGGCGCACTGCATCTCGACAACCTCTGAGGAAGGCACCGCAACCTCGCGAATGGCGAACAAATGGCACCCGAGATTGTCCATCGCGGAGACACTCCCAGAGTAGGGTCGGCCGAGGAAAAAATGCCCTCCAAAGCGCAGCCCTGAACCGGGGCAAAAACTGCTTTTCCATTTCTCAACTTCACCGTGAACCAAATACTCGAAGTGCACGCCAATCAATCGCCGCCTCGCGCGAGCCAGCGCCTGCAAACGCTCCGTATCCGCTGCTGAACCGTACCAAGGCTTTTCCGCAATAACGTGCAAACCTGTTTCAAGCGCTGCTTGAATCATCAAGGACACATGCGGTCCGGGAGAAACACAGAGCCACGCAATTTGTGCGCGGCTGGCTTTCATCGCTTCCGCGAGGCGCATCACGTAACCCGCTTCGGTTTCCAACTGAAGCTTCCGCGTCTCCTGAATCGTGATGACACTTCTTCTTTCTCCAGCGATGATCACCTGCATCCTCTTGGCCCAGCGACCGCGTCCAAGAATTACGTATTCCGGCGCTTCAGCCATAGGACGCAATCCTTTCACACACCAAGCGCGCTGCCTTTACTGCACTCACAACTTTGCCGGAAAAAATGTGAATCTCACCGGGCGCGCCGTCCTTCAAGTAGAGGATGCGGCGATCGCTTTCGGGAGCGTCCTCGACAACGCGGATGGTGAAGCGCGACCCAATGTACTTTGCTTCTTTCGCGGCCGGCACCGAGTCGCAGCAGTCTGCGCGCATAGCTTCGAAGCGGGTAAAGGGTACAGGCTGAAAGTCGGGCTGGTTTAAGATTTTCGAGTATAGCTCAGGGATCGCCTCGTCAGGATCGGTAGTTGTCCAATGATTCGTATTCTTGGCCGAACCAAAAAGCGAGCGCCCCGAACTACCATAAGGATCAAATGCGGTGAAGGGCCCATCCACGACAACCAGCGCGACGTGTCGCAGTGAGGAAGGCAATTCGATGAGTATCTTCTCTGCGACTTGGAATTTAGCAATTTTGAACGTGCCCCGGCTCGGCCCCAAGCCATACGTGGCCCATACGACAAAATCAAAATCATCCCGCATCGCTGTTGTGAATTCTTTTTGTTCGAATGGAATTCCCAATGCGCGTATGCGCGCTTCAATCAATTCCCGCAGCACGTCGGGATCGTAGACGTTCTCGTCCACCTCATAGCAGCGATCGATGAAGTCGAAGTTCATCCATTCTGGCCGGCAAGCCTTCAGCGGAAGTCCTTGTTCCGCCATCACACGTTCGTACAAATCAGGAGTTGTGCGGGAACCTTCCTTCGGGATCGCGTAGTAATGCCGGCTGTTCCGAACGATGGCCGGTTCAAAAGCGCGGATGAACTCGGCACGCGCTTCCAACGTTTCCTGAATCGTCTCCAGGCTGCGCGGATAGTGATATCCCGCATGCACACGATATTGATTAATTGCCGAAGCCGTACGCAAAATCCCCAGTGGATCGAACAGCCGTACCCTGTGCCCCTGCCCGGCAAGGCGAATCGCTACTGAGGCCCCATAAACGCCCGCCCCCGCCACCGCAACTTTCGCCCCCATCTTCACCCTGCCGGACAGGCAGCCCCTCTCCCACCACTATCGCGGAGAATCCGTCGCTGGATTCGATGTCACCGGCACAAGCATGCCGTCGCGGATCCGGTAATCGATGTTGCGCCACCGAATCCGCCGTCGCCCAAACGTCAGCAGCCAGATGACGAACGCTGTGGCATCCCATACGATAATGAGCGGCGTCTTCCTCCAAAGCTCCTGCTGCTTCATGCCCCACGCACCCACGAGCCAAGTGATCAGCAGCCGAAAGAACAAATACGCGCCAACATACGCACCGCCAATTCCATCAGAAGGATGAACAAGCAGCACAGCCAGACTCCAAGGCAATCCCTGCGTAAACGCCAGCCCGATGTGTCCCCACGGGCGCATGTGTCGCATGACCGTTAGCCATCGCAGCCGCTTGATGAACAGCTCCCGGAAGGAGCCGTAATCTGGAACCGTTTTCACCGCATATGGCAGCAGCTCCACCTCATAACCCTGCTGCGCAATGTATCGCCCGACCAGCAGGTCGTCCGCGGGGCGATTCTCGATTGCCTCGTACCCACCAAAGGCTTTCAGGCACGAGCGCGTCGTCACAATCGTTTGCCCGAAAGCAAATTTGATGCCATCCAGCTGACGTGCCACAAAGATTCCGGGAAAGAAATCGCAAATCATGCCGATGGATTGAAGGCTTTGCGTGAAAGTCCTGTCTTCCGTCGAAACGTAAAGGCAAGTCACACCGCGCACTTTCGAATCGCGTAGAGGCGCGACCACGGTCCGCAAATAATTTGGCTCCACGCGAACATCGCTGTCGTTTATCACCAGGATTTCGTGCTGCGCCTCATTCACCATGCGCACTAGCTTCGCCACTTTGTCGTTGATAGCCTTGCGCCCCGATCCAAATAAAATTCGAATCTGCCGCTCAGGAAAATCGCGTTTCAGCTTTTCCAGAACCGGAACCGAAGGGTCGCTCTCATCCCCCACACAAAAAATCAACTCGTACTGCGGATAATCCTGCCGGCAATAGCTCGCCAGGTTCTCGTACGCCTCGGGATCCAGTCCGCGCAAGGGTTTCAAGTTGCTCACAGGCGGGGTGAAGCCGGAATCCGGCCGCAAACGCACTTCCGCGCGCCAGAAAAACCGCCACGTACTGAAAAGCACGAGCAGATAATAGATAAACGGTGAAGCTGCGAGGATGAGAAAGAGATAGCCGGCCTGCGAAATCATCACACCCCTTGTGCGGGTATGTCCCCACGCATAGCCCGTTCATTGAACTGCTTCATTGCGAAGCAAAAGGATAGCAAAAACCGGACGATTTCGCCCTTCGGCGCTTTAGATACTAGCCTCATATCGAGTAAGATGAAGCAGTCTGATTTCTTGACAACAAAACGAACATTCCGCGCGGGAGCACATCTCAAATCGCATGAAAGACTCTCCAGGCCTGCACCTAAAAACTTACATTTTCCTTCTCTTCATCGTGTTGTTCGCTCCCCTTGGTAATGTGTTGCTCGGCAAGGGAATGAAAAACGTCGGTTCCGCGCGCGATTGGGCGCCGCAAGAGCTCCTTCACATTTTGGTTCGCATCCTTGCCTCTGGATATATCTGGCTCGGAATCGGCTGCTTGCTGGCTTTTTTTGGCGCCTACATGCTTGTGCTTACCTGGGCGGATTACAGTTACGTTCAACCCGCCTCTTCATTTTCCTATCTCGTCGTCGCCATTCTCGGACTGTTGCTTCTCGGGGAAAAAGTGAATCTTCTTCGCTGGACGGGCATCGCCGTAATTTGCGTTGGCGTCTTCATCGTTGGTCACACTCATCCTCGAACCACGGAGAAGACCTGAAGCGTGCTGGAATTCATCTTTCTATTCTTAATTGTGGCGGCAGGAACGGGCGGAGAGCTCTGCGTCTCCCATGCCATGAAAACTTTGGGTGAAGTTCACGACTTCCGCCCCTCGGCCCTCCTTCACTTTGTGGGGCGGGCCGCCCGTGTCGGGTGGATGTGGATCGGCATCGGCTTTATGACTTTGGCGTTTTTCTCCCTGCTCGCGATGCTTTCTATGGAAAACGTCAGCTTTGTCGTCCCTATCACTGCGTTGAGCTACGCCGCCGGGGCCATCGGCGCCACGTTATTCCTGCGCGAAAAAATCAGCACGCAGCGGTGGCTAGGCGTTCTGGTGGTTTGTATTGGCGTTACGCTCGTCTGGCTCAGCCGCCGCTAGGCCCGGGCAACCGCCTTCTCGCGCATCCTGACGCCTTACGGCTTCTGCGGATCAATCTGCGTGGCGTTCCCGATCTTGATTGTCGTCGTGAACCTCTTGTAGTTCGTATAGTGCACGGCAATGCGCACATGCACATCGTCACCCATCTTGAAATGCAGCACGTCATCCGCGCGCGTATACGTCGGAAACCAGTAATGGCCCTCAATGTTCTCACGGTAGTTTTCGAAATGCGGAAATGCCTGGTCCTCTTTCTTTTTCAGCAAGCCCGTTGACGTGCCCGAAGTTTTTACAATCTGCAAGTCCTTGTCATCCACCCAAACGCGCCCTCGAAAGTAGCGTTGGCCCTTCTCTAACTTTTTCGGCTCCAAGTCGAAAACATAAGTGTCCAGTTCATCCACGCGCTCGCGTCCCACGTATTTCACGTCATATTTGGGTAATTCTGCCGACGTCATGACAAAGGGCCACACTTTCTCGATGTCATCGAAATCCTGTTGCGTCATCTGAACCCGTGTAATTGTTGTGACGGGAGCAAACGTAACCTTATCGAAGCGTTTCCCATCCGGCGTGAACAGAATATCGCGCACCTCGTGGAATTCCCCGTCTACCTGTCCGTCCTGGTCGATCGTTTGAAACGTAACGTCCTGCGTATACGTGAAGTTGTCGCGCTCTTTCCGGAAGTCTTCCTCGCGCTGCGTGAATCTCTGGACAATCTCGTCCACGGGCATGGCGGGTGGTTCATTGGTGATGCGAGGGGCTTTCTGGCGCGGTCCCGCCGACGATTGAGGCGCTGGCGTTGGCGCGGATGCAGCCGCAGTTACTTTTCCAGGAGGCGGAGCCGGCAAAGGCCCGCGCTGCTCGGCGGCAATCTGCATGGCGAAAATCGCCATTCCCACAATCAACGGAATCCGCATCCCTGTGTTCTTCAGGCGACTCGCAATCGCTGGGCGTTCAAACATTCTCGTTTTCTCCTAACCCATCTTCCATTGTACTGTAAGGTTCGATGCGGACGCCGGTCCGCGCGTCGCCAGTGCTTTGTTCAACCACTCCCACTTTAATCAAAATAAACCGTCCCTTTGGCAATACTTCCTGCGCGAATTCTACTTCCGGCATTACAATCAAGGCCCTGAATTAGGCCGTCCTTTACTGGAGGAAAATTGAACGCAAACGCGAGCGCTTATGGGCCATCCGCTTCTTGATCTGGCGAACAAGACCGCCGTGGTCATTGGCGGCACCAGCGGCATTGGCCTCGCCCTGGCCCGCGGCCTGGCTCAAGCCGGCGCCAATGTCGTTGCCACCGGCCGCCGCGAAGAGCTGGTAAAAAAGGTTGCCGCCGAAATTGTGGCTCTGGGCAGGCGCTCCCTCGCACAAGCCTGCGACGTCACGGAAAACTCCAGCGTCGAAAGCTTACTGCAATCCGCCTGCAAAGAGTTTGGCAGCGTCCAAATCCTGGTGAACTGCGCAGGCCGCACCAAGAAAATGTCCACACTCGATTTTCCCGAATCCGAGTGGAACGCCATCATGGAAACCAACTTGAACGGAACACTCCGCGCTTGCCGCGTTTTCGGCCGCCACATGGCTGAGCAGGGCTATGGCCGCATCGTCAACACTGCTTCCATCTCTTCGCTCGTCAGTCTTTATCAAGTCGCGGCGTACAGCGCCAGCAAGGCGGCCGTCGCATCCCTGACGAAAAGTTTGGCTATCGAATGGGCCCCGGCCGGAGTGTGTGTCAACGCTCTCGTTCCCGGCGTCTTTCGAACGGATTTGAATGCGGGTCTGCTCGACGGCACCGAGCGCGGCAAAGAATTTCTGCTTCGCACTCCCATGCGCCGTTTCGGAAAAGTCGAAGAACTCGTCGGCGCAACCGTCTTCCTCGCATCCGATGCCGCCAGCTATGTCACAGGTCATCTATTGGTGGTCGACGGCGGCATGCTCTGCAGCGGTGTGAATCAATAAACTTTTCTAATAACTGCTTTTCGCGGCCGCCTTGGATGATGCCATCTTTTCCCGTGCTTGATTCACGGCCGCCACAAACTTCCTGGCATTCTCAACGATGATTTCTGGTTTGTTGGTTTTCAGCGCTTCCGCCTGCACCAACTCTCCGCCGACACCCAAGGCCACGGCGCCTGCCTCAATAAATTCTCCAGCCGTGTTGAGATTCACACCGCCCGTAGGCACAAAGGGGATTTGCGGAAAAGGCCCTTTCAATGCCTTAATGTACTTAGCTCCGCCCACTTGCCCGCACGGGAAAACCTTCACAAAATCCGCGCCCGCCTCCCAAGCCGCCATGATTTCCGTAGGCGTCAGCGCGCCCGCCATCACAATTCTCCCTTCCTTCTTCGCAAGCTCAACCATGGGCACGTTCAACCCAGGGCTCACCAGAAATTGTGCGCCGGCATCCAGGCACCGTCGCGCCGCTTCCGCATTGAGTACCGTTCCCGCGCCCACAAGAACACCAGAAGGCGCGCTCTTCGTCAGCTCGCAAATCACTTCGACCGCTCCGGGCACGGTCATCGTTATCTCTACAATCGGAATTTCCCCTTCACAAACAGCATCCGCCGCCATGCGCGCTTCCCGCGGCGACGATGCCCGCACCACGGGCACAACGCCTATTTCTAGAATCCTCTCGCGAACTCTCTGCTTATCCATTCGCACCTATCTTCATGCAATTCTTCCCCGCTCTCACCGCGCGATCCGCGCTCCGACGCCTTTCATCACTTGCATCACTTCCTGAAATGTCACCATCGAAGTGTCGCCCGGAGTCGTCATCGCCAGCGCCCCATGCGCCCCCCCGCACTCCACACACCACTGCGGCTCTTGCCCCGCTAAAAATCCGTAAATTAGGCCCGACGCAAACGAGTCTCCTCCGCCCACGCGGTCGAAAATCTCCAAATTCTCGCGGTTCTTCGCCTGATAGAACTTCCCATCGCAATAGCAAATCGCGCCCCAATCGTTCAGTGTCGCGGTTTTCGCTTTTCGCAGCGTCGTGGCAACGACCTTGAACGCGTAGTCCTTCACCACTTTCGCGATCATCTGCTTGAACCCTTCCACTTCAAACGCGGAAAGGTGCTCGTCCATCCCCGGCACCTCGTACCCCAGCGCCGCTGAAAAATCTTCTTCGTTCCCCAGCATCACGTCCACGTGCGGCGCAATCTTCCGGTTCACTTCCTGTGCCTGTTTCTTTCCTCCCAGCGACTTCCAGAGCGACGCTCGATAATTCAGGTCGTATGAAACAATCGTTCCATTCTTCCGCGCCGCTTGCATCGCTTCCCGCGCCACTTCCGGAGTCGTCCCTGAAAGCGCGCAGAAAATCCCTCCTGTGTGAAACCACCGCGCGCCGTGTCTCCCAAAAATCTCGTTCCAATCAATGTCTCCCAACTTCAGATTTGAGACCGCCGTGTGTCCACGGTCATAACTTCCGAGAGCTGCGCGTACACCAAACCCGCGCTCCGTAAAATTCAATCCATTGCGCGCCGCTCGCCCGACGCCATCATGCTCCATCCATCGAATCAGCGACTGGTCGACTCCGCCTTGATAAATCAAGTCTTGCAACAGCCGTCCCACGGGATCATCCGCAAACGCTGTCACCACCGCCGTGTCAAGCCCGAAGCAGCGCTTCAGTCCTCGCGCAACGTTGTACTCCCCGCCGCCCTCGCACACTTCAAACGAACGCGCCGTAGCAATCCGCCGCTCCCCCGGATCGAACCGCACCATCACCTCGCCCAGGCTCACCAAATCCCACCGGCACTCTCTTTTCGGCTTAATTGTCAGCGCCATCCACTCTCCTCAACTCAACCCGTGTGACAAATTCTGACCGTCGGGGCCTCTCCTTCTGTCTTCTGCCTGCCCTTTCACTGGATTCTCGCCGGCTCCAGCCGCGGTGCCAGGACATGGATTACCGCCAAGGCCACCAAATATGCGCATCCCGCCATCACAAACGGAATCATGTAACTGCGGGTCCATTGCAGCACATGCCCCACAACCGTCGCGATGAACAGCCCGCCTAGCGCGCCCGCCATTCCGCCCATGCCCACCACCGAACCTACAGCGCGCGCAGGAAACATGTCCGAGGTGATCGTGTACAGATTCGCTGAGAATCCCTGATGGCACGCTGCTGCCAAACCAATCAACAGGACCGCAGACCACGTGCTCTCCACGCGATACGCAAAAACCACGGGAATCACGCCGACTGCACAAAGCAGCATCGCCGTCTTCCGTGCCGTGTTCACGCTTCGCCCGCTCTTAATTAAAGACGACGAGATCCACCCTCCCGCCACGCTTCCTACGTCCGAAATCACGTAAATCACCAGGAGCGGGATTCCAATCCCCGTCAGCGCCAGGCCGTGTTTGTCCTGCAGGAATCCCGGCACCCAAAAGAGATAAAACCACCAAATCGGGTCCGTCAGCAGCTTGCCCATTGCAAATGCCCAAGTCTGCCGCAGCGGAATCAGCCGCAACCATTTGGTTTTTCTCGCTGGCTCCTGTGGGTCGCTTCGAATGTACGCCAGTTCCTCTTTCGAGACGCGCTTATGCCCTTCCGGATTGCCATAAATCAGCAACCACAGCACCAGCCACGCGAACCCTATCGCGCCGATTCCCACAAAGGCGCTTCGCCAGCCCCAATGCACCACAATCCACGGCACGATGAGCGGCGTAATGATGGCGCCCACGTTTGTTCCTGCATTGAAAATTCCCGTCGCTAGCGCTCGCTCTTTCCTGGGAAACCATTCCGCCACCGCCTTGATGCTTGCCGGAAAAACCGCTGGCTCCCCCAATCCCAACGCATAACGCGACAACGCAAAGCCGCTCAATGAATTCGCCAGCGCCGTGCCCATGGACGCCAGGCTCCAGAAAACCATCGCCACCGCGTAACCTACGCGCGTGCCCAGGCGATCCACCAGCCAGCCCATCGTGACCATGCCCACCGCATAAGCAATCTGGAACGCTTCCACTAACTTCGCGTAGTCAATTTCGCTCCAGTGAAACTCGCCCATCAATGTAGTCTTGAGGACGCCCAAGACCTGCCGGTCCATGTAGTTCTTCGTCACTCCCAGCAGCAGGAGGCCACAAATCACCCACCGGAAATACCCAACGCGCGAAGACACCTTGACCCCCGAGGCTTCGCCTGACTTTGCGCCCTGCGCCAACGTGGCAAGTGTCTCGGATGCTGGTGTGATGTCCCCTGGATTCATGTGAATGGGCGGAACGCTACAAGTCCTCGCGGTCAAGCTAATGCACGTTCACTATAAAAACCGAAGGCAGGCCCGTCAAACAGTAAAAACTGCACTCGAAATTCAGTCCGACTCAACTAATCGCGCTCTTCACTCGCGTCTCTTCCCTTTTGGACTCTTCGACCTTGAACTCTTGACTCTCCTTTCACCAGCTATGCATGGTGCCATCAAGCTTTCGATTAATCGGCAAATACGCCCGCTTGTAGGGATACTTCGCCGCCTGTCCCTCATCTATATCCACGCCCAGCCCGGGGGCGTCTCCCGGATGCATCACCCCGTCCGAAAAACTGTATTTGTGCCGGAACACTTGATCTGATTCTTCCGTGTGCCGCATATACTCTTGAATCCCAAAATTGTGCACGCTTAAATCAAAATGCAGCGCCGCGGCCATGCATACCGGACTCATGTCCGTGGCTCCATGGCAGCCCGTCCGCACGTGATACAGCTCCGCGAGGCTCGCGATCTTGCGCACATGCGAAATCCCGCCGGCATGCACCACCGCCGTCCGAATGTAGTCAATCAATTGTTCCTGGATGAGTTGTTGGCAATCGTAAATCGAGTTAAATACCTCGCCCACAGCAATCGGCGTCGTCGTATGCTTGCGAATCAGCCGAAACCCCTCTTGCAGCTCCGCGGGAGTCGGGTCTTCCAACCAAAACAAATGATATGGCTCAAGACTCTTCCCCACCCGTGCCGCTTCATTCGGCGTCAGCCTGTGGTGGACATCATGCAACAACGGCAAATCCTCGCCAAATTCCTTCCGCAGCCGCGAAAACAATTGCGGCACAAAATTCATGTACAGCTCCGAGCTCCACACATCTTCCTGCGGCGCGTCTTTCGTTGCGGGCTCGTAATACATCTTCCCTTTCCCGACGCCGTACGTACTCGGTATTCCTGGAATCCCGCTCTGCGCGCGAATCGCCTTGTATCCCATCTTCATGTACGAGGCCACGGCCTTGACCGTATCCTCGATGTCTCGACCGCTTGCGTGCCCATACACCAGCACGCCTTCGCGCGACGCGCCTCCCAATAATTGATACACCGGCACGTTCAGCGCTTTGCCTTTGATGTCCCACAACGCCATGTCCACAGCCGAAATCGCGCACATCGTCACCGGCCCGCGCCGCCAGTACGCTCCTTTGTAGAGGTACTGCCAGGTGTCCTCAATCCGCCGCGCGTCACGCCCAATTAGCAATGGAATGACGTGGTCTGTCAGGTAGCTAGCCACTGCTAGCTCCCGCCCATTCACCGTCGCGTCCCCAAGCCCGTAAATCCCGTCTTCCGTCGTGATCTTCAGCGTCACGAAGTTCCGCCCCGGGCTGCACACAATCACCTTTGCATCTTGAATCTTCATCGCTCTCCTTGGCTGATTACGCCCTCAACTTTTGTAGGTGCGCGATAAATCGTGCCATCGCTTTTTACCGTTCATTTTTTCCGTTCAAGGGTATGCCTGCCTTCTGCCTTGTAAAGCGAGCCCAAACATATATCAGTTGCCTCCCCCACTTTCAAATGCCAATCATTCGCATCCACACCAATCCCCGTCCCGAAGAGCCTCTCTTTGACCATCCTTTCGCGGCTCTTCCCGCCAAGCCCTTCCTGTCCTTAAGTGTCAGTAATGACGTGGGCACAGATGCCTTACCTGCTAATTGCCCTAGTACTATGACCACCCTATCCTGAACCGGCAGAAAGGCATCCTCGAAGGACAGCGCGCAATTCTCTTTCGTTCGCAACCAGGTCGTGGTTGCCATCCAAGCGTGCAGCCTTATGCGGGCGGAGTAAGCCCTAGGGCATCACTCCACCGGAGATTCGAATGACCGGCGAGGGTCCAAGGAGAATTACTGTGAGGAAATTTGCCCCCAAGGCTTTGGTGTTTACCAGCCTTCTCATCATTGCCCTGCTTGCCAGTTCCTGTAGCCTTAAACGCCCGACCGGCGGTGGAACCGGCGGCGGCACGGGTGGCGGGGGAGGCACGGGCGGAGGTGGGGGTACGGGAGGGAGCGGAGGCTCGAGCGGCGGGCCCTTCACGATCGGCGGCTCGGTCGTTGGCCTGAGCGGTACGGGCCTTGTCCTTCAGGATAACGGCGGCGACAACCTCACCATTTCGGGCACAGGGACGGTCGCCTTCACATTTAAGACGTCGATCGCCAGCGGCAGCTCTTATGCCGTAACCATCCAAACGCAGCCCTCGGGCCAGGTCTGCAGCGTGGCGAACGGTTCGGGTACAGCCACCGCGGACGTCACAAACGTTCAGGTAAGCTGCGCTGCCACTTACACCGTTGGCGGAACTGTTTCAAATTTGCAAGGAACCGGTCTCGTTTTGCAAGACAATGGCGGAGACAACCTCACGGTCAGCGGCACGGGAACCGTCAACTTCACATTCGCAACAACTCTTCTCGCCGGCGCCGCGTACGCCGTGACGATTAAGACCCAACCAACCAATCCCTCGCAAACCTGCACGGTCAGCAACGGCTCTGGCACGATCGTCGGCAGCGTCAGCAACGTTCAAGTTACATGTACCGTGCCAAAGTTCCCGATTGGCGGCACCGTCGTGGGCCTCATTGTTGGCCCGGGTGATACTCTCGAATTGCAGGACAACGCTGGCGACAATCTCTTCGTTACCGGCGACGTAGACTTCACTTTCCCGACGCAATTCAGCTACGGCACAATCTACAGTGTCGATGTCTTTCTCGAGCCCCCGATCCAGCCGCTAATCCCATGCAACGTCTTCAATGCCACTCAAGTGGTCACGGGGATCGTTTCCAACGTTATTGTTGATTGCCAGCACAACGATTGGGCTTGGATGTTCCCCGGACCGTCGGCCCCAGCCATGAACACCTATGGATCAGCGAAGCTGCCTACGTATACGCCACCGGCTCCGATTCCGGGGCCGCCCTTTACCACAGAGAACGACAACACGCCTGGTGGCAGGAACGCCGCCATGACGTGGACAGACAAGAGTGGAAACCGCTGGTTGTTCGGCGGAGAAGGCTTTGAAGTCAGCCACCAAAATAAAAGTGGCATCCCCGGGCTTTTGAACGATATGTGGGTTTGGCCAACCAATCTAGGAAACGGGTGGTGGAGCCCCGGCGCGTGGATACCTGCCGATCTGCCGATTATTCACGACCTGCTCGCGAACAACTACACCGCGGACATCACTACGCTTCAGTTGCTCGATCAATCGGGAAACTACGGCGGTTTGAACGCTGGCACCTCATGCGCGTTTCCTGCTGCCTCTTGTACGAGACCCGGAGCCCGCTGGGGCGGCATCACTTGGACCAACCCAACGACGGGCAACCTCTGGATGTTCGGGGGACAAGGCGCCGGGCTGCTCAACGATATGTGGGAATTCGACATCACCTCAGGCCCTTGTGGCTTCGATCTCACCACTGGCACAGGCATCTACACGAACTGCACATGGACCTGGCGCGGCGGATCATCTACGGGTGATCAACCAACCACCGCCACGACAGTCGGCAGCACGGGCTTCCCCGGCGGACGCTGGGGCGCCGCCAGCTTTACCGACACTCTCGGCGGCAACGTCTGGGTGTTCGGCGGACAAGGCGTGGATTCCGCGAGTACCACTGGCCTTCTCAACGATCTCTGGAAATACAACATCGCCGCCAACACCTGGACTCTGATGTCCGGCACTACGTTGGCCAACCAAAATGGCGCGTACCCTGCTTCTGCAGGAACGGGCGGAGCGGGCTTTGTTCCCGGCGGCCGCCAAACCTCAGTCGTATGGGTTGACGGCACCGGAAAGGTTTGGCTCTTCGGTGGTTTCGGCCTGGATTCCAAAGGCACCAGCGGTACCACGCAGACCGGCTCGCTGCAGATTGGGTCCACTCTCAATGATCTCTGGAGTTTCGACCCCGTCGCAGGCCAATGGACCTGGGTTTCCGGCAGCAACGTGGCCGACCAGTTCGGGGTGTACGGAACGCAAGGCATTTCCAACGCCACTACCAACGCCGCCGCCACGAACGTTCCCGGCTCGCGGTGGGGTTCCATGGGCTGGGTCAGCCCGGACGGCAATCTCTTCCTCTTCGGAGGCTTCGGGTACGGTACCAATGGCACGCAACCGATCGGCTTCCTCAACGACGTTTGGGAATTTGAACTCAACGGCGGCACCAACCAATGGATTTGGTGGAAGGGCTCGGTAGACGTTAATCAACCGGGAACTTACATCACGTCTCCCTTTAACTACTTCCAGCTGAGCTACACAAACAATGCGGTTGGAGGGCGCCGAGGCGCCGCCCACTGGGCGCCGGACCCAGCTGGCTTTATTTACATCTTCGGCGGCGAAGGCTATGACGGTTCGAAAGGTGGTCCCTACGGCGAACTGAACGACGTGTGGCATTACCTGTCGTTCCCAACGCCTTAACTCTTTGCCCGGGGGCCTTCCGCCTTGCCAGGACAACGCTTGGCAAGGACGCGTCGGGCCCTAATTACCTCACTCTCCCTGTCGGGGTGGGCTTCAAGCCTGCCCCTTTTTTCTTAGAGTGCGCGTTACCCTGAGCTTTGAGCACCGAAGGAGCGCCGATCCTCATCGTGTCTAGTAGCCCGGTTTCCTCCGAGTCTCCACGTCCTCAGCGTTAAAGTCTCTCAAGGGTTTTTCTGCTTCTGACTCTGATCTCAATTTACAGTTCACGCCTTCGCGTAGTTCTTCAGGCGCTTGGCCAGCTTCTCAATCTCTTGCGTCTGCTTGAAGATGCTGACCGAAAAAACTTCCGCGGTGGAGACATGCTCGAGTTCAGCGCGAAGGTCACGCACGCGAGTGAAAAGCTGCTCCATGGTATCGCGAAATTCTTTCTCCTGAGCGCGCCCTCTCACGCTTGGCGAAACAGGCGCAGCCTTCTCCGGTTCCTGCTTTTCCAAAGGCTCGGGAGGATCCACCGGCGTCCTGCGTCTGGGTGTGGGGATAGGCGGACAACCTTGAAAAAACAAAAAAGCACAATATCCGCCAGCAAAATCCTTAAGGAACGAGCGGCGCGTGTCCGTAGATTCACCTCCGCCAAAAGAGAGTCGCGAGAATTGCATCATATTCCAATGCCGCGCCGGGCGCAGAGAAATCCGCGCCTTGAGACGTAGCCCCTGATGGGTTCACAACTTTGCAAGACTGGCGTTAATTTGCGAAAAGCAATTACCGAGAACACCATGGCCGGGTCAGCGCAGCTGAGACGGCCAAAAGCTACACACGCGTCAATAGAGACCAATTTTGCGGAGGGTTTTTCCATGCCTCTTTCCTCTCACCCCAGAACGGGCTAGCGGGCGGAGGCGCTCAGCGCGACTCGCTCGGTTACAAACTGCAGCCAGCTTTCATGCTCTTCGTGTAGCGCGTTGTAATCCACATTGGGCAGCGGTTGATGGGGTGAATTCAACGCCAGGATTTTTACGTCCGGGTATTTTCCCTTCAGCCAATCCACCATTTCCCGCCTTGATTCTTCCGGCGCGGCGTGACCAATGATGAAGAGGTCATATTTCTGGATGGATGTTAAAAGAATTTTTGCGGCTTCGTTGCTCAAGACAGAGATGACGCCGTACCCGCGTCTTTTGAGCAATTCGGCGCTCTGAAGGCCCGCTTCTTCATCGTAGGCGATTTGAAAAATGCGCTTGCGGGATCGCTTCGTGGGAGGCACGTTCATTTGCGCGACAACTTGGTGGGTTCTTTCGTCGGTGGCAATGCATTCGTTGGTGGTGCGTTTGGATAAGTTTTCAAGCGCAATCTTCGCAAATTCCAGGCCGGAGAGTACGCTTCGCTTTACTGCGGAACCATCGGGCATGACTTCACAGATTTCGTACGACCGGTACACGAGTATCCTCTTTCCGGGCGCGGGGAGCAGAAATTCGCAAGCCATATCGCCCGCTCGCAGGCCGGGGATGGCTTTGCGCTGCTTACAACGTGCCAGAAAGCCACAAACGCTAACTTTTCGAGCGTGCGCTGTGCTAGCTTGCCCGCGAATGTAGACTACAACATTGCAGCCGTCAAGGTCCTGTCGCCCACGCCACTCTGAACTACTCGTCACTCATCTCCATTTGGAAATACACAGTGGTGTTTACCCAATTGTTCTCTATTTCCGAGCGTATCTGTGATTTCGCTCGCCGGCCCGCGTCTCTGCTTTTAGATCGTCACTGTCTTCTTGTGCCTTCCGCTTCCTGCTTTGTACATTTTTCAATTCTCCGTTTTCCAATTCCCTCTGTCGCTGCTGTCCTCCGTGCCTCTGTGGCCCTCTGCTATTTCCTCTTTTGGTTTAGAATCATGTTCCATGACCACCCGCTACTGCCTCACTCTGGACTTGCAGGACGACCCTCAACTCATCGCCGAATACCGCCGCTATCACCAAAAAATCTGGCCGGAAATCACCCGCAGCATCCGCGACGCCGGCATCGAGAACATGGAAATCTATCTCCTCGGCACGCGCCTCTTCATGATCATGGAAGTGAACGGAAAATTTTCCTTCGCAGCTAAGGCCCAAGCCGACGCCGCCAATCCCAGAGTCCGCGAGTGGGAGGCTCTGATGTGGAAGTTCCAGAAGCCGGCGCCCCAAGCCAAACCCGGCGAGAAATGGCTCCTCATGGACCGCATCTTCAAGCTCGAATAACAGCACAAGTCGTCTGCTACTTGGAAATAACTGCGCGGCATTTCTGTATTTGACTTGGTTGGTGGCCGTGGACTGACCTGGGACGAGAATTCGGGGTGCGGCGCGCTTCGGTTCTTAAGGAGTACGGGATTTGACACTTTGAGACTTGCGAAGCGTCCAGTACGCTGCTGGGAGAACCCAGGCTTGCCAACCTTCCTGTATTTAATGCACTCGACTGTGCACTGTGTTAGTGTCTTCGCTTCTCGCTTGCAGATTCGCCCTTTGAGCGACTCAAACGTACAACGGCCGGCAGCGCGAGTCTCCGACCTTTAGGAGTTCCCCAATGGCTCAACCTGAACCAGCAAGAGAATCAGCCAGCCACGAGCCGCAGCTCGCCGGGCAAACGGTTGTTGTGATCGGAGGCAGCGCCGGCATCGGCCTCGAAACAGCGCGCCGAGCGCACACTGAGGGAGCCAAGTTGATCCTCACCGGCCGGAATCCCGAGCCCCTTCAGCGCGCCGCGAGCGAGCTCGGCGCGCTGAGCGGCGTAGCTTTCGACGCCACCGACTTCGAGCGCCTCAAACAGTTCTTCGACGAGCTCCCGACGCCCATCGACCACGTGATGGTCACGGGCCCCGGTCCCTATTACGCGCCTCTGGCAGACTTCGACATCGAAAAGGCACGCCACGATGTCGAAGCCCACCTCTTTCTGCCAATACAGGTCGCGCGCAACGCTGCAAAGAAGGCTCGCCCGGGCGGAAGCCTACTTTTCATGGGAGGCACTGGCGGCCGCCGCAGCGCGCCGGGGATGGCCCTCATCTCGTCTCTCACGGCCGCGATGCCCGCCCTCACCAAGAACCTCGCGCTCGAACTCGCGCCTGTCCGCGTCAACCTGATCGCTGCCGGTTTCGTCGACACGCCGCTATCCGCGGCGATCCTCGGCGACCAGTTGGACGCTCGTCGCGAGCAGCTCCGCACCACACTTCCGATTCGGCGTGTGGTAGGCCCGGCCGACATTGCCGCGCTCGCCGTCCACCTCATGACCAACACGGCGCTCACGGGCGCAACGTACGACATCGACGGCGGCCAGCAGCTCGTCCCCAGCTAGCAGGCGAGTGGCCAATTTTTTTCGCTTTCTAGAAAAGAGGTGGGATATTCCCCTGGAGATCCCAGTTCAACTCTTCAACTCGTCGACTCGTTAACTTTTCAATTCCACTCTTTATCGCGCCTTCTCTTTGTACCCCACAACCGCGAAATACAGCACGTAGGCGTAGCAAAGCAGCGGAACCCAAAACGCTCGCTGGATGTTGGAGAGGTCGGAAATCTTGCCCATGATGGGCGGCACGACCATGGCCCCGCTAATCGCCATGATGAGCAGCGACGAGCCGCGCTTGGTGAAAGGGCCGAGATTCTTGATGCCGAGGGCGAAAATCGTGGGAAACATAATGGAGTGAAAGAAGCCGATCAGCACGACGGCGTAAATCGGGAGGAGGCCGGCTGTGGAAGTGGCCACTAGGGCGCAAACCAGCGCGCCAAAGCCAAAAACGGCCAGCAGGCGCGCGGCCGGAATGGGCTTCATCAGCGCGGATCCGGCAAAGCGTCCGATCATAAAGCCCACCGCATGAAGGACCAAGTATTTGTTAGCCGCGCGCGGTCCGAGCAAGGGTTGCGCGTGCATCACAAAGCGAATGACAAAGCTGCCGACGCCCACCTGCGCACCCACGTATAGAAATTGCGCGATGACCCCGCTCACCAGATGCTTGTGAGCGAGAACGCCGCGCCAGCTTGCGGGAGCTTCGGCCTCCCCGGCGGCGGCTTGCTCGTGGATTTCCGGCAGGTGCGCGAAGTAAATAATCGCCGCAACCAACAAAAAAATCCCACCGATAACTAGGTACGGCATACGAACGGTGGCGGTTTGCGACGCACGATAGGCCTGCAAGGCGGCGGGACTGAGGCGCGCGAGTTCCTCCGAAGTCGGTACCGACGCGGAGAGGATCATTGGCCCGATGACAAACAGCGCCACGAAGTAGCCGACGCCGTTGAACGATTGCGCGACATTGAGGCGGCGCTCGCTGCTTTCCGGCGCGCCGAGAATCGTTGCGTAGGGATTCGCAGCGACTTCGAGGAAGCTTTGGCCACACGCGAGGACGAACGACGAAAACAGGAACAGTCCATAAACCCCGAGAGCACCGGCGGGGACGAAGAGGAAAGCTCCCGTGGCGCAGAGAAAAAGGCCGGTGAGAATGCCGCGTTTGTAACCGATGAGTTCCATCAAGCGACCGGCAACCAGCGCGGCGAGAAAGTAGCCGCCGAAGAAGGCGACTTGAATGAAAGAGGATTGAAAGTCGCTGAGGTTGAAAGCGGATTTGAAGTGCGGGATGAGGACGTCGTTGAGGTTGACGCCAAAGGCCCAAAGGAAAAAGAGACTTGTGATCAGGATGAAGGGCAGAGCGTATTTTCGCTCGGTGAGCGGTGCAAATTGAGCTGCCAAGTTTCCTCCGGGACGACTAAAAACCCCCGCGCTGTCATTCCGAGGCCGCGGCTTTGCGGCGCCAGGAATCTGCTGTTGCGTTGAGTTTCCGAGAAGCAGTTCGCTCACCACCATTCGCAAACGACGCGACCAGGTTCGGGATGACAAAGGTACATCACGTCAAAGCGCGATCGAGATGCACGTAGCCGCCGTCAACCAAAACGTGCTGACCGGTAATATGGCTGGCCTGCGGCGAAATCAGAAACAAGACCATAGCGGCGATTTCTTCCGGCTGCGTCATTCGTTTGTCGAGGGGAATCTTAGAAACGATGTGTTGAAGTTTTTCCTCGGGATTGGGAAACGTGCTGAGCCACCACTTGTAGAGAGGCGTCATGACTTCGGCAGGAACAAGGGCGTTGACGCGCATGCCGTAGGGGAGCAATTCGCAGGCCCAGTCGCGCGTGAGGGAGAGGATCGCGCCTTTTGCCGAGGTGTAGCCCGAAGTTTTGCCCTGGCCGGTCATCGCGACTTTTGAGGCGATATTAACGATATTGCCTTGGGCCTTTTTGAGCGCGGGCAGAGCGTAGTGCGCCATGTTGTAGTAGTGGAGCAAATTCAGTTTCAACGACTTGACGTATCTCTCGGGCGAGCCAGTTTCGAGGCCGACGTTGTCGTTGACTCCGACGTTGTTGACCAGGACATCGAGGCGGCCGAATTCGCGGAGGGTTTGCTCCACGATGGCGGCGCAAGCTTCCGAGGTGCTAACATCTGCGATGATGAGGCCGCACTTCGCGCCAGAGTCGCAGAGTTCCTTCTTGAGCTGATTGGCGGCTTCCACGTCCTTGTCCACAAAGACGGGGACGGCGCCTTCGCGGGCGCAGCCGCGAACGATGGCCGCACCAATTCCCTTCCCTCCGCCAGTGACGAGGACGATCTTGTCTTTAAGCTGCAAGTCCACGTTTCGTCGCTTTCAACTGATAGAAGTCTGATGCGTTGCCGCCGAAGATTTTTTCCTTGATGTCCGCCGCGCAATCCTGAACGTATTCTTCAATGATTTCGAGTACCTGCTGATAACTGGCAGCGAGCAGGCACACCGGCCAGTCCGAGCCGAACATCAGACGCTTTGGGCCAAACGCACCGAATACTACATCCAAGTAAGGCCGAAAATCTTCTTTGTTCCAATTTTTCCAGTCCGCTTCGGTGACCAGGCCGGAAAGCTTGCAATAGACATTGGGTTTTGCGGCGATGTTTTGCATCAGGACAGCCCAGCCCGCCCGGCTGCGCCCTTTGATTTCCGGCTTGGCCATGTGATCCACAACGAATTTTTGTTCGGGAAAACGCGCAACAAGTTCGACGGCGGCGGGCAACTGTTCGGGATAAATCAGAATGTCGTAGGTAAATCCATGTTGCTGCAACAAAGCGATGCCGCGGAGGAAATCCGGCCGGACCAGGAAATGGTCGTCGGGTTCGTCCTGGGCAATGTGGCGGAAGCCGCGGAGCTTGTCGAATTGCGAGAAATGCTTCAGGCGCTTCCCGATGTGAGGAGAGCAGAGGTCGACCCAGCCGACAACTCCCGCGATGCTGGAGCTGCGATGCGCAAGCTGGAGTAGAAAAAGCGTTTCCTCCTCGGATTGATCGGCTTGCACGGCGATGGTGGCGTCAATGTTATTGGCTTTGCGCTCTTCATCCAGATTTTCCGGCATGAAATCGCGCTTTAGGAAAGACATTTCGTCGGTGATCCACGAGTGGCGGACGGCGTTGTATTGCCAGAAGTGCTGGTGCGAATCGATTCTCATGTTTCCGCGAGACCACAAATCCTACAACCTCAGCCGTGCAGATTGAAGAAGCCCCCGTCGATCGGATAATCCGTACCAGTGATGAAAGCCGCCTCGTCGCAACACAAAAACAGGGCCAGGGCAGCGACTTCTTTCGGATCGGCCATGCGGCCGATGGGCTGGGCTTCGGAGAGCTTTTGAAACATTTCCTTTTCGCGGCCGGGATAATTCTTTCTCAAGTAGCCGTCCACAAAGGCCGTGTGAACACGCGCGGGCGAAATGCAATTGCAGCGAATCTTGTGCGGCAAATAGTCGCGCGCCACGGAAAGCGTCATAGACAGAACCGCGCCTTTGCTCATGGAGTAAGCAAAACGGTCGGCAAGCCCGGCAGTCGCGGCGATGGAAGCCATGTTCACGATGGCTCCGCCGCCGTTGGCTTTCATGGAATCGATGGCGGCGTACATGCAGTTGTAGGTGCCTTTGACGTTGACGGTATAAACACGGTCGAAGTCGGGCTCCGCAGTGGATTCGAGCTTGCCGATATGGGAAATGCCGGCGCAGTTCACGAGGATATTGATGGCTTTCTGCACGGCCAGTTTGTGAAATACCTCTGTCACGTTGCGGTGATTTCCAACGTCACAGGTGTGGGCCGTGGCGCAAGCGCCGGCTTCGGTGATTTCCCGGGCGGCCGCGTTTGCGCCTTTTTCGTTGCAATCCACGACGCGCACTATAGCGCCTTCTTGGGCAAACCTGCGCGCGATGGCGCGTCCGATGCCGCTGGCGGCGCCGGTTACGACGGCAACTTTGCCGTCCAGGCGAAACCCCCTCGAATGTTGGTCGGCGTGTGTCAGAGGGAAACTCCTCTCTTCCAGGGGATGAAATCATCTTGCGAAAGCATTTCCGCTTTGGTGCGCGCTTCACCGCTGGCCACTTGAATCACGCGCTCCAGGATCGTTTCGCCCATTTGCTCGATGGTCGTTTCGCCAGAAATGATGCCACCGCAGTCGATGTCAATGATGTCCGGCATGCGCTGAGCGAGGTTCGAATTCGTGGAGATTTTTAGGACGGGAGCGATCGGGTTGCCCGTGGGAGTGCCGAGGCCGGTGGTGAACAAAACGACGTTTGCGCCTGCTCCGACCTGAGCGGTCACGCATTCGACGTCATTTCCCGGGGTGCATTGCAGATTGAGGCCGGGCTCGCGTGAATACTCGGGATAATCGAGAACGGCGGTGACGGGAGATGTGCCGCCCTTCTTGGCAGCGCCTGCAGACTTCATGGCGTCGGTAAGCAAACCGTCGCGGATGTTGCCGGGCGAGGGATTCATTTCAAATCCAGAGAGAACGGCTTTCGCGCGAGCCGCGTAATCGCGCATAAGGTGCGCGAAGCGATCTCCAATTTCTTTGCGAACTCCGCGGTCGATTAGTTCCTGCTCAACACCGCAAAGCTCGGGAAACTCGGAAAGAATTCCGCGGCCGCCGAGAGTTGCAAGCAAATCGGCGGTACAGCCGATGGCGGGATTCGCGGAAAGGCCGGAAAAACCGTCGGAGCCGCCGCACTTGAGACCGAGAGTGAGTTGCGAAAGAGGGGCGGGCTTCCGTTCGCCTTTGTTGGCTTCGACGAGACCGAGAAAGGTTTCGTGGATGGCTTGCGAAATCATCGAGGCTTCGGAAGCGCTCTTTTGCTGCTCGAAGATGAGCAGCGGCTTGCTGAAATTGGGGTCGCGGCGCTTAATTTGTTCGAGCAGGATCGGGACTTGCGCGTGCTGACAGCCCAAGCTGAGAACTGTGGCGCCCCCCACGTTCGGGTGATGAATATACCCCGCGAGCAAGCCACAGAGATTATTCGAATCCTCGCGCGTGCCCCCGCAGCCACCCTCATGCATGAGGAATTTGATGCCGTCGACATTGGGAAACACTTTAGGAGAAGGCTTTCCCGGTTGCATTTCGCTGAAGGAGAACGAATTTAATTCGCCCGACTTCCCCTCACGATAGAGGCGTGCCAGTTCGGAAACCTGGCGGCGATAGACTTGTGGCGCGGCGAATCCGAGCTCTTCCTCAAAGGCTTGTTTCAGGACGGCAAGATTGCGGTTTTCGCAGAAAACGAGGGGAAGAACCAGCCAATAGTTGCGGGATCCGACCTGGCCGTCCGCGCGATGAAAGCCAGAGAAGGTTTTGTTGCGCCACGCGGAAACGTCAGGCGGCGTCCAAGCGCGGGCGATTTTCTCGGACTCGTGAAAAGCAGCCGCGGCGTGGCGAATGTTGCGAGTGGAGAGCAAATCGCCTGTGCGAAGAGTCTCGACAGCTTTGCCGACAAGAACCCCGTACATAATGATTTCAGCGCCGGCGGCGAGGTCGTGCATGACGAACTTATGCTTGGCTGGAACATCCGAGGACAAAACGTAGTCTTTTCCGTGAAAGCTGATGCCCTCGCCTACGCGCAAATCGGTCAAGGCGACGAGAACGTTGTCGCGCGGGTCGAGCCTGAGGACGCGGCCTTGGGTTGCTCCATTACCCGACATACTGTCCCTACCCTTTGCGTTCTGCCTTGCTCATTCTACCGCAGGGCTTAGCGTAACCGAGAGACGAACGTGCGCAAGAGCCGGGACTCGCATTAATTTCCCACGACGCAGACACGGTTTGTGAGAGTTCCAATTCCTTCAATCGTGACACTGACTTCGTCACCATCTTTAAGCCACAAAGGTGGATCCTGGGCCATGCCCACGCCGCTGGGAGTGCCCGTGAAAATGAGAGTACCGGGGAAAAGCGTGGTGCTTTGGCTGAGGAAGGCGATCAAGGCGGGCACATCGTGAATCATTTCGCGTGTATTGGCGTCCTGCATGGTTCGGCCGTTCACAACCGTTTGAATGTAAAGCTTTCTAGCGTCACCGATGGATTCCGGCGTTGCCAAGCACGGGCCGATGGGCGCAAAAGTATCAAAGCTTTTTCCGCGGCACCACTGGCTCCCGCCCATTTTCAATTGCCAGTCGCGGGCGCTGACGTCGTTTCCGCAAGTGTAACCAGCTATGTAGTCCAGGGCCCGCTCGCACGGAACGTCCTTGCATTTCTTCCCGATAACGACGACAAGCTCACCCTCGTAATCGACTTGGCTGCTTTTGGCGCTTATTGGGAGGCGAATCGGCTCGCCGGGATTTTGGACGGTGTTGGGACCTTTGGCGAATACCACGGGATATTCGGTCACTCCCATTCCAACTTCATCGGCGTGGCGGCGGTAGTTCTGGCCGATGCACCAGACCATCGTTGGGATCACGGGAGCGAGAATCTTTTGGACCTCAGCAGGTTCCTTCGTGACCTGGAATCCAACGAACGGCTCACCTTCGATGCGCAAGTAGGAACCGCCGTCTTGCTCCGCGGCGTAATGAATCTTTCCCGACGCGTCTTCGTAGCGGATGATTTTCATGCTCGTCCCAAGCGGTTGCATCTTAACAAGAACAGCTTCTTCTGAAAAACCAGCATTCTACTTTATTATTTGAAATGTCTGTTCCCGGTGAAAACCTGCATGCAGGTTGCAAGATGCTTCTTGGAGCGCGCTGATGGACATCCATCAACTTGAGCTGTTCCTTGCGGTGATGGACTCGCCCAGCATGACGAAGGCGGCGGAGAAGAGTCACCTGTCTCCAGGAGCGGTGAGCCTCCAGCTCCACAACCTTGCGGAGGAGCTGCATACCGAACTCTTTGTTCGTCGCGGGAAACGACTGATCCCCACGCCCGCCGCAATGCGGCTCGCGGAGCGCGCCAAAGAAGTTGTGAAGCTGATGGGGCATATCCAGCAGGAATTTGAGAATGATGTAACCAAAGACAGCCGCCCGTTCCATTTTGCAACCGGAGTCACGACTCTCATCTACCAGCTTGGCCGGCCGCTCCGGCAATTGCGCAGCCGGTTTCCCAATGCCGAGATTCGTGTGACCGTGAGCGTGACGGAGGAGATGATCGCGGGCTTGCACGACCGCCGGTTCGACCTGGCGCTGATTTCCCTGCCCGTTCCAGGAGACAACCTCGCAATCATTCCGTTGTTCGATGAGGAACTGCTCCTCGTCCGCCCGTCGGCAAAGAAAGCGGCGAGCAACCATATTCGTTCGGTGCGCGCGGCGGAATTGGCGAGCGTGCCCTTTCTGCTTTATCCCAAACGAAGCAATGTGCGGCACGCGATCGACGAGTTTTTCCGGGAGATCGGCGTCCAGCCGCGAGTGCAGATGGAAGCGGAAGACACGGAGGGTATTAAGCGGCTGGTGGAGTCGGGCTTTGGCTATTCGATCCTTCCAGAACATGCTTTGCGGGGGCGTTCGCATTTTCTTCAAAAGCTGCGGGTGGATGGGCACCGCCTGACGAGGAAGCTGGCCTTAGCGATGGTTCGAACGGAGAGTCCGCGGAAACTGACGGAGTCGATTGCGGAGTTTCTGCGGGACGCGCTGCTCCAAGAGAAATGAAGCGCTCGGAAGTGCTTTCGTTGAGATCCCTGCCGGCGGCAGGCAGTCTTGCCCCCCAAACGCGGCCTCAGGATGGCAACCTCCCAATAAAAAGTGTCTTAACCGGCGGCCAGATTGGCCCACTTCTCGAAATTTCGCCGGAAGAGGCGGTTCACGTCGCGCTGAATCTTTTGGCGGGTGATTTCGGCGCCGTCGGCAAGAAGTAATTGATACGCATTGGCGAGGATGGGCGCGAGGGTCCGGCGCGTGTTGTGCCACTTGTAGATGACTTGCTCGAGGACGCGGGCGTCGGAATGTTGCGGGATAAAGCTCGTTCCCAGCAACTCGATGCGCTCTCGGGTGATTTCTTCGACGATGGAAGGATTGTTGAGGAACCACCAGCAGCCAAAAGGCATCAGGTTATTGAACTTGCGGGAATAAACGGCGAGTTCGTGCTGATTCTCGCGGCTTAGGACGCTCGCTAGAAACCGGTTGCCGGGAAAATCGCGACAGAGATTCTCTATGGAGCGCAAGTCCGCTTTGCCAACAGCATCGCCTGCAAGCCGCAGCCGAGGGTTGACTTGGCGCCGCACACCGATCATGAGCGACATTGGCAAATCGAATTCACGGCAGGACGGCAGCGCGGCCTCGCTCAGAATCCTGCTGGTGATGCTCCTCTCGTCCGGGAATTGAAACGTGTCGGGCAGCGAGACGGCCATATATAAAGGCCTCATACGCTTGTGCCACTCGGCGAGGAAGCGGCGGACTTCGGCGATGGATTTTCCCGAGGCGTGCTCGTCCACGGCGTAACCTTCGCTTGCCAACCGCTGCCAGTGTTGCGGCCAGCCCCAGAGGATGCGATCCAAGCGTAAGGCCGCGTGAAATCGTGAATGATTTTGGCTGCCACTCATCCAAACGGGCCGCTCTTCCGGATCGAGTGGATCGTTGGTCATCACGACGTCGCTCACGCCCGCGATCTGAAGCACTTTTCGAATGTGGCTCTCAATCGATTGAGCGGCGAAGAATCGCCGCGCTTCCTGCAATCCCGAAGCGTCCGTTGGAAGCCCAAACGCGTTCAAGACGGCGATCACGCCGCGCGTGGATTCAGAAATAGGGCTATTTTCGACGAACAAGCCTTGCCAGATGGCATCCGCGCGCTCCGTTTTTGAGAGCTTCCAATACTCCTCCGGCGTTGTGTCCGACGAGCGGAAGAATTCGGCTTCGAGGTAATGATAGGTGAGAAGCTCGTCAATGCCCCATAAACCGATTTTTCCGAAAGCGGGGGAAAACAAATGAGTGTGAATATCAATGACCTGCATGGAGCCCAGAACATCCTGTACTTCGCTTAGAATCTTCTCGGATTTCAGCCGGGCTGAACCTGCGGAGGAGCCATTCTTGCGTGTTGGTGATTTGACAGACGTCGAGGCCATTCAAGGGAAATATAGAAGGCGTCCCGAAGGGTGTCAAACCGAAAAAACTGAAGTGCGTTTTCAGCCGCGCTTAACGTCAAGCGGCTGGTTCCGTTTCCCTACATCCCCTATATCGCCTAAACAATGGTTTTAAGAAGTCTCAATGCTCATGTTTAATGAATTTGGATTAACATGGGCAGGTCAAAACGTTGCTAAACATGCCGTTATGGATTCTCTTGGAGGATGTATGAGCGCTTCTTTTGCTTCGCGTCGCGACTTTCTCAAGACTACAGGCGCCGGAGTGGCCGGTGCGGCGTTAGCGACTACCACGTCTGGTTATTCGCGAATTCTTGGAGCCAACGACCGAGTACGCGTGGCCGTCTGCGGAGTGCGAGGCCGCGGCCACGATCACATCCGCGGGTTCTCGCACGTGCCAAACACGGAACTCGCCGCGCTCTGTGACGTGGATGAAAACGTGTTGAACCAGCGCCTGGGCGACGTCGAGAAGATGAGATTGCCCAGGCCAAAATCGTACGTTGATGTCCGCAAGCTGCTCGAAGACAAGAATATTGACGCGATTTCGATCGCGACCCCGAATCACTGGCATTCGCTGATGGCTATCTGGGCCTGCCAGGCTGGGAAAGATGTTTACGTAGAGAAGCCATGCTCGCACAACGGGTTTGAAGGGCGACAGCTGGTGCGAGCCGTGAAGAAATACAATCGGATTTGCCAGCATGGAAGCCAGTCCCGCTCGAATCCCGGTATGGTCGAGGCAATCGGTCATTTGAAAGACGGGACCATCGGCGACGTCTATCTGGCGCGCGCGATTTGCTACAAGTGGCGGCCAACGATTGGGCATGCTACTGAAGAACCCGTTCCGGCGGGTGTGCACTACGATTTGTGGACCGGCCCTGCGCCAATGAAACCGTTTACGAAAAACCGTTTTCACTACAACTGGCATTGGATTTGGGACACGGGAGACGGCGAAGTCGGCAATCAGGCGATTCATGAAATAGATATCGCACGGTGGGGCTTGGGAGTGGGGTTCCCAGTGCACGTGTCGGCGATGGGCGGGCATTTCATGTTTCAGGATGACCAGGAGACGCCAAACACGCTGCACGCCACGTTCTGCTTCGAACCCGATGGTAAGCGCAAGATGTTGGAACTCGAGGTGCGGCACTGGATCACCAATCACGAGGCGGAGATTGGCACTGGCGCTTATGGAGCGGGCGGTGTACCTGCCGCGGGACTCAACGTCGCCGCAAGCAAGAAACCTGCCAGCAGCTCGAATCAACAGTCAGCCGCATCTCTCGGGCCCAAAGACGCAAAGACGAACACCATCGGAAATATTTTTTATGGGTCGAAGGGCTACCTCGCGGCCGATGGCTACGATTCCTACAAAACGTGGCTTACCGAGCAGTGCGAACCCGGGCCGTCCGGCAAAGGAGCGGGCGATCACTACGCAAATTTTGTGGATTGTGTTCGCAGCCGGCGCACCGAGGATATTCATTGCCCGATTGAAGAAGCGCACATCTCGGTAATGCTGGTGCACCTGGCGAATGCGTCGTATAGGCTGGGACGCGCGCTGCGGTTCGATCCTGAAAAGGAGACGGTCATCGGCGATGACGAGGCGAATCGCATACTGCGGGGGAGTTACCGCGCGCCTTATGTGGTGCCGGAAGAAGTTTGAGGCGGAAGGCTTCTGCAACCGATGGTGCGAATTTCCGTTGTTATTGCACTCTCCGCTTTTAGTGCGGCGGCTTTTCTGCCCGCTCGCCCCAACCCTGGTGACCGCATTTCCGTAACTGTCGACGCCCAGAACCGCCGCGTGCACGTCTCTATCGACGGCCAGCCGTTCACGTCGTACATCTGGCCCACCAAGCTTGCAAAACCGGTCCTTTATCCCCTACGGACGGCCAAAGGCACAATCGTCACGCGCGGCTATCCGTTGGAGCCGCGAGCGGGCGAGCGAACCGATCATCCTCATCAGGTGGGCCTGTGGCTGAACTACGAAAGCGTGAATGGAATTGATTTCTGGAACAATTCCGAGGTCATCGAGCCACAAGACGCTCGGAAGATGGGGACCATTCAGCACCGCGCGATCGTTTCCGCAAAGGGTGGGACAGACGAGGGCGAGCTGGAAGTGGAAGCGGATTGGCTGACTTATGACAAGAAGGTTTTGTTGAAGGAGCGTACGCGCTACATTTTCCGGGGCGGACTGAATTTTCGAAGCGTGGATCGCATCACCACATTGCAAGCTCAGGATGAAAAAGTTGTTTTTGCGGATGCCAAAGACGGCATGCTCGGGTTGCGTGTAGTGCGCGCGCTCGAAGCACCTTCGGACAAGCCCGACGTGTTTACGGACGCGAGCGGCAGGTCAACGACCGTGGCAAAGCTCGACAACACAGGCGTGAATGGGGTTTATCTGACCAGTGAGGGCAAAAAGGGTGAGGCGGCGTGGGGCACGCGCGGTCGCTGGTGCAATTTGAGCGGGAAGGTCGGCGAAGAACCCGTCACGATTTCGATCTTCGATCATCCGTCGAACCCGGGCTTCCCTACGTATTGGCACGCGCGCGGCTACGGGCTTTTCGCTGCGAATCCGTTGGGCCAGAAGATTTTCAGCAATGGCAAAGAAGAGTTGAACCTCACGTTGGCTCCCCACCAGAGTGCTACGTTCCGCCACCGTGTGCTGATTTCGTCGGAAATCTTGACGTCCGAAGGCATGGAAGCGGCTGACAAAGCCTTTGTCGGGGCCTACCACTAGTGCTTTAATGCACTCACGCCCATGACCTTTCATGTTGGCTTGATTGGCGGAGGCAATATCTCGGAGACGCATGCGCGCGCAGTGCGCGCCATCAGCGGAGTGGAGATTGCCGCTGTTTTTGGAACGAATTCGGAAAAGGTTCGAAATCTCTGCCGCGAGCATGGCGGGAGTCCGTTTACAGATTTTGCTGCATTTCTGGCACACCGTCCCATGGACTTAGTCATCATCGGGAGTCCTTCGGGACTGCACGCCTCCCAAGGCGTCGCCGCTGCCAGGCAAGGCTTACACGTCTTAACAGAAAAGCCGATTGACATCAGTCTAAGCCGGGCCGATGAACTCATTGAAACAGCCAAACAATCGGGAGTGAAGCTTGCTGTCATCTTTCAGGACCGGATGAAGCCGCACATCCGGCAACTGAGAGATTGGATTGATCGCGGGCTGCTCGGCAAGCCGCTGCTGGTTGATGCGCGCGTGAAATGGTACCGGCCGCCGGAATACTACGCGAATTCGCGCTGGCGCGGGACTCTGGCGCTTGACGGCGGCGGGGCTTTGATGAATCAGGGCATTCACACCATTGATCTGCTGCTCTGGCTGTTAGGCGATGTGGCTCGCGTGCACGCACGCGTGGCTACGCAGCTTCACGCGATCGAATCAGAAGACACAGCTGCAGCGCTGCTAGAGTTTGCCAGCGGCGCGATTGGCGTTTTTCACGCCACGACGGCCGTTTACCCCGGTTATCCTCGGCACGTGGAGATATCCGGCTCGGAAGGCACGGTCGTTCTGGAACACGACCGCATTATTGCCGCTGACCTACGAAACGCCCCCTCCGAGGGTGCTAGTTTCGCGGAACGTGATGAGAATCAGAGCGGCTCGTCTCCAGTGGTCAGCGATTTTCGCGGGCATCAAGCGGTGATTGAAGACTTCCTCTGCGCTATCCAGCAAAACGCGACGCCAGCGTGTGATGGGCGCGAAGGCCGCCGCAGCCTGGCCCTCGTCGAAGCCATCTATCGGGCGGCCCGCAGTCCACAGAAAACGGCGAGCGTTTGACGAAGGCTTGTTCGAACCGACTTTAGGTGGAGAAGAAAAAACTCTTCAGATTTGACGGACCGTACCGCGAACCACAAACTCCGTGGGCAGAATTCGCTGGCTATAGGTCATTTGCGGATGATGAAGCCGCTCGAGGAGCATCTTCATGCAGGTTTGGCCGATTTCTTCCTTGTGAACGCGCACGGTAGAGAGCGGAGGATCCATTAGAACCGCTTCTTCACGATCGTCGAAACCGACCAGGCTGATTTCGTGCGGAACTTTTACACCTTCCCTGCGCAAGGATAGCCAAAGGCCGTAGGCCGTTTCATCGTTTCCGGCCACCACTGCCGAAGGACGGGGCGACTGGGCCAAAATTCGCTCCGCGCTCCGTTGGCCAAAATCCACAAAACCCTCGGCATTTCGCGCCAATATCGATGCGGGCTTCAATTTGTTCTCGCGCATCGCTTGACGATAACCGTCGAATCGCCGTTGAATCCACGGGAACGATGTGTCTCCGGCAAAATCAATCAGCCGGTGCCCCTGTCCAATCAAATAGCGCGTGGCCTGGAGGGTTCCGTTGAAGTCATCGAATCCCACTTGATCGTAGGAGTGCTCTCCATCCATTCCTACCACATTGTTGCTGAAGGCAACGAAAGGCATTTGAATAGCTTCAATTCTGCGGAGCAGGTTTGGATAGATAGTTCCAGCCAAAATGACGCCGTCAATCAAGCCATGCTCCTGAAGCACAGGAGGTAAGTCGATCTTCTCCGGAGCCACCCGCGGCGAATAGTGCAGCACGGCAAACAGCACATGATGTTTCAAGCTGGTCGCATAAGACTCGACACCTTGCAAAATGCGCGCATGGAAGGGATGGATAAAATCGCGGTTGCTCAAAAGAAAGCAAACAATCTCGGAGCGGCGCTTGAGAATTCGCCGCGCCTGCGCGTTAGGCCGAAACCCTAAGCGTCGGATGGCTTCGTTCACGCGCGCGCGAGTTTCCCGGCTCACTTGAGAACTGGAATTGAGGACCCGCGAAATCGTTCCTATGCCTACACCGGCGGCTCGTGCCACGTCGCGAATCGTGCTTTGGCGTGGAACTGTTTCCAGCCCTGGCGCTGCCTTCCGCGGCTTTTGCATCTTTCCTCGACCTTTGCTGGAATTCCTTGATGGGCGCAAGTTTAGCACACGTTGGAAAGCCGTGACCTCACTTTCGCGTTGTCCCCATTTACTAGACACAGGGCTGTAGCCTCGAGGTTGAAGCGGCCCTAAAAGAGCTCAGGCTCCCCAAGCGCAAGAAGTATGGCGGAACAGATTTTGATTTTTTGCATTTCCGGCTTGACAGCGGTCTGTCGCACGGTTAAGGTGTGGAACCAGTTCCACGGGTGTTTCCTTTTTTTGAGAAGCCATTTTTTCGCGAAGTGGGGGAGCGTCATGAGCAAACTTCTTAGCATTTCGTTGTCTGGGGTGAATTCGCGGAAATCCAGAAAAGAGAATTCGAAGCGCGTCGCCGCCCGGAGGAGCTGGGCCACCTTTGGACAGATCAGCGCGGTAATCGGGCTGAGCCTAATCCTTGCGATGTGCGCTGGGCAGGTCAAGGGCCAGGCGGTGAATGCAACTCTGCTCGGAACCGTGACGGATTCGTCGGGAGCTGCGGTCGGTGACGTGAAGGTGACAATCAAGGAAACCAACACCGGGATAAGCCGCGCCTCACAAACGAATGAAAGTGGAAATTATGTATTCCCGGACCTGCCACCGGGGACATATACGGTCATCGCAGAACTCTCAGGTTTCAAAAGGGCATCGAGAGCTGGAGTCGATGTGATTGTGAACACAACGGAGCGCGTCGACTTGGTTCTCCAACCGGGAAACGTGAATGAGACTGTCACAGTAGAGGCAGAGACTCCCATTCTTCAAACCGAACGGGCAGACACGGGGAGAAAGCTCGAAACCGTACTAACGCAGAACATACCCCTTGGCACGAATCGCAATTTCCAAAACCTGCTCAATCTAGTTCCCGGGACCACTCGGGCAACCTTCCAACACTCGCAGTTCTTCAACGCGAGCAGCTCCTTGCAAACCGAAGTTAATGGACAACTGCGGCAGGGCAACAACTACCAGATCGAGGGCATTGACGACAACGAGCGCACCGGCCTCCTCCAAATTCTGATCCCGCCGCTTGAGGCCATTCAGACGGTAGATGTGTCGACCAGCAATTTTGATGCGGAATTAGGCCGCGCCAGCGGTGCCGTTACGAACGTCATCCTCAAGTCAGGCAGCAATGAATTCCACGGTGCCGCCTATGAGTTTGCCAGGAACAGCTATCTCAACGCTCGCAACTTCTTTGATCCGTCCGTTGGGCACCTAGCTTACAACTACTTTGGGGGCAACCTTGGGGGCCCGATTATCAAGAATAAGCTCTTTTTCTTTGCCGACTATCTGAAGGTTTTTGATCACGAGGCAAACACCAACAGGGTCACGATGCCTACCACGGCGTTTCGAGCTGGCGATTTGAGCTCATCAACGACAACGATCTACAATCCGTTTAGTGGCAATCCAGATGGCACTGGGCGTCAGCCCATGGTCGCCACCTCCACTCCGGGGTTGGGTACCGTTCCTGGTCCCAATAATACGACGGTGGACGCGTTTAATTCCGCCTGCACCAATGCAGCTGGTTGCCCCAACATCGTTCCTACAGCCCTGATCGACCCCATCTCCGCTAAGCTCATGGCGTTGCTGCCACCTCCCAATTTGCCGGGGACGTCAAACAACTACTTCGCTCTCTTGGCTTTTCACAAAGATACAGATTTTGTGGACGGCAAGGTGGATGCCAACCTTACCAGCAAAGACCGCTTGAGCGGGCGATTTAGTTACCAACGTCCATCGGTTTTCCAAGCGCCGATATTCGGCTTAGCTGGCGGACCGGCGCAAGGCAATTTTGAAGGGCACGGCCTTCAAAACACTTACAGCACGGGCCTAAACTACAATCGTTTTTTCTCAAACACTCTAGTTGCTGAGTTTCGCGTCGGCGCGGGCTGGTATCACAATGAAGCTCACAACACCGATTTCGGCACCAACACCTCGCAAACACTTGGCATCCCTGGGGTCAATCTCGACAAGACGATTACCAGTGGAATCGTGGGTATTACCATCAACGGGGGATTCTCCAATCCTTTGATTGGTTTCTCAGCGAGCCTTCCGTGGATTCGCTCCGAAACGAATATCGACTTTGCAAACACGTGGACTAAGATCATTGGCAACCATACTCTTAAATTCGGGGCTGACCTGCGCCGAATTCGTGATGCCTTGCTCCAGGAACAGACTTTCAGCCCTCGCGGGTTATACACCTTCAACGACGGTCAAACGGCGCTTAACACGGGTACGGGCGCATCCAAAACCAGTTTTACCAACAACTTCGCCAGTTTTCTAATGGACGTCCCCGGGCAAGCTGGACGCGACTTGGCAACCTTCTTTCCGAACTATCGGGCGTGGCAATTCTTCACATTCGCGCAAGACAAGTGGGTGGTCACGCCCAGATTTTCAGCCGACCTGGGCGTTCGCTGGGAGTTTTATCCGCCCGCCACTCCTGTCGCCAAGGGGGGCTTCTCGAACTACAATCCCGCGAACAATACGCTTGAGGTTAGTGGTTACGGGAACATTCCCGATGATTTGGGAATTGCCGCCCACTACAAGTATTTCGCCCCTCGCATCGGCCTGGCCTATCGCTTGAAAGAGTCCACCGTTTTACGGGCAGGATTTGGGATTAGTTACACACCATTTCCGGACAACAGCTACGCATACAATTTCCCGGTTCGTGCCAACAATGCTTTCAACCCGGCGGTGGCTAGCTTTGGGCCCGCGGTGCTTCCAAACGGACAATCTGCGACTTTTGAGAATGGCTTCCCAGCTCTCATCCAGCCGGTAGTTCCGTCGAGCGGTGTCATCACGAACCCCACGCTGGCGTCAAACTATTTTGTAGTCAATCAGAACTTCAAGAACCCGTATGTGGAATCATGGAACCTAGCAATTCAGCGCTCTCTGCCTTGGCGTTTTGTTATTGATGTAGCCTACGTCGGCAATCATTGCGTAGACTGCGTGGTTAATTACAATCTTAACGCAGCCACGGTACTGGGAGCTGGAAACGCTGGCCGTCCCGAGTTTGGTCCGTTCGCGCGAACCGCCTCCACGAATCTCCTCTTTGCTGGCTACTCATCGAGTTACCACGCCCTGCAGGTGAAATTTGACCGAAAGTTCTCTGGCGGTTTGTCGACGACCACGGCCTATACATTCGGCAAAGGCATGGGTTTCCAAACAGGCGATGATGGCGGCCTCTCCTTTTATATTAATCAGCGCCGGGCCTATGCCCGGAACGATTTCGATCGCACACAAACCTTTGTGCAAAGCGTTGTGTACGAGCTTCCGTTAGGGAAAGGCCATCACCTTTTGTCTTCGGGACCGGGCGCTGCGATTCTAGGAGGCTGGCGCGTGTCCAGTTTTCTCACCATAATGAGCGGCCTCCCGCTCTACTTCACTGCCAGTGGTACGGCGCTAGCCACTCCGGACAACACGCAAACGCCGGATTTGGTTGCTCCCGTTCAGATTCTCCATGGCGTTGGGCCCAATAGCGCCTGGTTTAGCACGGCGAGCTTCGCCCCGGCGGCCGCCAAGACATTCGGCAACGTTGGGCGGAACTATCTCAGTGGACCTAACTTCTTCAACCTGGATGCTGCGGTATCCAAATCGACCAGACTCGCAGAGCGGATGGGATTCGAGCTGCGCTTGGAGGCATTTGGAACAACAAATACGCCGCAGTTCTTCTTTGCCTCCAATGGAGGCAGTGCGGCCGGTACGACTCTAGGTAGCAATAGTTTCGGCCATGTCACCAGCGCGAGCGGCGGCCGCGTCCTCCAGCTTGGAGCGAAGCTGACGTTTTAAATTTCCATAAACCGCTTGGAGGCAAACAAAAGTACCGGCCCTCGCAAACAGCGATAAACTGTTTTTGCATATCTCGACAATCAGGAGATGCCGTTATGCAGCATCGAGTGGATCGCCGCGACTTCCTCCGACGGATAAGTGTGGTGACCGCGGCCAGCGCGGCGTTTCCCCTTTCGTTGAAGAATCTCTATGCGGCAGAGCGCCTTTACCCGCCGAGGGATTTGTCGTACTTCGACACGCCGATTTCCCCTGCCTCCGGCGAAATTCATTTTGGATATGCATCCATCACCTGGAACGGGAATGACCGCCAGGCAATTGAGGACATTGCCGCGCTTGGCTTTCCCGGGATTCAGTTGCGCGCCAATGTCCTGAAGGAATTTTCCGGTCCTGCGGAATTACGCGACCTGCTTGAAAAGCATCAATTGAAGATGGTTGCGCTTTCGAGCGGCGGCGTGCGCATCGATCCTGCCGTCGAAAGCGAGGAAATTGCAAAACACACGGCGAACGCCAAGTTTGTCCATGACCTCGGAGGCTTGTATCTCCAAGTCACCGACGAACGGCCTAAAGACCGAACCGTTACTTCAGCGGATTACGCACGCCTGGGCAAACTCCTCACAGAAATCGGGAAGCGCACTGCGGACTTAGGGATCACGCTCGGCTATCACAACCACATGGGAACGCTCGGGCAAAGCCCGGAGGAAGTAGACCAAATTCTGCAAGCGGCAGACCTGCGATACGCCAAGCTGGAACTGGATGTAGCCCACTATTTCCAAGGAGGTGGCGATCCGGCGAAAGCCATCGCCAAGTACGCCGACCGGCTGCTGTTCTTGCATATCAAGGACGTGGAGTCCCTTCCTGCCGGTGAAAACTCAAAACGCCCCTATCGCTTTGTCGAATTGGGCCGAGGCCGCGTGGACCTTCCCGCAGTATTCGCCGCCCTGCAAAAAGTGAATTTCCGCGGCTGGGCCATCGTCGAGCTTGACGCCGTGCCGGATAAATTGCGCACGCCCAAAGATTGCGCCGAAATCAGCAAAAAGTATCTCGAAGAAAAGCTCAAGGTGATGGCATGAAATCGCCATTTCGCGTTGCCGTCATCAATGATGAGATTACGCAGGACTTCGGCCGGGCCTGTGAAATCGCCGCCAAGGAATTCGGCATGGATTGGATCGAACTGCGCGGCATGTGGAATAAGAACCTTCTCAAGCTGGACGCCAAAGAAGTGGATGAAGCGCGCCGCATTCTAGAAAAGAACGGGCTGCGCGTGACGGATATCGCGAGTCCGCTCTTCAAAGTGGATTGGAAAGGGGCGCCCATCTCGAAGTTCAGTCCGAAGCGCGACCAATTCAACGCCGACTTTGCGTTTGACCAACAGGACGAGGTTCTAGAGCGCAGCATCGAGCTGGCCAAGGCATTCAACACCGATCGCGTGCGCTGCTTCGACTTCTGGCGGCTGGACGACCAAGCGCCGCACCGCGAGGCGATCAATGAAAAGTTGTTGGCCGCTGCCAACACCGCCGGCAAAAAAAACATAATCCTCGTCCTGGAGAATGAGCCTTCTTGCAACACCGCCACCGGCGCGGAAGCCGCCAAAGTTCTTGCTGCCGTGAAGTCGCCCCATTTGTGGTTGAACTGGGATCCGGGAAACGCGTCGGAATTGGGAGAGAAGCCTTATCCCGATGGCTACAATCTCCTGCCGAAAGACCGCATCGGTCATTGCCACTGCAAGGACTCCGTAAAGAAGCAAGACGGCAAATACACGTGGGCGCCCATGGGCGGCGGCATCATCGATTGGGTGGGCCAATTCAAAGCTTTGAAACGTGACGCGTATTCTTATGCCGTGAGTTTGGAAACGCACTGGCGTGGCGCGGGCACGCCTGAGGAGTCGACGCGGCAGAGCTGGGCCGGCATGAAGAAAGAACTGCAAGAGGCAGCGGCGTTGTAATCTTAGTGTCCGTTAACGAAACTCGAAGGATCGTACCTAGAACCTTTAAGACCGATCCTGAAAAGCAGTTCTAAATCAATGACAACGATCGGCATAGCCCGGCGGGATTTTCTGCAACGGCTGGCAATTGCAACGGCTGCGTTGCCGTTCGCGCTGCGCGCGGCGGGCGAGCATTTACCTATCGGCTTTTCCACGCTCGGCTGCCCTTCCTGGGACTGGATTAGAGTTCTCGACTTTGCGCAGCACAATGGATTTGCAGCGGTTGAGCTTCGCGGCCTCGCGGGGACAATGGATTTGCCCTCACGCCCTGAATTTGCGGAAGGTCAAATCGAACAATCTAAAAAGGAAGTCGCCAGCCGCGGGCTTCGCATTTCGTGCGTGAGCAGCTCCGCCAACATGCACGACACCGGCCCGGAGCATGACAAACAGCTTGCTGACGCGCGACGCTTCATTGACCTGGCTGCCCGGCTCGGCGCTCCTTATGTGCGAGTTTTCGGCAACAAGCTGGTCGGGCCGCAAGCGGCCGTGGTCGAACATATCGCCGGCTCGCTGCGTGAATTGGGAAACTATGCCGGGCCTAAGAACGTGACGGTCATTCTGGAATCGCACGGCGATTTCACAACTTCCCTTGTGTTGCGCGAGATTCTTGAAAAAACCGCCTCTCCTCATGTTGCTTTGCTCTGGGACGCGCACAACACGTTCGTGGAAGGCAAGGAAGACCCGGAAGTTACCGTTCGCCAACTTGGAAAGTACATTCGCCACACGCACTTGAAGGATGCGCGCCTGGCAAATGGCCAGGACAATTACGTTCTCACCGGCCGCGGTGATGTTCCAGTGAAGCGGCAAGTCGAACTCCTCGCCGGAATCGGCTACTCGGGCTACTACTCATTCGAATGGGAAAAGGCGTGGCATCCCGAAATCGAGGAGCCCGAAATCGCCATCGCGGACTATGCGAAGGTCGTCAGCCGGTATCTTTTAGCCGCCTCGAAACAAGAGCACTCCTGAGAGTTCTTTCGGCGTACTTTTTAAGCATTGTTAATTTACTTTCGCAATTAACAACACTCCAATCGCCGTGCACAATCCACAAGCATCTCTTTCTCCCAAAGTGGGCGTTCGGGGTTTTTCGGATGCGCACGATCCGTAGGAATCCGCCCCGCCAAGCGCAAGAAAACAGCCGCCGAATGCTTGTAGGCTGGCACGGGCTCGCGAAAGGCAACGTTTCCCAGATACTGCAAGGCGTCAGAGGTAGCGTAGTATCCCGGATCGCCAGCCTCCCATAACCTGTCCCTCTCGGCAAATTTCTCTGGCGCGAACGTCGCGAGTCCCAGCAAATAGTCCGATCCGTACTCAATCATGTTGATGCCAAGATCGTTTCCCGTGTAGATGCGAAAACCCGGCCGACAGGCATCTCGTAACTCGAGCCGCCGTAATTCGATGCCGCGATCGAGCGAGGAATGTTTCATTCCTTTGATTTCCGGTATGTCCATCAAGCGGCGGACAGTCTCGTCATCAAAAATCTCGCCGTTTGCCGCGAACATTTGTCCCAGCTCAAACGCCAACACGTGCGCAAATCCCTGGCATACCGCCTGATAAGCTGCGGCCTTCTTCTTCCCCGGCTCTCCATGAAGCCGGCTCGTTTGAAACAAAATCGGAATGCCGCCGTATCCAGCAATCTCATCCATCTGCTTCCTGTAGAGCGCAACAACATCACCGTTCTGCCCCTCAATGTAAGCGCCAGCTACAAACTGCACATCTTTGCCGAGAGCCTCTCGGGTCCACCGCAAAACATCCCCCTTTTCAGTCTCACTCAAATAATTGACGTAGCCGGTGTCCATGTTCACGGCGTTCATCAACCCCGCGCGCTGCGTTGCCTGGAGATGCTCTTGAAACGCTTCGACTGCCACCCGACCGTCCGCCGCGTACGGCAAGAGTGCCGCCGCAATTCCCTGCACTTTGCGTCCCGGCTTCTGCCTTTGAAGGAACGATACGATGTTCATTATTGCGCCTTTGCGGCTTTCAGCTTCTGCGCCAAATCAGAAACCTTGTAGTGCTTGTCCAGCGGATAGCAACCCGAAGGCAATCCTTTTCGCGGCGCCGTAGTGCAATCGCTGAACGTTCGGCAAATCCGTTTGTGCTGGATCGCATTCCCATTGGCGGCATCCCACAAAACGTCCGGGTAGGTCAAAACCATCCGCCCCAGACCGACGAAATCCACGGAGCCCTCCCGCAATGCCGCCTGGGCCACACTCGGCAAAAAATCCTGCAAGTAGCTGTAGGCACTTCCCACAAAAATCATGTTTGGAAAAAGCTGCTTCAGTTGACGCGTCACGTTCATCTGTTGAGCCACGCCCACCAGTGGATCCTCCGGCGGCTGGTACCCATCCGACGGCGGATAGAGTGCTGGACGCTGAATGTGCGGGTTGTAATAAGGACTCCCGGCCGTAAGATTCACCAGGCAAACTTCCAGCTTTCCCAGCAAAGCAAGAAATTGAATCGTCTCGGTCAAGTCCGCTTGCATCGGATTGTTCAGATCCACGCCAAACCCCCAGCGATACGGAACCAACTTCTCAAACGCCTCAGGGATTCCTGCCCCCAACTTTCCGTTTGACGATCGCGAGGGGTCTGGATGAAATGGAACAGTGTCAAACGCCGACAGCCGCACGCCGATTAGCAGTCCCGGCGCGATAGCGCGAATACCTTCGACGACTTCCCTCAGGAATCGCGTCCGATTCTCGAAGCTTCCGCCGTACTTCCCTTCCCGCGTGTGCGCGCTTAGAAACTCGTGGCCCAGGTAGCCGTGGCAATGTTTGATATCAACAAAATCAAACCCCAATTCCCACGCCCTTTTCGCCGCCGTGTGAAATTGCTCAATGATCCCGCCAATTTCCCCGTCCGTAAGAACCGGATCGTCGCCGGTCACTCCCACCCTTCGATCTAAAAGCGGATGGTGATAAAGGATGCGCGGCTCCGGTCGGTCGTGTGCACTGGGCCGGCAGAATCGTCCCGAATGCGTCAATTGCAATCCAATGAAGAGCCCATCCTCGCTGCCGATTGCCTTCCGATGTTCCTCGACCAGCGCCTTCTTCAGTTTCTCCAAACCCTCGCGGGTGTGCGATGCAATCACAAGTTGATTAGGGTTGGCTCGCCCTTCGTGCGAAACTGCGACCGCTTCTCCTCCCCAAATGAGCTTGGCCCCGCTTTGCCCAAATCGCCGCCAGCGGCGAATCGTAAGCTCGCTCGGATTTCCGTCCGCAAGGCCATCCCATCCCTCCATCGGCTGAACGGCGATGCGGTTACCAATGCGAATTCCTGCGCGCACAATCGGCGATGACAGTGGAGACGCAGCGCCTTGCAGAGTTTCCATGTCACAAGGAATCGACAGTCCCAGCGACCGCACGTGCTCCAGAAATTGCTTTACGTCTTTCACGCTTCCCAGGCGCAAAATCGGCTGGCTCACAAGTCCCTTACTCTATTCAAATTCTAGAGAAAACCTGCTTCTCTGACACGCGAGGGGATGCTAAAGATTCTTTCTGTCGAAGTCGAGAGGCTTTCTCAGGTAGTTTTGGTGGCCTTAAGATAGAATCCTTTGCCAGCACAAGGAGTCCCGCAATGTCTCTGACGCGCCGCGAAATGTGTTTGCTCATCCCATCTGCCCTTCTTCCGTCGCTGGTGACGAAGGCCGAACCGCAGGCGGAGCAATCGGGCGATCTACCCTCGGCCATGTTTCCGTGCGATAAACTGCCGCTGCACACGTCGAACACGGCAGCGATACGGTCCGTCCTGAAGGGAAAGCTCGCTACGGGGGAATCGGTCGAGGCCCACGAGACAACGCTTCCCCCCGAGGGCGCGCCCCACCCGCCTCATCATCACCTGCATTCGGAAATGTGGCTCATTCGCGAGGGTACAGTGGATATCACCGTGAATAACACCACTACCCGGCTGGGCCCGGGATCGGTAGGCTTTGTCCGTTCGAATGACGAGCACAGCATCAAGAACGTGGGCCTGACTCCCGCTACCTACTTTGTTGTTGCCGTTGGCCCGGGCGCCTGATGCATATAAAAATCTCCCGTAAATTCAACGTTTAAGCTCACTGAAGCGGTTCTTCAGTATTTTCAATTTGACCTTCGGCGCCTCGCTTCCTATGATACTCGGCGAAGCGCGAATGAAGGGATGAGCACGAATTCGCGCCCGTGTCTGAGCTGGGCGAAAAAATGGACTAGCTTTTTGGGCCGCTCGGGAATATCGTTTTTTCAACGCCTGCGATGTTTGCTTGGCGCCTGCGAAGCGCCCCACCCTCGGCCCCGAACCGTTTCGGCATTTCTCTAGAGTACCGGGAGGTCACCGCATGACCAAAGATGAGGACCCCAAGGCCCCTGAACACCGCTCAAAAAGTGAAGATGAACGCAAGCACAGCCTCCGAAGACGCGAATTCGTCAAGCTAGTAGGGGGAACGGGAGTCGCCGCTACCGCTCAGGTACTCGCAGGTCACAAACTTGCATCCGCAGCGACGACTATTCCAGAAGAAGTCGTCCCGGGCACTGCTGGCGAAGTGATTGGCCCCGGCCCCGTCGCCATGACCCTACGCATCAATGGCGAAGCGAAAAAGCTTACAGTCGAACCGCGAGTCACGCTGCTGGACGCTTTGCGTAACCATCTCGATCTCACGGGTGCCAAGAAAGTTTGCGACCGCGGCACCTGCGGCGCCTGCACGGTCATTGTGAACAACCAGCCTGTCTATTCCTGCAGTGTCCTTGCGATTGAAGTCGCCGACCGTGCGGGGAAATCCGGCGCGGACATTCGCACCATCGAAGGACTTGCTCCCGAAGGTAAGCTCCACGCCGTTTCCGCATCCTTTGTGGAGAACGACGCGCAACAATGCGGCTTCTGTACTCCAGGTTTCATCATGTCCTGCAAGGCGTACCTCGATACGCATCACAATCCCACGATCGAAGAAGTGAAGCACGCCTTGGGCGGCAATCTCTGCCGCTGCGGAACGTACATGGGAGTGAGGAACGCCGTCGCGCAAGCCGCAATGTCTATGAAAGGAGGGCGCGCCTGATGGCTGACTATCATTGGCCTCCTACAGATAAATGCAACCTGATTGGCAGGCGCATCTCGCGCCTTGACGGCCCTTGGAAGTCTTCCGGCCGTGTCAAGTACAGCTATGACCTCAACCGGCCCAATATGCTACACGCCAAGATGGTGTTTTCGCCCTACGCGCACGCCAAAGTCGTGAGTATTGACACCAGCGCGGCCGAAAAAATGCCCGGCGTGAAGGCCGTGGAAATCATGACCGAACCCGGCAAGGAAGTCTTCTGGGTCGGACATGAGGTTGTTGCCATCGCTGCCGAAACGGAAGAGCAGGCTCGCGACGCGGCCCGCGCCATTCAGGTTCACTACGAGATACTTCCGCATCTCGTTTCTGACGCCTCGCCCGAAAAGGCCGGCGAACAGACAAAACAACTTGCCGAACAGACCGACGGAAATCCGGACCAAATGCTTCAGCAGGCCGAAGTCGTCAGCGAAGGCGAGTATGGCTCCCCGGTGATTACCCACTGCTGCCTCGAGGCTCACGGCCAAGTGGCGGAATGGGATGGCGACAGTCTCACTTTGTACGCATCGACGCAAAACGTGAGCGGAATACCCGGCGAAATTGCGCGCGCCAAACCGACAATCGTGGATTCCGCCGACAAAGTGCGGGTGCTCACTCCTGTAATGGGCGGCGGCTTCGGAAGCAAATTTGGAGCTGACACCTGGGGACTCGCTTGCGCGCGGCTCGCCAAAAAAGCCGGCCGCCCCGTAAAGATGATGCTCGAACGCGACCAGGAACTGATGGCCGCCGGATGTCGCCCTTCGATGTACGCCAACGTGAAGGTCGGCGCAAAGAAAGACGGCACGCTGGTCGGCTGGCAGTCCGAATCCTGGGGCACGGGCGGCCCGGACGCGCAAGGTGGCGCACCCAATCTGCCTTACGTCGTCCGTATCCCCGACCGCCGCGTCAAACACACGGCGGTGCTGACGAACATCGGCCCGGCTCGCGCCTGGCGCGCACCCAACCACCCCCAAATGTGCGTCATCACCATGTCCGCGCTCGACGACCTGGCGGCGAAGCTCGCGATAGATCCTGTCGACCTGCTGCAAAAGAACATCCAGATGACCGGCCAGCTCTCCAAAACCTATTCAGCCGAACTGGACAAAGCCTCCGAACTGATGGATTGGAAGAAGAAATGGCATCCGCGCGGGGACAAAACTCCCGGACCGATCAAAAGGGGATTAGGAGTCTCCATTCACACCTGGGGCGGCGCAGGCCACCCCAGCAATTGCAACTGCGTCATTCAGCCGGACGGTTCGGTTTCTGTTTCGCTTGGTTCTCAGGATCTTGGCACCGGAACCCGCACCGTCATCGGCATCATCACCGCTGAGACGATGGGATTGCCGCTCGAAGCAGTCAAAGTAAACATCGGCGATTCGAAATATCCTGCGGACGGGGCGTCCGGAGGCTCTACAACAGTGGGCGGCGTCAGCTCTTCCACGCGCCGCGCTGCTACTGCCGCTTTAAACCAACTCATGGAAAAAGTGGCTCCTTCCCTCTCGGTCAAGCCCGAAGAACTGGAAGCCGTGGACGGCGACATTCGCGTCAAAGGAAATCCCAACAAGGCGATCTCCTGGAAGCAAGCCTGCGCAAAACTTGGTACAACTCCCATCACCGGCGTCGGCCAGCGCCAGCGCGGAAACGACGATCTAATTTCCAGCGGCGTCGGCGGCGCGCAGATGGCGGAAGTCAGCGTGGACACCGAAACCGGCATCGTACATGTGGACAAGCTTGTTGCTGTCCAGGACTGCGGCCTCATCATTGACCTGAAAACGGCGGAAAGCCAAGTCTACGGCGCCTGCATCATGGGCATCACCTATGCGCTCTTCGAAGAAAAACTCATGGACCAACAGACCGGGCGGTGCCTCAATGCCGACCTCGAATTCTACAAGCTTGCGGGTATCGGCGACTTTGGCGACATTATAGTCCACATGATGACTGGACAAGGTTTTGACGAGCGCGGCGTCATCGGCCTCGGCGAGCCGCCGGTGATTTCGCCGGGCGCCGCCATTTCAAACGCCGTGGCCAACGCCATCGGTGTGCGCGTGCCAACGATTCCGTTGACACCCGACAAGGTGCTCGCAGCTCTCGAGCAGAAAGGAGCGGTGGCCTGATGGAACGCTTTGAATACGCTCATCCAAGCACCAAACAGGAAGCGATTGGGCTCCTCGGCTCCAACTGGAGCGACGCGGCCGTGCTTGCCGGCGGCACCGACTTGCTCAGCCTGATGAAAGAGTACGTCGTCACGCCCAAGCGCGTGGTGAGTATCAAAAACGTGGAAGGCCTGAACGGCATTCACTCGAACGCCGAGGGCGTGAGCATCGGCGCGCTTGTCACCATGGAAGGACTCCTCGAGGACAAGACCATTCGCGCGGACTTTCCAGCCCTCACGCATGCCGCGGAGGGAATCTCGAGTCCGCAGATTCGCGCCATGGGCACGGTCGGTGGAGATCTCTGCCAGCGCCCGCGCTGCTGGTATTTCCGCAATGGATACGGTTTGCTGGCGAAAGATGAAAACGGGAAATCGCTCGTTCCCGAAGGCGAGAATCGTTACCACGCGATTCTTGGCAACGGCGGGCCGGCGTACTTCGTGAATCCTTCGAGCCTGGCCCCCGCGCTGGTCGCGCTTGATGCGAAACTGCAATTAGTCGGGCCCAAGGGCCAGCGAGAGGTGCGCGTCGCTGACTTTTTCGTCACTCCAAAATCCGACAATGAGCGCGAAAACGTTCTTCAGCACAACGAAGTGCTCGCGAGCATTGTGATTCCGGCATCGTCCCGGGGTCTTCGTAGCGCCACTTACGAAGTGCGCCACAAAACAGCGCTCGATTGGCCGCTCGCCGCCGCAGCCGTCGCGGTGAAACTGGAGGGTGGCAAAGTTACCTCGGGCAGGATCGTTCTTGGTCACGTAGCGCCCATCCCCTGGCAATCCAATGACGCAGCAAAAGAACTAACAGGCAAGACCATCAACGAAAGCGAGGCCGCGAGCATCGGCGAAGCGGCTGTCCGTGGCGCAAAGCCGCTCAGCCAGAACGCCTACAAGGTGAAATTGGCCAGAGTGGCCGTCAAGCGCGCGCTGCTTGCCGCCGTGAAAGGAGATGCGTAGCCATGCCAACCCTGACCGAACTCGTTCAGAATGCCACGGTTTGCCATCGCCTGCGCGAAAAGAAAATGTTTTACGAAGGCGGCGACATCCCATCGAACAGCCTGGACATCATCAGCCCAGCAGAAAAAGCCGCCACAATGCCTTCGGGACCTTTCTGGTGCGCGCAGACGCAATCGCTAATTGGTCCTGACGGGTCGTTCGCAAATACCGAGAAGTGCTGTCCCGGCCGCTCCTGCTGCGAAACCACGTAGCCTGCGGCGTTTGCTGTTGTAGGGGCGCAGCATGCTGAGCCCCATTCGCAACAACTGGATTGAATCACTGGATACTTGTGAGAAAATATTCCTGAAGCGAAACCGAGGGAGGTAGTCACAATGAAACTGAAAGGCGCCGTACCGTCAGTGCTTCTCGCAGCGGGTTTGATCGCTCTGCCCACTTGCGCGCGGGCGGCCCAGCCGGCCGGACACGTTTTAGGCGAGTACATCGAGTCGCGCACCGCGGACGTTTACACCGGACCCTGCTTTGCCAATTCCGAGGTCAACCTGACCGGCAAAGAAGCTGTTCTCGCGTGGCACGTGGACAAGGGCACGTGGCAAAACGTTTCGCTCGACGGATTGAACATTGCTGCGGTCGTGCGCGCCAGTGCCACACTCGGTGATGTTTTCAGCAATCCTCTGCCCGCGAAGGCAGTCCTGATCGTGGACGAGCGCGCAAACGCAGCTCAGCGTGAGGCGCTTGCAAGCTTCGCGCAAGCGCAAGCCGGAAAGCTTCTCGCGAACGTGGTCGCAACCGAGGTTCAACCCATCCGCTTCACCGTGGACGCGAGCCACCACGGCTCTGCTTCACTCGAAGCCGGCGACCTTGCGCGCATCACCACGCGGGCCATCATGGACACCGACGAAATCTGCCACAACGAAGACGTCTACTACGAACCCCTGGTTTCGAATCTGACGCACGCGATGCCTGCGGTCGCCAGCCGCTCGTCCTACAGCGGCAATCATCTTGGCAGCACCTGGAACGAATCGAACCGCCGCAGCGCTTACATCGGCACTTTTGTGGTCTGAATGGGATAGTCAGCCTTGACTCGTTTTCGAGGCCCGCTTCGCGAAAAAGTTCGCCCGAGGGGTCGGTTTAATTTGCGTCTTTTGGAAGTGGTGCCTCGGGCGGGCTAATGGTCAACGAACGAAGCCGTCACTGACGTAGCCAAAGACGCGCGCTGAATCCAATTCTCTTCTACTGAGGTGCTCGCCAATGGTGGCGTTTCGAACGCGGCAGTTTCTGTCCAGCTTTCTCTTTCTTGCTCTTCTCTTAAGTCTCCCAAATAACGCCCCCGGGCAGAACTACAAGGCCGAAACACTCAATGAAGCGCCTCCCAAAGAGCTGGCCGCGCCCATTCAAGCCGCTCTCTCGCAGACGGGGATTCGCGTAACCGGCCCCGGCGGCCCGGTGTGCGACCTATGGTTAGGCAAAGCCGTTCCCGGAAAAGCCAACGCCCTGCAGACACTCGGCGTCACGTTTCCGCAGCTCGCTCAAGGCACGCTCGTTGGCGCTATTCGCCTTCCGAATGCGATCAAAGACTACCGCAAGCAGCTGATCAAGGCTGGCGTCTATACACTGCGCTACGCGCTCCTGCCTGATAATGGCAATCACATGGGCGTAGCGCCACAGCGTGATTTCGTGGTGGCTTCTCCCGCCGCCGCGGACCAGGACGCGGCAACGCTCACCTTCGATCAAACAATCGCTATGAGCCGCAAGGCCACTGGTTCGAATCATCCTTCCGTTTGGAGCCTCGCGCCTCCCGAAGATCATCCCAAGGCGCTTCCATCTGTTTTTCATTTGGATGACGGCGACCTGTGGCTTGTGGAGTTTTCTCTGCCGGTGGCAGGTTCGCCGACCCCCATGGCGCTGGTCGTAATCGGCTCCGCACCCGAAGCTTGAGGTTACGCGCTGGGCCAGCCAAATTTCAATCCACTGCGCTAATACCCTTTCACCTTCACCACTAGGTAAGTGAATTCCTTGCCGCCATCGAGCAGAACTTGGTGAGGCACGCGAGGAGGATTAGGCTCAGCCAAATTGCACGGGCAATCTCGGGCCGAACGTCGACAAACTCCTGCCAGTCAACGCGCCGGCTCATAATGCTTTGTTTGTTTCGTCCTCGAATTGAAGACTTCGAAGTTTCCGTCCGGCCAAGCGGTCAGCTTCAAATAATGACCGGCATCAGGGCCGGAAACATTGGCGATGAAAGAGTCCGCTACGTTGTGCTCTGCGCCTCCTTCATTCGCATAGTGGAGTTGCCAGAAATCTTCGAGCCGCGGAGATTTCTTGACCGCTTCCCACGATGAAGGCGCTCCGCCCTTCGCGGCGCCGTTATCCATGACGGCCACTCGAGGCGCAATCGAGTTTAAGAACTCCCGGCTGTTGCTCGACACCGATCCGTGATGCGAAACGACGTAGATATCAACTGCCCCAAGCCTGTTCACTGGACAAACGAGTTGAGCTTCCTTGTCCGAGGTGAGATCTCCCAAATCCAAAATTCGTAATTTTCCAAAGGTAAAAAGCACGCCAAGCGACCGCGCATTCTCGCTTTGATCCGCAGGTCGCTTCTCTGAACTGTCGCACACCGCATTCTTGCCGCCGCCATTCAGCGGCTTCTCAATCAACTCGCCATCAGAGCTAATCGCGCGCACTTCCATCCCTTCTATCGGCAATGTGTCGCCTGGTTTGGCAATGATGCGGTTGAGTTTTTCCTTCGCCACCAGGCTCTGATAGTTCTCCCACATTTGTTGAGTCGCGTCGTTGTTCGTCTCGCGGTTTTCACCGTGGTCAATCACGGCGCGAATTGGAATCTCCGCGGCAAGTTGCGTAATGCCGCCCGCATGGTCCATGTGGTAGTGCGTGAGCAGCACGAAATCAATCTGCTTAACGCCGGCCAGTTTCGCTGCAGCCACGATGCGGTCCGCATCGCGCCCGTTGTTGTCCGGCCAACCGGTATCAATCAAGAGCGACTTCCCTTCCGGCGTCAGAAACAACGTAGCCTGGCCGCCCTCAACATCCACAAAGTAAATCTGCAAGCCTTTTCCGTTCTCAGCGTTCGCGTTCGCAGCGGCGACAAAGAATGAGCAAAGGCTCAGCATCGTGACAATCGCTATTTTGCAAATCCGGCTTGAAATCGATCGAGATCTTGGCAATGCAAGTCCTTGAGTGCTCTCGGGCAACGCCGTTCGCATAATCCTCTCCTTCAGTCGTTCAGTTTGGTCGTCCAGGCGGCTGTAGTCTGAGCCAGTTCCGTCATCACTTCCGAATCCGTTCTGCCGGCCTTCTTGAGCACGTGGAACGAGTGGTCGGCCTCGTTAATGATATGTAGCGTTGCACGCGCCCCAAGGCTTGCACAGATGGGACGCAGAAGCGTCAGATCTGCCAGTGTGTCTCGTGTCCCCTGCACAAACAGCATCGGCACGCCGACCTTCGCCAAATGCTCCGCGCGCTTCGTGCTCGGACGGTTCGGCGGATGCAAGGGAAACCCGAAAAATACGATTCCCTTCACGGGGCCGAGCAGATTCTCTGCTGCCGCCTGCGAGGTCATCCTGCCGCCCATGGATTTGCCGCCTGCCAACAATGGCAGTTCCGGCGCTGCTTTCTTGGCCAGCTGGACAGCCGCGGCTACAGTGCTTGCCAACAGCTCCGGTTTGTCCGGCACGCGCCGGCGTTCCTCCATGTAAGGAAACTGGTAGCGCAGAGTCGCGATTCCCGCATTTGCCAACTCGGCTACGAGTTTTTCCATAAAGGGATGAGCCATGCCGGCTCCGGCGCCGTGGCCCAGCACCAAAAGCCGTTGCGCGGTTTGCGGGCGAACCAGCAACGCCGATACTTCGCTATTGCCCTTCACCACCAGCCGCAGTTTGTCGCCGCTTGCCACAGACTGGGAATTTTAACAAATCGTTTGGCTTTCGTAATTGGAATGACATGACGGAGTCCAGTTTGTGGCGATTCGGTTCCTTAGGAAAGCTGCGGAAAAAATCGGTTTAGCTGCGGCTCTCTGCGGTTCTCTGCTTGACTTATGGAAGAGATAAGGATAACTTCTTAAGAATTTCCGTTGCTCTAGTTCATCCGGCCAGCGGAGCCGCGAGGAGTTCACTGCCAGCATTGCGTTGAACATCCGTCGCTTTGTCGATTCCGTCCCCAAGATCCTAGGCTCTGAGAATTCAGTTCGGCGAACGAGAGTGTGCGGCGAGGAGAAAAACTCATGCGCATGCTTCGCTGGGTCCCTGTTTGTACGTTCCTTTTCTGTACCATCTCTCCGCTTGTCGTTCTTGGACAAACCTCGGGTCCTAGTGTAAACATGGTTTCCGGCACCGGCTGGACCAATGGCGATCCCTTCCTACAAAGGCAGAATGAGCCGTCGCTCGCGGTTTCGACACGAAATACTCTCCACTTGTTTGGAGGTGCCAACGACTACCGCTCCGTGGATATTGCCGGGCTGGCGGGCCAGAGCGAACGCGCGGACGCCTGGCTGGGAGTATTCAAATCCTTCGACGGAGGCCAAACGTGGCAGAGCACGCTGCTCCCTGGTTTTCCCTTGGACAGTTCTCCAGTGGGCATGTCTTCACCCCTGCATGGGTTTCAAGCGGCGGCCGACCCCACGGTACGCGCAGGCACGAACGGTCTCTTCTATTACAGCGGTATTGCCTTTAATCGCGGCACCAACGGCGCAGGCGTGGTCTTTGTTTCCCGCTTCATCGACAACGATAACAAAGAGAATGGCGACCCCACTCATACCAATGGCAGCCTGACCAACCTCGCTCCCACCGACCCGATTCAATATCTCAGCACGGTGATTGTGGACAGCGGAAACTCCGGGCAGTTTCTCGACAAGCCATGGATTGCGACGGACGTTCCTCGCGGAACAGCAACATGCCGCGTGCCCTTCACCAAGCGCGATGGAACTCAGGGTACGCAGACGATTCCCGCAGGGCGCGTTTATCTTGCCTATACCTCGTTCAACGGGAACCTGCTGGACACCAAGATCATGTTTTCAAGCTCGCAGGATTGCGGTGCGACTTGGAACAAGCCAACAAAGTTGAGCGAAAGCAATTCCGTAAATCAAGGCACGATCGTGGTGGTCGACCCGAGCAGCGCGAACAATGCTTCCTCGACAATCTACGTGGCGTGGCGCAGGTTCACTACCAGCGCGCAGCCGGACGCGTTGATGATTGCCAAGTCCACCGACGGCGGGAACACGTTCTCTAAGGCTGTGCCCGCAGTGACGTTTCCTACAGCCTGCAGCACAACTGCCCCGCCTTCGGCGGGATGCGCGTTCGATCAAGGCACTACCGCCGCGTCTTTCCGGACCTCGGCGTTTCCCGCTCTCGCCGTGGATGACACCGGCCGCGTGTATTTAGCCTGGTCGCAGCGCCAGCCTTCCGGCGACGCCCGCATCAAGATGCAAGTCTCAGCGGATGGCTTGAATTGGTCTTCCGCGCCGGCGCTCGTGGATAACGGTCCAGTCCTAGACGACAACGGCAACGCGTTCAGCAATCTTTCCGGCCGCGGTCACCAACTGATGCCGTCGTTGAATTTCAGCGCCGGGAAACTGTCCCTAGTTTATTTCGACTTTCGCCAGGATCACACGCTTGGTTTCTTCACCGAAAACGCGGACCAGAGCAGCTACACCGAGACACGCCAGTTCGAAGGCGAGCTGGTCGGCGACCCCGCTTCGACATTCGTGTTCAATTCTTTTGTGAGTGATGCCGCGCCCCCACTAACCACAAGACGCCACACCGTTGACGTCCAGGGGGCACAAGCTTCGCCGCTTCCCCCGGGCGCGCTGGGAGTGCCAAGCTTTGCAACGTTCCGGATTTCCCGCTATCTCTTCGGAATCAATCCTTTTGACAACGCAAATCAGGCGGAGCAGTTGCAAGTAGACGCCCCCGATCTGCCGATGTTTGAGCAAGGGACAGTTCCCTTCTTTGGCGACTACATTGATATTGCCCCCGCTCCACCTTTCCTTTTTCAGAGCGGGAAATGGGCTTTCAACACGAATTCAGCGAACTTTCCTGTGTTTCATGCAGTGTGGACCGACAACCGGGACGTTGTTCCTCCTTCCGATGGAAACTGGATGCACTATGTGCCGCCGTTTTCCGCTTCTAACCCTGCGGGGAGTGTGAACACCAGTATTTTTGACCCAACGCAGAAGGTAATTGCGTGCCAGATCGGCGTGAACGATGGCTTCGTCGCTTCTCGGAATCAGAACATATACACCTCGATGGTGGCTCCCGGGCTGGTAGTCGGCTCGCAAGGAAATTCAAAGCCGTTGGGTGTCCTTCCCAGCAATCCAGCGCAGCTTCTTCAGCGCGCGTTCACACTGACGTTGCGGAACACGACCACGGCTCAACGAAGCTTCCGGATTTCCATCGGCAACCAGCCGGCCCTCGCGACTGGCCAGACTGACCCGCAGGGCCAAGCCTCATTGCTGCAATTCAGCTTGCAGACTTCGCTGGACGTCACCCTCGGTGCGCAATCAAGCATCGCCCGCGCCGTATTTATCCAGTCGGCGAACCCCACAGCGAGCGTGACGGTAAACGCTCAGGAAATTACGGCGCCGAGTGGCGGACTGGTCGCAGGAGGCCTTAGCGGTTTCGTAGTTTTCAATCCTGATCCCAATTCGCCGCAGATCCTGGATCCCGACAATTTCGGCTTCACAAATCCCGCCATACTTTCAGCGGAAACGCATAATCCCGCGATCGCCAATCCCGCCATTGCTGACCCCGCGATCGCAAATCCGGCCATCGCGAACCCGGCCATTGCCAATCCAGCGATCGCAAACCCGGCCATTGCCAACCCGGCGATTGCGAATCCCGCTGTTGTCACATCTTTGAATCCGGCGATAGCCAATCCGGCCATCGCGAATCCTGCCATTGCCAATCCAGCGATTGCGAATCCCGCTATCGCCAATCAATCCGTCACCGATGCGACCTATCAAGTGACCAATGCCGGGAATACGACCACCTCCTATGCTGTAAAGCTTTTCCAGAAAGCGCCGTTGCCCGCGGGCGTGAATCTCCAGTTGATTCTGACAAAGCAGTATCTTCTCCCCGTGGCCCAAGGCTGCAACTTGTTGCAGCAGATTCAGAATGTCGTCGTCGCCAACATCCCGAACCCTGTGTTCACTCCCGCGGGGAGCCTTGGTGATCCGGACCTGCCGGACGCAGCTGTCACCAACGCCACGCTGGCGCTGGGGCCCGGCGAATTGGGACAAGTTGTCATTCGCGCGAATGTTTCTGATCCCAACGTCATGCAAAATCTCCTTTCCAGCGCCTTTACGCCGGTCGTGGTGGCTCACCCCGCAAATACAGGCGTGGCCATCCCGTCCGCCACGCTGGCAATCCTTTCCTCCACATTGCCTGACGGCATTACAAGCAATGTCTACAGCAAACCGGTGAATATCTTTGGCGGTTTCGGGGCGCTCACCGCTTCGATTTCCCACGGTTCGCTGCCGCCGGGACTAAGCATTGATCCAAATACCGGGTTGATTTCAGGCACGCCGACCGTTCCGGGAGATTACACATTCACTGTAAAGGTGAAAGACTCCTTCACACCTCCCGCGATCGCGACCCAGGTTTACAACTTGCACGTCGCCAGCCCACTTGTGATTGCCGCTCCCGCCGGAGCGGACGGGGTCGTGAATGTTCCTTACACATTAACCTTGGCCGCCACGGGCGGGACCGGCAATCAATCCTGGACACTTGTTTCCGGTTCATTGCCTTCCGGGCTGAGTTTGAGTGCGGCTGGAGTGATCAGTGGAACTCCCACGCAAATAAGCCTCGTGGGGAACACGCTGACGCTGCAGGTTCAGGATTCCGGCAGCCCTTCTCAAGTTGCCAGCGTGACCTTTGCCATTCGAGTCGCCGCAGCGCTAAATATCACCACGGCCCCCGACGCGCTTCCCGATGCCATCATCGGAGTTCCCTACAGCTTCACTTTCCAGTCGAGCGGGGGAATCGCTCCCATCAATTGGACGTTCGCGAGCGGCCAGCTTCCCGCAGGTCTGACACTCAATTCGAATGGCACGTTGAGCGGAACGCCGACGGCCACCGGCAGTTTCACGTTCACAGTACAGGCTGGTGACGCAAGCTCACCCTCACAAACCAAATCGCTGGCACTGACGATTCGAGTGCCCGCGCCACTCGTCATTTCTCCGGCGAGCGGTCCTCTGCCCGACGCGCTTGCGAACGTCGCTTACAGCGCAGCCCTCACCACTACAGGCGGTATCGGCCCCGTCGCGTTTTCGGTGACCAGCGGTTCGCTGCCTCCCGGACTCTCTCTGAGCCTGGCAGGCGCAATCAGCGGCACGTCAAACGCCGTCGGCAACTATGCTTTCACAGTGCAGGCGATAGACTCTGGCGCGCCCCAGCAGAAGAAAACAGCCTCCTACACTCTTACGGTTGCCTCTAGCTTCACGGTTTCTTTCGCCGTGCAACCTGACAACACGCAATCTCAATCGCAAATTACGCCGTCTGTGAAAGTGCTGGTGGTCGACAATTTCGGCAATCCGGTTCGCGGTGTGGTTGTGCAAATGAGCATCGCCGTTAACCCCGGCGGCGGGACACTCACTGGCTCAACGACTCAAACAACTGGACAAGGCGGGATTGCCGTCTTTGGCGGCTTGGGAATCAACGGAAAAGGAAATGGTTACAGACTGAAGGCAACGGTGATCAGCCCTGCGAATGGCGCGGGGGCTTCCGCGCTTTCAGCGCCATTCAATGTCTTGTAGAAGAGTGTTTTTGACCGGGTCTGAAGACCTTACCAGTTCAATGCGACGCAACTCTGCGTTCAGCGTCCTTGACTAATCCCACTTCGTCGCAATTCTTCTTGATTGCCAGGAAAGTCTTGTACGACTCGGCGGCCGCCGGGCTCTTCAGCCCTTCTTGCGCGCGGCCCAGATAATAGTAAACGGGTGGAAGTCTGCGAAACGTGGGCACGTCATCCAGGTAAATCGCACTGGCTTCGCCGCGACGCTTCAGACAGGTTTCCAATTCGGAATCCGCTTCAGTAAAAGCTCCAGCTTCGATGTACGCGCGGCCCAAGTTGAAGCGGCCAATCCAGGTATCGGAAAGCCTCTCGGCTTCCAGGAAGAGCGCAATCGCGCGCTTGGCTTCGCCGCGCTTAAGAGACAGCTCGCCTTCCAGAAGTTTCCCATACGCTTGGCCGTCGGGATCCAAGCGTCGCGATAGCTGCGAGATGATTCCCTGCACGGGACCGTACTGTCCTGCTTCCACGTAAATGCGGCCTACGGCAAATTGCGAAATTGTTCCGTTATCATGGGCCAGCGCGGACTTAGCGTCCGCGGCAGCTTCGGAGGCTCTTCCGGCGGCGAGCATGGCCTCAGCCTCTACAATCGAATGAGCTACGAGTGCGGAATCGTCCATCTTGGCAGACGTGGGGGATGCGCTGTTTGCCTTCTGCAAGAGCGCAATCGCATCCTTCGTTCTTCCCTGATAAAGCAGAAGGTCGGCCTGCCCCATCGTAGCCATTTCGGAGCCGCGCGCGCTGATGCCCGCCATCTTCTGGTAAGTTGATTCCGCTTCAGAGAACTGCCCTTGACCGGTTTGCGCCATCGCCAGAGCGCCGTAGGCATCCACAGACGATGCGTTCTGCGCCAGAACTCTTCGCGCTACTTCGGCAGCAGATCCATAGTCGCCAGCATAAACCGCGTAGAGGGCGAGGTTATTCAACTGAAGCAGCGCCTTGGGCGCCAACTCGACTGCTCGGCGGCCCTGCTCCACGGCTTTCGACATGTCCCGCAGGAAAAAATACGCGAGCGCGAGATTTGAATAGCCCACGTCGTCGGAAGGAAACTGCTGCACCAAAGCCGAATATTCGTCAATGGCCTTGCGCGGCTCGCGGTTCGCAAGATAGTAGCCGCCACGAGTGCGATACTTCTCGCGGTCGCTCATGCGGTCAATGTGCGCGAGAGCAAGCTGATAGTACTTCTCCGCATCCTTGCGGCGGCCCAAATTGAAGCTCGTCGCTGCAAGACCTGCATAGGCGCGGCCAAGATTGGGATCCAATTGTATTCCCTGCTCGTATAGTGGAATCGCTTCTTCCCACTTTCCTGCAGACTGCATGTCCTGCGCAAGGGCATATGCGTGAGCCGCCTCAAGCGAATTCGTGGTGAATGTTTCTGCGGCCGCTAATTGCGTCGACTCCGGCGTCTTGTCGCCCAGGGCCCGGCGCGTCTCAGCGGCAATCTTGCCCACTGCGCCCAGCACGCCTTTCTTGTCGTCCGCGTTCTCATTCAGCTCGAGAACAATCTTACCGGTCGCCGCTTCCAGCGTCCGCGAGCGTACTTTGTAACCGTTACTTCTCTTCTCGATGAGTCCAGCCACGATGTAGCTGATTCCTTCACGGACTCCCACGAGCCGCGCCGTGGTTTCTTCCAGTGTCGAGGCGCCGGGGCGCAGCTGCACTGCAATTTTCTTGGCCTGGTTGCGGTTATACGAACTGATGAAGGATGCGTCTTCCAGCGCAACGCTCAACGGCGGCTCAAGCGTCTCGTCGAAAATGCTGTCGCCCGTCGTGTTGGCAAAATCCGCTACAAGAACGGAAACCGGCGCATGCGCGGGAGGCGGTTTGACCGGTCCTCTTAGGCGGAACGCCACCACCGCAATGATGAGTAACGCGCCCAGCGCAGCAGAAGCCCACTTCCAGTAGTGCGTCGTTCGCGGTGCGGGAAGAAAAATCGCGGAGCTTTCCGCCGAAGGGCCGAGCCAGATTTCCAACGAGTGCGCCATTTCCCGCGCGCTCGTGAATCGGTCTTCAGGCTTGATTTCCAACGCCTTCACGACAATGTCGTTGAGGGCAAGCGGCAGGCTTGGCTCAAGCTTTACAGGCGGCGTTACGGGTTCTTGCATCCGCTTCCACAACGTTGCGAGCGGAACATCCGATGGATAGGGCTTCTTTCCGGTGAGAATCTCGTAGAAGATTACGCCGAGCGAAAAAATATCCGAGCGCTGATCCAGATTCTCCCCGCGAGCCTGCTCTGGCGACATATACTCCGGCGTGCCAACCAGCGCTCCCGTCTGGGTCATTCCGGGCACCTGGGCCGATCGCGCAATGCCGAAATCCATCACATAGACGCGGCCCTTTCCGTCCAGCATGATGTTTTGTGGCTTCAGGTCGCGATGGATTACGTGTTCGCTGTGCGCGGCCTCCAAGGCGCGGCAGATTTGCAGCATGATGCGCGCCGCCTCGGGAGGCGGAAACTTCCCTTTCTCCTGGAGCAGAGCCCGGAGATCGTGGCCCTCGACGAAATCCATGGTGATGAACTTGATTCCCTCGGACTGTCCCAAATCGAAGATTCGAATGACATTTTTGTGCGTGACTTGGCGCGCAAGAATCAATTCTTGCTTGAACCGCCGCACCATTTCCGGGTTGCGGGCTAGGTCGGGGCGAATCAGTTTGAGAGCGACGGTGCGGTCGAGTTCTTTGTCGTGGGCCTTGTACACCGCGCCCATCCCGCCGCGGCCAATCAGGTGAAGGATTTCGTATCGACCGCCAAGGAATGTTCCGTGCGCCAATTCGTCGGTTGCGGCCTTGGGCGTCGGAATGGATGGCTTGAAGGCTTTGGACGGTTTGGAAGCGCTACCTTCACTCCACTCCTCAACCAGCGTTCCTGCGTCATTTAGTGTCTCTTCAGAACCCAATTCAGGCAGAGGCGTGTGACAATTCCCACATAAGGACGCAGAGTCGGGGTTTTGCGTCGCGCAAACCGGGCATTCCATGGAGTTGTGGCTAGTCTCCCGTTCTGTCCCTCATTATGACCTTTATCCGATTGAAAGCAATGTCTAATGTTGTTTTCGCCTGTTCGCTGCGTCCAAAGACGGAAAGGGGACGTAGAAATTCGATTTAGCCAGCACTCACAGGTCCGACAGCCTCTGTGCACCGCCTTCGAAAAAGGCATTAACCGATAGGGCTAAGTACCATCTCTTTTTTCAAAACAGACATTCATGCTTGTGCTGTTCAGCGGCATTGCGTATCTGCACGAAGCGGGCACGCAACTCCGTTGTTTTCAGGTGACAAGGGTTGGTGGACCGTGGACTCCTTGGATTCCGTTTGGTTTGGCATGAAGCTCGGCGTGGCAATGATCGGAGTATTGATGACGGGCTTCCTATGGCGCGGGATATGGCGCGGCAAACGCGTAGGCGAACACAAGGAGGCTATTGCACAAGGCCGTGAGGGCCGACCAACCACGCTGGCCAAGCCGTAAGACCTCGATGTAGCTTAGGAAAGGCTCTTTCCGCTCGCCTCGGAGCCTTTTTGCTGTGTTCAGACGAGAGACTGACTACCCAAAGCGCGCTGATTCGCGCCACGGTACGAATGCTCTTTCTTCCCATCATGTCCGATATCTGCGCCACAGACCCTTGAGTTTCTTGCGAGACCCCATACAGAACCTGCCCCTTGTCGTTGCGCAAACCACCGATTTCGACATGGATCAAATTCTGTGGCGACGGTCGCGTCTGCGCCAGTAAAGCGCCACGCGAGAACAGCAAGGCCTTTCCGGAGAGTGTCTCGTCAGTGGCGGTGGGCAGGATGTGGCCAACCTAAAGAGGAACGGCTGGCACCGCCAACATTAGAAGCAGAACCGTAGTGAACTTCATATCTTCTCACGCCCTAGCCAGTGTTCCACCTGCCTTGCGATTTCGGTAATCGCCAGGTCTACTTCGCCGCGCTTCCGCTTGCCCAGTGTTGCGTGGTACCCGATTCCCCTGAACTGTGCTATCAGCGCAGTGACAGTTGCTTCTTGATTAATACCCTAGCGAAACGCCCCCTTTCGACTCCGCGCCCGATGATGCCGGACAGGTGATCCCGCCAGAAATTATCGCGGGTCTTCTCCATTTTGTTGATGACTGCTTCGCGTAACCCCCGCAGCGACAGTTCGGTGAGAACGATATAGAGCTCTGGCTGCGTGTGTAGGAGTTCTGGTAGAAGCTCGCTCGACTCACGCGAGCCAACTCGCACATGCGCTCGATGCTCAGGCCGCCCTGCAAGGGAATCATTTCTCGCTGAACTTTGTCATACGAAGGCGCGGCTGCCGAACAGAACCCTTCCTTCTCGAAGGATTGACGCTTGATTTTGGCGAATGGCATGATGGCAGGGAGAGCAGCAAAAGGCATGGCGCTCAAAGACAAAACCAGCCGCAGGCAGTTTCTTGCCACCGGCCTCGGGGCTTTTTTGCTGCCTCTGGACCAGAGGCACAACGCCGTCCCGAAAGGCGTTACCTCCTTGAGCCCCATTCGCTTTCGGAATGTAGCCGAGGGCGCCGGGTTGCACTTCGTATTGGAGAATCACCCCACTCCCCAAAAGCACCTCATCGAAAGCATGGCCGGCGGAGTGGCGGCCTTCGATTACAACAACGACGGCTTGACGGACGTCTTTTTTACCAATGGCGCGAGCATCCCGTCGCTCCAGAAAGAGTCTCCCAAGTACTTTAATCGCCTCTTTCGCAACGAAGGTGGTATGCGCTTCACGGACGTCACCGAAGACGCTGGTGTGGCGGGGAGCGGCTACTCGATGGGCGCCGCAGCAGGAGATTACGACAACGACGGCCACGTGGACCTTTTTGTGGCTGGCGTTTTCCGAAACATCTTGTATCACAACCGCGGCGACGGACACTTTGAGGACGTGACGGAAAAGGCGGGAATCAAAAGCGACAAGTGGGCCGTAGCCGCGGGGTGGCTTGACTACAACAATGACGGGCTTCTTGACCTGTTCGTCGTGAATTACGCTTCCTGGTCACCGAGCTACAATCGTTTCTGCGGCGACCCTTCGCGCAACCTGCGAGTTTACTGCCACCCGAGTTACTTTGAGGGCCTCACCAACACGCTTTACCGCAACCGGGGCGACGGCACGTTTGAAGACGTCTCCGAGCGAGCCGGGATTGCCCAGCACCACGGCCGGGGCATGAGCGTGGCCTTCGCCGATTATGACAACGACGGGTTTATGGATATCTTCGTGACCAACGACAACCAGGAGAATTTCCTGTTTCATAATCGCGGCGACGGAACCTTTGAAGAAGTCGGGGTCCTGGCGGGCGTAGCTTTGCTGAATAGCGGCAAGCCCGTGTCCAGCATGGGGACGGATTTCCGGGATTACGACAACGACGGCCGTCCGGACATCAGCGTCGTAGGTCTTGCGAACGAGACGTTTCCGCTTTTTCGTAACCTCGGGGGTGGACTTTTCGAAGACGCAACTTACCGCACACGCCTCTCTGCGCTGACGATCGAGCGCAGCGGCTGGAGCACGGGCTTCTTCGACCTGAACAATGACGGATGGAAAGACCTGTTCACCACGTGTTCGCACGTCGACGACAACGTAGAGATGTTTCAGGCCACGCGCTACAAGCAGTCAAATAGCATTTTTGCGAATCTCGGAGATAGTACCTTCCGCGACGTATCGTCTCAGGCGGGCGAGGATTTTCAGGTGCCCCGCCCCCACCGCGGCTGCGCTTTCGCGGACTTCAATAACGATGGCAAAATCGACGTTGTCGTTGCATCTCTTCAGGATCGCGCGGAACTCTGGGAGAACGTCAGCCCGGATCCAAACCATTGGATCATTCTCAAGCTCACCGGAACCAAGAGCAATCGCGACGGGATCGGCGCGCGTGTGCGCATCGACAAACAGAGTAACCACATGAGCAGCTCCTGCGGATACGCCTCCTCGAGTCATTTTGGAGTACATTTCGGGCTTGCGAAGTTTGAAAGGATTCCGAGCCTGGAAATCCGATGGCCGAGCGGTGTCGTGCAGGTCCTCCGAGACGTAAATGCCAACCAAATTCTTGCGGTTCGAGAACCAGAAAGCTCTAGCTAGCAGCCGATTTGGTTAGAATGGGGCAAGTCTGGGGTGCGGAACACCACTCTCATAATTCGACTCGCCTCAAGGCGCAGTGATCTGCATCTCCTGATTGAGAGACTGCTTTTCCGCTTCTTGCTTGCTGTGGATTTCCTGGTACTGCTTGAGCATCTGCCGCGCCAACGCGAGCTGACCGTGCGCTTGATAGGCGCGCCCTAGCTCGTAATGCAAGCTGCCGTCTTCGTCGACAGATAACGCGGCCTTCAAATGCGGGATGGCCTTGTCTGGCTGGCCAAGCGCCAAGTAAGTTCGCGCCAAAGAGGCATGCGCCGGCAGCAATGCAGGGTCGTGGTTTACAGCCTTACTCAAAAAGGGCAGGGCCTCGGCCGGCTTCTGCGATTTCAAGAGGATGTCACCGAGGTAGTAATTTAGCTGCGCGGATTCCGGGCGAGACTGGAGCAACTCCTGGAAAAGCTCACGGGCGCGAACGAGGTCAGCCGTTTCGAGAACCGAAATGGCCAGCTGTTCTTTGACGTAGCTGTCGGCGGGCGAGAACTGCAGGGCCCTCTCCCAATGCTTCGCTGCCTCTACATACTGTCGGCGTTTAAACTCAATCTTTGCCATCACCTCTTCGACGGGCGCGGAAGAGGACAGTTTTGCGAGGTGTTCGTACGCGTCGCGAGCCAGCTGATTGTAGGCATGCGTGAGCCAAAACCACGCTTCCGGCGTGGTTTGCCTCTCGGCCGCCGCGATAAGCTCATGATACTTTCCCGATTGGAAATCGCATGCAAGCTCTTCCTGAGCGCAGTTCGGAGGGGGCAATTGCCGCTCCCGTTCGTCCTCGACGGCAGCCCAATCCTCGTGTCCGGTCTTTCGATATATTTCCGCTACCGCGGCATGAGCACCGCGGAGGGCGGGCATTTCTTCCTGTGCCTGACGGTACAGATAGAAGGCGCTGAACAGCTGCTGCGTATCCAAACGTGACTCGGCTACGAGATCCAGCCAATAAGCAGAGCCCGGCGCCAGATTCGCGAGCTTGTCAAAACTCTTCTGCGCCAAGCCGTCGTAAGCCAGACCAAGCCCGTACCAAACCTTCGGTTTCCCGGAATCGTCGCGGGAAAGCTTTTCGAACCCTTCTGCGGCAGGCGCGAATCTATGGAGCGTCAAGCGCGCCTCGGCGAGCGCTTCCTGCGCTTCGCGGTTCTCAGGATCGATCTTGCTCAGCTTCTCTAAGGGAGGGAGCGCTCTGGCAGCTTCACCCAGATCCAGATACGTGGTCCCCAGAAAGAACAAGGCAAGCCCGTTGCCCGGCTCAAGCTTCAGAACCCTCTCGAATTCTGCAAGCGCCTCTCGTTTGTGCCCGGAATATTCCAGCGCCAAACCAAGGTTCGCTACGATGCCCGGATTGTTCGGGAGTGCCTGCACGAGCTCGCGATAAATGGGGATGGCCTCTTCAAATCGTTGGGCCGCCATCAAGTCTTTGGCGTGATGCGACTTCTCAGCAAGGCCAGAGGACTGAGCGCACAGCGAAACCGCAAACAGCGTCACTGCGCACACGCCTACGCCGCTCGATTTCACGCTCATGCACTCATTTTTGCACGCCCAACTGCCGCGCACAACCGCCGTCCTTGCCGCCTGCCCGCGAACCCGACAGTCCAGCCCCATTCCGGTCCCAAGAAAAAGCGGGCACGTAGGGTGCCCGCTTTGACCATTGCAGTTGATTTGCTTCCGTGCCGCTAGTGGCGCTGGCGCTCGAGCATCCTCCGGGTCCTAGAAACGCACAAACGCGCCAATTTGTACGACGCGCTGACCGTATGTAGAGGTGATTTCACCAAACGTCCCACCGCACGCCCCACCGATGTTTCGACACGTCAGGGCGGTGGAATTCGGGTCGCTGAAATGAGGCTTATTGAACACGTTTTCGGCTTCGCCGCGAATCTCAAAGGAGAAGCGCTCGGTGAGCTTGAAGACGCGAGCAAGGCTGGTATCCAACTGCCAGAGCCCGGGCCCCCTGAGCCAAGAATTCAGACGATGGATATTGCCGACGCTGGTGGTCGAGGTGTTGGGCACGAAGGCCGAGGGATTGAACCACATCGGGAATCCCGCGGCATTATTCGCCCCTCCAAGGTATTGAATAGCGGCGACATGGTTTGGCGTCTGTGGTGTGTCAAACGTGGCGAGACTATTGATGTTTTGCCTGATGAGCAACGGATCGCCCGTGAAGGCCGTGAAAATACCATTCAACTTCCACCCCCCAACGACTTGGTTGACGGCGTTATTGCTGCTCGCCCATTTCTTGCCGGATCCAAAAGGCAACTCATAGACGTACGCCAACCTGAAGTTATGGGCATGGTCGAAACTCAAGGGACCGTAATTGAGGCGCAGGCATCCTTGAGGCATTGCTGGCGAAGGAGGACAATTGAACCTCAACCCATTCTCCCACGTGTTGTCGTCCACGTAGCCCATCACCCTAGAATAGGTGTAGGCACCCTGAACGAAAAGTCCGTGGGCCATCCGGTGGTTTACCGAAACCTGCAGCGAGTTATAGTGCGAGCCCAAGTAACCTTGGAATTGATATAGCCCACCGGTATACTGAACACCGCCGTAAGATGGCTCAACACCGCCGAGCGGGGCTGCGGCGAGGTCCCTTCCGTTGAATTCGTGGACATAGTGATTGCCTACGTAGCCGACGCTCACGATAAAGTCGGAGGGCAGTTGGCGTTCTACAAAAAGATTCCACGACTCCACATAGCCACGGTGGAATTCGCCCGGTCCAAGCGTACCAATTGTATTCGCTGCGGGAACGAGAAGGCTGCCCGACGAAATGTTGGGTGGGCTGATCACTGGCACGCCCTGTGCGAACGTTGCATGCCCGGCGGGGCTGCCAAAACAGCTTGCCCCGGCGGCTTGGTTTGCACATGCTGCAGCCTCAGCCGGAGTGGAGGTGTCGAAGACATCCGCGCCAATTGCAAGGGGATAAAAACCGCGCAGCGGCCGTTCCAACGGAGTTGTGTCGTTGGACATTCCGAATCCCGCGCGCGCCACGGTCTTTGGGTTGATCTGGTAGGCCAGTCCGAGACGCGGCATGAACAACCGCGTGCTCGAGGTTATGCCGAGATGAGTGGGATTGCCCCCGATTCCGCCGAACAGCAATAAGCCGGTCGAAGTGTCGAACCTTTCGAGTTTGTCGACGCCATCGCGCGTAATCAGCGGGAAATATTCCCAGCGCACACCCAGATCGGCGGTCAGCTTCGGAGTGATTTTCCAGCGATCACCAAAGTAGAGGGCAAACTGGGTGTCCTTTCCCGTAGACTTGATAAACTGGGCATCGTTTTGGGCTTCGGAAAGCAACCCTAGATCCCACATCGCAAAAGAGTTCTGCACGAAGGGTGTTAGGACCACGGGATTTCCTCCGCTCGTTAGCCCTGTAGCATTCAGCGCGGTGCCGCCGTAATCCTCAAGAACGTTGCCGCGCGGGCAGCAGAATATTTCCGGCTGGAAGGCATTCAGGTGATTGTGCGCGATGTCTATGCCCATACGGAACTCGTGCGCCCTTCTGATCCAAGACAGGTTATGGGAAGTCGTAAGGGTCCAGTCATTACGATTATCCGGCTCCCAGGAGTTCAAGCTGCCCATTCCGCTGAAACCCTGAATCGTGATCCCGGGAAGGCCGGTATACCGTTTGTCTCCAGCAGGCGTGTTTGTTCCAGTGATACCCAGGAGTGACTGGCCGAGTGGCTGGCCATATCCGGGAGGCAGGGCGTATTCCGTCATGCGGTCAAAGCCAATGTGGCCGGTCAGCACCAGTGTCGGCGAGAGCGTCCAGGTGTGGCCGAGTGTTCCGATCTGGGCCCGTTGGTAAGCTGAGCCGCTGCCATTCCCGCCGGCGGCACCAAGATCGAAAGGCTCAAGGAAATCGTCTTGCTGAACAGTCCATTTTACCCATACCGCGTGGTTCTGAGTCTGGTTCCAGTCGACGCGGGCAGTGCCGATGTTGCGGCTCAATGGTCGGGCAGCTTTGGTACTGCGGATATTAAACGGTGTCGTCGCGGAGATGAGTCCTAAATTCGTATTCGGCTCTGGGATGAGCTTATTGAACGCCACAGCACCAGCGTTCATACGGGTGGAAGGTATTAGGTTCAGCTTGCCCCCGGAGGAGAAGGCGCATCTCCCGGTGCCGTTCGCATTGCCGGTCGTGGGATCAAAAACCATCCCTTGCTGCAACGGAACCGTTCCACCTTCCGTTGTACAGACGCTCACGCCCGGAACGACGGCACCCAGATAGGCACTGAAGTCTCCATTCTTCATGTCGTCGGTGGGAACGAGATCTGTGAAACCTTCAGCGGTGTGTTGCCAGGTACCATCCCAATTTGTGAAGAAGAAGAGTTTGTTCTTCTTGATCGGGCCGCCTAGCGTAACTCCGTCATTGTTCAGAATACCGGTGTTGGTGGCTTTCGTGTACCAGTTCAGCGCATTCATTGAGTTATCGGTATGGAATGCATAAAGGGAGCCATGCAGTTGATTCGTGCCGGACTTGGTCACCACGTCCATGGCAGCTCCCGCCGTCAGGCCTTTTTCGACGTCGTAGTTCGAGGTTTGCACGTTCACTTCTTCAATCGATTCTTGGGGTGGTACGACCAACATGTGGTCGGGCAGCCAAATGAAGATGTTCGTGGCCCCATCGACGCGTGTTGTGTTGTCATGGCCCGGCAAACCACTCGAATAGATCTCGAATGAGCGTTCGGGTGTGTCGGCAACGGAATTCGGGTAGCTGTTAGAGATGCCCGACGTCGAGAACACGCCGGGAGCCAGGAGTTCGGTTGCCTGGAAGTTCCGGTAGGTACTTAGGGGGAGGTTCTGCACGGCGTAGCTGGTGATTTCCGTGTGTACATCCGCCTTCTGAGTCTGCAAGACTTCCACGGCTCCTTGTACTGTGACTTCTTGCGTCGTCGCGCCCACCTGCACTTGCAAGTCCTGCGCGTTCACTTGGCCAATGAGCACCGTGATGTTGGTGACCTTCAAGGGCTTGAATCCGCTAGCCGTCACATCGATTGTGTAGTTGCCTTGGGGAAGATCCAAGACTCGATAGGTGCCTGCAGCATCGGTCGTGGTTTGACGTTTGAGCCCGGTGGCCTCGTTCGAGACGGTCACCTGCACTGAGGGAACGATGGCGCCGGACTGATCCGTCACCGTGCCGGTGATCGACCCATATAGAACCTGGCCATGCAAGGGCTGGATCAAGAGCGATGCCAGCACAATGCTCGCGGCGAAAAACAAAACAACTTTTAGATGTTTGGTGTGCAAGGTTTACTTACCTCCTTTTTGCAATTTGTTAGAAATCTCCTAACCCGGCGCGACACGACCCGCGTCCCCCTCACGCCAAAGTTGAGAGGATTTCGACAAACTCTTGACCTGTTCCAGGTCCTTCTCGATCTCGGAAGCGAGTGCGTTTTGGCCATGCAACACGGCCAGCTCCCTGGCTTGTTCCAGGTAATGCAGCGCTTGCGCATGGTCGCCGGCGCGACCGTAAGCGGCGCCGAGAGCGTACATATAGCTCGGAGTGTCCTCATCAACCGGAGTTAGGGTTTGCTGGAGCTGCTCGATGGCCTCGGCGTAGTGCTGCTGGTTGACAAGGATGCGGCCGAGCTTGAAATGCGCTTTACGGGAGCTTGGATTCGCCTCTATCGCTTTTTTGTATTCGATAGCAGCTTCCTCGAGCTTCCCCTGGCGCTCGAGCAGGTAGCCCAGATTGTTGTGGGCTGCATCATTCGAGGGAGCAATCGCCAAGGCCTTGCGAAAATTCTTTTCAGCTTCGTCGAACTTGCCTTCCTCCACAAGCAACACCCCATAGTTGTAGTAAGCGTCTGGGAACTGGTTGGGGTCGAGGGCCACCAAGGCCTTGTAGTGCTCCTCGGCCTGCTTGCCCATTCCCTCCTTGGCGTACAGAATCAACAAGTTCAGGTGAGCTTTCGCAAGCGAGGGATCAAGCTCCAGCGCTTTCTCAGTTTCGGCGACGGCATCGTCAGTACGTCCAACTTGTTCGAGCTGAACACCGCGCTCGAGATGCGTCGCCGCGCTCATGTCGAGCGCACGCAGTTCGTCACGCAGAGGGTCCGCTAACGGCGGAACGATATAGTTGTTGCGCTCATGAAGGCTGGCCTGCTCCTCGGCTTCTTGGATTCGCCCCAGCTTCCGGTAAGCCACCGCCAAACCATAGTGCGCGGCGCCGTAAGTGGGAAATAACTGGCAGGCCTGCCGGAAGAGTTCAGCCGCTGCGGCTTGATCGCCGAGCGCAGCCTTTACTCGACCCAAGCCATAGTACGCCTCTGCGGTTTCGGGATAATCCTTAAGGATTCCTTCGTAGCGCTTGCCGGCCTCGTCTGTCTTTCCAACGCCGAGCAGGGCTTCCCCGGCTTTGAGCTTCGCGGGGAGATATTCCGGCTCGAGTTGGAGTGCGGAAGTCAGGACAGGCAAAGCTTCTCCCATTTTGTTCTCGCGCAACAGAAGCGAGCCCCAGTAGTAAAGCCATTTGAAAGCGGCGGGTGCGAGGAGATGTGCGCGCCGGTAGCAAAGCGCGGCGTCTTGGGAGACGTGGTAGGAATCGAGCAGCATTCCCAGCTTTCCGACAGCGTCCGCATCTTGCGGCTGCTTGCGCGCGGCGGCGTATGCCTTCGCGACTTGATCCTGCGTTTCGCGCGGAAGGCCAGCGATGTTGACTTGCGGGATTTCCGGTGCGGCAGACTTCATCGAGGCGCTATCCGGCGCCTGAACGATCGCGGTGTCAGCACTCAACGTTCTGCTTGTTTCAGGACTCGCGAAATGTGCAGACAGAGAACCAACAGGCAGACAAAAGAGCGCGAGTACACACCACCGGCCCAGATGCAACATCAACGAGCCCCCAAACTCCTCGACGCGCGCCCCCTCGCAAGGGCGCATTGGCTGCAGGGATTCTATTCCCGCGTGCTTTCTTGTCAACTTTAATTTTCTTGTCAACCTCAATTCGGAAAAATGAATGAGTTTGGGAGCAACCCCGGTGGCGCCAAACTGGCAGGCTTCTGTCCAAGAGTGTCCAGCGGCGTTGGCAGCTGATTCCCTACCAGCACAATCCTATGAGCCTCGTCCGCGTGGAGGACGGTTCAAAAAGACAGAGGGAACCGAAGGCACTTTCCGTAGATGAGTTTCGGAAAGAGCCCTTCACTTACCTTCGCCCACCAGGACAAACGAGGCCCAGAAGTACGCATGGCGCCAGATCAGGTTTTCGCCGTGCAGCAAACTCAATTTTGCCTGGCGCAATGCGGCACTCTGTGGCAGGCCTCGATTGAGATTCCCATAAAAAGACTTCATGAGCGTGGCCGTCGCAGAGTCATTTACGTTCCACAGGCTGACCGTAACGTTGCGCGCGCCAGCGTAGAAGAAAGCGCGGGTTAGACCCAGAATTCCTTCCCCGTTGACGAGCTTAGCTAGCAACCGCGCTTGCTGTTCCGGCGTCCTGTGTCTGTCGATTTCGATATACCTTCCTCGACGCCGCACTCTAAGGCCCGGCGCTCGGAGGACATCGTCCGCAGGTGTGCGCTTCATGCGTGCCATTTTATTCTTAATGGCCACCAGTACCCCAGCCCCCGCACTCAAAGTTGGAGAGTGCGGAGCGACGGGAAGGACAAGCGGGGAAAAACAGGCTACCGCTTGAAGAAGGCCGATTGCGTTACTTCTTTCCCGGCTCTCCAAAGTATGCTTCTAACCAAAACCTGAGAGTGGCATCATGCCGCTTTGGCGGCCCGATTAGGTTCGTCCTGAGTTCCTTCTCGTAGCGATCACGCAGGGTGTTCGAGTCGAGGCTATTGGTTTTGACAAGATATTCGACGTCTTGCCTGTCCCGCTCCTGATTCCTGCTCAGCTTTGAGAGCACAATGTCGTAAGGGTCGAGGACAAAAAGCCGGAGATTCTTGAACCGTCCGGGGAAAAGCTCTTTCATTCGTTCTTCGTAGCTTTCTGGCACTGTTGCGACCGCGGCGTGATGCACGTGAACCTTGTGCCTGCGGGCTAGACGCGAGCCTTCGCCAGCTATTTCTTGCAGTTCACGTGCGTAGTTGCAGGGTTCAGGAGAGAAATAGTCCAGATCGTTTGTGCTTCGCGGAAAACCGTACGCAGCAACAACGGCAAACCCGCCGATGCAATGCAGCTCAATCGGTTCGCTTAGGATACCGTCAAGCTCCTCGAGAAATTCCTTCCATGGTGATCGAAGATCAGTGGGCATACCTAACCGCGTCCGGCCGGAGATCGCTCAGGAGGTGCCACTGTCGCGCTTCTTCGGATCTGTGCTCCCTGAGCCATCGACGCTCTGCATCGTTCAACTCTTTGCAGAACGAATCCTCCTTCTCCAGTTTGCTATCGGCAAGTGTTTGTTCCAGTGGTTGAAGATCATTCCTGCCGGCCGCGCGTTTGGCGAGAGTCACGACGAACCCCAAGCGATTTTGAAGGTTTCTGGCTCGCGCTTCGCGGACTAGAAAATTGGTCGGCATCTCAGGGTACTGCAGCACAACCCAAGGAAGGCCCTCTGCTGTACGCGCTTCAAGGTTGAGCTGTCCTAATGCGCTCAGTAGAAAAGTGGCGGGATTCACTTTTCGACCGCCTCGGCGAAGGTGCGCAAAACCAGGGTATTCCAGGGCGGCGAGTTCATGGGCCAAGGAACCGGCCGTCACGTCTTCTCGGACGTCGTTAGCTGGAAGTACGGTGGGCGGCAAGCCGTACACTTGCATCAGTTTGCGGGCAAGAGGGGCCGGATTTCTCACGCCGCTTTCCAGCATCGACAGATAGGCTTGTGTCACACCTAGGCGCGCAGCCGCCTCCTGTTGGCTCCAACCGCGGTCTAGTCTGGCTCTCTTTAGCTGCTCGTTCATGCCTCTCTATATAACATGCCTTGTTATAATAGTCAAGCACTACGTTACGGCTTAAATGCGGTCAAGCGCCGTCTGGCTGGTTTAGGATGGCGTTGTACAGGGGACGCGCACAAAACAAGCACAATTTGCCATCCGCCGTGACAGTTACGCTGCAAGGCTCGTCGAGTTGCCAGCAGTTTTGCGACTACCACGATACTCCCGACGGAAGTTTGTTCTATGCCGTTGTGCCGTACGCGAAGGTGGGAGCCACCTCGCCTTTCCCAGTGGCAATTGTTTTTTGCTAAGCTGTTTCGCCAAAGCACCGCATGGGAGTCGCTTGAAGGATCAATTACTACAAGCGGCGTGGGCGCACTGGCCCTTTCTCTCACACTCAGGGCCGCATCGTCCAAAAAGATCCCGACACCGCTGAATACGCTCCTGCGAATGAGGAAAACTAATCGACGAATTGCTATGAACACCTGCTTGCGCAGTAGTCCGCCTGTTGCTTAATGGCGTCACGCCCACGCTCGTGCTGGTTCCTAGTCCGAGTGGAGGGTAGAAACCCATCTCAATTCACAGAGGAGAGTGATTATGACTAATGTCAAGCAACGGGCCCCGGTCAAGTCTGTGGTTCGCGTAGCGGTGATCTTGGTACTTCTAGTAGTTCCTGCTTCGCTTCTAGCATGGTTCTGCGGCACTGGCAGAATGACTGGCGGCGGCAAGTTGCTCCAGTGCACATCGGATGGTGCTACCTGTGTGGATATTACGGGTGCTACCTCTCCGACAAACGCGGGAGTGACCAACGGCTACGAACTTCACTGCGACGGCAGTTTGCCCAACAACTTGGAGATTAACGATCATCTGAGTAACGGCTTCCATTTCCACCTCGACAATCTCATGACCGCTAATTGTTTTGATGATGGCCTGGCCAGTCCCAACCCCCCTGCTGCCAACTTTGACGTCTTTGTCGGTCAGGGAAACGGAACTTGGAGTAACGGAAGCACCAAGGCGCCCGCCTGCGCAGAGTGGTACTTTGTCGATCACGGGTCGGGTCATAGCAGTTCCTCTTATATCCGGATCACGGATACGCCGAACACAGCGACCGATTTTTGCCCGTCGCAAACTACGCCACCCAACACGTGCCCTGGCACACAACTACTCCTGGTCCCTTATGCCCCTCTTCTGAGTGGACAAAACCAAGCGCATAAGTAGCCAGGATGGGGGCCTCGCGGGATGCGAGTAGAGCGCCTCGCGTCCCCAAAGACGCGAACAACACGAAGCGTTTAGTAGCTAACGCTTGTTATACAAGTAGTAATAGAGTACCCAGATTTGCGAAATAAGCGAAATAACGGCCAGTTCCCTGCTCGCGGACGGAGCAACTCCCCCTGTCGTGCAGCGGCAACTGTGGCACAGCGACGCGAGAATCACGCTGGGAGTCTACGCGCATGTCATTGGTGATGAGCAGCGAAACCTCGTGCAGAATCGCTCGGCAAGAGTTGTTCACTAGGGCTTATCGTTAGAAAAGGCCCTTATTGTTAGAAAGCGGAAATTAAGTCTTGGCAAATCGGCGGTCTTTATCGCCGCGTTCACGACCTTCGGAGTCGCGTCTGTCGGATCGATCCTCTTCCATGTCTATTGCCCGACATCTGGGTTTTACTATGAAACTGCGGGTCAACTCCTTCCATGAGAAGGCCGATCCCTGTCAAGAGTTTTTGGTTTTTTCCTGTAAGAGTTTTGTTCTTTTCATTTTTTTATCTCTTTGCCGTTCAGCCGAGCCGTGTCTGTCGCCACCCTTCCATCCGCACTCGTAGTTGAGCGATTTTCGCTCGGTGCCAGTTGGGTGTTCTCGATTCAGTAGGTGCTGCCACCTGATAAGCGTCCTCCGCGTCCCTCGGTACGAGGGAAGTTGGGACCAGGAGTTGATCGCAGTCACCTAAACTCGGCGGTCGAGCTCAGCTGTTCGGTACAAACTCTCTACGCCGCTGTGCTCATCGCTTTTTGGCTATTGCGCAGCGGTTCGTACACCTCTCCAGTCACCCACAACCGGTGAAGGAGTACCGCTAGCTTTCGCGCCACAGCCACCACCGCCCGCTTCTTGGCGGTTTTCCCTCCTCGCTCGGCAAGCTTCTTTCCCCAGCGCCGCAAATCACTGTCTTCCTCAAAGGGTCCCAGAATATAGTGAGCGCCCTGCACCAGCAGTGTCCGCAGATACTCGTCCCCTTCTTTGCTGATGCGGGAATGTCGGCGTCAGCATATTTCCACAACGTGAGAAAATCCTGGTACGCAGCGCGCACTTTGACAGTGTCGCCTTGCATCGCGTAAGCACGATTACGCCTCGGTCGCTCCCCAAAACACTCGCCCATTCACAATTTGTC